>NZ_JBVHVP010000024.1:0-47508 GCF_055564775.1 Streptomyces sp. NPDC028991 | reverse complement strand
CGTCACCGCGCTCGCCCTCCGCGCCCCCCCCCCCCCCCCCCGCCCCTCCCCCCCCCCCCCCCCCCCCCCCCCCCCTCCCCCCCCCCCCCACGCTCGTCTCACACGGCCAGCAGGTCGTCCACCGATCCCCGTCCGGCCAGTTCCGCCGTGGCCACCGGACCGTCCTTGGCCGCCGCGTACCGGCCGGTGGTCAGCGCCCACTCGTAGTTGCCGTTGATCCAGTGCTGGATGGCCTCCACGCCCATCGTCACCCGGGCCCGCTCGTCCGCGTCCAGAGCCAACTCGTCGCACATCAGCGGCACGCGGTCCTCGAGGGCGACGTACTCGTCGAGGCAGGCGGTCGTCATGCGGTACGCCTCGCCGGCGGCCTCCTGCCAGGAGCAGCCGCGTTCCCGGTGCAGGACGGCGATGAGGTTGTGGCCGTCCCCGCGGCGCCGCTCGCGTTCGAAGGAGTGGATGTCGTTCATGAACCCGATGGTGTCCGCGGCCAGGTCCCGCATCCGCTCCATCAGCGGGTGCGCCATCGCCGCGGCCGGCACCTCGAAGCCGCGGCTGCGTTCGCCCGCGTCGATGCTGTGGTGGATGCCGACCGTACGGCGGCGGAAGACGGTGTAGTCGTCGAGTCCGAGCGTCCCGGCCCGGCCGTGGGCCGCCAGGTCGACCTCCTCGCAGTGTGCCACCAGGAAGCGGCCCCAGGAGGCGGCGAACCGCGACTTCCACGTCAGGGACATGCCATCCGAGAGATGGCCCCAGACTTCCGACCAGGCCAGGGTGATGGGGCATGCCACCCGAGGCGGGGTGCCCGCCGGACGCAGCGGTGTGGCGATGAGCTCCCGCGCCACCTCCGCTATGCGCTCCGCGCGGTCCGGCCGGCCGGCGTCGAACTGGTCGTCGAAGAGGAAGGCGAGCGAGAACCAGTTCATCAGGACGACCATGTCGTCCGCCGACGCGTGGGGATACGTGCGGGCCGCGGCCTGAGCGAGGTCCCACGACTCGTACTCCTCGAATCCGGCCCGGCTGCGCACCAGCCCCTGCTCGCGCACCCAGCGCAGATGACGGTCCCGGGCCTGGGTGAGGTGCGGGCTGACGGGAGTGTCGAAGGGGAGGTCGAACCGGACGTCCTGAGGCATGTGCATCCTTTCGGGAGACGGCACGCAGAGTCCCCCCGGCCCTGCTCGGCGGGCGGCCACCGGGCCACCCGCACCATCGAACTGAGCTTCCCGATCCGAAAGTTGAACCGAGAAGCGATACGAGGCTGCCCCGACCGTAAATGATCTACACGGCGACCGGTTCGTGATCTTGGTAACTGCTCGTGCCTCATGTGCCGCGTACACTTCCTCGCCCACTGCGGACGTCGGTGCCGTCCACGCCGGGCCGCCGCCCGTCGGCACGCATCCGAGCAGCTCGGCGACCGCCCGCCACCTAGTCGCCGGCATCCCGCGCGGCTCCTGTCCGGCGGCGTGGGAGCCGTGGCCCGACGCTTCGGCGGCACGGACCCAGGCGCGGCCCGCCGCGTCGGGCGATCACTCTGGCACCATCGGGACCACCGAACGACCATGACGACGTATCACCATCAGGAGGCCGTCCGCCGATGACCCCGTCACCAGCCCGCAGCGCCGGACAGCGCAAACACGACACCCTGCACCGCCTGGAGCACGACGAGGACGCCTGGGTGGCCACGGCCGACGGAACGACCGGCGTGCCGTACCTGGTACCGCTGTCCTTCCTCTGGAACGGCTCCTACCTGCTGTTCTCCACCCCCGAGACCAGCCCCACCGGCCGGAACCTGGCAGCGAGCGGCCGGGCGCGCGTCGGCATCGGACCGACCCGCGACGTGGTGATGGTCGAGGGCACCGTGGAGACGGTGAAACCCGTCGAACTGCCCGAGCAGGACGCCGAGTCGTTCGCCGTCAAGACCGGCTTCGACCCGCGCTCCCTCGCCACGCCCTACCTGTTCTTCCGCGTCCGTCCGCAGCGGATCCAGGCGTGGCGCGAGGCCAACGAGCTCAAAGGGCGCGAGCTGATGCGCGACGGCCGGTGGCTGCCGGCCGAGTGAATCGTCCGGGCCGGGATATCCGCAAGGTACAGGGCGCGGGGCACGATCGCCCCGCGCCCGGAATCCTTCGGAGGAGACATGGCACTGGTCAACGCGGGCGTCGTGGTGCTCGACTGCGCCGAGCCCGAGAAGCTCGCCGAGTTCTACAAGGAACTGCTGGGGGCGGAGGAGAACGAGGCGACCGCCAACCGGATCGAGATCAAGTCGGCAGACGGCTTCCGTATGGCGTTCCGACGGGACGTCAACGCCACCCCGCCGAGCTGGCCCCGCCCCGAGAACTCCCTCCAGGCCCACCTGGACTTCTGGGTGGACGATCTGGACACGGCCGAACGCGGTGTCGTCGAACTCGGTGGGCGCCCGGTGGAGGCGAAGGACGCACTCGGGGTGCACGAGGAGCGCGGCTTCTCCGACCCGGCGGGCCACTCCTTCACCCTGCGCCGCACCGCGCAGACGGCACCCAAGCAGGGTTAGCGCCTGTCGCTGGGTGCCGTCCGGGGCGGGGGAGGGGCGTGGCCCCCGGTCCGGTCAGTCGCGGCCGCCCTTCTCGCCGGCCGGCCACACACCGGTCGAGCGCTCGATGGCCTTGGCGCCCGTGCGGTCCACGGCGCTGCGCACGGCCGCGAAGATGGCGCCCTGGATCGCGGCGGCGAGCAGGATCTCCCCCCAGCCGCGGTCCGGGTCCAGCGCGTCGGGCGCGTCGTCCTCGTGCCGGATCACCTTCCACGTCTTCTGGAACGCCAGTCCCGCCAGCGTGCCGCCCACCCAGCCCAGCGCGAAGCCGACGGGCTTGTAGGCGAGGGGGAGCTTCTGCTTCTTCTTCTTGGCCACGTGAATCTCCTTGTGTTCGGTGAGTGGACGGGCGGCGGGGCCGGGTCAGGGCCTGCCCCGCACGGGAACCGTCTCGTGGTCGGGGACCGGCCCCGGCGGAGTGCCGTCGCCGAACGGCCGGCCGCCCAGTTCCTGCCGGTGATGGGGCGTGAGCCATCCGGACAGGTCCGGGCCCATGGGCACGATGGCGGTCGGGTTGATGCCGGTGTGCACCTGGTAGTAGTGGCGTTTGATGTGGTCGAAGTCCACGGTGTCGCCGAAGCCGGGCGTCTGGAACAGGTCGCGGACGTACCCCCACAGCACCGGGTTCTCCGTCAGCTTCCAGCGGTTGCACTTGAAGTGGCCGTGGTAGACGGCGTCGAAGCGGACCAGCGTCGTGAACAGCCGGATGTCCGCCTCGGTGATCGTGTCGCCGACCAGGTACCGCTGCCGCTCCAGCCGGGGCGTCAGCTGCTCCAGACGCCGGAACACACCCGCGCACGCGGCCTCGTACTCCTCCTGGCCGGTCGCGAAGCCCGCCCGGTACACACCGTTGTTGACGTCCTCGTAGACGCCTGCCATCACCTCGTCGATCTCGTCGCGCAGGGCGACCGGATACAGGTCGGGCGCGCCCGGCCGGTGCAGGGACGTCCACTCGGTCGCGAGGTCCAGGGTGATCTGCTGGTAGTCGTTGGTGACCAGCTTCCCGCTGGGTACGTCCACGACCGCGGGCACGCTCACCCCGCCCGGGTAGCCGGTCTCGCGCCGGTCGTACGCCTCACTGAGATGGCGGATACCGAGGACCGGGTCGCGGCCGTCCGGGTCCAGCGTGAAACGCCAGCTGCGGTCGTCCTGGATGGGATCGGCGACCGCCAGGGACAGGGCGTCCTCCAGACCGAGCAGTCGCCGTGAGACCAGTGCGCGGCTGGCCCACGGACAGGCGCGGCTGACCACCAGCCGGTACCGGCCGGGCGCCACGGGCCAGCCGTCCCGGCCGTCCGCGGTGATCCGGTCCGCGAAGTGGCTCCTGGACCGCTTGAACGCCTTCCTGCCGTAGCCGCTGTTGCCGGGCGTCCCGCCGTCACCGCTCATGGGCCTGCCTCCCAGTCGTTCGTGTGCCCTGGTGGACGCGTTCCCCGTTTTCGGCCGTCGGCACTGGCGGGCCACCCGCAAGGGGGTGTGAGCCGCGCCGGCCGGGGGCATTCGGCCCCTCGTGAGTGGGACAACCCAGGAAGAGAAGCCGGACCGGAAGACCGACCGAGAGACCGACCGAGGCACCGACCGAGAGACCGACCGAGGCACCGACCGAGGTACCGACCGAGACGACGATCGCGAGGCCGACGGGAAGGCCGACCGCAGGACCCGCGTCACCGTGCTGGTGGCCCTGGCGGCCAACCTGGTCATCGCCGTCGCCAAGGCGGTGGGCGGCTTCCTCGCGGGGTCGCCGGCGCTGCTGTCGGAGGCGGCGCACTCGGTGGCCGACAGCATGAACGAGGTCTTCCTCCTCGCCGCGCTGCGCCGCAGCCGCCGCCCCGCCGACCGGCGGCACCCCTTCGGATACGGCAAGGAACGATTCTTCTGGTCGCTCCTGGCGGCCGTCGGCATCTTCGTCATGGGGGGCTGCTTCTCCTTCTTCCAGGGCGTCGAGGCCCTGCGCACGGGCGCTCAGGAGGAGCTCGACGGCTATGTGGCCGGACTGATCGTGCTCGGGATCGCCCTGCTCGCCGAGGGCGGCTCCCTGCTGCGCGCCCTGTACCAGGTGCGGGGCCAGGGCGGTGTCGCCACCGGGCTGCGCGACCCGGCCCTGCGCACGGTCGTCGCCGAGGACGGCACCGCGGTCCTCGGCGTGACGCTCGCCATGGCCGGCATGATCCTGCACATGGTGACCGGGCAGGTGGTGTGGGAGGCCTGCGCCTCGTTCGCGATCGGCGCGCTGCTCGGGGTCGTGGCCTACCGGCTGGGCCGCGAGGCCCGCGACCAGCTGATCGGCGAGGCCGCCGATACGGAGGCCAGCGGCCGGATCCGGTCGCTGCTGCGGGCGCAGCCGGAGATCGACAGCGTCGAGGCCCTGTTCACGATGAAGACGGGCCTCGACTCCACTCTGGTGGCCGCCCGTATCGACCTGGTGCCGGGCCTGGACAGCGAGCGGGTGGAGGAGGTCTCCGTACGCATCAAGAGGTCGATCGCGCACACCGTTCCCGAGGCGCGGCAGATCTTTCTCGACGTCACCGACCGGCCCGCGCGGGAGGCAGACGAAAGCCCCGCCGCGACGGGGGAACGCGGCGGGGCCTGAACGACGTGTTCCCGGCGGGCGCCGGTCCATGCACGCGGATCCGGGAAACTTTCGCCCGCCCGGCGGACCGGCCGTCCGGCCGAATCCGGTGGCCCGGATCAGCGCCCGTCGGCCGCTTCCAGGACGAAGACCGGGATCTCCCGGTCCGTCTTCCTCTGGTAGTCGGCGTACGGCGGATACGCCGCGACGGCGCGCTCCCACCACTCGGCCTTCTCCGCGCCGGTGACCTCACGGGCCGTCATGTCCCGCTTCTCCGGGCCGTCCTGGAGTTCCACATGGGGATCGGCCTTGACGTTGTGGTACCAGACCGGGTGCTTGGGCGCCCCGCCCAGGGAGGCGACCACGGCGTATCGGCCCTCGTGCTCGACGCGCATCAGCGGCGTCTTGCGCAGCTTGCCGCTCTGCGCGCCCCGTGTGGTCAGCACGATCACGGGCATCCCCGTGTCCATCAGGGTCGTGCCCTTCGTGCCGCCCGAGCTCTCGTAGAGCTCGACCTGTTCACGCACCCACTGCGTCGGGCTGGGTTCGTACTCGCCCTCAAGAGGCATGGCATCCGTCCCATCGTCGCGTCGTACGGCTGGCTCGCACCGCGGTTCAACACCGGCCGGTGCAGGATCCATCCCTACCCCATCCGAACCGCCTCCCTGCGACGACCGCGCCATCGCCCCGCTCGTCATCGCGCCGTCGGACGCCCTGCGGCCCGGGCGTGACCGTCCGCCCGACGACCAGCCCGAACCGATACCGGGCCATGACCGCTGCCATCGGCACGAGCACCCGCGCCGTGGTGCGGGAGGCGCCGCGCGTGATCGGGAAGGGCGGTCCGGACCGGGGCGCCGAGCGGTACGCCGACTCCGGCGACCGGCGGCTGGGCCGGCCCGACGACGAGCACGGCCGGGCCGCCACTCCCCGGACCCGGCGCCGGCGCTCCGGGACCGGTGCCGCCCACTGCCGGGACCGACCGCGCACCACGTTCCCGGCCGCGCGGACACCCGGATCGAGCGGGTCCCGGTGGACGGCGAGGTCACCGTGGAGCTCGGCGAGATCCGGCAGACCGCCGCGGCCACCGGACGGCCCCATCGCGCCATGTCCGCTCCGCACCCGACCGCGCGGGACGGTCTCGTCGTCCGGCACCACGTGTACGAGGACAGCCGCGCCGTGTCCGGGCGTTCAGCACGCGGGCGGCCGGCGGCCCGTCGCGGCGGCGATCCCCGGCCAGTCTGCTGCCACCACCGATCTGGCCGAACTTGACGTCGCCACATAGATGCCCAGGGCATCTAATGAAGATCGGCACGACGCACTCTCGTCTGCGAGGTCTTCCATGACGGACACGGACACAACGCCAGGCACAGACCCGACGGAACCCGTCGCCTTCCCGCAGGACCGGACCTGTCCCTACCACCCTCCCGCCGCCTACGACCCGCTGCGCGCCGCCCGGCCACTGGCCCGCATCACCCTCTTCGACGGCCGTCCGGCCTGGCTGGTGACCGGTCACGCCGCCGCCCGCAGACTGCTGGCCGACCAGCGGCTGTCCACCGACCGCACCCGCGACGGCTTCCCCGCGACCTCGGCGCGCTTCGCCGCCGTACGCGACCGCAGGACCGCCCTGCTCGGGGTCGACGACCCCGAGCACCGTACCCAGCGCAGGATGGTGCTCCCCGAGTTCACACTCAAACGCGCCGCCGCCCTGCGCCCCCGCATCCAGCGGATCGTCGACGAACGCCTCGACGCGATGACCGCGCAGGGCCCGCCCGCCGATCTGGTGACGGCCTTCGCGCTGCCCGTGCCGTCGATGGTGATCTGCGCGCTGCTGGGCGTCCCCTACGCCGACCACGACTTCTTCGAGGAGCAGTCCCGCCGGCTGCTGCGCGGTCCCCGCCCCGCCGACACCCAGGACGCCCGTGACCGACTGGAGGCGTATCTGGGCGATTTGATCGACCGCAAGCAGGAGACACCCGGCGAGGGCCTGCTGGACGACCTGGTCCGGCAGCAGCTGGGCGAGGGCGCGGTCGACCGCGGGCAACTGATCGCGCTGGCGGTCATCCTGCTCGTCGCGGGCCACGAGACCACCGCCAACATGATCTCGCTGGGCACCTACACCCTCCTGGGCAGTCCCCGGCGGCTGGCCGAACTGCGCGAGGACCCCTCGCTGCTGCCCGGCGCGGTCGAGGAGCTGATGCGCGTCCTGTCGATCGCGGACGGGCTGCTGCGGGTGGCCACCGAGGACATCGAGGTGGACGGGCGGACCATCCGGGCCGGCGACGGGGTCGTTTTCTCGACCTCCGTCATCAACCGCGACGAGACCGTCTACCCCGACCCGGACGCCCTCGACTGGCACCGTCCGGCCCGCCACCACGTCGCCTTCGGCTTCGGCATCCACCAGTGCCTCGGCCAGAACCTCGCCCGCGCCGAACTGGAGATCGCCCTGCACACCCTCTTCGAGAGGCTGCCCTCGTTGCGCCTGGCCGCACCGGCTCAGGAGATCCCCTTCAAACCCGGCGACACGATCCAGGGGATGCTGGAACTCCCCGTGGCCTGGTAGGAGGCTCCCGGCATGCGCATCGGTATCGACAAGGACACCTGCATCGGCGCGGGCCAGTGCGCCCTGACCGCACCGGACGTGTTCACGCAGGACGACGACGGCTACAGCACCGTCCGGCCCGGCCGGGAGGACGGTGGTGGCAGTGCCCTGGTGCGAGAGGCGGCCCGGGCGTGTCCCGTCGGCGCCATCACCGTCTCGCAGACGGTGGGCTGAGACCGGCGGCGTCCGCCGCCGGGGAATCCGCCCCGGCGGCACCCGGCAGTACCCGCTCCGCGTCACGCGCCGCCCGGGCCGGGCCGGTTCGCTTCCGTGCCGCCCGTGCCGCCCGTGCCGCCCGTTCCGCCCGTGCCGCCCGCCGGCACCATGGCACCTCCGGCCGGTCAGGAGGCAGGTGCCCGCCCACCGGCGAGGCGGGCGGCCCGGGTTCGCCGTACGCGCCGGCCAACCCCGCACCCCTTGACGCGAGAACGAGCGTTCTCCTATGGTGGCGTCCAGTGCGGAGAGCGACCGTTCTCCACTTCTCAGCACGGAGGTTCAGCCATGCCGGACGCCCGCCCGCCCCTGCCGCCGTTCACCCGCGAAACCGCCGCCCGGAAGGTGCGGGCCGCCGAGGACGCGTGGAACACCCGCGACCCGCACAAGGTCGCGCTCGCCTACTCCGAGGACTCGGTCTGGCGCAATCGCGACACCTTCCTCACCGGCCGTGCCGCCATCGTCGAGTTCCTGACCGCCAAGTGGGCGCGTGAGCAGGAGTACGCGCTGCGCAAGGACCTCTGGGCCTTCGACGGCAACCGCATCGCCGTCCGCTTCCAGTACGAGTCCCGTGACGCCGACGGCCAGTGGTGGCGCTCCTATGGCAACGAACTCTGGGAGTTCGACGAGCACGGCCTGATGACCCGGCGGGAGGCGAGCATCAACGACGTGACCATCGAGGAGACGGACCGCCGCATCCACGGTCCACGGCCGGTTCAGTAGGGTGCCGGAGTGAGCGAACAGGCCCGGAACGCCGAGCAGTCCGAGAACCCGGAGAACCCGGAGAACCCGGAGAACCCGGGGAGGGCGGAGGGACCGGAGAAGCCCTTTCTCTACGTCGTCGTCTGCGCTGCGGGTGTGGCCGCCGACGTCAGCAAGCTGATCACCGCCGCGCGGGAACGCGACTGGGAGGTCGGTGTCTTCGCGACTCCGGTCGCGATGGGAGGCTTCTTCGACACCGCCGCCGTCGAGGCGCAGACCGGCCGCCCCATCCGCTCGGCCTGGCGACGCCCCGGAGAGCCGCGGCCCTTCCCGGCACCGGACGCCGTCGTGGTCGCGCCCGCCACCTTCAACACGGTCAACAAGTGGGCCGCCGGCCTGGCCGACACCCTCGCCCTGGCCACCCTGTGCGAGGCCTGCGGCCTCGGTGTCCCCGTCGCCGTCCTGCCGTGTGTGGCCGACGCGCTGGCGTCCCATCCCGCGTATCGGGAGAGCCTCACCCGGCTGCGCGGGATGGGCGTGCGCTTCGGCGACCCGTACGCCGGGGAGACCGGAGAGGACGCCGGTCGCCCGGAGTTCGCCTGGGAGCGGGCGCTGGACCTGCTCGAACGGCGCTGACCCGCCCGTCTTCGAGCCCGCACGAACACATACGCTCGCTCCTGGTACCGATGATCCCGAAGACAGGAGCAGCAACGATGCAGTACGTGAAGCTCGGTTCGACGGGCCTGGACGTGTCGCGGATCTGCCTGGGCTGCATGACCTACGGTGACCCCGGCCGGGGCGCACACGAGTGGACCCTCGACGAGGCGGCCTCGCGTCCGCTGATCCGGCAGGCGCTGGAGGCCGGTGTCACCTTCTTCGACACGGCCAACGTCTACTCCGACGGCACCAGCGAGGAGATCGTCGGCAGGGCGCTGCGCGACTTCGCCCGCCGGGACGACATCGTGCTCGCGACCAAGGTGAACGGCCGGATGCGGCCCGGACCGAACGGCGCCGGACTGTCCCGCAAGGCGATCATGACGGAGATCGAGCACAGCCTGCGGCGCCTGGGCACCGACTACGTCGACCTCTACCAGATCCACCGCTTCGACCCGCACACGCCGGTCGAGGAGACGATGGAGGCGCTGCACGACCTGGTGAAGGCGGGCAAGGTCCGCTACATCGGGGCCAGTTCGATGTACGCCTGGCAGTTCTCCAAGGCCCAGTACACGGCGGAGCGCCACGGCTGGACGAAGTTCGTGTCCATGCAGAACCACTACAACCTCGTCTACCGCGAGGAGGAGCGCGAGATGCTGCCCCTCTGCGCGGACCAGGGCGTCGGCGTGCTGCCCTGGAGTCCGCTCGCCCGCGGCCGGCTCACCCGGGACTGGGACACCGCCACCGAGCGCAGCGCCACCGACGACTTCGGCAGCACGCTCTACCAGGACGGTGACCGTGCCGTGGTCGAAGCCGTCACGCGCATCGCCGCCGGCCGTGGCGTGCCGCGCGCCCAGGTGGCCCTCGCCTGGCTGCTGCACCAGGACACGGTGACCGCGCCGATCATCGGCGCGTCGAAGCCGGGACACCTGGAGGACGCCGTGGCGGCGGTCGAACTGACGCTCGGCGAGAAGGAGATCGAGGAGCTGGAGCGGCCCTACGCACCCCATCCGATCGCCGGGCACTGATCCCCGACGCGCCGCGCCGCGCCGTGACGCGTCACGGGCCGGTTCCCGGCTCCAGGGCGGTGACGGACACCGACGACTCGTTGCCGCCCACCGGCACCTCACCGGCGGTCCACTTCACCTTGAGCGGGTCGTGTTCGTCCGGCGGGGCGACGAGCAGCGCCGCCGGGGTGGCGGTGCGGGCACCGCTGATCTGCGGGCTGGAGAACGACAGCCCGGCCCACGCGCTCTCCCCGGCCGCCAGTGTCACGGTCTGCGGCGAGGAGGGCGCGCGCTCGGGGTCCGCGCCCAGTTGCCCGCCGGACGCGTCGACGAAGGCGGCGCCCGGATAGCCGTACAGGGTGCAGGTGCGGTCGGCGGTGTTGGTCAGCACGATCGGGAAGTTCCGCTGTCCGGCCCCCGGATCGACGCGGCCGACGGCGGCGCGCAGTTCGGAGGTGTGGCAGCGGCCGTCGGTGCGGGCGGAGGCGGAGGCGGATCCGGCGGTGTCGCCGGGCGCGGTGGTGACCTCCGGCGCGGTGTCCGGGCGGGTGGCGGTGCCGGTGTCCGCAACGGTCGTGCGCGGGGCCTTGGTCGGTTGTGGGGCGCTCGACGTACCGTTCTCGCTGCCGCAGGCGCTCAGCAGACCGAGAAGCGCGACCGCGCTCGCGAGCATGGCCGTGCGGTGTACGGGCTGGGACGTGTTCGCCATCGCTTCTCCACACTCCCGTCAGGTTCCTCGCGCACGGTCCGCGGCCTGAGGCGGGACCGTACGCCCTGTGTCACGAGTGTCCGCCGCACGGGCCGGGAAACGACGGGCGCACTACGGAACGAGGAGCACCCCGGTACGAGGAGCACCCCGGAACGAGGAGCACTCCGGTACGAGGTACGTTCCTCCGGATCGCTTCCCCCGGGTCACTTCCCTGGCGCCCCCGTCGGCTCACTCCGCGTCGAGCAGTCCCAGCTCCGCCCAGATCGTCTTGCCCTCGGTCGTGTGCCGGCTGCCCCAGCGCTGGGTGAGCTGGGCCACCAGCAGGAGTCCGCGGCCGCCCTCGTCCCAGGTCTTGGCCCGGCGCAGGTGCGGCGCCGTGTGGCTGGTGTCGGAGACCTCGCAGATCAGCGTGGCCGTGTCGTGGATCAGCCGCAGCCGGATGGGCGGGGAGCCGTAGCGGATGGCGTTGGTGACCAGCTCGCTCACGACGAGTTCGGCGGTGAAGGAGGCCTCCAGCAGGGCCCACGCGGACAACTGCTCGACGACCTGTTTGCGGACGGGGGCCACCAGCGCCGGATCGGCCGGGATGTCCCAGGTCGCGACCTGACCGGCGGGCAGCCCCCGGGTACGGGCCAGCAGCAGGGCCACGTCGTCGGCGGCGCTGCCCGACGGGAGCAGGGCATGGAGCACCCGGTCGCAGGTCGCGTCCAGCGAGTCGGCGGGGGTCGCCAGGGCCTCGCGCAACAGAGCCTGACCGGCGGCGGCGTCCCGCTCCCGGCTCTCGACCAGTCCGTCGGTGTAGAACGAGAGCACGCTGCCCTCGCGCAGTTCCAGCTCGGCCGATTCGAACGGCAGCCCGCCCACGCCCAGCGGGGGCCCCGAGGGCAGCTCGACCTGCCGGGGCGGGCCGTCCGGCGGGACCAGGACGGGCGGCGGATGCCCGGCCCGGGCCAGGGAGCAGCGCCGCGACACCGGGTCGTACACCGCGTACAGGCAGGTGGCGCCGACCTCGCCCGCGCCGTCGTCCCCGGACTCCTCGGACAGCCGGACGACGAGGTCGTCGAGGTGGGTGAGCAGCTCGTCGGGCGTCAGGTCGATGTCGGCGAGGGTGCGGACGGCGGTGCGCAGCCGGCCCATGGTGGCCGAGGCCTGGATGCCGTGGCCGACGACGTCCCCGACGACCATGGCGACCCGCATCCCGGACAGCGGGATGACGTCGAACCAGTCGCCGCCGACCCCCGAGCGGGCCGCCGGAAGGTAGCGGGAGGCCGCCTCCACCGCGGCGGTGGGCGGCAGCCAGCGGGGGAGCAGACTGCGCTGCAGGGTCAGTGTCGCCTCGCGCTCGCGGGAGTAGCGGCCGGCGTTGTCGATGCAGACGGCGGCGCGGGCGCTGACCTCCTCGGCCAGCAGCACGTCGTCGTGGGTGAACGGGTAGGGCCGCCGGAAGCGGGTGAACACCGCGACGCCGAGGGTGGTCCCGCGCGCCTGCAGCGGCACGGACATCGTGGAGTGGATGCCGTACTCCTTGACCCGCCGAAGGCGGACGGGGTCCCACTCCAGCCACCTTTCGAGGTCGCCGAAGGCGTCCGCGGCCACGATCGCCTGCCCCGAGAGCAGGCTCTCGGCCTGGGGCGAGCCGGCCGGGTACAGGTCCAGCCGTCCCGGTTCGGTCACCGCCTCCGGGCCGCCCGGGGAGACCGACCGGTGGGCCGTCCTGCGCAGGCCGACCGGCGGTTCGAGCACGGCCGCGGGCTCACCGTCGTGTTCGAGCGGGTCCAGCAGGTCGACGCTCACGAAGTCGGCGAGCGCGGGCACGCACACGTCCGCCAGCTCCTGTGCGGTCCGGGTGACGTCGAGGGTGGTGCCGATGCGCACGCTGGCCTCGTTGACCAGTTGCAGCCGCTCCCGGGCGAGGTGCTGCTCCGTGAGGTCGTGGGCGCTGACGCACACGCCGCGCACCTGGCCGCCGACGTCGGTGAGCGGTGCGATGCGGGCGTTCCACGCGTGTGCGCGGCTCTCGCCGACGGCCCTGAGATGGGTCTGCATGTCGTACCGGTGGCCGGAGGCCAGTACCCGGCGCATGTGCCGTTCCAGCTCCGCGTTCTGCGGCCGGCCGCTGATGTCGGTGGCCCGCAGACCGCGCACCCGGTCGGCCGGGAGTCCGACGAGTCGCGCCATGGCGTCGTTGACACCGCGCAGCAGGAGCTGGTCGTCGAAGATCATCATGGCGCAGGGGGACTGGGTGAGGGCCGCTCTGACCAGCGGGTCGTCCGCCGGGTCCGGGCCGTGCTCCAGCGCGGCGACGGCGAGCCACGTCCCCTGCGTGGCCTCCGCGTCCTGCGCGCCGTCCTGCGCCGGTCTGCGGTGGGCGAGCACCCACACGGACACGGTGTGCCCGTCGCGGTGCCGCAGTGCGAGGCTGCCGCTCCAGTGGTCGTCACCGGGGCCGGGAGGCGGACCGTCGCCGCCGTCGGCCAGCAGTCCGGCGGCGGGGCGCCCCACGACGTCGGCGGCCGGGTGGCCCAGCAGCCGGCGGGCGCCCTCGTTCCACTCCAGCAGCGTGCCGGAGTCGTCGACGACTGCGCGGGCCGTGGCGGCATCGTCGAACGGGTTGACCGGACTCATCGTCGCCACTCCATTGCGCACACCCTCAGTGAACAGCGCGTCACCTGAGCCCCAGCCTAGTGTGTCCGGACCTCGTGCGGACCGGAACCAGTGGGCCCGTGACCGCACCGTGGCCGCGATGGTCACCGGAAGGGCCGGGCCGCCCGGGACAGAAAGAGCTTTCCGTACCCTTGACGGCGGCGTGTGGCGCGGCGTCAGAATCTGTTTGTTCACGATCAGTTGTGAGTACTTCTGAGCCTTGATGAGCTTGATGAGGGAGATCCGCCATGACGGTCACGCGCAGATCGGTTCTGATCGCCTCCGCCGCCACGCCGGCGGCCGGGGCGGTGCTGGGCGGCACCTCGCCGGCGTGGGCCGCGGACGCCACCGGGCGCGGGGCGGGCCGTGACACCATCGCCCTGCGCGACGGCTGGCGTTTCCTGCTCGTCGACCCCGACGGGTCCGCCGACGACGCCACCGGCGCCGCCGACCCCGCGTACGACGACTCGGCGTGGCGCGAGGTCGCCGTCCCGCACGACTGGAGCATCGAACAGACCCCCACCACCGAGCACGGCACCACCAGCGGCACCGGCTTCCTGCCGGGCGGCCTCGGCTGGTACCGCCTCGCCTTCACCCTGCCGCCCGCCCTCGCGGGCAAGCGGATATCGGTCGAGTTCGACGGCGTCTACATGGATTCCCGCGTCCACTGCAACGGCCGGGAGGCCGGCCGCCACCCCTACGGCTACACCGGCTTCGCCCTCGACCTCACCGACCTGGTGCACACCGACGGCCGCACCGAGAACGTCCTCGCGGTCCAGGTGCGCAACCGGTTGCCGAGCAGCCGGTGGTACTCCGGCAGCGGCATCTACCGCGAGGCCCGCCTCGTCGTCACCGAGCCGGTGCACGTACGGCGCTGGGGCACGTACGTCACCACGCCGAGGGTGAGTGAGGAGCGCGCCGTCGTGCGGGTGGCGACGTCCGTGGTGAACGCCTCGGGCACCGTGCGCGAGGTCGAGATCCGGTCGACGGTCAAGGACGCCGACGGACGAACCGTGGCCCGCGCCACCTCCACGGCGGATGTCGCCGACGAGGCGGGCGAGACCCAGGAACTCACCGTCACCCGCCCCCGGATGTGGGACTTCGCGAGCCCGCACCGCTACACGCTGCACACCGAACTGCGCGTCGGCGGCCGGACCGTCGACACCTACCGCACCCCCTTCGGCATCCGCACCTTCCACGTCCACCCCGAGGAGGGCTTCCACCTCAACGGCCGGTACGCCAAGATCAAGGGCGTCGACCTGCACCACGACCTCGGCGCGCTCGGCGCCGCCGTGAGCATCGACGCGGTCCGCCGCCAGATGACCATCATGAAGTCGATGGGCGTCAACGCCTTCCGCACCTCCCACAACCCGCCCGCCCCCGAGATGATCGAGGTCTGCGAGGAGATGGGCATCATCATGCTGGTGGAGGCCTTCGACTGCTGGCGCACCGGCAAGAACCGCTACGACTACGGCCGGTTCTTCGACGAGTGGGGCGAGCGGGACGCCACCGAGATGGTGCTCGCCGCCCGCAACTCGCCGGCCGTCGTCATGTGGTCCATAGGCAACGAGGTCCCCGACTCCACCTCCACCGCCGGCCTCGCCATGGCCGACCGGGTCATCGACGCGATCCGGGCCGCCGACGACACCCGCCCGCTCGTCATCGGCTCCGACAAGTACCGCCGGATGCCCGCCAAGGGCTCCGCCGCCGACCTGATGCTGGCCAAGCTGGACGGACTCGGCCTCAACTACAACACCGCCAAGTCGGTGGACGACCTGCACGCGGCCTACCCGCACCTGTTCCTCTTCGAGTCCGAGTCGTCGTCCGAGACCTCCACGCGGGGCACCTACCAGGAGCCGGAACACCTCAACACCGGCGAGAACCAGACGCCCGGCAAGCGGGCCACTTCGTCCTACGACAACAACCTCGCCTCCTGGACCATGAGCGGCGAGTACGGCCACAAGAAGGACCGGGACCGGAAGTGGTTCGCCGGCCAGTTCCTGTGGTCCGGCATCGACTACATCGGCGAGCCGACGCCGTACGACGTCTTTCCGGTGAAGGCGTCCTTCTTCGGCGCGGTCGACACCGCCGGCTTCCCGAAGGACATGTACCACCTGTTCCGGAGCCAGTGGACGGACGAGCCGATGGTCCACCTGCTGCCGACGACCTGGAACCACCGCGAGGGCGACACGGTCGAGGTCTGGGCGTACACCAACGTCGACACCGTCGAACTGTTCCTGAACGGCAGGTCCCTCGGCACCCGCACGTTCGACACGAAGAAGACCGTCGACGGCCGGACGTACCTGGAGACCACCGAGGCCACCGGCGACGACAAGACCTTCACCGACGGCCCCTACCCCGGCAGTTACACCAGCCCGAACGGCAGTGCGGGCAAACTCCATCTGACCTGGAAGGTGCCTTTCGAGCCGGGTGAGCTGAAGGCCGTCGCCCGGCGGGACGGCAGGGCGGTCGCCACCGACCTCCTGCGCACCGCCGGGACGCCGCACGCCGTCCGCCTCACCCCGGACCGCGAGAGCGTCGCCGCCGACGGCCGCTCCCTCATCTTCGTGACCGCCGAGGTGGTCGACCGGCGCGGCGTGGTGGTGCCCGGCGCGGAGCACCTGATCTCCTTCGAGGTGGCCGGCGGCTCCCTCGCCGGACTCGACAACGGCCGCCAGGAGAGCGCCGAGCGCTACCAGGCCAGTACCCGCACCGCCTTCCACGGCAAGGCCCTCGCCATCGTGCGGTCCGGCACCCGGCCGGGCACCGTGCGGGTGACCGCCCGTGCGGACGGACTGCGCACGGACACGGCGACCGTGCGCGCCCGGCGGGCCGCGTCCCGCGCGAGCACACCGGCGCCGGAGTTCCGCCCCGGGCACCCGGCGCCCGTGGACCATCCGCACGCGGACGCGAGCTACTCCGGACGGCCCGACACGCTTCCCGCCGCCATGCTCGACGGCGACCCGGCCACCGGCTGGTCCAACGGCTTCCACAAGGCGGCCACCGCCCTGCTGCCGGCCTTCGACGGGGCCCGCGCCGAGGACTGGGTCTCGGTCGACCACGGCCGCAGGCGTACCTACGACCGGATCGAGGTCTCCTTCACCGTGGACGCCTCGCACAGCCTGCCCGCCGCCATCGAGGTCGCGGTGTGGGACGGCCGGGCCTGGCGGGCCGTCGAGGGGGCCGGGACCGACTGGGCCGCCGACTCCGACTCTCCCACCGTGATCTCCTTCGAGAAGGTGCGCGGCTCCCGCGTACGCCTCACGCTGACCAGCCGTCACCCCGGTGAGGTGCGGGGAGCGGTCCGCATCAGCCGTCTGGAGGCGCCCGCCGCCTGAGCGTCGCGCACGGGTGCGGACGGGAAGCAGTCCCGTCCGCACCGTTGACGGGGTGTCATGTCTGCCACAAGCATGGCCCACGACCGCATTTGGGAGCGCTCCCATTATCGGGAGCGCCGCCTCCCCCGAGGAGCCCGCACGTGACAAGACGCCTGACGCAACGCCTGACACGACGCAGAACCGCCCTCGTCTCCCTGACCGCCCTGCTGGCGGCGGCCGTCACCGCACTGCCCGCCGCCCCGGCCGGAGCCGAGGAGACCGAGCAGGTCAAGAACGGCACCTTCGACAACGGCACCGAATCCTGGTGGGCGAGCGGCAACGTCACCGCGGCCGTGTCCGACGGCCGGCTGTGCGCCGACGCCCCCGGCGGCACCGCCAACCGCTGGGACGCGGCCGTCGGCCAGAACGACATCACCCTCGTCGCGGGGGAGTCGTACCGGTTCTCCTTCACCGCGACCGGCACGCCCGCCGACCACGTGGTCCGGGCGATCGTGGGCCTGTCGGTGTCCCCGTACGACACCTACCACGAGGTCAGCCCGCAGCTGAGCGTCTCCGGCAACACCTACTCCTACACCTTCACCTCACCCGTCGACACCACCCAGGGCCAGGTCGGCTTCCAGCTCGGCGGCACCCCCGACCCCTGGCGGTTCTGCGTCGACGACGTGTCCCTGCTGGGCGGCGTGGCGCCCGAGCCGCACGTCCCCGACACCGGGCCGCGGGTCCGGGTCAACCAGGTCGGCTACCTGCCGTCCGGCCCGAAGAACGCCACTCTCGTCACCGACGAGACCACGCGCCTGCGCTGGCAGCTGAAGAACGAGCGCGGCCGGGTCGTCGCCCACGGCTGGAGCAAGCCGCGCGGCGTGGACGTCTCCTCCGGGCAGAACGTCCACTCGATCGACTTCGGCCGCCACGAGACGCGCGGCGAGGGCTACACCCTGGTCGCCGACGGGGAGACCAGCCGGCCCTTCGACATCGGCACGGCCGCCTACGAGCGGCTGCGCACCGACTCCGCGAAGTACTACTACACGCAGCGCAGCGGCACCCCCATCAGCGGCGACCTGCGTCCGGGCTACGCCCGCCCCGCCGGACACGTGGGCGTGGCACCCAACCAGGGCGACACCGAGGTGCCCTGCCAGCCCGGCGTGTGCGACTACACCCTCGACGTCTCCGGCGGCTGGTACGACGCCGGGGACCACGGCAAGTACGTCGTGAACGGCGGCATCTCCACCTGGGAACTGCTCAGCACCTATGAGCGCTCGCTGCACGCCCGTACCGGTGAGCCGTCGAAGCTCGGCGACGGCACCCTCGCCATCCCCGAGAGCGGCAACAAGGTGCCGGACATCCTCGACGAGGTGCGCTGGGAACTGGACTTCCTGCTGAAGATGCAGGTGCCGGACGGACAGCCGCTGGCCGGCATGGCCCACCACAAGATCCACGACGAGGCGTGGACCGGGCTGCCGCTGCTGCCCAGCGACGACCCGCAAAAGCGCGAACTGCACCCGCCGACCACCGCCGCGACCCTGAACCTGGCGGCGACGGCGGCGCAGGCGGCCCGCCTCTACCGCCCCTACGACCGGGAGTTCGCCGCGAAGGCGCTCGACGCGGCCCGCCAGGCCTGGGCGGCGGCACTGGCCCACCCGGACGTGCTCGCCGACGAGAGCGACGGCATCGGCGGCGGTGCCTACCCGGACGGCCAGGTCGAGGACGAGTTCTACTGGGCGGCGGCCGAGCTGTACCTGACGACGGGGGAGCGGGACTTCAGGGAGTACGTGCTGAACTCGCCGGTGCACACCGCCGACATCTTCGGCCCGCTCGGCTTCGACTGGGCCCGCACCGCGGCGGCGGCCCGGCTGGACCTGGCGACCGTACCGAACCGGCTTCCCGGCCGGGACAAGGTACGCCGCTCCGTCGTCCAGGGCGCCGACCAGTACCTGGCCACGCTCGAGGCGCACCCCTACGGCATGCCCTACGCCCCCGAGGACAACGTGTACGACTGGGGGTCCAGCCACCAGATCCTGAACAACGCGGTCGTCCTCGCCACCGCCTACGACATCACCGGCGGCTCGAAGTACCGTGACGGGGCCCTGCAGAGCATGGACTACATCCTGGGCCGCAACGCGCTGAACATGTCGTACGTCACCGGCTACGGCGAGGTCAACGCGCACAACCAGCACAGCCGCTGGTACGCCAAGCAGCTCGATCCGGCGCTGCCCGCCCCGCCCGACGGCACCCTGTCCGGCGGACCGAACTCGAACATCCAGGACCCTTACGCACAGAGCAAACTCCAGGGCTGCGTCGCCCAGTTCTGCTTCATCGACGACATCCAGTCCTGGTCGACCAACGAGCACACCATCAACTGGAACGCCGCGCTGGCCCGCATGGCCTCCTTCGTGGCGGACCAGAACTGACCGCTCCCGCCGCTCCGCTCGCCTCCTGCGGTACCGCCGGGCCACTGCTCTGACGTGGGGATATTTACGGGTCAGTACCCACGCGGTACCGTGGGAGGCATGCCAGCTCTGAACGTGGAGTTCAGCGACCGCGAGCTCGAGGACCTGCGGCAGATCGCCAAGGAACGCGGTACGTCGATGAAGGCGCTCGTGCGGGACGCCGCCGCCGCCGACATAGCCCGGCACCGGGCGCTGCAGGAGGGGGCCGAGGCCTTCCGCCGGTTCTTCACCGCCCACGCCGACGAGTTCGCGGCCGCCTTTCCCGACGATGAACCACCGCCCGTCAGGGGCGAGGGGCGGGCCGCCTGACCCATGGCGCCGGTCCTGCACATCGACGTGCCCTGGCTGCTCCAGCGCCATGAGGAAGTGCTGCCGGAGCAGCCCACCATCAACGACTTCTCCGCACTGGTCGCCGCCGTCGCCCGGCACCGCGTCGACCCGCCCCGCCTCGGGGTGGACTCGGACCCGGCCTGGCGGGCCGCCGCCCTGCTGCACACGCTCGCCGTGCTCAGGCCCCTGCCCGCGGCCAACGCCCGCTTCGCCTGCGCGACGGCCGTCGCCTACATGTACGCCAGCGGCGTCGGCATCGACCCGCCCTACGGGGCCCTGGTCGACCTCGCCCGTGACCTGATGTCCGGTGGGGCCGACGTCTACGGCGCGGCCGACCGGTTGCGCTCCTGGCAGATCTGAGGCTCCGGGCGGCACGCGGGGCGCCTTCCCGGGCCGCCGACGCACATGTTTCACACGGGGCACGTGGAGAAAGCCGAAAGCCGGTGCGGGACACATGAGTTGCCTCGGAATCTGACCTTCTTTCAAAGGCGGGCCCATGTTGCCCGGTCGCCTTGTTGACCATGAGTGGTTTGTGCGAGAGTGAAGAACCTGTGCGGGGGGTAAAGGCCGGGTCTCGCACGCGTCTTGATGAAGCCAGGTCCGATTTCGCCGTGGCGAATTCACGCTCCCCACACAGCGCCCAGAAGGTATACACCAATCAGGTGTTCCTTTTCGGCGATCGGAACTTCTGAGCCACCTGTGCGTGGGAAGGAAACATCTCAGTGCCCACCCCCCACCCCCCTCGACCCGCGTACCCGCCCTCCGGCGGGGACCCCGGGGAGTCCGACGAGTCCATGGCCGCGCGGCTCAGGGACGGCCCGGAAAGCGAGGCCGCCCGGACCGCCGCGCTGCTGATGGCGCGCCACTGGCAGCCCGCCCATGATTACGCGACCATCTGCCTCGCCACGTCCGCCCAGGTCACCGGCATGGTCACCGCAGCCGCCTGGCATCGGGTGCTGGACCGGCTCGCCGAGGGCGAGCCCGCCACGGCCCTGCGTCCCCGGCTGCTGGTCGCCGTACGGGACACGGTCCGGCAGTGGTCCGCCGACGACGGGATATCCGGCGTTCTCCCGCAACTGCTCAAACCCGCCGGCGGACGTGGTATGCGGGCGGCGAAGTCCATGACTCCGGAAAACCGCACGCTGGCCGCGCGTGCATTCGCTTCCCTTCCTGGACCGGCCCGTTGTTTGCTATGGCACACGGAGGTCGAGGGCGAGTCCATAAGTGTCCCGGCGGGTCTGCTCGGCATGGATACCGACACCGCGTCGGCCACACTCGAACAAGCACGTGAGAAATTCCGCGAGGGTTGTCTGCACGCGCACCGGCAACTGGCCCCGACCCAGGACTGCCGCTTCCACAGCCGTCTCCTCGACGTTCCGATTCGCCGCGGGGGCGCCCTGCTGCCGGACGTCCGGAAGCATCTGGCGGACTGCCGCCACTGCCGGCACGCGGCCGAACAGCTCAGCCACTTCGAGCGCGAGCTGGGAACACTGATCGCCGAAGCGGTGCTCGGCTGGGGCGCCCGGCGCTATCTCGACTCCCGTCCGGGCCGCGCGACGCTCGGCGCGCTCGCCAAGGGGGCCGCCCGGCACCGCGGCGGACGTCCCGGCCTGCTGGCCCGGATTTCCGTGCCCGTGCGCGGGGTCCCGGGCCGGGCGCGCTCCGGCCGGCCGGCGCTCAGGCAGCTCGGCGCCGCCTCGGCCGGAGTGCTCGCCATCGTGCTCGTGGTGAGCGTGTGGTCGTACGACGGCGGTGGGGCCGATCCGGCCGCCTCCACCAGCGCCGTCGGCGGCGACGGCAGCACGTCCGGGACCAGCCGCCCGAAACCGCCCGGTGCGGCCGGACTGCCCACGGCGGCGGACCGGACGCGGTTGCGCAACGTCGCCGCGGACCTGTGCCTCGACGTCCGGGGCGAGCCGCAGTCCGGCGCGGGCGCCCGGCTGGCGGGATGCTCCGAGGCGTGGACCCAGCAGTGGACCTACGAGGACGACGGGCTGGTGCGCAGCGTCGCCGACCCGGGGCTGTGCCTGGACTCGCGGGCGGACGCCGGAGTCGTCATTCTCGGTACCTGCGCCGACGAGGGCACCGAGCGGGGCGACGACGTGCGCTATGACACGACCGGACAGGGCGAGCTGGTGCCGCGCTGGCAGAAGCAGCTCGCCCTCGCCGCCACCACCGTCACCACGGACGCCGACATCGTGGTGAAGGTGCGTGACGGTTCCGACGGCCAGCGCTGGCGGACCGACCCGGTACCGACGGTGGAGGGCTCCCTGTCCATCGCCGGCACGGAGACCCCGGACGCGCGGCGCGTGGAGCTGCCGGGCGGCTGAGCGGATCTCGCGGTGCCCGACGCGTGATGGCGCTCCTGAGGGACCGTGGGGCCGTGGGGAGGCCCGGCTGTCGCCGGGCGGGCACCGGCGGCAACGGACCCGCGGACCACACGTCGGGCGTCGCCGCGGCCGGCACCACGCCGCGCGGCCCGCCCGTCAGGGTGTTCCCCGGGGAGGTCACGCGGAGTCCTCGACGAGATCCGCGAGGCCGGGCGTGGCCGGGGAGGCGTGCCCGGACAGGGCCAGGGTGAGGTCGAGTTCGGCGAGCAGGCAGCGGATCACGTGCTCGACGCCCGCCTGCCCGTCGAGGCCCAGTCCATAGACGTAGGGGCGGCCGAGAAGCACCGCCCGCGCGCCGAGTGCGAGTGCCTTGAAGACGTCGTCGCCGGTCCGGATCCCGCTGTCGAACAGCACGGTGAGCCGGTCGCCGACCGCCTCCACCACGCGCGGCAGGGCGTCGGCCGCCGCGACGGAACCGGCCACCTGGCGGCCGCCGTGGTTGGAGACCACCACGCCGTCCATTCCGGCGTCGGCGGCGAGCCGGGCGTCGTCCGGGTGCAGGATGCCCTTGAGGACGATCGGACCGTCCCAGTTCTCCCGCAGGAAGTCCAGATCCGGCCAGGACTTGGCGGGATCGGAGAACATGCCGACGAAGTGCATCACCGCCGCGTTCGGATCCTCGTGCACCGGCTTCGCCAGTCCCGCCCGGAACGCCGGGTCGGAGAAGTAGTTGGCGGTGCCCACCCCGTGCAGGAACGGCAGATACGCCTGGTCGAGATCGCGCGGGCGCCACGACAGCAGCGGCGTGTCCAGCGTGACGAGGAGCGCGCTGTATCCGGCCGCCCCGGCGCGCTCCAGGAAGCTGCGGGCCACCTCGCGG
This sequence comes from Streptomyces sp. NPDC028991, assembly GCF_055564775.1. Taxonomy (NCBI): domain Bacteria; kingdom Bacillati; phylum Actinomycetota; class Actinomycetes; order Kitasatosporales; family Streptomycetaceae; genus Streptomyces; species Streptomyces sp. NPDC028991. The sequence goes on along the minus strand of NZ_JBVHVP010000024.1, from coordinate 24,521 downwards.
TCCTTGGGCCAGTACAGCTGGAACCAGCGCTCGGCGTCGCCCATCGCCTCGGCGACCTGCTCCAGGGGCGTGCTCGACGCCGAGGAGAGGATGTACGGCACGCCCTGAGCGGCGGCGGCCCGGGCGGCGGCCGGCTCCGCGTCCGGATGCATGACCGACAGGACGCCGACCGGTGCCAGCGCCAGCGGAGCGGGCAGGGGACGGCCCAGCACCTCGACCGAGAGGTCGCGATCGTGCACGTCCCGCAGCATGCGCGGGACGATCCGGCGCCGGTCGAGAGCCGCCCGGTTGGCGCGCGCCGTGCTGCCGTCACCCGCGCTGCCCGCGACGTACCCGACGGGACCGGGGCCGAGACGCCGCTCGGCGAGCTCCTCCAGCCGGGTCAGGTCGGTGGGCAGCCGCGGCACGGCACCGGTCATCCCGTTCAGATAGATCTCGTACTGGAAGTCCGCCCAGTGCTTGGCCATCCCCGGGTACCGCCTCTCGTCGTCGAGCTCGCGCCGCCAGCACCATACCCGCGAGTATGCCGAAGGCCGGGGCCAGGGCCACAGGCGGGTTTCAGGGGTGTTTCAGGCCTATCGGCGAACGTGTGGATCACGCCATCCGGCCAGTTCTGGACTCAATAACCGATCAAGAACCGCGTGGTTCCGGACTTGGAACGTTCGAATTCCGTGACTTCACGCCACTGATTCAATACGCAAGGTTACCGAAACCCATGGGGTCGAGATGAGTTTCCGCGACGGACTAGGCAGACTCGCGCTCGCCGTTCCGGCACCGACCGAGCCGGGCCGGCGACACCCTCGTTTCAAGCGGAAGGATGCACACAATGCGGAACACCGCGCGCTGGGCAGCGACTCTGGGCCTGACGGCCACCGCCGTCTGCGGGCCCCTCGCCGGGGCCTCCCTCGCCTCCCCGGCCACCGCCCCCGCGTCGCTCTACGCCCCCTCGGCCCTCGTGCTGACCGTGGGGTACGGAGAGAGCGCTGCCACCGCCGCACCGGTACGCGCGGTCACCCTGACCTGCGCCCCGACGGCCTCCGGGACCCACCCCGCCGCCCAGACCGCCTGCGCGGAACTGCGCGGCGCGGGCGGCGACTTCGACGCCCTGGCCGCCGACCCCGGCGTGCTGTGCACCCGGGAGTACGACCCCGTCGTCGTCACCGTCGACGGGGTCTGGCAGGGCCGGCACGTCTCCTACGAGCGCACCTTCGCCAACGAGTGCGTGAAGAACGCGGGCAGCGCGAGCGTCTTCACGTTCTGAGGACCGGGACCGCCCGGCTCGTGCGGCGTGACCGGCGACTCGCTACTGGGGAGTGCGAGCGCCGCCGTACGGGACGCGGGGTCCCGCACCGGGGACGGCGGACGGAGTGGGGCCGTCCGCCGTCCTCCCCGGTTCCGGAAGTCACCGAGCGGCGCGGAACGGTACTGTCAGTCCCGCGCCGCGGGCCCGGCCCCGTCACCGGTGCCGGACGACCTGGCGCGGTGGCTGGTGTCGCACCAGGGGTAGCGCCGGCTGCGGCGGCAGGTGCACAGCGCCACCCGGAAGCGGTCGGACGACACCGTCGTCCCGTCCTCCAGCTCCACCTCCACCGGGCCCTCCAGCAGCAGCGGCCCCCGGCGCTGGACCTTGACCCGGCGCGGGGCGCCGGAGCCGGACGGGCGAGGGGCGTCAGACGGGGAGTTCGGCACGGACGACCACCAGCTCCTCCTCGCGCTCGGCCAGGGACAGCAGCCCGCGCTGCCGCAGCCAGCGCTCCCGGCCGCGCACCACGGGACCGAACGCGATCCGCTGCCGCCGGGTCACCGCCGCCTTCAGACCGGCCTCGCGCAGACGTCCGACGGTCCGCTCCGGATCGCTGAGCGCGGACTGCACCAGCAGCAGCACACCGCCCGGACGCAGCACGGCGGGCACCTCCCGGCAGATCCGGTCCAGGACCAGCCGGCCGTCGTGACCGGCGTCCCAGGCCCGCGCCGCACCCCGTGGCAGGCGGCCACCGCCCGGCGCCGGGACGTACGGCGGATTGGCCAGCACGAGGTCGAACGACTCACCGCGTACGGGCGTGAAGAGGTTGCCGTGCCGGACGCGGATCCGCAGCCCGGCCCGCGCGGCGTTCACCCTGGCGGCGCACACCGCACGCCACGACACGTCCACCGCGGTCACCCGGCCGCCTCGCCGTGCCGCCGCGAGGGCGAGAGCGCCCGTGCCGGTCCCCACGTCGAGTACGGCCGCGCCCGCCGGGAGCGACTCGTCGGACAGCGCCCCGGCCAGCAGGGCGGTGTCCTCCTGAGGGGCATAGACGCCCGGTAGCACCATGAAACTCACGGATCCCACGTACCCCGGCGGTCACGAAATATGGGAGGCTCCGGCAGGCTCGCGGGGCGCGTCGGGCAGCGGCGTGCGCAGGGACGACCGGCCGGCCCGCCAGTCGCCGAGCAGCCGGGCGCCGAAGCGGTCCTCGACGTGCCCGGTGGCGTCGATCCCGAAGGCGACGTCCGCCGCGAGGTGCGGCTCCTGCTGCAGCAGACCGCCGATCACCTCGTGCCGCACGATCTGCTCGTGGACCGCGTCGGCCTCCACGTGTTCGTCGTAGAAGTGTTCGGCCGCGGGCCCGGCGCCCGTGCGGCGCATCGCCTCGGCGAGCCGCCGGGAACCGGGCGACGAGGTGATCTCGACCGCGGCGAAATGGCCCACCAAGGCGCCGCGCAGCGCCCGGTGCAGCCCGAACAGGGACATCATGTTCACCGTGACCAGGCACTCGGCGGACGCCGCGTCGAGATGGCACCCGTACGCCGTGTCCAGGCCGAGGTCCGCCATCAGGCCGGCGAACAGGCGGGCGTGTACCCGGTCGGGCCGGCCGCCGCCGTACTCGTCGAACTCCACCGCCGCCATCGCCGCCTTCGCGCGCCCCCACAGCCGCGGCAGCACCCAGGCGTGCGGGTCGGCCTCCTTCAGGTGGTACAGGGAGCGCTGGGCCGCGTACTCGCGCAGGTGCCACAACTCGCCCTCGTCCCGCAGGAAGTGGCTGACGCCCTTCCCGTCGGCCGGTTCGACGAGCAGCGCCCCGACCGCGTCCTCCACGCTGTCGTGGACGCGGGTGTCGGCGCGCAGCGCGGACAGGAAACGCTGCTCCAGCGAGGCTCGCGTGCGCAGCAGTTCGGGATCCCATTCGAGGCCGGGGGAGACTCCGGCGAAACCCCGGTAGTGCAGCTCGTAGCACTGGTACAGGGCGAGTTGGAGATCGTCACCGTACGCCCGTGCGGCGGCGACGTCCTCCCGGCCGGGCAGCGGCCCCGCCCCGAGCAGGTACGCGCCGACGGCCGCGGAGAGCGGGCCCCGGGCCGTCGGCAACTGTGGTCCTTCGCGGTCGTACTCCATGGGGCGCGAGTACCCGGGCACCACCGCGGCACCCCCGCTCGCGCCCAGTCCCGGCTCACTCGCCCTCGGCGTCCTTCTGGGCGCCGGTGTTGGGCGAGGTGGCGTCACCCGCCTCGCCCCGGCGCGGGCCCTCGTCGGACTCCGCCTCGCGGGGCCTGGCCTCCTCGATCTCGCGCAGAACCTCCTCGATGGCCGTCTCGGGCTGCTTGTCGTCGCGGTCGCGGTCCTGGGACACGAAGGTCTCCTCTTCCTCGTACTGTCGGTTCGTTCCGGCCGGGCAGGGCCCGTCACATGGTCAGCCGGGCGTGGTCGCTACGCGCAACGGCACCGGGGTCGGCACCTGCGCCGTGTCGTTGCGGCGGGTCACCTCCGCCCACCAGGACGGACCGTCCTCGATGTGGCGCAGCAGAACGCCCTCGCGGATCGCCCAGGGACAGAGCGTGACCGCTTCCAGACCGGTCAGCTTCATCGCGGTGTGGCCGACCACCGCCCCGGCCAGGCTCTGCGCCGCCCGCGGCACGGAGATGCCGGGCAGCCGGGCCCGCTCGGCGGCGGTCAGGGCGGCCAGCCGCCCGACCGCCTCGCCCAGGTCCGAGCAGCGCATCTGCCGCTCCTCGAAGGGGCCGTGCCGCCCCGGCGAGGCCCCGCACAGCCGCCCGAGCTGCTGGAAGGTCCGCGAAGTGGCCACCGCCGTACGCGGCCCCTCCCAGCGGATCCGCGCCGCGACGTCCCGCAGCTGATGCCGGACCCTGCGGCGCAGCGCCCGGACCTGTTCCGGCGGCGGCGCGTCCTCGCCGCCCCCGAGGAACTCGTGGGTCAGCCGTGCCGCCCCCAGCGGCAGCGAGGCCACGAAGTCGGGCAGCCGGCCGCGGCCGAAGGCGATCTCCAGCGAACCGCCGCCTATGTCGAGCAGGGCGAGCGGCCCCGCCCGCCAGCCCATCCAGCGCCTGGCCCCGAGAAACGTCAGCTCGGCCTCCACCTCGCCCGGCAGGGTGCACAGGGCGACACCCGTACGGGCCTGGACGGTGCGCAGCACCTCCCGGCGGTTGGGCGCGGCACGTACCACGGCGGTCGCGAATGCCAGCGGCTCCGCCGCCCCCCAGCGGGCCGCGGTGCGGTTCGCCTCGGCGACCGCCTCCACGAGCCGCTCCACGGCCTCCTCGGGGACGAGACCACCCGGCTTGACCTGCTCGGACAGCCGCAACCGCCACTTCGCGGTGTGGACCGGCAGCGGCACCCCGCCCTCCGCGTCCGCCACCATGAGCCGGACCGTGTTCGACCCCACATCCACCACGCTGATACGCATGCAGGCGCAGGTACCCATTTTGGCGCCTCTCAGGCGGCCACCGTGGCGGTACGGCCGGAAACCGGCCGGTCCGGAGCTCGGGCCCGCCCGCCGTCCGCGCTCCGTCAGGCCAGCTGCCGCCGCACCAGCTCGTGCAGCCGGCCGCCGGTGTCCGCGAGCAGTTCGGCGGGCGGTCCCTGCTGGGCCACCCTGCCGTCCTCCATCACGATCACGCGGTCGGCGTCCAGGACCGTGGAGAGGCGGTGGGCGATGACGATCCGGGTGGCGTTGAGGGCCTTGGTGGACTCGATCACCGTGCGCTGCGTCTCGTTGTCCAGGGCGCTGGTCGCCTCGTCGAAGAAGAGGATGCGCGGCCGGCGGATCAGCGCCTGCGCGATCATCAGCCGCTGCCGCTGGCCCCCGGAGACCGCCCCGCTGCCCGAGACGATGGTGTGCAGGCCCATCGGCATCCGCTCGATGTCCTCCGCGAGCCCCGCCATCTCCGCCGCCGCCATCGCCTCCTCCGGCGTGTACGGCTCGGTGCCGCAGATGACGTCCAGGATCGAGCCGGTGAACGGCTGCGCGTGCTGGAGCACCACCCCGCACTGCCGGCGCACCGCCGACTGGTCGAGCGCGGCCAGGTCCTGGCCGTCGTACAGGACACTGCCCGACAGCGGCCGGTCGAAGCCGATGAGCAGCCTCAGCAGGGTCGACTTGCCGCAGCCGCTGGGACCGACGACCGCCACGAACTCGCCCGGCCGGATCGCGAAGGACACATCGTCCAGGACCAGCGGCCCGTCGTCGGTGTACCGGAACGACAGCCGCCGCGCCTCGATCGCCCCGGACAGCGGTCCCGGCCGGGTACTCGCCGTGCGCACCTCGGGCGTGGCGTCCAGGACCGGCCGGATCTCCTCGAACAGCGGCAGCGCGGCCACCGCCGACACGAACGCGCCGGTGAGCTGGGTGACGGACGTCAGCAGCATCGTCACCGACGCGTTGAAGGTGAGGAACTCGGCCGCCGACATCGAGCCGCGCGCCGGACCCGCCAGCAGCATGAACATCAGCAGCGTGCACAGCGGCAGGTACACCGCGCCGAGCACCGCGTTCAGGTTCTTGACGCGTCCCGCCTGCTGCTGGAGCTCACGGCTGCGCGCGAACTGCTCCGCCCACGCCGCGTACGCGTAGTTCTCGGCCGCCGCGACGCGCAGTTTGGGCAGCCCCCGCAGGGTCTGGAACGCCTGGTTGTTCAGTTTGTTGGTGAGCTTGACCAGCCGCCGCTGCCAGCGCACCTGCCACAGTCCGAGCCCCAGGAACACGGCGGCGACGACCACCAGCATGCCGATCGCCGCGAGCGCCATCGGCACGCTGTACCAGAGCAGCAGCCCCAGGTTCATCGCCCCGACGGTCACCGACTGGGCCACCGTCGGACCGACGCCCGCCAGCAGCCGCCGGATCGCGCTGATACCCATGGCCGCGCTCGCCAGCTCACCGGTGGAGCGCTCGGTGAAGAACCTCGTCGGCAACCGCAGCAGCCGGTCCCACACCGCGGGCTGGAGGGTCGCCTCGACACGGCCCTCCAGCCGCAGGATGGTGAGGTTCTGCAGCAGCATGAAGGCCGCCGCGACGATGCTGCTCAGCATCACCGCGAGACAGACCTGCACGATCAGCTCGGTCCGCGCCTTCGGCACGAACTCGCCGAGCACCTTGCCGGTGGCGATCGGAACCAGCGCGCCGACCGCCACCGTCACCAGTCCCGCGAGCAGCAGCCAGGCCAGGTCACCGCGCGTGCCCGTCAGACAGAACCGCAGCAGCCGCAGCGGACTGAGCCGGCGCTCGGGCAGCGGCCGGTAGAACATCACCGCACGCGGCTCGAACTCCTCGGCGTTCGCCTTCTCGACCGGGGTTTCCCGGCCGGTCGCCGGATGGACGGCCACGTAGCCGCCGCGCCGCCACAGCAGTGCCACCGGCGCCCCCGACAGGGCCCGGTGACCGACCAGCGGCCCGACGTCGTCCCGCCACCAGCGGCCGTCCAGCCGCACGGTCCGGGTGCGCACGCGCGAGGCGACGGCGATCCGCTCCACCGGGTCGAGCCGGTCGCTCTCCGCGCCTCTGTGGGCGGGCTCGGCGAGCGGGATCCCGGCGGCGCGGGCGACCAGCCTGCAGGCCGCGTACGTGGCGTCGGCGTCGGCGGCCGTGGTGCGCTTGTCCGACCGCTTGCCGATGGAGGCCAGCAGCGTCCGGTCGGCCTGGGCGCGCACCGCCTCACCGGCCTTGATACCGGCCGCCGTACGGGTCTCGTGGGTGCGCTCCAACTGCTCGATCCAGCGGTCCAGCGTGGTCAGCAGGCGGTACTGCTGGTCGACCATGCTCTGCCACAGCGCCGGGTCCATCAGCAGGTCGGCGGCCGCCTCGTCGCCGTACACCGCCCCGTACTGCACGCTGCCCGGCGGGACCTGCATCCAGAACACGTCGTCGTCGGTGGGTGCCGCGGCCCGCTCGCTCGCCATCGGCGCCTGGAACAGGACGGTCAGGCTGCGGCCCACGCCGAGGGCGAGGGCGTACTCGAGCGGGCTCGTCGTGGGCGGTACGTACCGGGGGTTGCCGTACTCGTCGTACGACCACGTCTGGGTGCCCGCCGGCTGGTACAGCTCGCGCAGCCCGATGCGGTGCACCACGCAGTCCCGCAGCGGACGCGCGACCAGCGTGTGCTGGGGGCCGGCGACCGGCCCGAGCAGCACCGAGCCGGCCTCCAGGCGGCCCAGGTGGTGCCAGTGGCCCTGTTCCTCGGCGTCGACCGCGAACAGGTCCACCGCGCCGGACGCCACCAGCCACAGCACCTGCGGACCCTCCAGGTCCAGGCGGCCGAACCCGGCGCAGTCGACGCGGGTGCCCAGCGAGCCGAGCGCCCCGAGCACGAGGTCGCCCTGGTCTTCGTGCACGGTTCTCATCTCAACGCTCCCTGACCAGCGCCGCGTAGGCGCCGCCGTGCGCGACCAGTTCCTCGTGCCGTCCGCGCTCCACGACGGTGCCGTGCTGGAGCACGACGATCTCGTCGCTGTCCCGCACGGTGCTGAGCCGGTGCGCGATCACCACGCAGGCGCAGCCGCGCCGTCGCAGGTTGTCCATGACCAGCAGCTCGGTCTCCGCGTCCAGGGCGCTGGTCACCTCGTCGAGGACCAGGATGCTGGGCCGGCGCACCAGGGCGCGGGCGATCTCCAGGCGCTGGCGCTGCCCGCCGGAGAAGTTCCGGCCGTCCTGCTCGACCCGGCTGTGGACGCCGCCCGGGCGGCGCATCACCACGTCGTACAGCGCGGCGTCCCGCAGGGCGTCCACCACCGCGTCGTCCGGGACCGACGGGTCCCACAGCGCCACGTTGTCGCGTACGGAGCCCTCGAAGAGGAACACGTCCTGGTCGACGAAGGAGACGGAGGACGCCAGCGCCCCGCGCGGGATGTCCTCGAGCCGCTGCCCGTCGATGCGGATCACGCCGTCCCACGGGGCGTACAGCCCCGAGATCAGCCGGGACACGGTGGACTTGCCGCTGCCCGAGCCGCCGACCAGGGCCACCTGCTGCCCCGGGCCGACGCTCAGGTCGAAGCCGGTGAGCAGGGGCTTGTCGAGCGGGTTGTAGCCGAAGGAGACGTTCTGCAGCTCGACGTGGCCGTGCAGCCGGCGGGTGGAGTCGATCCCGCCGGGACGGTCGTGGAGCGGGTCGGCCCGGAAGTTCTCCACGTCCTTCAGCCGCGCCACGTCGGCCGCGAAGTCCTGGATGCGGCCCGCGACACCGTTCAGCCGGGTCAGCGGGGCCGTGAAGCGGACCACCAGCGCCTGGAAGGCGACCAGCAGACCGACCGAGATGTGCCCCTCGACCGCGCGCATACCGCCGATCCACAGGATCAGACCGCTGTTGAGCGTCGCGAGGGTCGGCGCGACCACACCCAGCCAGGCGCTCGGCACCCCGAGCCGCTGCTGCTCCTCCAGGGTGGTGGCGTGCTGCCCCGCCCACTTGCGGAAGTAGCCGTCCTCGCCGCCGGTCGCCTTCATCGTCTCGATGAGCTGGAGGCCGGTGTACGCGGTGTTCGTCAGCCGAGCCGTGTCCGCCCGAAGTTTCGCCGTGCGGGTCGCGCGCAGCCGGATGACGATCCGCATCGCGAGGATGTTGAGCAGCGCCACGCCGATCCCGACGAAGGTGAGCTGCGGGTCGTACGTGTACAGCAGCACCGCGTACAGGACGACCACGATCGCGTCGACGCCCGCGGCGGCGAGGTCGCGGGCCAGTGTCTCGGCGACGGCGTCGTTCGACTGGAGGCGCTGCACCAGGTCGGCCGGACTGCGCTGGGAGAAGAAGGTCACCGGCAGCCGCAGCAGGTGTCGCAGGAAGCGGGCGCTGGAGAGGGTGGAGGAGATGATGCGGCCGTGCAGCAGGTTCGCCTGCTGGAGCCAGGTCAGCACGATGGTGAGCAGTACGCAGGCCCCCATCGACGCGAACAGGACGCCGAGCAGCGAGGTCTGCCCGCCGATCAGGAACATGTCGATGTAGGTGCGGCTGAGCGCGGGTACCGCGGCCCCCACCGCCACCAGCAGCAGGCTCGCCAGCACGGCGGCGGGCAGCGTGCCCGCGGTGCCGCGCAGCCGGGCCGGCATCGCGCCGAGCACCCCCGGCTTGCGGCCGCCGCGGGTGAAGTCCTCGCCCGGCTCCATGGTCAGGACGACCCCGGTGAAGGAACCGTCGAAGTCCTCTAGGGACACGAAGCGGCGGCCCTTGCCCGGGTCGTTGACGAACACCCCGCGGCGGCCGAAGCGGCGCCCCATGCCGTCGTAGACGACGTAGTGGTTGAACTCCCAGAACAGGATGGCCGGCGCCGTCACCTCGGCGAGGGCGGCCAGGTCCATCTGCATGCCCTTGGCGGTGAGGCCGTAGCCGCGCGCCGCCTTCAGGAGGTTGCTGGCGCGCGAGCCGTCGCGCGAGACGCCGCAGGCGATGCGCAGCTCTTCCAGCGGGACGTGCCGGCCGTGGTGGGCGAGGACCATCGCGAGGGAGGCGGCGCCGCACTCCACCGCCTCCATCTGGAGCACGGTGGGGGTGCGGACGGTCTTCCCGCGGCTCTTGGGTACCCTGCGCTTCGGCGGGGCGGCGCGGCGTCTGCCCCGGGTCTCCTGTGCGGTGCTCACGGCAGCAGCCAATCGACGGGACGCTGGTCGGACAGCCGGATGGAACCCGTGGCCGGCGTCATGGAGGTCAGGCCGAACGGCGGTCCGTCCGCGGACGACCACTCGTATCCGCTCTTCGTGGACTTCGAGGTGTCCAGCCGGACCGTCACGGCCACCGGCCTGCCCTCCTTGGTGAACTGCTCGCCGAGCTGGCTGTCGCCGAGGAACGCGGCGATCGTCTGCGCCGACTGCACCGAGCGGTCGACGGACTTCACCTCCCCGTGCAGCACGCCGTACTGCTGGGTCGGCACCGACTGGACGGTCAGGTCGACGGAGGCGTGCGCGGGGATGGCGGCGGCGTTCTCGGCGGGGACGTAGACGGTGGCGTAGAGAGGATCGCCGGCATGGGCGACCTTCTCGACGGAGGCGACGTTCGCGCCGGTCTGGATGATCTGCCCCACGGTGGCGGCGAGCGCGCTGATCCGGCCGGCGTCGACCGTGCGGACCACGGTCTCGCCCTCGCTCGTACGTACCTTCAGCACGGGGGCGTCGGCGGCGAGCCGCTCGCCCTGACCCGCGAGGACGGCGGTGACCTGGCCGGAGACCGGGCTCTGCAGGAGGTAGCTGCCCTGGCCGTGCGTGAGGATCGCGGGCGCGCTGACCGTGGAGGCCACCGAGCCGCTCACCGCCCACACGGACGCGGCGGCCATCGCGACCACGGTCACGGACAGCACCAGCCAGCCCTGCGGGCGGGCGAAACGCACCGGAAGGTCGAGCTCCTCCGGTGACTGGAGTTTTGCGAGGGCCTGTCGGCGGAACTGCACGTCGGACGTATCCCAGAGTTTCCCGGCGCAGCCGCGGAGAAGATGCCGCGGAAGAGCGGAAGAGCGGAAGAGCGGAAGAGCGGAAGAGCGGAGGAGCGGAAGAACGGCCGAAAAGCCCCGGAGCCTGGATGGCTCCGGGACTCAGCGGCACATGAGCGCGATCAGAGACCGGCGACCAGGTTGGTGACCGGGGCCGTGTTCAGGCCGGTGGCACCCTCGACGGTGCCGACGGCCGTGTTGACCAGGCCCGAGACCGGGGCGATGCCGTCCACCAGGCCGGTGACGGTGCCGACGGCGTTCACGGACAGACCGCCGGAGACGTTGTCGAGGTCGGCGTCGGAGATCTCGACGGTCTCAACCTGGGGGGTGGAGTTCATGATGGAACTTCCCTTCGTATAGCCATTTCACAAGGGGGGAGCGGCCCCCTCTGGGGACAGATGACGGCCGCGACCGCAGGCGCCGGGCGCCCCTTTCCGGAGCCCTCCGCGGCCCCCGCGGTGCGATGGATCAAAGCACGCGGCCGGTCCGTGCTTCCAATCAATCAACCCGTCCCACCAGGGCACTTGCGCGGCCTAGGCGCCCAACGGTGCAGGTGCGCGCACGCCTTCGGGGCGACTTCTTCACAAGCGGCGCCACATCGGTCCGTGCGACCCCTTGCACGTACGGAGGCGAATCCGACACACCCGCCCCAAAGACGTGCGGGGCGCTTCGTATTTGTGCAGAACATCCAACGAGGATGACCGGGTTGGGCATTCGATGTGCAGATTCACTGAAGCAGGCATTCCGTTACGTGAGCGGAACAGAACGTTGTCGACCGAATACGGAGGGTGTCGATCCGGTGCGATTGAACGGCCCGTCCGGCCCGTGCGTACCAACAGCCATCCAGGCGCCCCCCAACAGCTGCCGGACCGGCGGCACGGACCCCGTCCCAGGAGGTCGAGAAGGTTGAGTCACAAGCGAATTCCGAAGCGCAGGGCCGCGATGGCGGCAGGCGGTGTGGTGGCGCTCGGCGCGGCCGCCATCCTGCTGCCGAACGCCAACGCCTCGCAGGACGGCGGGTCCTCGGACGACGCCGCGGCGGCGCCGAGGACCCTGAAGGCGGGGGACGCGTCGGACCTCGCCTCGCAGCTGGCCGGCCTGCTCGGCGACGCCTTCGCCGGGTCGTACTACGACGCCGGCGAGCAGCAGCTCGTCGTCAACGTCGTACCCGGCGACGACAACCAGGTCATCGTCCAGGCGAAGAAGGCGGGCGCGGAGGTCCGCGAGGTCGACAACAGCATGGGCGAACTGCGCACCGGCGCGCGGACGCTGAAGTCAGAGGCGACCATCCCGGGCACGTCGTGGGCGATCGATCCGCGCACCAACAAGATCCTCGTGACCGCGGACAGCACCGTCACCGGCGCCAAGTGGGACCGGCTGGAGTCCACCGTCGACAGCCTGGGCTCCGGCATGGCGACCATCAAGAAGTCCCCGGGCACCTTCAAGACCTTCGTGTCGGGCGGCGACGCCATCTTCGGCGGCGGCGCGCGCTGCTCACTCGGCTTCAACGTCACCGCGGGCGACGGCTCGCCCGCCTTCCTGACGGCCGGTCACTGCGGCGTCGCGGACGAGCAGTGGTCCGACGCGCAGGGCGGGCAGCCGATCGCCACCGTCGACCAGGCGGTCTTCCCGGGCGAGGGCGACTTCGCACTCGTCAAGTACGACGACCCGGCGACCGAGGCGCCGAGCGAGGTCAACCTGGGGGACCAGACCATCGGGATCAGCCAGGCCGCGGAGGCGACGGTCGGTCAGCAGGTCTTCCGCATGGGCAGTACGACCGGGCTGGCCGACGGCCAGGTCCTGGGCCTGGACGCCACCGTCAACTACCCCGAGGGGACGGTCACCGGCCTCATCCAGACCGACGTGTGCGCCGAACCCGGTGACAGCGGCGGCTCCCTCTTCACCCAGGACGGCCTCGCGATAGGCCTGACCTCGGGCGGCAGCGGCGACTGCGCGGTCGGCGGCGAGACCTTCTTCCAGCCGGTCACCACGGCTCTGGAGGCCGTCGGCGCCACTCTGGGCGGCGACGCGGCGGGCGGCGCGGGTGACGGGGCCGGCGGCGAGGAGGCCGGCGCCGGTGACCCGGCCGGCGGGGAAGAGGCCGGCGAGGAAGAGGCCGGGGGCGGCGACGCCGTCGGCGGTGGTGGCGAGGCAGGCGGCGGGCAGGCCGGCGACGGCGTCGGTGACACCGGCGACGGTACCGGTGCCGGTGATGCCGGTGCCGGGGGCGCCGGTGATGCCGGTGACGGCACGGGCGTGGGCAACGGGGACGGCTCCGGCCTGACCGGCTGATCCGGACGCCCCACACCTCGGCACAGGCCGGAACCACCGGCCGGCCCCCCACGGGACCGGCCGGAGGCCGGCGGTCCGGCCCTCCGGCGGGAGGACCGGACCGCCGCGCTCCGCCCACCACGGCTCCGCGGCCCGCGCCGCGCGCGTCGCCCCCATCACCGGACGCACGCCCCGTCCCCGCCGCACCGGCGCCCCGCGTCAGACCGAAACTCGCAGCAGCATCAGCGCGATGTCGTCGATGCGTTCCTCCGAGCCCGCCTCGTGCCGCACCAGGTGGTCGGCGAGCTCGTCCAGCGGCAGGTTCCCGGCCTCGGACAGCCGGTGCGCCAGGTCGGCGAGGGCGTCCTCGAAGTCGACGTCGGGGGACTCCACCAGGCCGTCGGTGTAGAGGGCGAGCAGGGAGCCGGGGGCGAGAGCGACCTCCGTGGACGGATACCCGGCCGAGGGGTCGATGCCCAGCAAGGGCCCGCCGGGCACTTCAAGCACCCCGACCCGCCCGTCCGGACGGCGCAGCAGCGGCGGTGGGTGTCCCGCGCGGGCCAGCACCGCCCGCCCGCTCCCCGGGTCGAGGCGCAGGTACAGAGCGCTGGCGAACAGCTCGGTCCCCAGGTCGATCAGCAGCCGGTTGGTGCTGCGCACCACCTCCTCGGGCGTCTGCCCGACGGCCGTGTACGCGCGGACCGCGGTACGGACCTGTCCCATCAGCCCGGCCGCGGTCACGTTGTGTCCCTGGACGTCCCCGATCACCGCCGCCGCCGTGCGCCGGGCCGGCACCAGGTCGTAGAAGTCGCCTCCGATGTCCATGCCCCGGGTGGCCGGCAGATAGCGCGCGGCGGCCTCGACGCCGGGCAGCTCGGGCAGCGAGTGCGGCAGCAGGGCCTCCTGCAGCCCGTGTGCCAGCCGGTGTTTCGCGTCGTAGATCAAGGCCCGGTCCAGTGCCTGGGCGACCAGCCCGGCGAGGCTGGTCAGGATCGCCCGCTCCTCCGTGGTGAACGAGTGCGGCCGCTCGTAGGCGAGCACACAGGTGCCCACCGGCCGCCCGGAGGCGATCAGGGGCAGGAAGGCCCAGGCCGCGAAGCCGTCGTGCGTTCCACGCCGCGCCGGGTACAAACGCTCCAGCTGCTCCCAGGACTCGAAGAACGCGGGGACCCCCGTGCGCAGGACCTGGGCCCCGGGGATCCGCTCCGTGAGCGGCGTGCCGTCGAAGCGTTCCGCCACGAACGGGTTCGGATACCCCCGGTGTCCCAGGACGTGCAGCCGCCCCGCCCGCGAGCCGAGGACGACCAGGCCCTGGCTGCCCACGGTCGGGGCGATCTCGTCCGCGATCAGCTGCACCACGTCCTGCACGCCGACCGCCTCGGACAGCGCGCCCGTCAGGCTGACCACCTGGGAGATGGTCACCAGCCGGGGCGGGGCGGCCTCGTCCGGCACCGGCTCGGCCGGACCCGCCCGCGACACGCCCCGCGCGCGGCTGATGCGGACGCTGAGCCCGGTCCGGGCCGGGTACAGCCGGAACGACAGCCAGTCTCCGGGCGGACGAAGCGCGACGAAGGAGGTGGCTCGCTGGCTGAGCAGCGCGGCCCGGTACCGGTCCTCGTACACCGGGTCGTTCAGCCACGGCACCGACGTCCACAGCTGAGTGCCCAGCAGCCTGCCGACCGGTACGTCCATCAGCTCGGCCGCCGCCGGGTTGGCGAAGCCGACGCGTCCGTGCAGGTCGAGGGAGCACAGCCCGTACGGCAGGCGCCCCACCATTCGCACGGCCTCCAGCGAACCGAGCGTGCCCGGCGCGCCCCCGACCACCGGGGCGGCCAGCAGATCGGGTTCCGGGTGCACGGGCAGGCTCGCCGCTGCCGCCCGCTCCAGCCGGAGCGCGAGCCGCTTGCAGCCGGTCGTCAGCTGCTCGCGCTCACGGTCGGACAGCTCCGCCGGACGCGTACCGGGCCAGGTCAGGAAGATCGCGCCGTACGCCGTGGACTCGGTCGCGACGGGCAGCGCGACCAACGCGAACGGGTAGGGCAGGACGACGGCGACGCGAGGGTAGCGCCGCGCCATCTCCTCCCCGTCGCCGACCCAGATCAGCCGTCGTTCGCGCAGCGCGTCCGCCACCGGGATCGGCGCGTGCAGCGCCACTCGCTCCCAGGGCGCCGCGAAGGCCCTCGGCAGCCCCGACATCACGGCCATCTCCAGTAGCGGGGGATCCGCGCCGAGCAGGTACACCGCCCCCGAGTGCGCGTGGACCGCCTCCATCATCGAGGCCAGCGCCATCGACAGCACCGGTTGGCCGCCGAATTCCGTCGTGGCCAGGGGCGTCGGTGAGGACGACCGATCGTCGGACACGCCGACCACCTCCTCGCACGGCCGCGCGGTGAGCCCGGGCCCCGGTTCAAATCTCCTCCCCGCGGGCCCGCCGCGCACGGCGAGCACCACAGCGGCACGTTTTCCATGGTGCGCGGAGCGGGGCGTCTGTGCCCGGGCCGACCCGGCCTGCCGGGCTCCCCCGGCTCCCGGCTCCCCCGGCTCCCGGGGCTCCCGGGCCTGGGGCCCCTGGGGTTCCTTGGGTCCCCTGGGGTTCCTTGGGTTCCTTGGGTCCCCTGGGGTTCCTTGGGAAGTTCCTTGGGTCCCCTGGGTCTTCTGGGCTCTCTGGGCCCCCTGGGTCGCCCCCTGGGCCTGCCCCTGCCCCTGGGTCCCCGGCGTCCCCTGCGTCCCGTGGGTCCCCTAGACCCCTGGATTGCTGGGGCTCCAGGGGCCCGAGCCCCCTCGGGCCCCTGGAACCCCCGGGCCCCCTGGCCCCGCCCGCGACTCTCGAACCCTGACCCGGACTCCGATCCGGCCCAGGGCTCCGCCTTCGACCCGGGCCCCGCCCTCGGCCCAGGGCCCCGCCCTCGACCCGGGCCCCCTCGACCCGGGCCCCCTCGACCCGGGCCCCCTCGACTCGGGCCAGGGCCCGCCCTCGACCAGGGCCCGCCCCGACTCGGGCCCGGCGACCGACCCCCGACCCCCGACCCCCGACCAGGGCCAGAGACTCGGCCCGGAGTGGGAACCCGCCTCCGACCGCCGCCGCGCCGCGGCCCGTTTCGCGGGTGCGGCGCGTATGACGCTGCGGGGGCCTCTCCCGCGACCGTGCCGGAGCGCGGCCGGGCTCGCCGCCCGCCGGACTCCTCCGCGACCGAGCCACGCGGGGCCCCGCACCGCGCCCGCGAGCCCCCTTTCGCGCCCCTGCTCGCCACTTCCCCGCCCGCAGGGGCTGCGCAGGTGTCCCATAAGCGCTGTAATGGCGGCGTGGTCAGTGAGGGCGCTGCGGAACGCGGATCGAGAACGCTGCGTGCCGAGGATGCCCTGAAGGCGATCGCGTCCGGCCCTGAGCCGGACGGGCGGCTGCGCCGCGTTCTCGAACAGGCGCTGGTCTTCGCGGGCGCCTCCTTCGCCGCCCTGTACACGCCCGGCGAGGACAGAGAGCTGCTCTGCCTGGTCGAGTCGGTCGGTGTGCCGCGAACCCTGTACGGCGTGCGCGACAGCTACCCCGCCGCCGGCGGTTCCCCGGTCGCCGACGCCCACCGCGGCGGGAGGCCGGTCTGGCTCGGGCCCGAGGAGTTCGCCGGATCGGCCGAGTCGCGGCGCGTGCCGTCGAGCGGCTTCTCCCTCGCCACCGTGCCCGTGCCCGTGCACGGGGACGGCGGCGGGTGCCTGCTCGCCCTGACCGAACGTCCGCAAGGCTTCGACGGCGACGACCGTGCCTGCCTCGAACTGGTCGCCGACGCCGCGACCTGCCCCGCCCCGGCGGTGGCCGGCGAGGGAGACGAACTGCACCCGGGCGCCTTCACCCTGGCCATGGACACCGGCCGGGTCGAGATCGGCGACGACATCCTGCGCCTGTTCGGTCTCGCCCCGGGCGAGTTCGACGGCAAGGTCGAGACGCTGCTCGGGCTGACCGTGCCCGAGGACCTCCCCTCGCTGATGTCGGTGACGGAGGCCGACCACATGTCCATCGGCGACCGCGAGCTGGAGTTCCGGGTGCTCCAGCCCACCGGCCCGCCGAAGTGGCTCCGGCTGAGCGGGCGCCTGCTGCCCGGCGGCGAGGGCCGGCCGGCCCGCCTCGTCGGCACCGTCGCCGACGCCTCCACGCTGCGCCCCGACGTGACCGACGTGGCCCGCGTCCAGCGCCTCGCCGCCGCGCTGGCCACCGCCGGCACCGTCCGCGACGTCAGCCAGGCCGTGGTCGCCGCGCTGCGCAGACCGCTGCGCGCCGACCGGATCGCACTGGCCGAGCTGGAGAACGACCGGCTCGTCGTCACCGTCCTGGACCCGCCCGAACCCGAGTCCTGGCCCGAGCTGTGGCGACTGGAGTGGCGTACCGAGTGGCCCGACGCGCCCGTGCGGGCCATGCCGACGCTCGCCGCCGCGCTGCGCGAGGGCCGGGCCCGGATCTGGCCCGCCGGCACCGGTGACCTGGAACCCGCCCTCGCCGACGTCGGCCCCGGAGGCCTCGCCGTGCTGCCGCTGCCCGCCGGCGGGCGCATGGCCGGTGCGTGCCTGATCGGGTGGGACACCCCGCACGACTTCGGCCCCGACGAACGTGCTCTGCTCACCGCCTCCGCAGGTCTCGCCGGGCAGGCCCTGATGCGCGCCCACGCCTTCGACGCCGAGCACGAACTCGTGGGCATGCTCCAGCGCCAGCTGCTGCCGCGCCGCCTGCCCAGACTGCCCGGCGCGGTCGCCGTCGCCCGCTACCTGCCCAGCACGGCCGGACTCGAGCTCGGTGGCGACTGGTACGACGTGATCCCGCTGCCCGACCACCACGTCGCCCTCGTCATCGGTGACGTCCAGGGCCACAGCGCCGGTGCCGCCACCCTCATGGGCCAGATGCGTACGGCCCTGCGCGCCTACGCCGTCGAGGGCCATCCGCCGGACGTGGTGGTCTCGCACGCCAACCGGTTGCTGCTGGACATGGAGAGCGACCTCTTCGCCACCTGCGTCTACGTCGACCTCGACATGGAGGAGGGATCCGCCTGGTGCGTCCGGGCCGGGCATCCGCCACCGGTGCTGCGCCACTCCGACGGCACGACGGAGATCGTGGAGGTGGAAGGCGGCCCGCCCCTCGGCGTGCTGACCCAGGCAGACTTCCCGATGAGCCCGCTCGGGCTGCGGCCCGGCACCGTCATCGCCCTCACCACCGACGGCCTCGTGGAGTCCGCCGACGCCGACATCGACGAGGGCATCGACCGCTTCGCGCACGCGCTGGCCGTCTCCGACCCCGCCCACCTGGGGCTCGTCGCCGACGCCCTGCTCGGCAACGCCCGCCGCAGCGACGACGTGGCGCTGCTCCTCGTACGCTACGACGGCATGGCCCTGCGCCCCCTGCGGGAGAGCTGGTCGGTGTGGCGGCTGCCCGAGGCCGTGCGGCACGCCCGCCGCTTCACCCGCCGCACCCTGCGCTCCTGGGGGTTGGACGACGACATCGACGGTGTCCTCCTGATCGTTTCCGAACTGGTCACCAACGCCCTGGTGCACACCGACGGCAAGGTCCGCCTCGACCTCACCCTGATCGGCGGCCGGCTGCGGGTCGCGGTCGCCGACGCCTCGCCCCGCACGCCCGCCAAGCCGACCAGCATCGGCTGGGAGGCGACGGGCGGGCGCGGCATCCTCCTGGTCGAGGCGGTGTCGGCGACGTGGGGAACACTGCCGGTCAGCGGGGGCAAACAGGTCTGGAGCGAGATACAGCTGGGCCGCTGACCGCTGACCGCTGACCGCCGGCGAGCCCGGCGACGTGCCGGACCGGCACCGGCCGCCGGCGCCGAGCGGCGTCAGCCTCCCCGCGCGGACCGCGCGCGGACCGCGCGCGAACCGGCGCCGTCGGCGAGGTGCCGGCACGTCCGCGCCGGGTACCCGGACGTGCCACACCACGAGCGAGCGAGGGAATGAGGGACCACGAATGACCCAGCACGTCCGCGACATCATGACCGGCGACCCGGTGACGGTGGAGCCGCAGACCTCCGTCACCGCGGTGGCCCGCCTCATGCGCGACCGCGACCTCGGCGCCGTCCTGGTCACCGACGGCGACCAGCTGCGCGGCCTGGTCACCGACCGTGACCTGGTGATCCGGTCCGTCGCCGAGGGCGGCGACCCGGAACAGACCACCGTGGCCGCAGCATGCAGCGACGACGTGGTGACCGTACGGTCCGACGACGAGCTGGACCACGCCGTCGAGCTGATGCGCGAGCACTCCGTACGCCGGGTCCCGGTCGTCGACGACGGACGCCCCGTCGGCATCGTCTCTCTCGGTGACCTGGCCATGGAGCGCGACCCGGAGTCGGCGCTGGGCGACATCAGCGTGGCCCGGCCCAACCCGTAGGGGCATGGGCGGCCGGTGTTTCGCGGGGGCGTCTGCCGGGGACCCGCACGGCGACGGCACCGGACGCAGAAGGAAGATGATGCCCCGTGACCCCGGACACCAGTGAGAAACCCGTTGCCCGTCGCCTGGAGTCGGGCTGGTCCAAGGCGCGCCGCCTGCGGAGCAGAGGTGCCATGCGCACCTGGGTACCGGCCGTCGAGGACGGCAGCGTCGCACGCGCACCGCAAGCCGGACAGGAGTCGAACATCGTCAGGGGCGAGGACTGACCGTGCCCCGAGGGTGACGGAAGCCGCCCAGCGCGCCGGCCATGTGCCGGCGCGGTGCGCGTCCGGGGTCGGCCGCGGACCACGAAGGGCACGCCGGTAACGTCGGAGGAGTCCCGCACGGCCCGGTCCCCTCCGACCGGGCAAGGCACAGAGCAGCAAGGCACAGAACCGTCAATGAACGTCCTGGTCACCGGCGCCGCCGGATTCATCGGCTCCCGGTACGTCCGGGCGCTCCTCGCCTCCGACGTGCCCCAGCCGCCGAGGATCACGGTGCTGGACGGTCTCACCTACGCCGGCACCCTCGACAACCTCGAGCTCGGCCACCCCCGCCTCGACTTCGTGCACGGCGACATCCGTGACGCCGCGCTCGTCGACAAGCTGATGGCAGAGGCAGACCAGGTGGTGCACTTCGCCGCGGAGTCCCACGTGGACCGCTCGATCCACGACGCCGCGGGGTTCGTCCTCACCAACGTCGTCGGCACCCAGACCCTGCTGGACGCGGCCCTGCGCCACGGTGTGGGGCCCTTCGTGCACGTCTCCACCGACGAGGTCTACGGCTCCGTCGACTCCGGCGCGGCCACCGAGGAGCACCCGCTGCGCCCGAGCTCCCCGTACTCCGCCTCGAAGGCCTCGGGCGACCTGCTGGCCCTGTCGTACCACCGCACCCACGGGCTGGACGTGCGGGTGACCCGCTGCTCCAACAACTACGGCCCGCACCAGTTCCCCGAGAAGCTCGTGCCGCTGTTCGTCACCCACCTCCTCGACGGCCGGCGGGTCCCGCTCTACGGCGACGGGCGCAACATCCGCGACTGGCTGCACGTCGACGACCACTGCCGGGGCGTCGACCTGGTGCGGACCCGGGGCCGGGCCGGCGAGGTGTACAACATCGGCGGAGGCACCGAGCTGAGCAACCGCGACCTCACCGGCCTGCTCCTCGACGCCTGCGGCGCCGGCTGGGACCGGGTCGTGCACGTCGAGGACCGCAAGGGCCACGACCTGCGCTATCGCGTCGACTGGAGCAAGGCCCGCGAGGAACTGGGCTACCGCCCCCGCCACGACTTCACGGCCGGTCTGGCGGCAACCGTCGCCTGGTACCGGGACAACCGGTCCTGGTGGGAGCCGCTCAAGCGGCGCACCGCCTCATAGGCGCCGCCGGCGGTCGTCAGCCGGGACACGACGCAAGCCACCCCAAACCCTTCCAAACCCTTCCCAAACCCCTTCCATTAGCCTGGAACCGTGCGCCTGCTGCTCGTGTCCGACACCCACCTGCCGAAGCGGGCCAAGGAACTGCCCGCTCCGTTACTGGCCGACATTCCCCGGGCCGACGTCGTCCTGCACGCGGGCGACTGGGTCGACACCGCCACCCTCGACCTGCTCGAGAGCCGCAGCCGCAGACTCGTCGGCGTGTACGGCAACAACGACGGACCCGAACTGCGGGCCCGGCTGCCCGAGGTCGCGTACGCCGACCTCGGCGGTCTGCGCTTCGGTGTCGTCCACGAGACGGGCGCCGCCCAGGGACGGGAGAGACGCTGCGCCGCCCGCTACCCCGACCTCGACGTCCTGGTCTTCGGGCACAGCCACATCCCCTGGGACACCACCGCCGACACCGGCCTGCGCCTGCTCAACCCCGGTTCGCCGACCGACCGGCGCCGTCAGCCGTACTGCACCTACATGACGGCCGCGGTCGCCGACGGCCGGCTCGCGGACGTCCGGCTGCACCGGCTGCCGCGCCGGTAAGGGATCACCCCGGCGAGCGCCGGGCGGGGGAGACGGAGAAGAGAGACGGGCGGCGTCCGTGAGGACGCCGCCCGGTGCTGCCCGGGACGCTCCGTGTCGGAGGAAGCGGCCCGGGCGCTTCTGGAGTGCGCTGTCACGGACCTCCTTCCGAGGGGAGTAGTGCCAAGGACATGCATGCCTCATCCGTTGCCGGGCGACTACCCCTCCCGGGCGGGCTCACACACGAGAATCCGGAGGACATGTCCGGCGCGGCGGCGCGGCGCCTCAGCCGGCCGACGGGCCCGTCCAGTCCGCCGCCACCTGTCCGAGACGGACGCGCTGGGGGTGGTCGCCCACGGGGACGGACACCGACTTCTCGCCGGTGGCGAAGTCGATGGCCGTGACCTGGTCGGACCCGCTCTCGGAGACCACGCAGTGGGTGCCGTCGCCGCTGACCGTGGCCCAGTACGGCTTGGCGGCGGGGACGAGCGGGCCCTCCCGGAGCGTCGCGCGGTCCACGACCGTCGCGTAGTCGTCCATCGTGCCCGCCACGCAGAGCTTGGTGCCGTCCGGGCTCATGGAGATGCCGTGGTGCCGCGAGTCGTTGACCCAGGTGGTGCGGTCCTCGCTGGTGGCCGGATTCTTCGGCAGGGTCTTCGTACGGGTGATCCGGTCGGCGGCGATGTCGTACTCGAAGAAGCCGTTGAAGAACGACACCTGGAAGTACAGCTTCGACTCGTCGGGCGAGAACACGGCGGGCCGGACCGCGTCGGAGTGCTCCCCGAGGCCGATCGCGTCGAGGCGCTCGCGCATGTCGATCACCTTGACCTGCTCGTACGTGCTCGCGTCCACCACCGTGATGCGCCGGTCGCCCTTCGTCCAGTCCAGCCAGGGGGCGTCGAGCGCGGTGTTCACCTCACCGATGGACATGTTCCAGATGTACTCGCCGTCGCTGGTGAAGATGTTCTCGTGCGGTTTGTCGCCCGTGCCGAACGAGCCGAGTTCCTCGCCCGTCCGGATGTCCAGGACGTGCACCGTGTTGGAGGTCGAGGCCGACACCGCGACCCGGGTGCCGTCGGGGGAGACCGCCATGTGGTCGGAGCGGTAACCCGAGACGGGGAAGCGCCAGTCGACGCCGCCGGTGGCCAGGTCGATGGACACGACGTCGGCGAAGCTCGGCCGGGAGACGACCACCGATCCGCCGTCGGGCGTCGAGTACATGTCGTCGACGAACTGGTCGTGCCCCTCGCCGACGCTGTTGCGGATGGCCTGGAAGTAGATCCACTTGATCGGGTCGGCGTTGATCTCGGCCATCCGCTCCTTCCTGTCCGGGATGACGTTGATCCGGCCGATTCTCCCGAAGTCGCCGGTGGACCGGATGACGTCGGCGGTGCCGTCCCAGTTGTTGCCGACGAACATCACCTCGCGCAGCCCGGCGGGGGAGTCCGGGGCGGCCGCGGCGGTGGTCGTGGGGGCCGTGACGGTGAGGACGAGGGCGGCGGCTACGGCGCAAAGGTGCCTGGTACCGAAGGCAGGCATGCTGCTCTCCTCTGGCAGTGGGCGTGGTGGGGGCGGTGGAGCGCGAGATTCTGAACACAGCCGCTTTCAGAGTGAACTTACTGCAAAGTAAGGAAGGGATGCCCTTTTCCACAAGACCGCGTACACGACAAAATTGGCCGCGAGGTGAGGAGCCGGCGGGGGAGGGGGAGCGGGTGGCGGGCAGGCTCAGGGCGCCGACGGGCCGCTACGGCGGCAAGTCCGCCGCGCAGCGGCAGGCGGAGCGGCGCGGTCGCTTCCTCGGCGCCGCGCTCCAGCTCTTCGGCGACACCCCCGGCTACCGCGCCACGACCGTGGCGGCCCTCAGCGAGGCCGCGGGCCTGTCCACCCGGCAGTTCTACGAGGAGTTCCGGACCCTGGAGGACGTGCTCGCCGCCCTCCACCTCCAGGTCAACGCCTGGGCCGAGGAAGCCGTCCTCGCCGCGGCGGCCGACGCGCGCGAGCTGCCGCTGCCCGAACGTGTCGCCGCGATCTTCCGTGCCTACGCCGCCGACGTCACCCGCGATCCGCGCCGCGTCCGCATCACCTTCGTCGAGATCATCGGCGTCAGCCCGCGCCTGGAGGAACAGCGGCTGGCCCGCCGCGCCCGCTGGGTCGGCCTCATCTGCGCCGAGGCCGAGTCGGCCGTCGCGCGCGGGGAGGCCGCGCCCCGCGACTACCGGCTCGCCGCCACCGCCTTCATCGGCGGCGTCAACGGTCTGCTCCACGACTACAGCGCGGGCTGGGTGGACGCGACCCTGGACGAGGTCGTCGACGAACTGGTCCGCCAGCTCCTGGGCCTCCTCCGCCCCCCGGGCTGGAGCCCGGCGGCCCCGGCGGGCTGACTACGCCCGTGTCAGGACCAGGGCGCCCGCGCACCCCAGCACGGCACACCACCCGAGCAGAAGGCCGATCAGCAGCCGGCGCCGCAGCGCCCGGTACCGGTGCTCGTACTCTCCGCGCAGCCGCACGGCACGCTCGCCCGTGCGCTGCCAGGAGTCACGGGCGAGGGCCAGGTACTCCGCCTCGAAGCGGCGTTCCACCACCTCGCGCTGATGATCCGTCAGCCAGTCGAACGGTGCCGTGAACCGAGCCGCGGCCGACCGCCCCTCCTCGAGAGTGGCGGCGACGAGCAGGTGGCCCTCGATCTCGTTGACGAGGGCCCGGGCGGTCGCCGGGTGGGTGTCCCTGTCGGTCACCGGACCGTCAGCTCCCTCTCCGCGCCCGCGACGGGGGAGTGGTGCAGGTCGAAGGCGGGGGACTCACTCCTGATGCGCGGCAGCGTGCGGAAGTTGTGCCGCGGCGGCGGGCAGGAGGTCGCCCACTCCAGCGAACGGCCGTAGCCCCACGGGTCGTCCACGTCGACCGGCTCGCCGTACTTGGCCGTCTTCCAGACGTTGTAGAAGAAGGGCAGCAGCGACATGCCGAGCAGGAAGGAGGAGACGCTCGACACGGTGTTGAGTGCCGTCAGGCCCTCCACCGCCAGATAGTCCGGGATCCGGCGCTGCATCCCGTTCGCGCCCAGCCAGTGCTGGACCAGGAAGGTCCCGTGGAAGCCGATGAACAGCGTCCAGAAGGTGATCTTGCCCAGGCGCTCGTCCAGCAGCTTGCCGGTGAACTTCGGCCACCAGAAGTGGAAGCCCGCGAACATCGCGAACACCACGGTGCCGAACACCACGTAGTG
>NZ_JBVHVP010000023.1:0-80691 GCF_055564775.1 Streptomyces sp. NPDC028991 | reverse complement strand
CAACACAGCCCACTCAGCATCCGAAAGCTCATGACGACGCACCACGACAAGCATGATCCCTCATCACTTGAGCACCTTTGAAGACGACTCCTAGGACCGCGGTGTGCTGTCCGAGCGCCACGTGGTGAGACGAGGGCGCCCCGGCAGTTCGGCGCGGCCGGTGGCCCACAAAAGGGTGAGCCAGGGATCCGCGCCGCCCGGAGCCTCTGGAAACAGCCGGGCGAGCACCCGCGAGCAGAGAGCGGAGGGCGGGGCCCAGGCAAGCCCGAAGCCTTCCGCCACATCGTGCATGTGCACCAGCGTTTCCTGCACCCCCAGCGCCGCGAAGCCTTCGGGGTCCGAGACCCCGGCGGCGTGGTGCGCGCGGACCCGGGACGGCGTCGTACGCACCATGGCGACCAGCAGCGCGCCGCACGCCTCCAGCACCTGCACGAGGCCAGCCGGGCCCGCATCACGCTCCGCGTAGACGAAGACCATGGGTCCGTCCG
Source organism: Streptomyces sp. NPDC028991 (assembly GCF_055564775.1). Classification (NCBI taxonomy): domain Bacteria; kingdom Bacillati; phylum Actinomycetota; class Actinomycetes; order Kitasatosporales; family Streptomycetaceae; genus Streptomyces; species Streptomyces sp. NPDC028991. The sequence goes on along the minus strand of NZ_JBVHVP010000023.1, from coordinate 80,203 downwards.
GCCTCTTCCGGCTCAACGCGAAAGGCACATGGGTGTCCAGCGGCGGGCTCCGCGGCCCCAGTTGCACGGCGTAGTACAACAGGTCGTTGGCGAGGTGCTCGACGGTCTCCCAGCAGTCCCACTCCAGCGAACCGGCCTTACCGCCCCACCCCTCCGGGGGTGCGTCCCGAAGGATGCCCACGGCGAGCCGCACGGCAAGGTCGACGTCGTCCGCGGTGACGGGAGACAAGACTGATCCGGGTTCGACTGATCGAGACATGACAGCACCGTATCGCGAGGGAAGAGGGCGATCACATCGACGAGGTACTGCTTCAGCTGGTCGTCGCGGGAGTGCTGGAACGGTGTGCGGCCCGGCTCCGGACGCCCTGCCGGCCAAGATCGTCGAGCATGAGACCCGCGACTCAACTCCCTGAAGCCATCATGGAGGCACGGCCCGTGGCGCCCACCGCCGTTCGCGCCGCCGCCACGAATGCCGCGATCGCCGGGTGGGTGCCGCCACCCGCACGGAAGGCGACCTTCGAGCGGCGGAAGAGCGGCAGCCGGGTCAGGACCACCCCCTCGGGGGCGTGCGCAGTGGCCATTTCCGGTACGAATCCGGCGCCTTGCCCGATGGCGGCCAGGGCCAGAACCGTACGGAAATCGTTGACCTGATGACGGATGCGCGGCTGGAAACCGGCCGCCTGACAGGCGCGGACAGCCATCACGTGGCCGGTCGTACCGTCCCGGGCCGTGATCCATGGGGCCGTGGCCCACGGCCCGAGCAGCTCCGCCAGCGTGTCACCGCGGGCGGCGGGACCTCTTGCCGGATCGGTGTCGGTGGCGGCACCCGTGGCCAGGTACATCGGCTCCTCCAGCAGGGGCACCTGGTCGACCGTGGTGTCCGGGGACGCGGGCACGAAGTCGTAGTCGTGGACGAGGGCCACGTCGAGTTCGCCGGCGCGCAGGCCGTCGGAGACCCGCGCCGAGTCGATCTCCTGCACCATCGGTTCCAGCGCGGGGTGCCGCTGGGCCAGTTCGGCCAGCGTGCCGGGCACGATCGCGGGGCCGCCGGAGGGAAACGTCCCGATCCGCAGCGGCCCGCCGATCCCCTCGCGTGCCCCGGCCAGTTCGGAGACCGCCAGTTCGAGGCGTTCGAGGACGGCGTCGGCGTGGGTGACGAGGGTGCGGCCCGCGGGGGTGAGCACCACCCGTCTGCCACTTCGTTCCAGCAGGGGTACGCCCGCCTCGCGCTCAAGCACGCTCAGCTGCTGGGAGACAGCCGAGCCAGTGAAGGTCAGTGCCTCGGCGACGGCCGCGATGGTGCCGCGTCGGTCCAGTTCGCGCAGCAGGTGGAGACGTCGGACATCAAGCATAAGGTGAGCTTACGCATAGACGAAGAAACATGAACTGGATCTACTGGGTCCGTGTCGGTCAGGCTGGGCGCATGACGCGCGAAGCGAACCTCACCGGCCTGTTTGTCCCCTTGGTGACCCCGTTCACCGACGACCTGCGCCTCGCCCCGGACGCGCTCGCCCGCCTCGCCGACGAGGCGCTGTCGGCCGGCGGCGCTCACGGACTCGTCGCCCTGGGCACCACCGCCGAGGCGGCCACGCTGACCACCGAGGAGAAGCGCGACGTGGTCCGCATCTGCTCGGCCGCCTGCCGGGCACACGGGGCTCCGCTGATCGTCGGCGTCGGCACGAACGACACCGCCGCCGCCATCACGACACTGCGGGAGCTCGCCCGGAGCCGTGACGTCGCCGCGGTGCTGGTTCCCACGCCGTCCTACACCCGGCCCGGCGAGGCGGGAACACTGGCGCACTTCACGGCACTCGCCGAACACGGGGGCCTGCCGCTGGTCGTCTACGACATTCCGTACCGCACCGGTCAGCCCCTCAGCACCAGCACGCTGAAGGCGCTCAGGCGCCTGCCGCAGGTCGTCGGGGTCAAGTACGCAACCGGTGCGATCGACGCAGCCGCGGTGGAACTGCTCGGCTCGTCGACTCCGGGTTTCGCGGTGCTCGGCGGCGATGACGCCGTCATCTCACCGCTGCTCGCGGCGGGCGCCCACGGCGGCATCCTCGCGTCGGCCAATGTCCGCACCGCTGACTACGCCGAGCTCATCTCGCTGTGGCAGCGCGACGCCACCGGACCGGCCCGCAGGCTGGGAGCCGAGCTGGCCCGGCTGTCCGCCGCGCTCTTCGCCGAGCCGAACCCGACGGTACTCAAAGGGGTGTTGCACGCCCAGGGCCGTATCCCCAGCCCGGCCGTCCGGCTGCCGCTGCTGGCCGCCTCCGCCGGTTCGGTCCAACGAGCGGTGAGCCTGGCCGCCGCCAGGACCCAAGAGACCGCGGCCTGACACGGGCACGTGGCCTGATCGCGTGCACGTCGTCGGTGCGCGGCTGTTGGACCGAATGAGCGAGCCGCCGAAGGGCTGCTGCGTGGCGCCCGCGAGTGCGGCGCGGCCTGGTGGGCATTGTGGGTTCACGTGACCTCTTGGGAGCCTCCCCAAAAGCGAATGGAGACGCTCGTGAACGATCAATCACCGAGCCCGGCCCTCCCGCCTGTGGTGGACAGAAGGACGTACCAGGAGGCGAGGGAAGCTCTGCTCGCACGGGAAAAGGCGCACACCCGTGAAGGAGACGCGATCGCGGCGGCGCGGCGGCGGCTGCCGATGGTGGAGGTCGATGCCACCATCGAAGTCGTCGGCCCTGACGGGCCGATCACGATCCTCGACGTGTTCGAAGGCCGCAAGCAGCTCATCGCCTACTTCCACGCCTGGTGGCCCGGACAACCCGCCGCCGGGCAGTGCGAGGGTTGCACCTTCTTCAACAGTCAGGTCCGCGAGCTGTCCTACATTCACTCCCGCGACGCCACGTACGCCACGCTCTGCAAGGGCCCCTACCAAGAGAGTGTCCGCTACCGCGACTTCCTCGGCTTGGAGATGCCGTGGTACTCGGTCGACAAGACGGCACCGCAGCTCCTGGAGGGCCGTGACTGGCAGCGTCACCACCTCGTCTGCTACGTCCGCGACGGGAATCGGGTGTTCGAGACGTACTACACCGGCGGTCGCGGCGTCGAGGTCATGGCGCCCACCCACGGGCTGCTGGACATGACCGTCTACGGACGCCAGGAAGCGTGGGAGGACTCCCCCCGCGGCTGGCCCCAGCCCTGGTACTCCGCCGAGAACCCCGAGGTGTGGCGTACGAACGGGCGCCCCATCGCCCAATGGTCCCGCGTCGAGGCCGGCCGCTCCGACGAGCTGACCTAGCAGTGGTTCGTTACGTGAGGTGATCTCGCCTGGTGGCGGGCTTCCTGCCGGCCCGAGGCCGGCCATGCCCGGAGCCTTCGACTGCTCGACTGAGCGGCAGCCAGGAGATCTGCCGTCGCGTGCAACCCCCGGGCGGACGGCGGGAGTAGGAGTGGGTGGAGAGGCGCCCTCCGGTCCATTGACCCCACTTCCCGCAGGAGCAACGTGTCCAGCAGCATCAAGAAGCTCGCGGTCGCCGTCGGCGCGGCCGCCATCATGGTCAGTACACCGGCAGCCGGTGCCTGGGCGGCCGACGAGGTGTCCGGTGACGCGTCCGGCACGGGGCTGCGGACGCAGTCAGCCGTGCGGGAGGAGCAGCACCCGCCTCGGCACGCGCAGGACGAGGAACAGCGGACCGCGCCCCGTACCGTCGGCTCCGGAGTCATCGACGGCAAGGAGTGGTCGGTGACGCTGCGGTTCTATCCGGAGGTTCCGGAGGACTTCCCCTCCGTCGACTGGACCTCCGGCTTCGGTGGCTCCCGGCCCGAGGATCCCGCGTTGCTCTGTCAGCGGGTGTTCATCGGCGGGGTCCAGGTCGATCACCAGGCGGGGCCGTGGGCGGGTTGCTCCGTCGTGGACGGCCGGGACGACTTCGTCGAAGGTGCCGGGCTGCACGGTCTGACCGGCAAGGGCACGTCCGGGACGCGGATCTTCGTCGGCAACCCCGCCTCGGGTACGGCCACGGCCCGGTTGACGCTCGACGGCGGTACGGTCCGTACCGCTGACGTGGTGACGCTGCCGGGGACCTCGTACCGTGCGTTCGCCCTGCCCATCGCCGACGGAGAGACCATCGCGTCCGTCGACACCTTCGACGGACAGGGCAACCGGCTGACCCACGAGACGTACTGGGACTGACCCATCGGTCCCCGGGTGCCGCCCGCACCCGGGGACCGGACCCGTGCCTCCTGCCCGCCCACACACCCGCAGGGACAGACTCTTCGTGCACCTCGGACCGGCCCACGATGCCGAAGGCGATTTCACGGCGTTCACCTCGGCCTACTGGAGCCGCCTGGTCAGGACCGCCTACATGCTGACCGGCGACTTCCACGAGGCGGAAGATCTGGTGCAGACAACGCTGATCAAGGTGTACGCACGGTGGGACCGGGTGCGGCGGGAGGACGCCGACGCCTATGTGCGGCGCGCGCTGGTGAACAACAACCGCAGCCGCCACCGCCGCAGACGAGTCGTCCACCTGCTCACCCCTCTCCTACCGGACCGTCCGCAGCGGTCCGGCGAGGCCGAACGTCTGGAGGAGCGCGACGTGCTGATGGAGGCCCTGGCCGAACTGCCCGAACGGCAACGTGCCGTGGTCGTCCTCCGCTACTGGGAGGACCTCGAGGTGGGCGAGGTGGCACGGACGCTCGGCTGCACGCCCGGCACGGTCAAGAGCCAGGCTTCCCGCGCTCTCGCCAAGCTGCGGGCACACCCCGCGCTGGCAGCGCACGACCGCGCGGATCTCGGAGGTGCCGCATGACCGCCCCCCACACACCCGGCGGGCAACCAGATACCTCAAGTGCCTCGGGCGCTTCGGGCGCTTCGGGTACTTCGGGTACTTCGGGTACTTCGGGTACTTCGGGCGCTTCCGTGCCGGACCGGCTCGGCCCCCTGCACGCCGCCGATTCCGCACCGGATGTGCGGCATGCGCTGGCCCGGGCGGCCGGGCGGAAGGTGCCCGGGCCAGCACCTGTGCAGGCCATCCTGGACGGTGCCCGGGCCCGGAGGTCGCGCCGCACCACCGTGACCGCGGCGGCCGGGGCGCTGGTGGCCGCGGTCACGGCAACCGTCGTCCTGCCGCTGCTGGCCGGCCCGCCGCAGGACGACGGCCCGCACCCCGCGGCCTCGTCCCCGACCAGCTCGCCGGTTCCCGACGCGTCGCAAGCCGGAGAACGCAGCCGGGTGGTCCGTTCCGGCAGCATCGACGGCAAGAAGTGGTCGGTGACGCTGACGTTCTATCCGGACGCGCCGGACGGCTTTCCCTCCACCGACACCGACACCGGCGCCGGCGCCGGCGACAAGGCCGACCGCGACGCCGACGAGAGCTCCGGCTTCGGCGGCGGTTCCCGGCCACAAGACCTCTCGCTGCTCTGCCGGCGGGTCTTCATCGGTGGCGTCCAGGTCGACCACCAGGCGGGCCGTTGGGCGGGCTGCTCCGTCGTGGACGGCGAGGCCGACTCCGTCGAGGCCGCCGGGCTGCACAGCCTGTCCGGAAAGGGAACGTCCGGGACGCGGATCTTCGTCGGCAACCCCGCCTCGGGAACGGCCACGGCCCGGCTCACCCTGGACGGCGGTACGGTCCGCACGACGCGGGTGGTGACGCTGCCCGGCACTTCCTACCGTGCGTTCGCCCTGCCCATCGCCGACGGAGAGACCATCGCGTCCGTCGACACCTTCGACGGACAGGGCAACCGGCTGACCCACGAGACGTACTGGGACTGAAGCCGTTGCCGAGGATCAGGGCGCTCCACTGCCGCTCGGACCACCGTACGTCGCTGTGAGCACCTGGCACCTCTGAGCCCCAGACCTGGATCGCCGTCGGGAGCTCTGGCGGGTGTCCGCCGCGCCGGGGTGCCCGGCACGGCGGACACCCGCCTTGCGTCCATTTACCGCTCGGCGGCGCCCAGGTCCAGCCGCTGGTGGACCAGACGGGCGAAGTGGGCCAGGGTGCGCCCGGTGGCCAGGTCGGCCGGTCCGAGGCGGATGTCGAACAAATCCCGGGCCTGCATCAGGAACTGCATCCCCAGCAGCGAGTCCAGTCCGAAGTCGGTGACATTGAGCGTGGGGTCGAGATCGGCCGGGTCGGTTTGCAGGACACCGGCGAGGAGCTGGGTGATCGCGTCGGTGATCTTGCGTACCGCCTCGTCCGCCGGGAGATCCGCCAGCGCGTTCAGGAGCTCGTTACGGGCGTCCGGGGATGCCGCGGAGGACGCCGGGGCCAGCGGGGCGAACCGGGGGGTGGCCAGGGCGGGCAGCAGATGACGAGCGGTCCCCCAGCGGTAGCGGCCCGCTCCGGCGACGTCGGTGCCGGCGGCCAGGAGGCGGTCGGCGGTGGTCAGGACCTCGGTGGGGGTGAGCAGTTCGAGGCCGCGTCCGGCCATGGTGGCCGCCATGCCGCTGCGGGCGACGTAGCCGGTTTCGCCGATCGGCCCCCAGGCCAGTGCCGTACCCGTCCGGCCGGTGCCGCGCCGGGCCCGGGTGAGGGCCTCCAGGTAGGCGTTGGCCGCCGCGTAGGCGGACTGTCCCGGGTTTCCGATACCGGCGGAGACGGACGAGTACGCGAGGAACAGGTCCAGGTCGCGGTCGGTGGTGAGGTGGTCCAGCAGGGCCGCGCCCGCCGCCTTGGGCGCCAGTACGGCGGCGAACCGGTCGTCGGTGAGGTCGGACAGCACCGCGTCGTCCATGTGCATCGCCGCGTGCACGATGCCCCGCAGGGGGTGCCCGGTGGCGTCCACGGCGTCGAGGACCCGGCGCAGTGCCGCTTCGTCGGTGACGTCGGCAGCGTGCGCGGTGGCCCGCACACCGCGGTCGGTGAGTTTCCGGAGCAGGGTGTGCGCACCGGGGGCGTCGGGTCCGCTGCGGGAGAGCAGGGCCAGGTGCCGGGCCCCGCGGTCGGCCAGCAGGTGGGCGGTGGCGGCACCGAGCCCGCTCAGTCCACCGGTGATCAGGTAGGTGCCCTCGCCGTCGAGGCGGAGGGAGCCGGGTGCGGGTTCGACGGGGACGGGTTCGTCCAGGGGGTCGAAGGTGACGACGACCTTGCCGGTGTGCCGGGAGTGCTGCAAGAGGTGGAAGGCCTCGTCGACACGGGCGGCGGGATAGGCCGTGTGGGGCAGGGGCCGGTAGGTGCGGGAGCCGACCGCCGCCGCGAAGTCCCCGACGAGCCGGGTTCGCAGGGCCGGGTCGTCCACGACGGCGTCGAGGTTGAAGCCGATGAAGGTGAGACTGCGGTGGAAGGGGCGCAGGGTGATCGGGTTGTTGAGGAAGATGTCCCTCTTGCCGAGCTCGATGAAGCGGCCGTTGGGGCGCAGGAGGTCCAGGCCCTGGGCGATGGCCTCGCCGCTGAGGGAGTTCACCACGACGTCCACGCCCCGGCCACCGGTCAGCTCCCGCACCCGGGGGACGAAGTCCAGGCTGCGGGAGTCGAGTACGTGCTCGACGCCGAGCGTGCGCAGCAGGTCGCGTTTGGTCTCCGTGCCGGCGGTGGCGATGACGCGGGCGCCCTGCCGGCGGGCGCACTGCAGGACGGCCAGGCCCACCGCTCCGGCTCCGCCGTGGACGAGCACGGTCTCCCCGGCGCCGAGACGGGCCTGTTCGACCAGGGTGTGGTGGACGGTCAGGAAGGCGACGGGGAAGGTCGCCGCCTCCGTGAAGCCCATCTCGTCGGGGACGCGGACGACGGCGAAGGCGGGGGTCGTGGCGTGCGAGGCGAGTGCGGCGGGCACGAGGCCGCAGACCCGGTCGCCGGGCTTCAGGTCCGCCACCCCCGCTCCCACGGCACGCACGATGCCGGCACCGTCGGTGCCCAGTCCACGGCCGAGCGGACTGTTCTCCACCGCCTCGGGCGGCAGCAGGCCGTTGGCCCGCATGGGGTCGCGGTAGTTCAGGGCCACGGCCCGCATCTCCAGTACCACCTCGCCCGGCCCGGGCTCGGGGGCGTCTGCCTGCCGCCAGACGAGCCGCCGGTGCAGGCCCGGGTCACGGGCTTCCAGAATGAACGGCGTACCGGCGGGGACGCCCGGGGGTTCGTCCACCGGGTGCTGTACCTGCCGGGGCACGAATCGGCCCCGTGCGGTGAGGACGATCTCGTCCTCCCGGGCGCTCCGGTCGTCGTCGCCGGATGCGAGGAGTTCGCCGGCCAGGCGGCGGGCGTCGGTGTCGGCGTCACCGGTGCGGTGGCAGGACAGGCGGCGCAGGCGCAGGTCCGGGCGCTCGTTGGCGAGGGTGCGGCAGGCCGCCCAGACGGCCGCGTCCACCGGGTGCGTCGGCTGTTCCGGGGCCGGAAAGAGGCCGGTCGGGCGGGTGACGAGCCATACCTGCGGGCTGGTTCCGCCCTTCAGGCCGTCGCAGGCGGTGGCCAGGGAGCGCAGGAGGGCCGCGCGGCGGGTGGTGGTCAGCGTGACGGTCTCGTGCGGGCCGGGTGCGGCGAGCAGCAGGACGACGCGCGGATCGGGGTCCGTGGGCAGGGCCGCCTTCCAGGCGGCGGCCTCGTCGGGCGCGGGGATCACGGTGGCCTTCCCGAGGCGGGCGGCCAGAGTTCGCGCGGTCGCCGTCTCGGTGCCGTCCTCGGCGGCGATCACCCAGGTGGTGCCCGGAACCGGCCGCGCTGTGCCGGTGGTGGCCACCGCCTGGCCGGGGTCCGCCGCGGCGAGGAGGACGGAGCGGTCCTCGGGCCCGGTCTGCGCCACGCCGGAGAAGCCGCACCGGTGCAGCAGCGGTGCCCACCGGTCCCGGGCGAGGATGCGGGACATGGGACGCAGGGTGTGGTCCCCGCGCTCCCAGAAGTCGTTCAGCGTGCCGTACAGCAGAGCCTGGAGCGAGGCGTGGTGCGGTTCGGTGGCCAGCAGGTGTCCGCCGGGGGCCAGCATGCCGTGCAGCCGGCGCAGGGTCGCGGCCAGGTCGGTGGTGGTGTGCAGGGCGTCGCCCGCGAGGACGAGGTCGAATCCGCCCCGGGGCAGGCCCTGGTCGGCCGGGTCGGCGTTCGGGTTCAGAGTCCGGTAGTCGACGAAGTCGTGGGCCGAGAAGCGGTGTTCGGCGCGGGTGAGGGTGCTGCCGGTGGGTGCGGTGCAGGTGTAGCGGGTCCGGTCGGCCGGCAGCACGGGCAGGACCGCGGCCGTCAGGGCGGTGGTGGTCGCGCAGAACTCGAGGACGCGCAGCGGGCGGTCGGCGGGCCAGCGGGCGACGATGTCACCGAGCAGGGCCTGCACGGCACGGTGGGTGAAGCGGTGGGCGGGGCCGGACTCGTGGAGTTGCTCGTAGGTGCTGTCCCCGGCCGGAAGCAGTTCGCGTGCGTCGGCGTGTCCCCGCACCACGTCGGGCAGCCGGCGCAGGTGCCTGTTGAGGAGCAGTGTCTCGGCGCCGTACGCGGGGTGGTCCTCGACCAGGCCGCGCAGCAGGGCCTCGGCGTGGGTCTCCGTGCCGGTCAGTCCCCAGGTCTGCCCTGCCTTCCGGGCGAGACCGTGCTCGGCCAGCAGGGGCAGCATCAGCCGGGCGAGCCGCCGGTGTTGGGGCTGGAGGCCCCCGGCCACCAGGTCGTCCATCGAGAACGGGGCCGCCGGGTCGGCGAGAAGGCCGCGCAGCGTCGCGGCCCAGCAGTGGGCACCGGCCTGCTCGGCGGCCGCGGTGAACCGGTGGTGGCCGCCGTCGTCCAGGGCGGTGCGCGCGGCGGCGATGCGCGGCTCGGCCGCGGACGCCACCTCGGTGGGCGGGGGAAGCGGGGAGGGCGGGGCGGCGGCATCCGGGTGGGGGGCGGCCCTCAGGACGGTGCGCTGGACGGTCAGCGGGGTGTGTCCGGCGAGGTGTGCCCGGCGGGTGCGGCAGCCGTCGATCTCGACGGTGACCGTGCCGTCGGGGTCGGCGTAGGTGATGTCCCAGCACATCTCGTTGGCGCTGCGGCTGCGGCGGCGCAGGTGGACGACGCCGGTGGGCGCGGGGGTGCGCCACACGCGTACGGCGCCGAACACGGTCGGGAGGAACGCGGCGGACTCCCCCCGCGCCTCGGCGAGGGCCACGGTGGCCTGCAACGGCGCGTCGAGCAGGACCGGGTGGGCGGTGTAGGCGTCGGCGGGGTGCTCCAGCCGGTAGCTCACCAGCGCCTCTCCGTCGCCGGTGTCGACGCGGTCGATGAGCTGGAAGTCCGGTCCGCAGTGCAGACCGATGCCGTGGCACATGCGGTAGAAGCCCGGGCCGTCGACGCTCCGGTCGCAGCGTGCCCGGAGCGCGCCGACGTCGAGCGGGGCCGGTGCCGTGCCGAGCAGGCTGCGGACCTGTGCGCGTACCACGGGCAGGCACTCACCGCCGTGTTCCTCACGGACGCTGACGGTCACGGCGCCGTCGTCGGGGGTGACCGCGGTCTGCAGGGCGACCGGCGTCGGGTCCGGCCACCGCAGGGACAGTGGGCGGCCGATCTCCAGGTGCCGTACCTCGACCGGGCGGTCCATGGCCCGGCGACCGGCACTCAAAGCCATCTCCACGTAGGCGGCGGCCGGCATGAGGACGTCGCCGCCGATCCTGTGGTCGCCCAGCCAGGGCACCAGTTGCGGCTCGACGGCGCCGTGCCAGACGGGGTGCGGGGCGGGCATCCGCTCGCCCACCAGCGGATGGTCCAGCAGGCCGCTGCCGCTGGTGTGGGCGACCAGGTCCTGTGCGGTGCCGTGCCAGTGCCGCTCGTGCTGCCACGCGTAGGCGGGCAGGTCGACCACCCGGCCGGGGCGGGGGAAGTGGTGCCGCCAGTCGGTCGCGGTGTCGGCGGCGAGTGCGGCGGCGACGGCCGCCGCGGTCTCGCGGAGGCCGTCCCCGTCGCGGTGCAGGGTGGGGACGCAGCGGGCGCCGGTGTGGCGCAGATAGGGGCGCAGCACCGGGTGCGGTCCGATCTCGACCAGGACGCCGGCGTGCTCGGTGGCGAGGTGGGCGGCGGCCTCGGCGAACCGTACGGGCTCGCGGACGTTGCGCCACCAGTACGCGGCGTCGAGTTCGGGCCCGTCCAGCGGGGTGCCGGCGACGGTGGAGACGAACGGGATGCGGGCCGGGGCGGGTTCGAGTCCGTCGAGGGCGTCGAGCAGCGGCTTCCTGATGGGGTCCATGACCCGGCTGTGGAAAGCGTAGTCGAGGTCCAGTTCGCGGAAGAAGACGCCGCGGCCGGTCAGTTCGGCTCCCCAGGCCGCGAGCGTGTCGGCGTCCCCGGCGACGGTGACGTCCCGGTCGCTGTTGATCCCCGCGATCTCCAGTGCGCCGTCGTGGCGGAGCAGTTCCTCGCGTGCCTGGGCCTCGGACAGGCCGACGGCGGCCATCCGGCCCCGGCCCGCCGTGGCGCCCTGGGTGCGGCTGCGTTCGGCGATCACCAGCGCGGCCTGTTCCAGGGTGAGGATCCCGGCGGCGAGGGCGGCGGCGACCTCGCCGACGCTGTGTCCGGTCACCGCCCGCGGGCGCACCCCGTGCGAGGCCAGCAGCGCGGTGAGGCCCGCCTGCACGGCGAAGAGGGCGGGCTGGGCCACCTCGGTGCGCTGCCATGTCCGGGGGGACGGGCGGGCCAGTTCCTTGGTCACCGACCAGCCCAGGTGGGGTGCGAGGGCCGCGTCGGCCTCGTGGACGGCCTCGCGGAAGACCGGTTCGCCCCGCAGCAGGTCGGCTGCCATGCCGGGCCACTGGGAGGCGTTGCCGGAGAACACGAACGCGGTCCCGTCCCGCTCGCCGGCGCGCACCATGGCCCCGCTCGCGGGCTCCGCGGCCGTGAGCAGGCCCAACTGCCGAGCGGCCTCTTGCGGGTCGGCGGCCAGTACGGCGGCACGGTGCGGGTGCGCGGTGCGCCGTACGGTGCTGGTGTGGGCCACGTCGTAGAAGTCCGCCGGCTCGGTGTTCCGCAGCCGCTCCGCCATGCGGGCGGTCATCTGCTTCAGCGCCTTGGCGGAGCGGGCGGAGACGACGAGTGGCAGCGGGCGCCCGTCCGGCGCCGGGTCCGGCTCGGGCTGCCGGGCGGTGGGCGGCTGTACGACGACGGCGTGGGCGTTGGCTCCGCCGAAGCCGAAGGCGCTCACTCCGACGGCCGCCCGCTGCCCCGGGTCCAGCGGGACGGGGTCGACGGCGGGGGCCAGTCCCAGGCCGTCGAAGTCGATGCGGGGATTGAGGGGAAGGGCGTGCAGGGAGGCCGGTACCAGCCGGTGGCGCAGGACCAGGATCGCCTTGAGCAGGCCGGCCATTCCGGCGGCGGGTTCCAGGTGGCCGATGTTCGTCTTCACCGAGCCGATCGGCAGCGGTCCGCGGCTGCGGCGCCGGCCCAGGGCCCGGCCGATGGCCTCGGCCTCCGCCGGGTCGCCGGCCTGGGTGCCGGTGCCGTGGGCCTCGACGTAGACCAGGTCGTCCGCGTCGATCCCGGCCTCCGCGTAGACCGTGTGCAGCAGCGCCTCCTGGGTCTCGGCGCTGGGCACGATCATTCCGGTGCTGCGGCCGTCGGTGTTGTTGCCGGTGGCGGCCAGTACGGCGTGGACGCGGTCGCCGTCCGCCACCGCGTCCGTGAGGCGCTTGAGGACGAGCACCGCGCCGCCCTCCGCCCGGACGAACCCGTCGGCGTCGGCGGAGAACGCCGCGCAGCGTCCGCGGCGCGACAGCATGCCCGCGTAGGAGAATCCGGCGAAGGAGTAGGGGTTGGACAGCACGTTGACGCCGCCGACCAGGGCGACGCGGCCCGGGCCCTCGCGCAGGGTGCGGCAGGCCCGGTCCAGGGCGACCAGGGCGGAGGAGCAGGCCGTGTCCACGGCCATGCTCGGCCCGCGCAGGTCGAAGGCGTACGACATCCGGTTCGCCGTGATGGACAGGGTGGCGCCGGGCATGGTGTGCGGGCTCGTGTGGTCCTGCATCATGGACAGGTTCACGCCGTATCCGGGGTCGGAGACGCCCACGTACACGCAGGTGTCCGATCCGGCCAGGGATTCGGCGGGGATGGCGGCGTCGTCCAGTGCCTCGGCGGCCATCTCCAGCAGCAGCCGCTGTTGCGGGTCGATGTGCCGGGCCTCCGCGGGTGACATACCGAAGTAGGCGGCGTCGAACGAGGCGACGTCCTCGAGAAAGCCGCCGGCGGCGGTGTAGCTGCGGCCCGGCCGCACGCCTCCCGGGTCGACGGTCCGGTCGCGGGGCAGCCGGTCGGCGGGCATCTCGCCGACCATGTCGCGCCCGTCGCGCAGCACGGCCCACAGGCCGTCCAGATCGGTGATGCCTCCGGGGAGCCGACATCCCACGCCCACCACCGCCACGGCCCGTTCAAGCTGCTGCATCGCCAAGTCTCCGCCCCTTCACGCCGATCAGTGGCCTTCGTGCGGATTGAAGGGGATGGAGCGGGCGACGAGTGGACGAATCCTGGACACAGCACTCGTTGTAGTGAATGTCATTACTCATACGCCATGCCGGATTCGCAACGGTTACGGTGGCCCGGTGCCCGAAGCCATCCGTGCCCGTGTCGCCGCCGTCTCCGCTCATCTTCCGTCCGGTTACCGGACCTTGGACGAAACCCGCGTCAAGATCACCGAGACGGGTGGCTACGCTCCGCCGCCCGGTCTGCTGGAGGATCTCACCGGTGTGCGCGGGGTCCATGTCCACGAGGACGGCGAGAACTCCTCCGACCTCGCCGTGGCGGCCGCCCGCAGCGCGCTCGGCGAAGCCGGTCTGAAGATCGGCGACGTGGATCTGCTGCTGTTCGCCTCGACCTCGCAGGACCTGATCGAACCCGCGACCGCCCACCTCGTGGCCACCAAACTGGGTGCCTCCTGCCCGGTGTTCGACGTCAAGAACGCCTGCAACAGCTTCCTCAACGGCATGGAGGTGGCCGCGTCGTTCATCGAGACCGGCCGCTACGGCACGGTCCTCATCGCCTGCGGTGAACCCTCCACCCTGGCCACCCGCTGGCACCTCCCCCACCGAGAGGACCTGCTCAGGGCACTGCCCGGCTACACGGCCTCGGACGCCGGTGCCGCGATGGTGCTCACCGCCGGCCCCGCGGGTGACGGCGATCCCGGCATCCTGTCCCTCCGGTTCGTCAGCAACTCCCCCGCCTGGGAGGCCTGCACGGTGGCCGGCGGCGGAAGCATGCACCACCTCTCCGTCCACGACGACCACACCACCCTGCGTCTGAACGGGGACCTGCGGCAGAGCGCGCTCGACGTGCTCCCCCGGATCATGGACGCCGCCGGGGACGAGCTCCGGGCGGCGCAGGCCGGCGCCTTCTCCTTCATCGCCTTCCATCAGATCGCCATGCCGCAGTACCGCGAGGTGATCGACACCTTCTCCCTGCCCGAGGACCGGTGCATGCCCGCGGTGGCCGAGCACGGGAACTGTGCGGCGGCCTCCCTGCCCCTGCAACTGGCCAAGGCGCGGGAGGCCGACCGCATCGAGAGCGGGGACCTGGTGGCGATGATCGGTCTGGCCAGTGGTTTCAGCTTCGGTCTGGCGCTCGTCCGGTGGTGACCGCACGAGCCGGGCACGCCCCGGCACCGGATGCCGCCGCACTGGAACGGCTGATGCCGGGCTACCCCGCGCCCCGCCACTGGCGGCGGGTGCCGCTCACCGGCCAGCACTACGTCGACCTCGGCTCCGGCCGGCCCGTGCTGTTCCTGCACGGCAACCCGTCGTGGAGCTACGTCTGGCGCAAGCTGCTGCACCGGCTCGCCCCGCACGCCCGCTGTCTGGCCCCCGACCTGCCGGGCTTCGGGCTGTCCCGGCACCTGCGGCCGGCGGACGGCGTGCCCGACCCCTACGAGGCCCAGCTGGAAGGCCTGGACAGCCTCCACCGTCACCTGGTGCGGAACGAGGGCCTGCCCGAGCGCGGCTGGACGTTCGTCCTGCACGACTGGGGCGGCCCGCTCGGTACCGCCTGGGCGCTGCGCAACCCGGGCGTCGTGGCCCGGCTGGTCGTCTGCAACACCGTGGCCTTCCCCTTCCCGGACGGTTTCCGGCTGCCGTTCTACCTGCGCTGGGTCCGTGATCACCGGCCGGTCGCCGCGTTCGTCCACGCCACCAACGCCTTCGCCCGCGTCGCCGTACGGGCCGGAGTCCACCACCCGCTGCTCCCGGCCGAGCGGCGGGCCTACCTACGGCCCTACGCCCGCCGTGCGGAGCGCCGGGCGGTCACCGACGCCGTACGCGCGATCCCCCGCGGCACCGCGGACCCCGCGTGGCACCTGCTCGAACCCCCCGGCGCCGGGGCCGTCCTGGCGGACCTGCCCCTGCTCGTCGGGTGGGGCATGCGCGATCCCGTGTTCACTCCGGACCTGCTTCGGGAGTGGGTGCGCCGGTGCCCGCAGGCCGTCGTCCACCGCTTCCCCAGCGCCGGGCACTTCGTCATGGAGGACGCCGCGGACGAACTGGGCGGCCACATCCGTGCCTTCCTCCAGGGAGCCCCATGACCACGACCGCCGCGGACATCGCCGGGCGCCTGGCCGAGCGGCCCGACGCCGTCGCCCTCGTGGAAGGCCGTAACGGAACCTCGCGGACGACCCGTCGCGGCGAGCTGGTGCGCCACTGCCGCCGCATCGCCCAGGACCTGCGCGACGCGGGGGTCCGGCCCGGCCACAAGGCCGTCGTGATGACCCGCGACGCCCACGATCTCACCGCCGTCTCGTACGCACTGGTCCTTCTGGGCGCCGTACCCGTGCTGATCGAACCGCGCGCCGAGGTGGGCCGCTGCCTCCAGGACATCACCCCGGACGTCTTCATCGGCGAGCCGCTGGCCCACTTGGGGCGCCGGGCGCTGGGCTGGGGCCGCCCCCACGTCCGGACCGCCCTGGTCACCGGGTCCGCGCCGCTGCCCGTGGGACGGCGACTGGTCACCCGGACGCCGGCCGGCGGCACTTCGCCCCCGCAGGTGCGTGAGCCCGACGGCGACGAACCGGCCCTCATCGCCTTCACGTCCGGGTCCACGGGACGGCCCAAGGGCGCGGAGTACCGCCACTCCACCCTGGCCGGGCAGCTCGACGCTCTGGCGGCACTGATGGGCCCCCGGCCCGACGACGTGCTCCTCGCCGGATTCCTGCCGGTCGCGCTGCTCGGTCCGCTGCTGGGCCTGGCCACCGTCGCCCCGGCGGTGAACCACCTGGCCCCGGCCCGCACGTCGCCGGAGGAACTCGTCGGGCCCATTCGGGAACACCGGGCGAGCATCGTCCTGGCCTCCCCCGCCGTCCTCACCCTGATCGCCCGTCACTGCGCCCGCCACGGCGTCACCCTGCCCTCGGTCCGGCAGATCCTGTCCTTCGGAGCCCCGCTGCGCGTAGGTCTCGCCGACGCCCTGCGCGAGGCCGTGCCGGACGACGCCGAGATCCTCAGCGTGTACGGCGCCACGGAGTGCCTGCCGGTGTCCGCGATCGGTGACCACGACCTGCGGACCTCGCGCACCGCGCCGCCCGCCGGGCACTCGGGGACCTGCCTGGGCCGGCCGCTGCCCGGCGTCCGCGCGCGGATCCTGGACGCCGACGCGACCGGGCTCGGCGAGATCGCCGTCACCGGCCCCACCGTCAGCCCCGCCTACCACGCGCGTCCCGACGCCGACGCCACCACCAAGCGCGACACCGACCACGGTGTGCTGCACCGCACCGGGGACCTGGGCCGGCTCGACGACGAGGACCGGCTGTGGTTCCTGGGCCGCAAGGCCCACCTGGTCACCGGCACCGGCTTCACCCTGACCACCGAGGACATCGAGGCCGCGGCGGACACCGCCCCCGGCATCCGGCGCACCGCCCTCGTCGGCGTCGGCACGGCCGTGTGCCAACTGCCCGTGCTCTGCGTGGAACCCCGGCCCTCCACCCCCCGCGCCTCCGCCCTGGAGGCTGTCCGCGCCGTTCTGAAGAACCACCCGGACGGGCACCGCGTCGGCGCCGTGCTGATCCGTACCGCCTTCCCCACCGACCCCCGGCACAACTCCAAGATCGACCGCATGCGACTGGCCGGCTGGGCCGCCAAGCGCCTGCGCGGGAGGGTTCGATGAAGGTACTGGTCACCGGAGGGAGCGGCTTCCTGGGTCTGGAGATGTGCCGTCGGTTGAGCGCACGCGGCGACGTCGTCTCCTCCCTCAACCGCCGCCCCAGCAGCGCGCTGCGACGGCTGGGTGTCCACCAGCACCTGGGCGACCTCGCCGATGCCGCCGCGGTCTCCCGTGCCGTCGCCGGGTGCGACGCCGTCATCCACAACGCCGCCCTGGCCGGCGTCAGCGGCCCTCCGCGGCCCTACTGGGCCACCAATGTCGTCGGCACCCGCCATGTGATCGAGCAGTGCCGCGCCCACGGCGTGCGCACGCTCCTCTACACCTCGACCGCCAGCGTCGTCTTCCGGCCCGGCGGCCGGGAGGGGGTCACCGAGAGCCTTCCCATCGCTCCCCGTCACCTGGCCGCCTACCCCGCCACCAAGGCCCGCGCCGAGGCCCTGGTGCTGGCGGCCCACGGCCCGGAGCTGGCCACCGTCTCGCTGCGCCCGCACATCGTCTGGGGGCCCGGCGACCCCCATTTCGCCCCCGCTCTCGCGCGCGCCGTGTGGGCCGGCCGCCTGCTGATGCCCGGTGACGGCGGCAACCTCGTCGACACCACCCATGTCCGAACCGCCGCCCACGCCCATCTGCTCGCCCTGGACAGTCTGCGGCAGTCGGCGGAGACGGCGGGCGGCCGCGCCTACTTCATCGGCCAGGGCGACCCGCGTCCGCTGCGCGAGATCACCCGGCACTTCCTGCGGGCCGCCGGCGTCGACGCCCGCTGGTGCGCCGTACCGCCCCGGCTCGCCACCGCCGGGGCCGCGGTCGGCGACACGCTCCTGCGCGCGGCACGCAGTACCCGTACCCACGCCCTGAGCCGCTTCCTGGTCGCGGAGCTGCTGCATCCGCACTACTTCGACCTCACCGCGGCCCGCCGCGACCTGGGCTTCGCACCGCCGGTCGGATTCGACGAAGGTATCGCGGAGCTCGCCCTCTCCACCCCGAGCGACAGCGAGGAGACACCGTGCCGGACACCTACGACGCCATCCGCTCCATCCTGAGCAGCGCCTTCCGCGTCCCCGAGGACGAGATCCGGCCCGACCTCACGCTGGAGCAACTGGACCTGGACTCGCTGGCCCTGACGGAGCTGGTGCTCATCGTGCACGAGCGCTTCGGGGTGAAGGTCGACAGCGCGTACGCCTCCCGGAGCACGACCGTCGCACAGGTCGTCGACCACCTGGACACGTTGCGCGCGGGTGGCACCGGAGCGGTGGCCTCCTCGTGACCGCGCCCGTCGCCGTCACCGGCCTCGGCCTGATCACCCCCGCCGGGGAGAACACCGGCGCCACCTGGGACACGGTCCGCCGCGGCGCGGGCACCGCGGCCGCGCACGATCCGGCGCTGGCCGGCCTTCCCGTGGACTTCTCCTGCCGCGTCCCGCTGTGCCGCGACGACCTGGACCGGCGCGTCGGCCGCACCGCCTGGCGCATGTCGCACAACGCCGTGCTGGCGGTGCTCGCCGCCCGCGAGGCGGTGCACGACGCGGGCGTCGATGCCCGGACGTGGGACGGCGGCCGGGTCGCCGTCGTCATCGGCTGCGGGCTGGGAGCGGACGCGGTGCGCGAGGAACAGGCCAGGCGGCTGGCGGAACGGGGCGCCGACATGGTCTCCGCGCTCACCATCCCCCAGATCATCCCGAACATGGCGGCCGGGGAGGTCTCCATCGACCTCGGGGCCCGCGGTCCCGGCCTCGCCCCGGCCACCGCCTGTGCCTCCGGCGCCACCGCCGTCGCCGTCGCCCGTGACCTCCTCGCCGCCGGCCGGTGCGACATCGCGGTGGCCGGAGCCACCGAAGCCGCCGTCACCCCGCTGGCCGCCGCGGGCTTCTGGCGCGCCGGCGCGCTGTCCCGGCGCACCGACGCGGTCGCCGGCGCGTCGCGGCCCTTCGCCGCCGACCGTGACGGCTTCGTCCTGGCGGAGGGCGCCGGCGTCCTGGTACTGGAGCGGACCGCGGACGCGACCGCCCGCGGTGCCCGTGTCCGCGCCCTGCTGGTGGGCTGCGGCAGCACCTCGGACGCCCACCACCCCACCGCGCCCGCCCCTGACGGCCGGGGCGCGGAGGCGGCCCTGCGCACCGCCCTGGCGGACGCGGGTCTGGCTCCGCACGACGTCGACCACGTCAACGCCCACGGCACCTCCACACCGGCCAACGACGCCGCCGAGTCGGCCCTGATCGCCCGGGTGCTGCCGCACCGCCCCAGTGTCACCGCGCCCAAGGGCGTGCTCGGCCACAGCCTGGGCGCGGCGGGCGCCGTGGAGGCGGCGCTGACCGTGCTCACCCTTCAGCACGGCACGGTGCCGCCGGTCGCGAACCTGGCGGCCCCGGCTCCGGGGTTCGACATCGACTGCGTCACCAAGGAGCCCCGCCGACAGGACGTCCGTATCGCCGTCAGCCACTCCTTCGGCTTCGGCGGACACAACGTCGTCCTTGCTCTGGCCAGGGCCTCCTGACCGGCTCGGCGACCGGCCAGCAGCGGCTGGCAGTCGCGCTGCGCAGCCGGAAGTCGTCTCGGCAGGGCGTCGGCCGGCGCCTCCCCATCGGGCCGCCCACCCTCACCGGCACACTCGTGCTCCGAGGTCAGAACGGCAAGCGGCCCCTGGCCCGGCGTCCTGCGGAACCACTGCGTCCCAGAGCTCGCGAACTGGACCGGAAAGGCTTGCTGAACAATCGTCCCAACGGGCCCGGAGCCTTGGATCCGGCCCGGGAACCGACGCCCATGGTGCGCTGCGCACCGCTCTGGGGGCGCCGTGACAGCCGGGGTAGCAGAAAGGCGAGTACCGCCAGTACGACGCAGAGGACGATGATGCCTGCGATGACCATGTCGTGTCTCTCCTCACTCCGGGCCTCGGACTCTTGTCCGTGCACTTCCTCGTGCCCCTGGAGAGACGGCGCACGCGCGTGAGTCACCCGGCGTTCGCTCGGCCGCGGCGCCGGCCCCCGGCAGGGGCGCACCGAACCCTCGGCGGGCGTGGGCTCCGGTGCGCGGTCCGCCTGCCAGTCGCCCGTCACACGGGCATCCAGAGGCTGCGCGGCGCAGTCAGGAACTGCGCCTTCGCCGTGCGGTCAGGTTGGCGGTCAGCAGGCAGGACCAGGTCACCACCAGGAGGAGCGGTCCGACGACGCGGCCCGGGGCCTCCCCCTCGACCACTCGCCACACCAGCATGCCGATGCTGAGGCAGAGCATCGTTGCGTAGACCCATGGGCCCCACCGGTTTCCGGGTCCAGCCCAAGGCAGCGGGTTTCGAGAGCCACAACGGGGCGTCATGCGCGTCCTCTCGGCGAAGTGGACGGCCGGCACCGGTACGGGCTCAGGGACGTGCGTGCTGCGCCCTGCCCACCGTGCGGGGCGCGGCGTGATGGACGGGCCGATTCGTACCGGCGTGTTCCAGGCGGCGCACCCACAGTGAGGTCGTGAGCAGCAGGCCGCTGAAGACACTCAGCAGAAGGACGGACGCCCACATCTGCCTGCTTCCGGGGGATTCCCACCAGGTCCAGGCCGCCGTCACGGTCCACAGGCAGCTGCCTGCTGCGTAGAAGGCCCGGATCCGATGCAGTTGGCGTAGCCGCGGCGCGACCGCGAGGGGTGTGTGGTTCTCGGTCCTCGATGTCATGCCGACCCGTGTACCCCGCGCACGGCGCGGCACTTACCACCGCTCTGGTCCGCTGCGGACCTGTGATACCCGGTCGGTTCGGCGCGGGCCGCGCGGCTCGCCGACGCGCCGGCCACCCACATGGTGCTCGCCCTACGCATGTCGGCAGCAACCGGCGGGGCCCAGAGCCTGGCCGCTCTGGTGGCGGAGCCGCGCTCCCTGCTCGCTGCGGCCAAGCGGTACCGCGACATGTGGCACCGCCCCGCGTCGGATGGAGGGCGTGTGGTGGACGGCTTCGTAGCCGCCCGCCCACCACTCGAAGCCTCAGGAGAACTCGTACCCGGCGAAGTCGGCGACGTGGACGTACCCGACGCGCTGGTAGAGGGCATTGCTGGTGGCGTTGTCCGGGTCCGTGAACAGGACGATGTCCGTCGCGCCCGCGGCCAGGGCTGCCCGGCTCGCCTCGACGGTCACCGCGCCCGCGTAGCCGCGGCCCCGAAGGGCGGCCGGGGTGTAGACGGGGTCCACCCGGACCATGCCGCCGACGATCGAGGTCGTGGCCGCCATCGAGACCGGGGTGCCGTCCGGGGTCTCCCAGAACGTGAAGTGCCTGTCGCCGAAACGCGACTCGTCCCAGGAGCCGGCGTCGATCAAGACGATGGAGCGCTGCTCCCCGACGTCGACACAGAACTCGCGGCACCAGCGCACGACTTGCTCACGGTCCTGCCCGCCCGTGAGGCGTCCCTGGCCCTCTGGGCGCGTCTGCGGTGGGGTGAGCGTACCGAGACGGTAGAGATGCGTCCGCCAGAAGAGTTCGGAGGCTGCGCTCGTGTGCCGCTCCCAGGACGCGGCGAAAGCGCCGGCGGTGTAGCGGTCCGCAATGACGTTGGCCGGTGAGTGCCCGAGGCCGGCCAGATGAGCGGCGAGGGTGTCCGTCCGTCCGGCAGAGAGGGGGGTGAGGCCCAGGCGGCCGCGCGGAGTGAGATAGAAGATCGCGTGGATCTCGCCTCCTGCCTCCAGTCGGCCGAAGACGGGGGCGTCGGCGTCGTGTTCGGCCGCCCCGCGTATCCGCAATTTCTCGATGTCCGTCAGCGGCGTGTTGTGCAGGGCTGGGCTCGAGCACAGGAAGTCCCCGGCTCGGGTGAGAAAGTCGTCGACGTCTTGGGTGAGGAGCCAGTCATCCGGGAGCATCCTTCATGCTCCCGGATCTCCTCGACTACGAGTAGGGGAACCGCGTCACTGCCTCGCGACTACGGCCGGGCCCGACATCAACGGCTCGGCGCCGGGGCCTGCGGGGCAGCACGGGGATGGCATGGGCGTCGTTCAGGGCGGTGCGCAGCCGGTCGTGAGCCGGGCCGTCCCGGGCTGCTGTGCGCGGAGCCCGGTCCTCGGGACAGCGCCGGCTGCTGTGCCCCTCAGAGGCTGGAGCAGGTCAGGACGACGCATACCGTGCCCAGTGCGGTGCCCGTGAGGACTTGGGTGGGCGTGTGGGCCCGCAGGTGCAGGCGGGACCAGCCAATCGCCGCGACGAGCGGATAGAGCAGAGCCCACACCGTCCCGAGTTCCAGGGTGAGGAGAGTGACGCTGGCGGCTGCCGCACTGGTGTGGAGGGAGACGTTGGTGGCCCAGGTGGACGCGAGGAGGAGCCCGGCCAACAGCGGGGCGGTGCCGCCCACCGCCAGCAACGGGGGCGGGGCTCCCAGGCGTCCACAGACCATCCATACGGCTGCTGCGGCGACGGCGCTCGCGCCCAGCAGCATCAGACGGGGTCTGCGCTCGGAAGGGACGTGGGTCGGCCACCACCCCAGGCGGGCACCTGCGAACGCCACGGCCGCACACAGCAGCGCCCAGGAACCACCGCCGCACAGCCCCCACAGAAGACCGTCGAAGTAGGGCCAGGTGGTACCCCAGCCGACCGCGCTACCGGCAACCACCGGCAGGACGGGAGGAGCGAAGTACAGGCTCAGCTGCCGCGCCAGGTTCGTCTGGCAGGTACCCGTGGTGATCATCGCCATGACAGGTGAACGAGACGGCCACGCCGAAGTGCACGTCGTGAAGGGGCCGAACGTCTGCCTGGCGAACTGTACGTTTCCGTGTGCCTTCCTCTCTCGTTGACCCGAGGAGACGTTGTTCGTGCACCGGCGGCGAGAGACAGAGCGAGATGGCACCAGACATGCGGCTGCACATGGCGGCCGTACACAAGGCGTACGGCAGACGGGCGGTGCTGCGCGGTGCTGATCTCGCTGTGTCGGCCGGCGTACTCGCCGGCGTGGTGGGAGAGAACGGTTCGGGCAAGAGCACGCTGATGCGTATCGCGGTGGGGCAGCTCGTGCCGGACCGGGGCACCGTGCGGCGTTTCAGCGCGCTGGGGTACTGCCCGCAGCAGGCGGTGGTCAACGACACGCTCACGGTTGCCCAGCATCTGCGGTTGTTCCAGGTTGCCTACCGGCTGCCGCGGTTGGACGCGGCCTGGGAACTGGTGGACCTTCTCGGTTTCACCGCGGAGCGGGGTACTCGGGCGGGCGAGCTCAGTGGCGGTACCCGGCAGAAACTCAATCTGACCTTGGCGCTGATGCACGACCCGCCGCTGCTGGTGCTCGATGAGCCCTACCAGGGGTTCGACTGGGACACGCACCAGCGCTTCTGGCAGCTGGCAGACCGGCTGCGCAGCCGCGGGCGTTCGGTGGTGGTGGTGTCACACCTGCTGCACGACCAGCATCACTTCGACTCCGTCCACCATCTGCGCGACGGCCGCCTGTACCGGGCGGGAGCACCACGATGAGACATCAGTGGACCGCCTTCACGGTGGCTCTCGGATTCACGCTGACCGGTCACCTGCGCAACCGCCTCGCGATGATCATGATTGCCTTCTTCATCCCGACATGGATCTACCTGGTCCGCGCGACGGCCCTGGACGACGACATCACGTTCAGCAGCGCACTGGGCGTCGAGGTCACCGCGTCGATGAACCGCACCATCCAGGTCTCCAGTGCTCTGCACGCCGTGACGGTGATCGCCGGTTTCATGATGTTCATGGCCACGTTCAGCGCCCGGGACATCGACATGCGCCTGGTCCTGGCCGGCTATCCCCGGCTGCAGTTGCTGGCCGCCAGGATCGTCGCCCTGCTCCTCGTCACGGTCCTGCTCGCCTGTTACACCACCGGGCTGCTGTGGCTGTCCTGGCCGCTGACCCAGCCCGGGGCGGTCGCCACCGCCGTAGCGGCCGCGATCCTCGCCTACGGAGGACTGGGCGTCATGGCCGGATACCTGCTACGGGGCGAGCTGGAGGGGTTCTTCGTCGTGGTGATGGCCACGCTGATCGATGTCGGGATGCAAAGCCCGGTCTCCAACCCTGCCGGGGACCAGGCGTGGCTGAGCGCCTTGCCGCTGTACGGGCCCGCACAGGCAGCCCTGGCCGCCTCGTTCACGCACGCAGGCGCCGTCTCCTGCGCGGTCCGGGCCCTTCCCTGGTTCGCGGCGACCAGCCTCTTCGCCCTGCTCATCTTCTGCGTACGCACCCGTCATTACGGCCAGTCCATCACCACGTCGTCCCCGGCCACCCTGCACCTGGGAACCGGCTCAAGGGCCAAGCGGAACGGCACCGGTTGACCGTGCGGGCCGCCACCTCCTGCGCCTGCCCCTGCCTCCGCGTTCCACTGCATCTCCCCTCGCCGGGCGGCGTCACAGGCGTGTCGGCGTCACCGCTCTCCAGCCGCCATCGCCATCGCGCTCTCGGACGGCAGACGCCAGGCAGGTGCGGCCGGCGGCACGGTTGTCCGGTCGCCCGGCCCGCACCCGTACAGAGGCAGGACCTGCGGTACGCGGGCGGTGCCGTGCCCGGTGGGCGGGAGCCGTTCCTTGCCCGGGCAGCCGGTCGTTACACCACGTGTGGAGAACGGCGAAGAGAGGCGCACCCGCCTGACCGGAGGCGATGGTGCCGGTATTCCTGGCCCGTGGCGGCGCTGGCGGAGCCGGCAAGGCTCGTGGACACCCGCGGAGGCCGGCGATCTCTCCGGACAGGCGGCAGTGGTGACGGGCTCCTCCTGCGGCATCGGCGCGGCAGCGGCCGAACACCTGGCCCGGCACAGAGCGCACGTAATCATCCTGTGCCCGTCCTCCTCCCAAGGCCGCGCGTCCGCTGACGCTTTACGCCGGCGCGTCACCGCGGCACGGGTGAACAGCGTCATGTGTGACCTGGCTCGGCTCGATCAGGTACGCGAGGCCGCCGAACAGATCACGCACCTCGTGGGAGGGCGGCTGGACCTGCTGGTCAACAACGCCGGCGTGGCCGCATTGCCGTACACCCGTTCCCCGGCCGGGTTCGAGATGCACTTCGCCGTGAACCACCTCGGTCACTTCGCTCTGACCGGCCACCTGCTGCCCGCTCTGCTGGGCGCGTCGCAGCCCCGCGTGGTGAACGTGTCTTCCGTCCTGCACTGGCTGGGCCGGTGCAGGGTCGACCGTCCGCACCGGCCCCGGCGCTACCACCGCTGGCGGGCCTATTTCGACTCCAAAGCGGCGAACCTGCTGTTCACTCACGGGCTCGCGGCGTGGGCGCAAGCCTGTGAGCTGCCGCTACGGGCGGTTGCCGCCCATCCTGGCCTGGCCGACACCACCTTGGGCTCCCGCGCTCTGCACACCGACGGCCGTCACCTTGAGGCCCGGCTGCTGGAGTGGTGGCAAAGACAATGGCACTCTCCGTCCCAGGCGGCCTGGCCACTCCTGAGAGCCGCAACCGACCCCCATGCCGTCGGCGGAGACTTCTTCGGTCCAGGCGGTCGCTGGGAATGGTCCGGCACTCCGGTACGTGTACGGGCCGCGCAGCGTGCCCATGACGACCGTGCCGCCGAGCAGTTGTGGCGTCTGTCCCAACGACTGACCGGTCACCCGTTCCCGGCTTCACCGAGGTGGCCCGATCAGAGGGGGGCACACTCGTGACGGCACCGTGGCCGATCGCAGAGCGGTTCGCCAGAGGCCGGCAGCGGTTCCTGCGCAAGGTCGGTAACAGCCGGATCCTGCGCCGCTGGGGCCCACATCTGCTGCCCCGCCTGGACCGGCGATTCCACCGGTGGACCACGGGCTGCTGGATGCCCAGCCGACTGCTGGCTCCCGTCCTCGTCCTCCACACCACCCGCCGTGACGGCACTGCCTGCGCCACGCCGCTCCTGGCCGGCCGGACCGCCGCCGACACCTTCATCGTCATGGCGACCAACTTCGGTCGGCCCCGGCACCCCTCCTGGTCCCATCACCTACTGCGTGAACCGCACGCCACGATCGACTGGCGAGGCACTTCTCTGTCGGTACGGGCGCGTCTGCTGACTCCCCAAGAACAGCAAGCGGTCCGAGACCGCATCATCGCCTGGATGCCCTGCTTCGACGACTACGCCCACCACAGCCGACGCGATATCCGGGTCTTCACCCTCACCGTTGTCGGACGGCTTCCGGTGACCTGAGCGGCACCTTTGGCGTATGGCCGGGGTGTTGAGGGCCGAGCGGGCACGGACGGAGACGTTCACCGGGCTGCGGGGCGATCAGGACGCGTCGCGCGTGTCGTGCCTGTTCACCTCGGCGCTGCGCGGCTGATCCGAAGAGATGACGGAACTCTTACGCGGGCGCCGCCACAACTGACACACGGGTGTCCATGGTGTGCACTTCTCGACGGCCGAATATTTGATCTTCGATGGAGTGAACTTGAGAGGGATACGTTCCGCGGTCACCGCGGCTCTGGGCCTGGCCGCCTTCCTTGGCGTTCCGGCAGCCGCGTCGGCGGCCACGACGACCGATGTGCCCGAGACGTTGCGGATCTCCGACGGCCCCTACGCGGGCTTCCAGCTCTGTGGCCGTCAGCCGCAGCCGACGTTCAGCACGGCGAACACGTTCGGACCACTGTTCGCCGCCTCGGTCAAGGGCCTGGACCCCCAGCCCGACCTGGGCGGGACGCTGGAACTCGCGCGCCTGGGCGAACAGCCGTTCCGGACAATCCCGGTCAGTACGGGGCCGCTCGGCCACGGATGGGACGTCCAGCTCCCCACCAGCACCTTCACCCCGGGTGACTACCAGTGGCGGATCCGCGCCGAGGGCCCCGACGGCCCGTCCGCCTGGTCCGCATGGTGCACGTTCACCGTGACCGGCCCGGCGGCCACGCCCACCCGATTCACCTACAGCCCCGATGGCGGCGCACACTGCTTGGACGTGAGCGGCGCCGCCAAGGAGAACGCCACGCCGGTGCAGTTGTGGGACTGCAACGGCTCCCTGGGCCAGATCTGGGAGACCACGCCCGAGGGCACCTTGGTGAACCCGAACTCCGGCAAGTGCTTGGACGTGGCCGACGGGGGGACCGCCAACGGCACCAAGGTGCAGATCTACACGTGCAACGGCACCGGCGCCCAGCAGTGGCGCTACGACCAGCCCACCCCGGTCGCCTTCACCAACCCCCAGTCCGGCAAGTGCCTGGACGTGCCCTACGCGGACTTCGCCAACGGGGTCCGGGTCCAGATCCACGAGTGCAACGGCACCGGCGCCCAGGCCTGGAAGCAGTTCACCCCCGCCTGACCTGACGGTCGCCGCCGTCCCCCGCACCCGCGTCCGGGCCAGGGGACGGCGGCCGGTACTCCGAGACCCGCGACTGACCTGCGGCACAGCCTGGCCATGGCGGCCGAACGCCTGCGAACGGCCACCCTCCGAGTTGCGGGGCCCACGTACCGTGGGCCTGACGTTACGAGGAGGGATCATGCAGATCGGGGAGCTGTCCGAGCGCACTGGCGCAAGCCGCCGCTCGATTCGCTATTACGAGCAGCAAGGCCTGCTGGAAGCGGCACGGACGAGCAAGGGCTGGCGGGAGTACGACACGCGAGCGGTCAATCGGGTCCTGAACGTTCGGGAACTGCTCGGAGCCGGGCTCACGGCGGAGGACATCCGCGTGGTGGCGCCCTGCCTGGACATGAAGACCGAGGAATTCCTGGCCTGCAACAGCGGCCCCGACGAAGTCCTCACCATGTACGAGCAGCGCCTGGCCATCGTGGAGGCCAAGGCAGCAGAACTCCAGCGGCACCGGACCGAACTCGTGGAGCGCATCGCCCGCCTGCGGGCCGAAGCGGCCGACACGGAAGGCTTCGCGCGGCTGCTGCGCTCCAGCGCTTGACCTTGACACCGGTGTCACTACCTAGCGTGCGACGGACGTACCGCGTTCCACGGAGGTAGGAGACCGATGAAAAGAGCTGCTCTGCCGGGCTGGTTGTGCATCCTGTTCCTGACCCTGCTTGCCACGGCCACCGACGAATTCGTCATCGCCGGCGTGCTGCCCGCCGTCGCCGACGACCTGGAGGTGAGCGTTGCCGCCGCCGGGCAACTGGTGACCGTGTTCGCCGTGGTCTATGCCGTCGGCGCACCCACGTTGTCCTTGGTCTGCGAACGCTTCGCGAAGCGGACGGTGCTGGTCGTCGGTCTCTTGCTGTTCGTCCTGGCCAACGCGGCGGCAGCACTCGCCCCCGGCTACTGGTTCCTGATGGGTGCGCGTGTCGCGGCTGCCTTGTGTGCGGCGGCGGTGGCCTCGGCGGCGTTCGCCACGGCAGCGGCCGGCGCCCCAGATGGGGCGCAGGGCCGGTACCTGGGGGTCGTGACGGCCGGGATGACCGCCGCGCTGTTCAGTGGAGTGCCGTTGGGTTCGTGGCTGGGCGGGGCCTTCGGGTGGCGCGCGACGTTCTGGACGATCGCCGCGGTCGGGGCAGTCGCGGCTGGAGGCCTGCTGGCCACCGCGCCGCCCGTGCCCGGTGGCGCGGTGGCTCCGCTGCGGGAACGCCTGGCGCCACTTCGCAATCGTGCTGTACTCCGCCTGGTGGCCGTGACGTTCCTGGCGGCGAGCGGCGGCCTGATGTTCTACACCTACCTCGGGCCGTACACGTCCGAGGTCGCCGGCGGCTCCTACGGCCTGCTGTCGTTCGTGCTGTTCCTCGTCGGTGCCGCCGGCCTCGCCGGAGCCCTGTCGTCGGGGCGAGCAGCAGATGCCTGGGGCTCGCAGCGAAGCCTGCGTCGAGTCCTCGCGGGCCACGCCCTCTCGCTCGCGCTGGCCGCCGGGCTGGTCTTGAGCGGCATCGGCGATCGATACGTGCTGGCTGCGGTGATTGCCTGTTGGGCCTTCTTCGCCTGGGCCCTTACCCCACCGGTGCAGGGCAGCATCTTGACTGCCGCCGGTCCTTCTGCCGGGATGACGGCGCTGTCGCTGAACATCTCCGCGCTCTACCTCGGCACGGGCGTCGCCGCCGCTGCGGGCGGGGCGGTCGTGGGGACACTCGGCGTGGTCTACGTTCCCTTGGCTGCCGCCGCGCTGATGGCACTCGCTTTCCTCTTGTCCCCCTCATCGCCACACACGCACGGTGTGACGGGAAAGCCGGTCGGCTCACGGGCAACGAGCGCCTGAAGCCACGGGCCATGACAGAGTAGGCCGAAGTTCGGTCAGGGTCAGGGGCAGGGACAGGGACAGGGTCAGGGACAGGGGCGAACAGCTCCGCGAGCCGGGCCCGGCTGCGGCCAGGGACCCGGAAATCCAGGTGTACGACTCTCCCGTCGAGGTACAGGCGGAAGCCCGTCACGGATCATTCCGTCTGCTCGGTCGGGGCCGCCGACGACCCGCGCGCAGAGCGGGTGGCGGTGGTCAGCGTGTCCACCACATGAGGCAGCAACATCTTTCGACAGTGAGATCACCAACTGCCGCCGAAACGCACTCGACCGCCGTCGCCAACGTGAACGATGCCAGGCGGCCTTCTTACCTGCTCCACTCGCTCGGGTATCCGGCACCGGCATGGAGCACGCCATCGGCGGGCTCATCCGCCTCGGCCGGGCTCAGCTCATCTGGACCTTGATGTGCTCGACGACGTCGTGAAACTCCTTTGTCGGCGAGAAATCCACATACTCGCAGTCCTCCAGCGCCTCAGGTGCGTGGCCGGGGGGCCAGTAGAAAGCCTGCCCCTCCTGGTAAATCTCATCTCCGTGCCGCGTCCGCATCCTCAGGCTGCCCTTGAGTAGATATCCCCAGTGCGGGCACTGGCACAGGTCGTCGGGGAGCCCTTTGCAGACCGGCCCCATGTCGGCGCCCTTGGGGAGGTGGGCGAAGGCCGCGGTCATGTTTCCGCCGACGTCCCTCATGCGCAGCTCCACACCGCCGCCTTCGATCACTACCGGGGTCTCACCGCGCGTCGTTGCGGTCATCGCGAACCACTCCTCTCTTCCTCCGCCCCCTTCCATCCTGCGCCCCTTCCATCCTGCCGACCAGGTGACCGGCAAGCTCGGTCGAGTCCGGGTTCGGACCGCAAGACGTCACCGCGACAGAGGGCGGCGCCCGTCACTTACGGTAACCGCCGGCAACGGGGCCCATCGGGCGGCGGCGACGAGCCGCCTCAAACCTCGCCCCTGTCCGACCGGCCCGGGCACGGAAGCCGATCCCGCGTCGCCGCGCTGTCGCACGGGCCGCGGTGAGCCGTTTGCGCCGGTTGCGACGCCGGATGCCGTGGGGCGGGGGCACTGCGGTTGTGCCTTCCCAGGGGACGGCGGATTCTGTAGGGGATGAACGGGGCTGGTGTGGCGCCATGACTGCATGGAACACGGACCGAAGTGCGGACTTCCGTGGCCCTCTCGACGTCACCAGGGCAGCCACGGTGGTCGTCGACGCCCGAGGCACGGTCATCGGCTGGAACCCCGCGGCGGAGCGGCTGCTCGGTTACCAGCCTCAGGAGATCGTCGGCCGGCCCCTCACCACGCTCCTGCCATCCGGCCCGACGTCTCCGCCTTCCCCTCACGCCCACCCCGTCCGAGGAAACGAGATCCGTGCCGCGCGGCACCGGGACGGGTTCGAGGTGGTCGTCGCCACGGCGGTGTGCCCCCTACCGGGCGCCGGCACGGCGGGGCACGTCATCGTCGCGACGGAACTGCAGCATCTTCGGCTGTGGGACTCCCGGCTGGCACTGTTGAACGGACTGGCGACCCAGTCACCTGTCGGCCTGGCCATCTACGACACTGAGCTGCGCCTGACCTGGTGCAACACGGCCTATGAACGAGAGATCGGACAGCCGTTCGCCGAGTTCCGCGGCCTTCACCCCGACCAGATGTACAGCGAGGGAAGGTTCGTGACCAAGGGGCATCCGCCCACGCTCGACGGCGTCATGCGTCACGTGCTGGATACCGGGGAACCCTTTCTGGACCTGCATTTCCTGGGTCGGCCGCCCAGCGATCCGGAGACGGATCACCTCTGGTCCTGCGCCTATTACCGGCTCCAGGACGCCGACGGCCACGTTTTCGGAGTGTGCGAGGACGCGTTCGACATCTCCGAACGTTACAGGGCGCAGCAGCGGCTGGCCCTGCTGGTCGAGGCCGGCCGCAGGATCGGTACCACCCTCGATGTGATGGTCACGGCCGAGAAGATCACCGAGATCGGGGTGCCGGCCCTCGCCACCACGGTCACGGTCGACCTCGCGCGGGTGGTATTGGAAGGCGAGGTGCCGGCCACCAGTAGTTCGGCGGCCATGCCTCTGGTCCGGGTCGCCCGCTGCTCGAGCGAGGGGGCCGACGCCGAGAAACCGGGACAGCGGGCTTCGCACTCGTCCGTCGCGGACCACCCGCCCGTGGAATACCCGCCCGGTTCTCCGCAGGACCGCAGCCTCTCCTCGAGCGGACTCGTGCTCGACGACACCACCCTGGTCGTGCCGCTCCGGGTGGGGAGCGGCATGCTGGGACTCGTCACCTTCGTCCGCGGCGCCGCTTCCGCCAACTTCGACAGCGGCGAAGTGGCACTGGCCGACGAACTGGTGGCCCGTGCGGCTGTGTCCATCGACAACGCCCGCCGGTTCACACGTGAGCGCACCGCCGCCCTGGCCCTGCAGCGCCAGTTGCTGCCACAGCAGCTGCCCGAGGGGTCGGCGGTCGACCTTGCCTACCGCTACCTGCCCACGGACGACGTGACGGGGGTCGGTGGCGACTGGTTCGACGTCATCCCCCTGTCCGGAACGCGGGTCGGGCTCGTGGTCGGCGACGTGGTCGGCCACGGTCTGCAGGCAGCCGCCACCATGGGGCGACTGCGTACGACCGTCCGCGCGTTCGCCCAAATGGACATGGACCCCGTCGAACTTCTGTCGCGGCTGGACGATCTGGTGGCGCAGTCGGCGGAGGAACAGTGGGGCGAGATGGGCACGCCGGACGGTGCCCACGCCGATGTGACCACGGGAGCGACCTGTCTCTACGCGGTCTACGACCCGGTGTCGCGGCGCTGCGTCATGGCCAGGGCCGGGCACCTGCCCCCGGCGATCGTCGATCCGGACGGCCGGGTGTCCTTCGCTGATCTGCCGGCCGGCCCGCCCCTGGGACTCGGCGGCCTGCCTTTCGAGTCCATGGAGATCGAGCTGCCGGTGGGCAGCCTGCTGGCCCTCTTCACCGACGGTCTGGTCGAGGCCCGCGACCGTGACATCGATCACGGACTCGACACCCTGGGACGAGTACTCAGCGACCGGCACGCATCGCTCGAAGAACTGTGCGACCGCACCCTGGCGGAACTCCTGCCGGGCGGTTCGACGACGGACGACACCGCGCTGCTGCTCGTCCGTACCCGCGAACTCGACACTTCGCAGGTCGTCGAATGGGACTTGCCCGCCGAACCCGTCACCGCCGGCCGCGTCCGGGACCTGACCACCCGGCAGCTGCGCGACTGGGACCTCGGAGAGCTGTCCTTCACTACCGAGCTCGTCGTCAGCGAGTTGGTGACCAATGCCGTCAGATACGCCGAGGGGCCGATCCAGGTACGCCTCATCCGTGACCGCACGCTCCTGTGCGAGGTCGCCGACACGGGTCACACGTCGCCGCACCTGCGCCACAGCGGCGAGGAGGACGAGGGCGGACGCGGCCTGTTCATCGTCGCGCAGCTCGTACAGAGGTGGGGGACCCGCTACTCCCGCTTCGGCAAGACCATCTGGACCGAGCAGCCCTTTCCCACGACGACGGGGCAAGACGGTCCGCCGGACCCGGAGACTCGTTCTCGGGCATGAGGCGGGATGCGGGAGGCGGCGATGCGGGCGGGGGTGCGGGGGTACGGGATGCGGGGATCACCGACGAGGTGAGGGCGATGAGCGCGCGCCCCGTCGGCCACGGCCCGTGTGGTGCCCCGGCCTGGGTGAGCAACCCGGCGGTGGTGCAGGTGGCCGCCGCCAAGACGCCGTCATCGGCCACGTCAGCGGCTCCCACCCAAGGGCGCAGAGATCACGCAAGCGCCGCACACCCGGCGGGGGCTCGGCGCACCGCACCGTGCCGCCCGCCCGCCACGCGTAACCCGGCTGCCAGGGCAACCGGACCCGTCCCGCCACGACCTCACTCACGTACCGCTCCCGTCGGCTCCACGCACCCTCTCCGCCCATCCACGGACGCGGTTCGTCCAGTCCCCAGCAGAAGTGGTACGTCCAGTCGAAGGGCCGTTGGTCGTCCGCCCCGCGCCCGTAGTAGTAGACCTGCCGGGGGAAGGTGCTCGACAGGCGCGGCACACCGGCCGCTTCGCAGGCGTCCGCGACTGCCGGCAAGACCTCCGTACCGGCCAGTGTCAGGATGATCGCCGCGCTCTCGTCCCGGACGAGTTCCTCCACCGCCTGCCGGGCGCCTTCCGCGCACGAGCGGCTGTCCCTGCTCACCAGCCGGATCCCGTACCCGGCGGGGCCGACGCGGCCAGCTTGGGCTCCAGCAGGGTCATCGCGAAGTTCAGCGCGGCCCACGGTGCGACGCTCGCGGCGGTCCGAGTCACGCACGACGGTCATAGGCCTCCGTCTGATCCGTCTCCCCCGACGGTTCCGCACTCCGCGGCTCGGGGATACCGGCCAGGTCCTCCACGTCGAAGACTCTCGCGATCGGCACGTCAGTGCTGCTGTGAGCGATGATCGAGAAGGCGATACATACGGCGATGAGCGTGTACGCCTGTTCGCCCTGCGGGATACCGGCCTGCAGCACCAGCAATCCGTACACCACCGAGGCAAAGCCCTTCGGGCCGAACCAGGCCGCCACCAGCCTCTCCCGGCGGTCGAACCGCGTGCCGATCAGTGAGATCAGCATCGACGCCGGCCGGATCAGCGCGATCGCCAAGAACACCGCCACGTACCCACCGAAGGACAGGTCACCGAAGAGCTGCGGCGTCAGCAGCGCGCCGAACACCAGCAGCGCCGCGAACTTCGCCAGTTCCGCCAGCGCCTCACCCAGCGGCTCGAATGCCGTCTTGGCCTCGGGTGACACTGCGGTGAGCACGGCGCCCGCGGAGAAGGCGGCGAGGTAGGGGTTGGCATGCGTGAGGTGGCAGGCGGCATACAGGATGATCCCGGTGGCCAGCGGCAGCAGCGGCTGCAGCTTCGGCTCGGCGCCCAGCAGTCGGAACCGTACGAGGCCGTTCACCAGCAGCGGCAGGACCGCACCGAAGGCCAGCCCCAGCCCGAGCTCGAGGGCGATCTTCCCGAACGACGCCTCGGCATCGCCGCTCGTGGGGCCGGCGGCGGCGATCAGGATCAGCACCACCGGGAGGGCCAGCCCGTCGTTGATGCCGCTCTCCACGTTCAGCAGTTGCCGCAGCTTCGCGGGAACTTCCTTGCGGCCCACGATCGCGGAGGCGAACACCGGATCGGTGGGGGCGAGTACGGCGCCGACGAGGAAGGACGTCGTCCAGTCAAGGCCGACAAGGTAATGAGTGATGAGCGCCATTCCGACGAACGCGAGCGGCATGCCCAGTCCCAGCGCGCGGGCGGGGTTCTTCCAGTTCTCCTTCAACTTCGGGAAGGAGACGTGCATGCCGTCGGTGAACAGGACCGCGAACAGCGCCAAGTCGGCGGTGACCGCCACGATGTCGCTGTCCGGGGTGATGTGGATCAACCCGAGGAACCCGTCACTGACGAGCGCACCACCGACGAGGAAGAGGAAGGAGGTGGACAGCACGGTCCGGGCCGCGAGCCCGGAAAGGAGGACCGCCACGAGAAGAGCGGCACCAAAGACCGCGACGAGCACCACGAAAACCAACCCCGATCGCCGAAGGCAACTGTCCCCTGACCGCCGACCAGACTTCCCGGCACACCGGCGCCGACTTTACACGTCACTTACGGATCCCTGACAGGCGCTGAGGGCGTTCGGCCGCACGCAGCGTACCCAGAGCGGACTTGCGGAGCCGGCGCCTCCCTGGAAGCGGCCGAAGCCCCGACACCCGGCGACGAGACGGCGGGCCCGCAGCGGGCACCGCAGACCGTCCGCCGACGAACTGTCGCGGTCCTCGATCGTCAGCGCAAGCGGCAGCGGCAGGCCGCGGACGATGCCCGCCTGCTGCTCGGCGAGGACGGCGTCTGACCCGGCTCGGCCGGATCGCGTTGTGGGACAGCCGGTACGCGGTTGCTGCGTCGACCTGCGGCCAACTCGTGCCCAGCGATGGAACCCTGACAGGGTCAGCTCGACTGGCGCTCCTCGTAGACCGCCAGGTGGGTGCGGGCCAGTGCCAGCAGCGGCATCGGCACACCGTTACGCGCCCCGCGGTCCACCATGTCGCCGATGATGTGTTCGGCTTCCACCGGGAGTCCGGCGGACAGGTCGCGGAACATCGAGGCTGTCAGCGTGGAGCCGACGGCGCGGAGGCGCTTGTGCGCGCGCTCCTTGGCCTCAGTGCCGACCGGGTGCCCGGCCGCCGCTGTGGCGGCCTCGACTTCGGCGAGCACTCCCTCGATGAACCCGGGCCCTCCGGGAGCGGCCATGATCTCGCCGACCGAGCCGCGCATCAGGGTCGTCGCGGCCGCGAGGGAGGCGAGCAGGTACCACTTCTCCCACATCTCCTGCACGATGGCGGGAGAACGCCGGACGTGGAAACCGGCGCCGTCCAGCGCTGCCTGCACGGCGGCGGACCGCTGCTCGGCACGTTCGGTACGCGGCCCGAAGGTGATCCGGTGGAAATCCTCCAGCTGCACGATGCGGCCGTCAGGGTCCAGGGTGGAGGCGATCAGGCAGAGGCCGCCAAGCACGGCGTCCGGGCCGAACGCGGTGTCGAGGACGTCCAGGTGGGCCATGCCGTTGAGGACGGGCAGCACCAGGGTGTCCGGTCCGACTGCCGGTGCGACGTCGGTGACCGCCTGCCGCAACCCGTACGACTTCACGGACAGCAGCACCAACCCGAAGGGCTCGTGCGAGTCCTGCGCCAGTTCCTGTGGTGTGACGAGACCGGGTTCCGGGATGTGGACGTCGCCGTGCGGTCCGGTCAGTCGGAGGCCCCGCGTGCGCAGTTTGGCCGCCCGTGCCGGCCGGACCAGAAAGGTCACGTCCCGTCCGGCGGCCGCCAGCAGGCCTCCGAAGTGGCCCCCGGTCGCTCCGGCTCCCACGACCAGTATGCGCATCGATCCTCCTCGTTCTCCGTGGCCCGCGTCCGGTCCTGCTCGTACCGGCACAGCGCGTGTCAGTAGATCACGGGAGCGGGGCGGGGAGTGATACAGGCCCCGAGCCACCCGGCCGGTGGGGGCGGTGCGGCTCCGGCACGGTGCGGGTCCACCGCACGCCGTTTCGCGGCCGCCGCGATCGGTCGAACGAAGCGTCGCAAGGTTGAAGTCCTGGCAGATCTTCCCCCTGCCGGTCACTTGATTCGCTCGAATCGGTTGAGACAAATTCGGGGAGACCTTTGGTTCGTTTCGGTTTCCTTGTCCGTCGCCTGCGGCTGCTAGCGGGCCACGCGGTGCCGGAGGTAGACGACCCCCGAGCCGAAGGGGCGGGTCTCTACGAGTTCGAGGTCCACCCGGCGCTCGCGTCGGGGAAAGAACGGAATGCCGCCGCCGACCAGCACCGGATAGACCATGGCCCGGTACTCGTCGATCAGGCCCGACGCGGCCGCCTCGGCGGCGAGAGTGGCGCCGCCGATCGCGATGTCGCCCTCCCCCGGCTCGGCTCGCAACCGCTCGATCTCCTCCGCCAGACCGCCGGAGGCCAGGCGTGCGTTGCCCCGCACCGCCGACAGCGTGGTCGAGAACACCACCTTCGGGAGCGGATTCCACAGCGCGGCCCACTCGAGCATCGAGTCGTCGAGCGACGGATCCTGATCGGCGGTCTCCCAGTACAGCATCGTCTCGTACAGCCGTCGTCCCAGCAGGTGGACGCCGACCTCTCGGATCTCGTCGATCCAGAAGCGAAAGACCTCCTCGTCCGGTGCCGACCAGTCGAAGCCGCCGTCCGGCCCGACGATGTAGCCGTCGAGTGAAACGCTCATCGAATAGGTCACGCTGCGCATCAGAGTCCTCCCTGGTGAAAGGTTCGACCGTAGGACCGCGCAACAGCGCGAAACTCATCGCCGTTCGGGATCCCCTGTGCCGAGCCACCTCACGACATCGTGCGATGAGAAGACCTCACTGGCTCGCTGACACGTCCAGGGGGTCTCCGTGGAGGCCAGGTGGCGAAGGCCGCGGTCGCGCCAGAGCCGACCGTGGTGGGGTCCCCGGCGGCGGTGTGCCGTACGTCTCGGGGCCGGTAGGGGCGAAGCCCAGGCCGGCGGTGGCTTCGGCCTGGTCGGGCGTCGTGACCTCCGGCGCGTAGGGACGGTCGAGGTACGGACGGGTCTGCGTGGAGAGCAGGACGCGGCCACCACCGTCCAGGACGGGGGCGAGGTCGTGGTCGGTGACGGGGAAGAACCGCCTTGCGTACGTCGCCGCGCAGCGCCGACTCCGGGCAGCGGTGCCGCGTGACCGGAGTACGCGGTGACGACCCTGGCGCGGCTCGGTACGACGAGCCGTGCGCCGTGTGGTTGGCGAGCCGGAGTCGGCCTCCCACGGGACGCGCAGCAGGCTGGGCGCCGGGTGGGACCGGTGGTCCACGACGGCAGTGCCGTGGGCGTGGGCGTGGGCGCTGCACGGTGCGGCATGCGCGGACGGCGCAGGTCCGGCGTACCCGGTCCGCGGGGCTGCCCTTACCCTCGCGTGTCGTTGCCTTCGCCCTCTGGGGCGGCGTCGTCCCCGAAGAGGATGGCGTGGACGCGTTGCAGCACGTCGAGGTGGGCGCGGTTGTAGAACTCGACCAGCGCGTGCCCGACGACCGACTCCGCGACTGCTGTGTCTCGGTGCGAGGACGACCCTAGGTCGGCTAGACCCGGGTGGTCCCTCTGCTGCTGGCGGACCTCGGGCACCATTCGTTCCGCCAGCCGCTGCCGCACTTCGTCGGGAGCGTCCTCGTCGAGCGCTGCGAATTCCGCGTCGAGGTCCCCGCGAGGTCCCGAGAGCTGTTCCCGGAGGGCGGCCATCGCCATGGGTGTGAGGATGCTGGAGTAGGCCAGCAGCAGGGACCGCTGGGTCTCGGGCAGGTCATCGGCGAGCGTCCTGAAGTCCGGGGGCATGTCGAGCGCAGCCCGGTTCTCCATGATGGCCGCCAGTTCCCGCCGCATCCGCTGCCGGCGTTCGATGTCCGCCGCGAGTTCGGCGTCCAGGTCCCCGAGGATCTGCCGTGCCCTTTCGTCGCCGCTCTCGACCGAGGGGACGTCCGCGAGGGCCACACCGAGGTCGGTCAGTCTGCGGATGCGCAACAGGCGGACCAGATGGCCGGCGCCGTACCGTTTGTAGCCGTTGGGCGCTCGTTCCGGT
Source organism: Streptomyces sp. NPDC028991 (assembly GCF_055564775.1). NCBI lineage: Bacteria > Bacillati > Actinomycetota > Actinomycetes > Kitasatosporales > Streptomycetaceae > Streptomyces > Streptomyces sp. NPDC028991. Next base: position 42,018 of record NZ_JBVHVP010000023.1, on the reverse strand, counting down.
TCTTCCAGCAGGCCGATCTCGTGGTAGTGCCGGATGGTCTTGGTCGTCGTGCCCGCGAGTTCCGCCAGCTGACGCGTACTCCACGCCACCAGGAGCCCTTTCTCCAGCATCGTTCCCCACGTCCATTCAAAACCCTGCCCCCAGGGCACGGTCAACCACCGGCCGGTTCCGCATCGGCCGTTGTTGACCATGCCCCGAGGGCAGGGAGTGGGGTGGTGGTGACCACGGCCGCCAACCGGTATTCGGAGACTGGACATGAAACGACGAGGCAGTGCCGGCCAGAGCCTGGCCCTCTTGGCGGTCCTCGGCCTGGGCGGCTCGCTGGCTTCGGTGCCCGCCGCCGCCGAGGAGCCGAAGACGCCGCGGATGGAGTGGGGCCGGTGTCCCGACGACGTCGCGACCGAAGCCGCTCCGACCGAACTGCAGTGCGCCACCGTGCCGGTGCCGCTGGACTACGCCGACCCGGAGGGCGAGCAGATCGGCCTCACCGTGTCCCGGCTGGCCGCCGCCGACCCGGACAAGAGGCGCGGTGTCCTCATGCTCAACCCGGGCGGTCCCGGCGGATCCGGGCTGGCGCTGTCCGCGCTGCTGGTTGCCCAGGGCCTGCCCAGCAGCGTCACCGACCGCTACGACCTGATCGGCATGGACACTCGCGGGATCGGTCATTCCACACCGGTCAGCTGCGGCTTCACGCAGGACAGCCCCTACTACGCCAATATCCCGCCCTACGCGGTCGACGACGCCGCGGTCACCGCGCAGGCCAAGGTCGCCGAGCAGGTGGCCGAGCAGTGCGCGGACAACGACAGTGACGGCCTGCTGCGCCACCTCACCACCGTGAACACCGCACGCGACCTCGACCGGATCCGGGCGGCGCTCGGCGAGGAGAAGACCAGCTACCTGGGCTACTCCTACGGCACGGCACTCGGCGCCGCCTACGCGTCGATGTTCCCCGAGCGCACCGACCGGATCGTGCTCGACAGCAACATCGGCGACACCCACCTCGACCGGGACGGGATGCGCCGCTACGCCCTCGGCATGGAACAGGCCCTGCCGGACTTCGCGAAGTGGGCCGCCCGCCGACACGACAGTTACGGCCTGGGCCGCACAGCCCGACAGGTCCGCGCGTCCTACCTCAGCATCGCCGCCACACTCGACAAGGCGCCGGTCGCGGGGATCGACGGCAGCCTCTTCCGGCTCCTGACGTTCAGCCACCTGTTCAAGCAGACGCAGTACTCCAAGCTGGCACAGACCTGGCAGGCGCTGCTGGAAGGCGACGAGGCGGCGGCCCGCGGTCTGGCCGCCGCCCAGGAGCGAACGGCGGACGGGACCCTGTCGCCGGCCGACAACGCCCTGACCGTGTTCCTCTCCGTCACCTGCAACGACGTCGAATGGCCCGAGGACGTCGGCACCTACCGGCGGGGCGTCGCCGAGGACCGCGAACGGTACCCGCTGTACGGCGCAGCCACCGCCAACATCACACCGTGCGCCTTCTGGCCGTACGCCCCCGCCGAACCGCCGGTGGAAGTCGACGCCAATGGCCCGCGCAACGTGCTGCTCCTGCAGAACCGGAGAGACGCGTCGACCCCGCACCGGGGCGGGAAGATGCTGCGCGAGAAGTTCGGTGACCGGGCCCGGCTGGTCAGCGTCGACGACAGCGGGCACGGCGTCTACGTCCTGGGCGACAACTCCTGCGCCTTGAACATCACCACGCGCTACCTCGTCGAGGGAGAGATGCCCGCGAAGGACGCGTTCTGCCGCGCGGACTGACCACCCAGCGGCGCTCACGCCGCCCGCAGCCCGTCCGCCGCCGGCGTCCGCAGGGCGTGCCGGGCGGGCAGCTCGATCGTGAGATGCGACGTCAACACCGGCAGCCAACGGCAGCCAACGGCAGCCAACGGCAAACAGAGTCCGGCCGAGAAGCGTCGACGACAGGTCCCAGCTCTCCTCACCTCGTTGCGCCATGGCCCTGACCTCGGCCGATGTCGCCGCCGGCATCGACCTTTGCCTGCACCTGGTGCGACGCGACCTGGGCTCACGGACGGGGAATCAGGTGGCACGCGCCTGGGCTCCGCTCTCCACCGCGACGGCGGGCGGGCGCAGTACATCAAGCGACCGCTCGTCCTCGACCCGCTCCGCACCGACGTGTCACCCGGAGGCGTTTCGCGGCAGGGGTTCTTTCGGGGTGCGCAGCGTGAGGAGGGCGACGTCGTCCAGTCCGGGCGGCTGGACACGGTGCAGGAGTTGGTCGGTGAAGGACGGCAGAGGCCGATGGGCGAGGGCCGCGGCGTGCTGCTGCAGCCGGTTCAGGCCGTCGTCGAGAGTGCGGCCGGGTGCCTCGATGAGGCCGTCGGTGTACAGCAGGAGCGTGCAGCCGGGCGGCAGTCGAACCGTGGCGTCGGGACGGCGTGTGCTGGCTCCGGTGCCGAGCAGGAGACTGTGTCCGTCGGTGAGGTATTCGGTCAAGCCGTCGCGGGTGACGAGCAGGGGCGGGGGGTGTCCCGCGTTGGTCCAGGTCAGTTGCCAGCTCCCGTTGTCCGTCTGAGTGACTCGGCCGCAGACGAGAGTGGCCATCGTGACGTCGGTGATCGGCATGATCGCCTCGTCGAGGCGCTCCACGATGCGGCTGGGGGGTGACTGCTGGGACCATGCGTACGCTCGAAGCATGTTCCGCAGCTGGGCCATACCGGCCGTGGCCTCCAGGTCGTGGCCGACCACGTCTCCGATGGCCAACGCGGTCGCGCCGTCGGCCAGGCTGAAGGCGTCGTACCAGTCCCCGCCGACCTGTGAGGCGTCGGGAGCGGGCAGATAGCGCACGGCCAGCTCCAGCCCGGGCACGCGGGGCATCTGTGGCAGCAGATGACTCTGCATGGTCTCGGCGACCGCGCGCTGGCGCTGGTAGAGGCGTGCGTTGTCCAGCGCCAGGCTGGCGCGGCGGGCGATGTCCTCGATCAGGGGCAGGTCGGCGACGGTGAAGTTTCCCGGCCTCTCCGACCGGCCGAGGGTGAGAGCTCCCAGTACCTCTCGGGTGCCGCGGAGGGGAACGATCGCGGCGGAACGGATGCCGGTGGCGTCGAACAGGCGACGCTGCTCCACGGCGATGCCGGAATCAGGGGTGCGCCTGTAGGTGTCCGGCTCAGCCAGAGCGGAGGCGACCCCGCGCAGGGCCCGGGACAGAGGCATCGGTGATTGCTCGGGCACGGGCGGCATCGGTCCCTGCAGTTCTTCGTGGGGTACGAGGCGGCCTCCTTCCGCGTGGACCACGGCGGTTCGCCACACTTCGTCGTGTTCGGTGATCAGGTCGATGACGGCCCAGTCCGCGAGTCGGGGCAGGACCAGGGTCACCAGTCGGCGCAGTGCCTCGTCGACGTTGAGGGTGGAGGTCAGCCGGGTCGTGGTCTCGGCCAGCAGGGCGAGGCGTTCGAGTTCACTCAGCGGTTCCGCGGGCTGTTCCGGGTGCGGCTCGGTGGAGTGCGACTGCTCGCGCGGGTAGAAGATCACCAGCGTGCCGGTGTCGCGGTCGTCCAGAGCATAGGGCGCGATGAGCCAGGAGATGGGCAGGACGGAGCCGTCCGCGCGGGCGAAGTAGTCTTCCTCACCCTGTGCCGGGTACCCGGCATGGAACGCCTGGCGCATGGCGCACTGGGTGACGTGCAGCGGCTGGCCCTGAGGGCCGCGGTGCAGCAGCTCATGGGCGTCCTCTCCGACCAGGTCTTCGGCCCGGCGGCCGAGCAGCTGCTCGGCGCGGCTGTTGGCGGACACGATGTGGCCCTGCTCGTCGACGAGGTACGCTCCGGCCCCGATGGCTTCCAGGGCTCGGTTGCTCCCCGCTGGTGCCACAGCCCAGGGCCGCCGGCGCCCGGCCACCTCGTCATGCGCCCCTGCCATCGCCCAGCCTCCTCCTAGTCGTGGGCCGCTCGGCCACTGCTGCCCGCAGGTGAATTCCTCTGTGGTGCCTGAGGGTCCTGATCTTCCCTATGCCCATTACGGGCCGGGAACTCTCACGTCGTCCGGACGCTCGGTCACCGGCCGCCGCTATCCGGGTCCAGCCGTCCGCTGACCGATGAGGGTCCGGCCGGTCACCCGGCCTGCGCTGCCTGCCAACGGACCGACGTGCGCCGTCGTCTCCGCAGGCTGACACGGCATGTCCTGCCCGTCGCGGATGCTGACGGCTGCATCAGATCGGCGTACGCGGTGCGTCCGCAGTCTGGCTTCACCCCCGAAAGCCCGTTCGGCTCCCGCGGTTTCCTTCGGAACCGAAGCCGCAGGCGAAGGTGGCCGGCCACGAACGCCCGGGCGTCCATCCCCACGCCCGGGGTACCCGTTGACGACAGAGTGTCATCGAGCTGGGGAACAGCAATGGATGAATCGTCGCTACGGGCGGTGGGCTGGGCACGTTCACTACCCTTGCAGAGCAGTCCGAAGGCAGCGCGCGATTGGGCCCTCGCGCATCTCCGGACACTCGACTGGACCGACAACGCGTCTCAGACAGTGGACGACGTGCTGCTCACGGTCTCGGAGCTGGTCACGAACGCCCACGTTCACGCGCGTACCTCCGCCCAGTTGGTAATGACCTGGGACGGCCACTGCCTGCACGTCGCGGTGCACGACGCCTCCAGTGAACTGCCCGTAAGGCGCCCGCCGAGCGGCCAACGGCTGGGAGGGCGGGGCATGTTCCTCGTGGACGCGTTGACCGACGACTGGGAGGCACGTGCATGCCCGAACGGTAAGACGGTCATTGCCTGCTTCCGTCCTCCCATCGCGAACGGGAGCGCCGGCTGATCCAGGGGCACCGGCCCGTCCGGCCGGTTCAGAGCAACTTCGTAGTCAGGCCGCCGCGCGAGCGGCCGATGGCATGGTCGTCCGGCGCTGCCGCCAAGCCCTCTAGGTCACCCCCTTGTCCTCGACCGCACTTGAGGTCCTACGGTCACCGCATGACCTGCGCGGAGTGCAGGATCCTCGCAGAAGGGCCATGAGAGGGCATGACATGACGACCCAGCAGATGTCCGACGCCGAACTGGCCGGACAGCCCGCCGCGTATTGGACCGGTGTCGCCTACGAGGCGCTCATCGCGTACACCCGGGCCCAGCAGGTCGAGAAGGGTTACACCCAGCCCCAGTTCTGGCTGTTGCGCAACCTGTCGGCGAACGACATCTCGCCCGACGGCCAGGGAATGACCCTGCCTGAACTGCGGGAGGCCATGGCCTCCTACATCCGGCCTGAGGACGATCTCGCCGCGGAGGCCGACGTGCTCCTGGAGCGCGAGTGGCTGACCCGGGACACCGAGAACCGGCTGTGGCTCACCGAGGAGGGGGAACAAGCCCGCGTCGACCTCGCGCGGAACACTCCGGCGATCCGCGCCACCCTCCACGAGGGCATCGACGATGCGGACTACGTCACCACGGTGAAGGTGCTCCAGCGGCTGATCCGCAATGCGGGCGGGACGGGCGCCCAGCGGGCGGGGCTCCCGTCGCACCGTCAGCGCGTATCCCGGAGTTCGTCGGCGGCCTCCGTGAGGTAACCGGTCAGGGTGCTGCGATCGTCGTGACGGATCTCCAGGCTCATCAGCGGTGAACGGGACCCGAGTCTCTTCCCGAACTCCCGGGTGACTCAACAGGTCGTCGGCGCCCAGGACCTGGCGTACGCCGGGCAGCACCTCGCCCTCGGGCGCCGGCGGCCCGGCAGGCCGATCCGATCCCAAGCCTCGATCACATCGTTGCTCATCCGTTCAAGGTACTGGCAGCCGGAGACGCGGAGTCTCGCACGGCAGCTGCACTGCGCCGGCACGTGAACGGCGAAGAGGCCAAGTCCATCACCGGGCCCCTCCTGTGTCCCCGCCCGAGCCCGGGCTGAGGAACCCGCCAAGGTCGGCTCAGCGCGAAAGCCGTCGATCCTGCGTGACCTCATTGCGAAGAGGGCCTAAGGCTGTGAAGCGGTTCGGGCCTGGAGGACGTCGTCCACGGACTGCCGGCGCCAGTGCTTCAGGAGATCGTGGAAGGCCACGGCACCATGAGGGTAGGCGTTCGGAGCGTTCGGCCGGCCGCGTCCCTCACCGTTGTAGTAGCCGGGGGTGCATTCGGCATGGAACCACGCGTGGTCGGGGGCGCCCTCGGTCATGGCCGCGAGCCAGGCGTCCTCCGCCTCGCGAGTCGGTTCGATGACGGCGTTCTTGGCCTCGGCGGCCGCGACGAGCGCTGCGGCGTGCTCGGCGTGCTCGTCGAGCACGTGTGTGTAGTTGACACTGCTGGCGCTCTGCGTGGCTCCCATCTGGATCAGGTTCGGGAAGCCGTTGCTGGTCAAACCGTGCAGAGATCGCGGTCCTCGCTGCCGCAACGCGTCCATCAACCGGACACCGCCCCGGCCGCGGACGGGCAGTTTGCCGGAGTGGACGCCGGAGACCCCGACCGAGAACCCGGTGGCGAAGACCAGACAGTCGAGCTCGTATTCGGTGCCGCCGACCACGACACCGTGTTCCGTCATCCGCTCGATGCCGTGCGTGTCCGCGGTGTCGACCAGGGTGACGTTGTCGCGGTTGAACGCCGGCAAGTACGTGTCGGAGAACGTGGGGCGCTTGCAGGCGTACCGGTACCAGGGCTTGAGCTTCTCCGCCGTGTCCGCGTCGGCGACGATCTGCTCGACGCGAGCGCGGACCTCGTTCATCTTGACGGCGTCCGCGACCTCGTAGGCCGCTTCGAAGGCCTGTCGGTCCGCCGGACGGCGGAAGCTCGGCAGGAGCTTCTCCAAGAGGCCGGCGGACGAGGTCCACCGGTCTGCCACGAGGTCCTCTTCGACGGACTCGCCGGAGACGATGCGCAGGAAGTTGTCGCGACGCTCGCGTGCCCAGCCTTCGCGGTCGGCGCCGACCTCGCCTGCGGTGGTGCGGCGGTTGGCGCGCACGTCCACGGTGGAGGGGGTGCGCTGGAAGACGTAGAGGTGTGCCGCGTCCTCGGCCAGCTTCGGGACGACCTGGACGCCGGTGGCGCCGGTGCCGACGACCCCCACGCGCTTGTCGACGAGGCCGGTGAGACCGCCGTCCGGGGTGCCGCCGGTGTAGGCGTAGTCCCAGCGCGAGGTGTGGAAGGTGTGGCCCTTGAAGTTCTCGATACCGGGGATGCCGGGGAGCTTGAGTTCGGACAGGGTACCGGTCGCCGTGACGACGTACGTGGCCCGGAACTCGTCCCCCCGGTCGGTCGTGACGATCCACGCCTGCGAGGTCTCGTCCCAGGTCAAGGAGGTGACCGAGGTGGAGAACAGGGCGTCCGCGTAGAGGTCGAACTTCTCCGCGATCCGTACCGCGTGCCGGCGGATCTCCTCCCCCGGAGCGTACTTCCACTCCGGCACGTACCCGGTCTCGTCGAGCATCGGCAGGTACACGTGCGACTCGATGTCGCAGTGGATGCCGGGGTACCGGTTCCAGTACCAGGTCCCTCCGAAGTCACCGCCCTTCTCCAGGACGCGGACCCGTCCGATGCCCTGCCGGCGCAATCGCGCGCCTGCCAGGATGCCGCCGAATCCGCCACCGACGACGGCAACGTCCACCCGGTCCCGCAGGGGCTCCCGATCGCCTGTCTCCCGCGCGTACGGATCGTCGGCGTAGTAGCCGAACTCGGCGTCGGCGGCGAGATACTGCCGAGTGCCGTCGGGGCGCACGCGCCGCTCCCGTTCGAGGCGATAGCGCCGCCTCAGCTCGGCCAGTTCCTCGCAGGACAACGTTGCCGGGTTCGTCATGTGGGGGACCTCGATCTCTCCGGTGCACTGCCGGGAAGCCGCGCCGCCTGCCAAGTGGCGGCGCGGTCAACGGACTTGCCTGGGCTTGTACTACCGTAGCAAGTACCGGACAGTGTTGTCCGGTTGAGGCGGAGCACGAGCTTCCGCACACCTCGGACAGGAAGAGTGACCCCCATGCGACGACTCCCGATCCGATCCCTCACCGGGCTCGCCGCGATCGGCCTGCTGGCCCTGACGGGATGCGGTGCGGACCCGGGCGGGGCCGGCGTGGACACCGCGGCCGCCACCGGCGCGGACAGGACCCTCCACGCCCGGAAGGTCATGCGGCTGACGAAGACGCATCCCGAGACCGGCATGACCCTGCTGGAAGGCCCGACCTTCGACGCGGACGGCAAGCTGCTCGTCGTCGACGTGACCGCCCCGGCCGGCCGGCCCAAGGTGCTGCGTGTCGACGTGAAGGAGAAGACGTCGCGCCAGGTGCACACCGACGACCGCGGCACCTACACCTCAGCCCAGTTCAGCCCCTATGACGGGCGCATCTACCTGACCGACTTCTCCCACGGCGAGATCGTCAGCCTGGCCCCCGACGGCGGTGACCCGCGGACCTTCTTCTCCGGCGAGGTCGGCGGAGCGCCGATGAACCCCGACGACCTGGCCTTCGACCAGGACGGCAACCTGTACGTCAGCGACTCGCGAGGCATGTCCGAAGGCGAGGCGAAGGGGCGCGTGGTGCGGATCGACCGCCATGGGAGGAACGCCACCGTTCTGGCGGACGAGTTGGCGGCGCCGAACGGGATCTCGTTCGACGCGGAGTACCGCGGACTGTGGGTCAGCGAGCTCACGCGGAACCGTGTTTCCTACCTGCTTCTCGACGGCAAGGGCGGGGTCGCGTCCCAGCACACCGCCCTCAGGGTGAACGGCGGGGTCGCGCAGACCGACTCGATCGCCGTGGACGCGGACGGCAACCTCTACCAGGGCCTGCACGGCCGCCCCGCGATGGCGGTGTACGACCGGCACGGTGAGCGCCTGGCGACCGTCGAGGTACCCGCCCGCGCCGCCGAGGGCCTCGAATCGGCGACCAACGTGGCGATCGTGCCCGGAGGGACCAGGGCCTACATGACCGTCAGCGGTCCCGCCGGGGGTTACCTGTACTCCTTCGACGCGCTGGCGGAGGGCGTCCGTCAGTCCAATGGCGGCTGACCGGACGCTTCACCCGCCGAAGGGGCGCACCGGTCCCACCTCGACACCGAGCAGTCGCCATGCCGCCCGTGCCCGGTGTTCCCGCTGCTCGCGAGTGGGGCCGGTGACGGCACCCGAGACCATGGCAACAGCGATCATGAGGTCGTCCTTCGCCGCGGCCAGTCGGTGGTCTTCCGGCAGATGCGCCCGCAGGGCACGCTCGACCCGCCGGGAAAGAGTGGAAGCGTACGCGGGAACGCCGGAGCGGCCGGCCGCTCCCTCGGCGTGCAGGATACTGATGAAGGCGGCCGACTCGGTCTGATGCCAGGTCAGTACACCGAGCACGCCGGCGATGTCCGCGCCCTGCGCTGCCGCCGCCCGTTCGATCTGGCTGACGTTCTCGTCCAGAACCGCGGTGGCGACGGCGGCCCGGTCGGGGAAGTGCCGGTACAGAACGCCCTGCCCCACTCCGGCTCGACGCGCTATCGCCGACAGCGGAGCGTCGAGGCCGTACTCCGCGTAGATCTCGCGTGCGGCAGTGACGAGAGCGGCCCGGTTGCGAGCGGCGACCCTGCGTCCGTCATTCGCGGGCCGCGGCGCGTCGGGTACGGGTTGCTGAGTCACCCCGAGAGCCTATCCTCCGCACGATTCAACCACCGTGCGAGACGCTTCCTGTGGCTACCTTCCTGTACCGACTGGGGCCGTACCGCCTTCCGGCGGCGCGGGCTCGTGACCTTGCTGTGGACGGTGGTCACCGGCGGCAGGGGCCCCGGCGCCGCCAAGGCCCCTGCCGCCGGTGACGACGGCACGTCGTTCATGCTGTGCCGGGGCGCCACAGCGCGGCTATACCCGGCACAGGGCGTGGTCGACGAGGGTGGTGATCCTCTGGATCTGGCGCGCGGCCGTGGCCTCGTCGGCGGGGCGGCTGTGGGCTGTGACGGTGATCGTCGTCTTGCCGTCCGCGGTGGTCGCGGGCCATGTCAGTGCTCCGAAGCTGCTGCCGCTGTGTCCCCAGTACCCACCGCCGCAGGACAGCGGTGTCCAGAAGAGCCCCAGCCCGTCACGTGTGCCTGGTACCTCTCCTGGGCTGTCGGGTACTGCGACCGTCCCTCGCATCTCGGCCAGCTGTTCGGGGGGCAGCAGCTGTCCGCGCAGCAGAGCCGACAGGAACGTGTTCGTGTCCGTGGCCGTGCTGATGATCGATCCGTCGGCGTCCCCGTCGAACGGCAGGTAGGCGGGAGTGGTGTCGGTCATCGGACCGGCCGGCTCGAATTGCTGGTAGTTGCGCGCGTGGGGAGATGGAAGGGACGGGTCGTTGCCCGGCGCGAAGGTGTGCCCGAGCCGCAGCGGCCGCAGGATTCTGGCGTGGACTTCCTGGTCCCAGGACCGGCCGGTGACCGCTTTGATCACCATGCCCGCCAGGATGTAGTTGGTGTTGGAGTACTCCCAGTGTGTGCCGGGTTCGAACGATGGCGGATGCGACATGGCGAGGGCGACGCGCTGCCCGGAGGTGTAGGTGGTCCAGCGGTGCTCGCGGTACCCGGCGGCGCTGAGGTCGGGTACGACGTCCTGGATGTAGTCGGGCAGCCCGCTGGTGTGCTGGAGGAGCTGCCGGATGGTGATCCGGCGGCCGTCGTTGCCCGCTCCCCGGACCACTCCCGGGAGCCGGCTCTCCACGGTGTCCTCGAGTGACAGCCTTCCCTCGCCCGCGAGTTGCAACAGCACGGTCGCGACGTAGGTCTTCGTCGTACTGCCGGTCCTTATCCACCCGTCACGGGGCACGGGCTCTCCCGTGTGCAGGTTCCCGACTCCACTGCGGACGGCATGCGCTGCGTGGGGTGTGCTCACCCGCGCCGACACACCGGTCACTCCCGCGTCGCGCAGTGCGTCGGCGTCCCGCTGCAGCGATCGCACGGGAGAGGGGGAGACCTCCGCGGTATCGGCTGCCCCGGCCTGCGCTGGGACGAGTGTGAGGCTGAGCGCGACAGTGGCAAGCGCGACGACTGTGGTCGTCCGGCCGGTTCCGCGAAGGCGGCGGCCGGTACGCGTGTTGCGTGTGATCGGCATGGGGCAACGCTAGAAAGGTGACCGCCCGGCGGCCATCCCGCTGGCCCGAGGGCCGGTCGGGGGTTGTCCCCAGCCCTGACGCTCGTGAGACGGTGATCGGCGCGTTGCGGTGAGGACCCTGCGGGGAGGTCACTCCGCGTTCCTCGTGGGGCTGTGCGGGAAGCCTTCGGGCCGGGCGCGTCGCGTAGTGCGCCCATGCTGGACGGCCGGGCACCGTGCTGCGATCCGGCGACGACGCCTGCCGTGTCAGGTGACCGGACCCGCTGTTCGCGGGTGTCGGATCACGAGCGGCTCCCCGGGCGACGGCCTGGCGGTGGTCGGCGGCGGTCGGCGGCGGTGAACAGGGCCCGGTGGGGTGGTGCAGAGGGCGTCCACGCCGAAGCGGCAGAGGCCGGGAGGCCGCATGCCGGTGATCACGCCTTGGTCGGCCACCTCGCCGACGGCTTCGTGCCGTAGCACAGACGGTACGCACGCCGGTGGTGCCCGCCTCGCGCGGCGGAGTGAGCGGGACGACCGAAGGCAGCAGCTCACCGACAAAGGCCTCACCACCGAGGAGTTGGCAGGGCGGCGCCGTCGCTGAGGCGCCGTCGCGGCGGGTGGCGGGGTGAGGTCCGTGACCGTGTCGTGCACACGGACACGCGTCGGCGCCGGCGACACCACCCGGTCACCGGCGCCGACAGCGATGCGCTTCGGGGACCGGACAGAGGTCACTCACCCGGCCTGAGGCGCCCGCGCCAGGCTCCGGTCTCGCCTCCGCGGCCCTCGATGTACTCCTTGAAACGCTGCATGTCGCCCTTCACCCTCCGGTCGATCACTCCCAGCATGTCTCCGGTCTTCTCGGCGGCGCCGGTGGGCTCGACGTCCATCACGAGCTCGACCCGGGTGTGCGTGTCGTCCAGGCGCTGGAAACGGACCGTGCCCTTCTGCCTGGTGTCCCCCGTGGTGGTGCGCCACGTGATGCGCTCGTCAGGGAGCTGGTCGACGATCTCGGTGTCGAACTCGCGCTTCACCCCGCTGACCTTGGTGGTCCAATGGTTATGGCGCTCGTCGAGCTGCCTGACTTCCTCAACCCCTTCCATGAACTGGGGGAACTCCTCGAACTGGGTCCACTGGTTGTAGGCGGTGTGCACGGGGACCTCGACTTCCACCGCTTCCTTGACCGTGCTCATCTCAGAACCTCCCTCTCCACCGGATTCGTCGCTGCCGGGGCCGGCGGCCGGCCCGCGGTTCTTGGTACGCCGAGGCGAGTACCCGAGGATCACTCGCCTAACGTCCGGTCAGCAACGATCCCGGGTAACGCTGCCCCTCCGGGCGGCCGGGGGCCTGACCACGCGCGATCGTCCACGCCTTGATGGTCGGCGAGGACACCGTGTCGCCGCGGCTCCCGCGCGCCAAGCCCGAGACCGCGGCGATGCACCACGGCGGACCGTGGCCCGCGACCACGTCTCCTCCGCACACGAGCGTCGGCGGCAGAGCCCCGCTGGACGGGCCCCGTACCCGTACCCCGTGCGGGCTCTGCCGACCACGGCACGCGGTGGCTGCGGACGCGATGGTCCGGGACCGTGGAGTGACGCGGGCAAGGCCGCGCGAAGAGCGCGCCGTGGTGCGCCGGTACCTCGGGGACGACTCCCCGCACCACTGCCCGCCGCGGTCTGCGCTCCGGGTGGCGTGGGGAGCTGTGACGCGGCACGCGCATGCGGCGGAAGGCTCATACCCGGCCGGAACTCTGGAAGACGGTCGGCTGCTGCGGACTGGCCGCCGTCACGCCGACCATGCCGTTGCCACCGACCACGCCCGACGGCTGGGCCACCCGGGCAAGCCGTGCATCCGCCACTCGCGGATCGGCCCCGCATGCCGCGGCCTCGCGGCTGGCAGCGCCAGGCGTCCGGGAGCGACCGCCGTTGCTTCCAGCGCATCCCAGTCGGCCGGCCGGGCGCTGGGGACCGCCCACGGGGCGCGGTCGGCCGCCCAGTAGCCCCGCCGTACGCGGATCCCCCCCCGCAGTTTCTCCCGCACCCCGGGGGGTCCGAGATCATCGACGCCGGACCGGGTCTCCCAGCAGGGACACACCGCTTCCGTCGGCCCGCCGCCGCACCGGAAGACCGTGCCGAACAGCCCACAGACCCGGCATACGGTCTCGGTGCCCAGGGAGCCGGACGACGCCCGCTCGGCGATCCGGGCGGCACGATCGACGGGTGGCGGGCTGCGCTGCCGAAGTTCGCCGCGGGCACCAGTGCGCCCGGCATCCGGCCGGGGCGCTTTCCCGGTGCCGCCGTCGTAAGCCGACCGGGCGGTGAGTTCGAGACGGCATGCGTAGCCGGACCGGGAGAACACGATCCCGCGGTAGTCACCGATCCGCGGTCGATCGGGGACAGTTCGACGGTCCGATACCTACCGGGCGCCGACGCGCGGGTGTACGGTCTCGGGCCGACGGGTTTTGGGAGCGCTCCCATCAAGCAATGTCCGCTTCGTACGAGGAGAAACGCATTGAAACGCATTTTCGCCTTAGTGGCGACCAGCGCAATGGCCGTCGGCCTCACGACGCTCGCCGGGCCCCCGGCGCAGGCGGCTACCGGCTGCAAGGTCGACTACACGATCACCAGCCAGTGGGAGGGCGGCTTCCAGGCCGGCGTTGAGATCACGAACCTGGGTGACCCCGTCAGCGGGTGGACGCTCAAGTTCACGATGCCGGACGCCGGACAGAAGGCCGTCCAGGGCTGGAACGCGACCTGGTCGCAGACCGGCTCCACGGTCACCGCCACCGGCGTCGACTGGAACAGCGCGTTATCCACCGGCGCGTCGGCCGACCTGGGCTTCGTCGGGTCCTTCACCGGATCCAACCCGGAACCCACGTCCTTCACCCTCAATGGCGTGACCTGCACGGGCACCGTCACCGATCCGCCGACGGACCCCCCGACCGACCCACCCGCGACCGGCACCCCGGCGGCCGTCAACGGCCAGTTGCACGTCTGCGGCGTGAACCTGTGCAACCAGTACAACCGCCCCATACAGCTGCGCGGCATGAGCACGCATGGCATCCAGTGGTTCAGCAAGTGCTACAACCGCGCGTCCCTGGACGCTCTGGCCACGGACTGGAAGTCGGACCTGTTCCGCGTCGCCATGTACGTGCAGGAGCAGGGCTATGAGACCGACCCGGCAGGCTTCACAAGCCAGGTCAACAGCCTGGTCGACATGGCCGAGGCCCGCGGCATGTACGCGGTCATCGACTTCCACACGCTGACGCCGGGCGACCCGAACTACAACCTCGACCGCGCCAAGACGTTCTTCTCGTCCGTCGCCGCCCGCAACGCGAACAAGAAGAACGTGATCTACGAGATCGCCAACGAGCCCAACGGCGTGAGCTGGACGGCCATCAAGAACTACGCCGAGCAGGTCATCCCGGTGATCCGGGCCGCCGACCCGGACGCCGTCATCATCGTCGGCACCCGCGGCTGGTCCTCGCTGGGCGTCTCGGACGGGTCCAATGAGAGCGAGGTGGTCGACAACCCCGTGAACGCGACCAACATCATGTACGCGTTCCACTTCTACGCCGCGAGCCACAAGGACGACTACCGCGCCACGGTGAGCCGGGCGGCCTCGCAACTGCCGTTGTTCGTCTCCGAGTTCGGCACGGTGAGCGCCACCGGTGGTGGTGCGATGGACCGGACGAGCAGCATCGCGTGGCTGGACCTGCTAGACCAGCGGAAGATCAGCTACGCGAACTGGACGTACTCCGACGCCAATGAGGGCAGCGCGGCGTTCAAGCCGGGCACCTGCAACGGCACCGACTACAGCAGCAGCGGTGTGCTGACCGAGTCCGGGGCACTGATGAAGAGCCGCATCAGCACCGCCGACAACTTCCCGACCAGCTGATCCCCGACGGGGCTCCGGGCCCGCCCGGAGCCCCGTCCCGACCTGGGAGCGCTCCCGACTCCGCCCGAATCCCTCCGGCAACTCCTTGCTCGTCATCGAGGCCGATGCGATGCCGGGGATCCGGCAGCCCGGGAGGGCCGGTGAGTGTCATCACGGCGTCGGGGCCGTCCTGGACAGGCCCGTTCACCGCCGGCCTGAGCCCGCGTCCGTTCGGCAAGCTCATCACCGCGCTGCGGCGGGAGGGCGCGGACCCGGTGCGCAGGGGCCGGCCGTGGAGCTTGCCGATCGAGGACCGGATCCTGTTCCCCACCGACGGCCCCGGCGCCTGGGCGCGGGCCCTGCACCCCGTGGTGCGCCTGTCGTACGTACTGCCGTCCAGTGCTGTGACCGCATAGGCTCGCCGGTTCGGACGCCTTACAGGTTGTTCACATAGAAGCCGGCGAGTCGTTCGACGGCAGCGTCGACGTATTCGGGCTCGTCGTACATCTCGTAGTGGCCGGCGCCGTCGATCACCATGAGGTCGACGGGGTTGGGGGCCGACTTCCACAGCTGCATGCCAGTGTCGTAGGAGCCGGTGTTGCCGATGCGCCCGGCGAGGACGACCTGTAGTGGCTGGGTCATGAGCTGATCGGCCAAGTGGAACGCGTCATAGCCCAGCAGGAGGGAGTCACCGCGCGAGAGGCGACGATTCGTGGAGTGTTCGTTCCCGCCACGCTCGGTGCGGTAGTAGGTGATGGCCTGAGTGGTGTCCATGTCGGTCAGGCCCGCTGCCGTGGCGTCCTCAAGGGTGTCGGGCAGCCAGTTCACACGGGTCGTCTCGCCGGAGCGGGCCTCTTCGGTACGTGCATCCGCGAGGGCGTCGAGTGCGGCGGCCGGGCCGTCTGGCTGGAAGCTGCGGAACGAGGCGCCCATGTTGACGGGGACGACCGTGCCGACCGCCTTGATGCGGTGGTCCGTACGGGCGGTGTGCACGGCGTAGCCCCCACCGGCGCAGATGCCGAGGACCCCGATGCGCTGCGGATCGATGCCGTGGGTCGTCGCGAGCACGTCGATGGCGTAGGAGATGTCCTCGCCCCGGCGGTAAGGGTCTTCGAGATCGCGGGGCGCGCCTCCGCTGCGGCCCTGATGGGCGGGATCGAAGACGAGCGCTGCGATGCCGCGGGCGGCGAGACGGGAGGCGTAGTTGGCGCCGATCTGCTCCTTCACGCTGCTGCCTGGGGTGGAGAGCACCACGGCGCACAGCGGTGCGCTGCCGTCGGCGTCGTCGGGGAGGTGGAGGTCGGCGGCGAGTTCGATGGGACCGCGCGGGATCGTGAGGTGCCGAAGCATGCGTGGCTTCCTTCGTGAGGTTGTTGTTCCATGGGAGTCCAGTACAAACAGCAGCTGGTACAATCTGAAACTAATACGAAACAGTACCACCTGGACGGAGAGTCGCATGCCGGTCGACGGGGCGCAGCTGTGGACGCTGAACCAGCGGCTGCTGAGCGTCGTGATGGATGCCTGCACGCGCGAGCTGGCCGAACTCGAGTTGGAGACGAAGGAGTTCTTCGTCCTGGCCGAGGTGGAGGCATCGCCGTACCCGGCCGAGATCGCGACCGCGCTGCTGCTGCCCAAGGCGAGCGTGACGGTCTACGTCCGCAGCCTCGTCGCCAAGGGCTTCATCCGCCGCGAGATCGACGAGGCGGACTTGCGGCGTCATCGGCTCGTACTGACCGCCGAGGGCACGCAAGCACGCGATCGAGCGCTTGCAGCCCTCGCGGCGGAGTACGACCGCAGGTTGGCGAGGGTCACCCCCCAAGACCGCGTTGAGCTGCGACGCATCCTCACGGCGATGCTCGTCCCGCCCGCGTCAGGCCCGATGCGCGAGTGATTCGTCTGTCCGGTGCTCTACTGCGCGTCCGGGCTGCGACCGCATGGCTTCGTCAGACACCCGGTTCTGCGTCCCGGACCGGCGAGGTGCCTGCGTGGTGGGGCCCCGCGCTGGGGCCGATAGCCAGCCGATAACGCCTGGGGCTAGGTTCCCGGCGACCCTGTCGCGTCCGGTGAAAGGCATCTCGTGAAGAAGCTGGCCTCCGCCCTCCTCGCCGCCGTGCTCTGCGGCGGCATGTTCCTCGCCGCCGCACCCGCCGCTTCGGCGGCACCGGGCTGTGTCACCGAGACCAAGGAGGTCTCCAAGGGCTATGGAACGATCACTGTGTGCGTCAACGAGGACGGTTCCGCCCGTGCCTATGGTGACCTTCACTGCACGGCCTTCGGCGCCGTCCTGGTGATGTGGGACGTCGGGTGGGAGACGACCTCCGGTGTCCGGATCTCGAATGTGGCGACCGCCGGCTGGGGCGGCGACCACATCACGTTTGACGTCGACCCCGCAGCCGGCGCCGACGGGATCAAGGGGATCACCGGGGTGGACGAGATCTATTTGTCCGTGATCTACATGTGACTCACGAGCCCTCGTGCCTTCGGGCCTTCATGCCTTCGAACCTTCGGGCCTTCGAACCTTCGGGCCTTCGGGCACGGCTTGCGGACGGAGCGTCCGGGGTGCGTGGCGGCCGCGTCTGAGCTGCTCCGCGCCCTGTCCGGCCAGCCCGTGCCGGACGCGGTTCCGGTGCGCGGTGCTCGTTCCCCGATGCCGCGACGGACGGCGGCCGAGATCCTCCTCGCCCACGCCCTGCCGAACACGACCTGACCCGGGCAACTCCTCTGCCACAGACAGGAGCTGCCCCCGGCGTCAGGACCGTAGTGCACCGTAGTGCGCGGGGTCGCGGACGACCCTGATGGAACGTGTGATGCGGAGCAGGCATCACTGAGTCGCCCCGCACTCCTCAGCGTGGCGGGCCAGCCCCTCCGCCATGCCCCGCATGAACTTCTGGAGGTAGCGCGGCATGACCCAGCCCAACAGCCGGCTCGTCTCGTACTCGCCGTACCAGTGGATGACCGTGCCGGAGCCCGCTGTCGGAGTCAGCTCGATGCGCGCGTGATAGTCGCGCATCGACGAATTGAACGCGTCTTCGTAGGCCAGGAGTCGCCCCTCCACCTTCTCGGTCAGCCGTTCCCCGGTCACGGTGCGACCGGTCCGGAAGGCCCGGACGGCGCCGACGCCGTCGTCGCCGCCGGGGTCGAGGCCGACCGACCGTGTCGTGTCCAGACTGTCCACCTTGGACCACAGCGGCCAGCTCGCGGCATCGACCAGCAGCTTCCACACGATTTCCGGCGAGGCGCCGGTAGTCACTGTGACGTCGTATCTGTGCACGGTGAGAGGCTCCTGTGAGTCGATGCGGGCGGCGCTTCCGGTCAGGACGGCGTGCGTGGGCGACGCGGCGGTGGCCGGCCGGGCAAGTGTCCCGCACGGTCTTGGTGGCGCGGTCATCCGTCGAGGAAACGCAGTAGTTCAGCGGTGACGAACCGGGGGTTCTCCTCGACGAGCCAGTGTCCGGCGTTCGGCACGTCCACCGCTCGCACGATGTTGGTGACCCGCGGGGCCAGTGTGCGCCGGATCGCGTCGAGTTGGCCTTGGGCGGTCATGAGCAGGGCCGGGACACGCATCGGTGCTGTCGCGACGGTGTCGCGGACGTCTTCGTCGAGGGCGCGGTAGAGCTCGAAGCCGCCCGACAGGACTTCGGGCCGGCTGTAGGTGCGCGCGTACTCGTCGACCTCGGCGCCGGAGAACGGGGACCGGACCGAGGTGCCGCCGAAAGCGGTGCCGCCGAAAGCGACTTGGGGATAGAACAGTGCCAGGTAGTCGCGGACATCGTCGCCCACGACCGTCTCGGGGACCCGTCGCTGGGAGTGAAAGGCGATGTGCCAGCTCAGTGAGCGGTAGGTGGCCGCATCGATCGCGGGCCCAGGCAGCGGCAGGTCGAGATAGCCGAGGCGTGCGGTGTCGTCGGGGAACTGGCCGGCGTACTGGAATGCCACCGCGGCGCCGAAATCGTGACCGACGACGCGGGCGTCAGCCACCCCGAGCCGATCGGCGATCAGGGTGTGCACGTACCGCGCCAGCGTGGCTTTGTCGTAGCCGGCCGGTGCGCCGGTGCTGTCCCCCAGCCCGGGAAGGTCAACGGCGTAGACGGTGTGGTGCCGGGCGAGTTCCGGCATGATCGGCCACCAGCCGTACCAGGTCTGCGGCCAACCGTGTATCAGCACGACGGGCGTGCCACTCCCACCGGTCACGTAGTGCATACGGACGCCGTCGACGTCGGCGAACTCATGCCGGAAGGTGTTCTGGAACCGTGGATCGTCCCGGGTGGCGGCGGCGTAGGCGGGAACCTCGTCGCCTGCCGTCGGCGCGGAGCAGGCCGCGGTGGCGATCGTGAGCAGGAGGGTGAGCATGACGGTTGCCACCGTGTGCGCGGGTCGGAGGAGGCGGTGTGGCAACGGCCGTGGTGCTGCGGTCATGTGTTCCTGTCTGGAGAAGGTGGATCAGCGGCCGGTCGTGGCGTCGCTGAGTTCACGGAGGGGGTCCAGGTGGTGCTGCCGTATGGCACTCAGTCTTGCCGGGCACTTCACGACCTGGCACGGCTTCTTGCGGTATCGGCAAGAAGACCGACGGATCGCGGCACGGACGACGACGTACTTGACGCGGTGGGTTCTCGCGCCTTCGGGCCCCGGGATGGCGTTCGTGCCCCTGTTCCGGCTACCGGGCGGTGCGTGCGTTCAAGCTCGCAAGGCTCCACTTACGCAGCGGACGCCTGGGCGGAGTCCCGGCCTTGGCTTAGTCGTGTCACGGTCGTGTGACCACGCTGGCCCGCGCCGTCTCACCGGCACATGCTGTCCCGGGACGTCCCATATCCAGAGGAGAATCATGCGTATCCGTATCACCACCGCAGCCGTCACCGCCGTACTCGCTGTCAGCCTTGCCGGCTGCAGCAGCGACGACGGCACCGACAGCAAGGCCGACACCGCCCCGAGCAGCACACCTGCGGCTGCGAGCACCGAGGGAACCGCGGACACCAAGGACACCAAGGACACCGCGGACACCGGGGACAGTGGTGGCACTTCCGAGGCCGACGCGGTCGTCCTGCCCGAGCCCACCGGCGACAAGAGAACCGCCGTCCTCGCGGCCATAAAGGACGTCAACCCCAAGCTCATCCAAGACGAGGCCAAGGCCATCGAAAAGGCGCGCTACCAGTGTGTGAACCTCGACGGCGGCGTCTCGGACACGAACGACAGCGCCATGGAACTGTTCTCCTACGACGGCGTCATGCTCACCGAGGACGACGCGCGTCACCTCAACATCGGGCTGCGCAACACGCTTTGTCCCGAGGCCTGATCAGCCACCGCCCACGGCCCGGCCTCGCCCCTGTGCGGCCGGGCCGCGCCGTGTCCGACGTGGGACACCGGCTGCGGCCCCGGCCCCGGCACCGCGCCGGGGTGGCCGCGTATGAAGTCGTCGCGATTGACGCGGCGACGAACTTCCGTGGCACCCCGCCCGAACGGGACGCCGGGCCCGCCCCGTCGCAGCCGGCCCGTCGCAGCCGGCCCGGCCAGCCGTGCCCTGCGGACCCTGGCCACCGGTACGCCCGCCCTGTCTGCCGTCCGGCCGCTTCCGTCAACGCCCGGCACGCCCGACGAAGAGCCCCCTCAGCGCACGCGGTCACGCCCTCGCGCGTCGTCTACGACAGACCCACTCGCCCTCAAAGCCCAGCGCGTCGTGGGAGCAGCGTCAGCTGGGGTTCGCCGTGCGGGTCCGGGCCCCCGAGCACCGCGGTGAAGGACTCCGTGCTCAGCACCAGCCCCTCCTCCGCCCGCTCGCAGACCACGGTCAGTCGCTCGGTGGCCGCCGCCCCGTAGCGCACCGCGAAAACGTCGAGCCCCTCCGGCATGCCCGGCGCGGGTCCGGCTTCCAGGGCGGTCGTGGTCCGTATGTGCCGCCAGCCCGCGTCGGGGTCGCCGTACCCGCGAGGATCGGCGGCCAGGTCGAAAGCGGCCTGCTGCTGGGTGTGTTGGGTGCGGGCGTCGAAGGAGTCCGGGCTGCCTTCCCGGGGGTGCGTCAGACGCAGGTCACCGGCCGACGCCACGAGCGGGAAGTCGCCCACGCGGCGGAACCGGCCGCCGTCGCCGTCCGCGGTCACGTACGGCATTCCCGCGAGCAGGTAGCCGGCCCCGCCGATCAGTTCGACGACCACGGTCGTCCACAGCCGCGTGCCGTCCGTGACGTAGAGCGACCGTACCTGGCGCAGTATCCGGTCCCGGCCGACGACCGGCTTGCTCACCAGTTTGGCCGCGAGCGCGCCGGCCCGCCGGTCCGCCACCCGCACCGTGCCCATCGGACGGCACAGCAGGGTTCCGTCCGTCACGGGCCCGAATCCGTGCTGGCGGTTGACGGCGGCCGCGATGAGCACCGTGCCGCCGGCCTCCAGCACGGACGGTGTCATCCGGTCGTCGAAGGACACCGTGACCGAGCCGGAGCGCAGTTGGTGGCGGGCCGGCGCCGTGCTCGGGGTGCGGTGCCAGCTCGTGGTGTCCTGGATCTGCCACACGAGCATGAAGGCGAAGTGCCCGTCCACGCCTCCGTCGGCCCCGACCGCGTGCCTGGCCCAGCGCGAGTCCCCGGCGTAGCGGCCGATGTCGGCGCCGATGCGGTGGCCGAAGTACCGCAGGCCCAGGACGGACTCGAAGGCGGAGTGCTGTTCGCTGTAGCGCGGTCCGCCGATGTCGAAGCCGCTGCCGCAGAGCCGCGCGTCGATGTAGCGGGCGAGTGTGTCGCCGTCCTCCGCGAAGACCTCCTCGCCGGTGACCCGGTGGGCCTGGGCGAGGAACGACAGGGAGATCGGCCCGTAGTTGTTGTCGTACGCGCCGCCGTGCTCCGGGGGCAGGAGCGCGCCGCGGTCCTGTACACGGCGGGCCCGGACCTCGTCGGCGTACAGCCGCAGGGATCGCTCGCGGACCGGATCGCCTTCCCCGGGCGGGAGATGACGGGCGAGCATCAGTCCGCCGACCACGCATCCGATGGCCTGGTTCGCCGCGTCCTGCGGGTTGAAGACCGTGGCCCGGGTGAGCCAGTGCCAGTAGCCGTGGGCCAGGCCGAGGAGGTCTCGGTACTGCTCCTCGTCGACGAGTCCTTCGGCCGCGTCCAGCACGTTCACCGCCTGGAGCAGCGCCCACACCGTACTGGGCCAGTCGCCCACGGGGTGCGCGCCGGCCTTCGGCACGTAACGCGCGTACGGCAGACCGGAGTCGCGGACCGTCAGGTTCGGGTAGCCGGGGTTGTCCTCGGTGAAGACGCGCGAGCGCAGGTGGAAGGCGAGGCTGCGGCGCACGGCTTCCGGCAGGCGCGGGTCCTTGGTGCGGTGCCAGGACAGGGCGAGCAGTGACGTGATGCCGAGTGAGGTGTCACCGATGTCCTCTCTCGCGGCCGGATTCTCGAGGCTGCCCTCGGGGGTGATCCGGGACAGTGCCGTCTCGGTGACGTCGGCCAGCACGGCGTCGTACGCGGCCGGGTCGTCCGGGAGGTGGTGCAACTGGCCGCGCTGGTGGGGAAGGTACACGTGCTCAGCCCTTCATGCCCGAGGTCGACAGGCCTTCCACCAGTCTCTTCTGGAAGATGAGGAAGCAGATGAGTGTGGGCAGGAGGGCGAGCGTCGACATGGCGAACATCGCGCCGTAGGAGGAGCCGCTCGTCTGGTCCAGGAACAGGGTCAGGCCGAGGGGGACGGTGAACTTGTCGTTCTGCTGCAGGTAGACGAGCTGGTGGAGGAAGTCGTCGTACGTCCAGATGAAAGTGAAGATCGTGGTGGTGATCAGGGCCGGCTTCATCAGCGGCAGGATGATCTTCCAGTAGATCTGGAAGGGGTTGGCGCCGTCCATCATGGCGGCCTGGTCCAGCTCGCGTGGGATGGAGCGGATGAACTGGACCATCAGGAAGATGAAGAAGGCGTCCACCGCGAGGAACTTCGGCACGATCAGCGGCAGGAACGTGTTGATCCAGGTCAGGTTGTAGAAGATCGTGTACTGCGGGATCAGGACGGCCTGCGTGGGCAGCATCAGCGTGCCGAGCATCAGACCGAACCAGATCTTCTTGCCGCGGAACTCGAAGCGGGCGAAGGCGTAGGCCGCGAGCGAGCAGGAGATCACGTTCCCGATCACCGCGCCGATCGTGACGATCAGCGAGTTGGTGATGTAGAGCGAGAAGGAGTTGCCGGAGCCGGTCCAGCCCTCGGAGTAGTTCTCCGGGTGCAGCGAGCTCGGAAGGAGCCCTGGCTGGGTGAAGATGTCGGTGTCGGGCTTGAGGGAGCTGCTGAGCATCCACAGCAGCGGATAGAGCATGACGACCGCCACGCCGACGAGCACGGTGTGGATGAAGATGCGGCGTGCGCCGGTGGCGGAGCGCAGCTTGTGCAGCGGCGACTTCGGGGCCGTGGTGATGGCGGACATGGTGGGAGGGGCTCCTCGCTCAGTCGTCGTAATGGACCCAGTAGCGGCCGGCGATGAAGTTGACCGCCGTAAAGCCGGCGATGACCAGGAACAGCACCCAGGCGAGCGCCGAGGCGTATCCCATCTCGAGGTCGGTGAAGCCCTTCTTGTACAGGTAGAGGGAGTACAGCATGGTCGAGTTGAGCGGTCCGCCGGAGCCGTTGCTGATGACGAAGGCAGGGGTGAACGTCTTGAAGGCGTCGATGATCTGCAGGACCACGTTGAAGAACACGATGGGTGTGAGCAGTGGCAGGGTGATTCTGAAGAACCGGGTGACGGGGCCGGCACCGTCGATCGCCGCCGCCTCGTACACGTCCTTCGGCAGTTGCTTCAGGCCGGCGAGGAAGATGACCATCGGAGTGCCGAACTGCCAGACGGCCAGGAGGATCAGCGTGTAGAGGGCGGTGTCCGGGCTGGAGATCCAGTCCTGGCCCTCGATGCCGAACCAGGCGAGGAAGTCGTTGAACAGGCCGTCACCGCCGAAGACCTGCCGCCACACGATGGCGATGGCCACCGCGCCGCCGAGCAGGGACGGCAGGTAGAAGGCCGCCCGGTACAGCCCGATGCCCCGCAGATCGCGGTTGAGCAGCATCGCCACGCCGAGGGCGAGCGCCAGTTTCAGCGGCACCGAGACGACGACGTACAGCAGGGTGGCGTGCGCCGAGTCCCAGAAGACCGGGTCGTCGGTGAACATCTTGTCGTAGTTGTCCATGCCGACCCACTGCGCCGGTGTCAGCAGGTCGAAGTCGGTGAAGGACAGATACAGCGAGTCGAGCATCGGGTAGATCGTCAGGCCGAACAGTCCGATGAACCAGGGGGCCAGGAACAGGTACGGCCACCAGCCCCCACCCCGCCTCCGGGCGAGGCGGCGGCGCATACGGTCGCGCTCCCCCTGGTCGGACGGGGTCACTGAAGCGGACTGCTCCGTCACGACCTCGTCTGTCTTCGCGGTGGTCATACTCATCTCTCCCTGGCCCTCTCCCGGTCTTGCGGCACGGCGGCCGAGCGCGGCGTTCAGCCGCCCAGAATCCCGGCCGCCTGGTCGAAGAACTCGCCGAGCTGCGCCTTGATCGACTTCTTGCCGAAGGCGACGGCGAGGTTCGACTGGAAGAGCAGGTCCCAGATCCGGTCGGCACCCTGCGGCGGGGGCACGGGGGCGGGCAGGGCGCCGGTGGCCTTCGAGACGCGCTGGGAGATGTAGTCCGCGCACTCCATGTTCAGCTTGTCCGTCTCGGTCAGGCTCGGAGCGATCAGGTCGCGGGCCTTCTCCGTCGGCGGGATGCCGCGCAGCAGCTGCATGTCCTTGATCGCCGTGTCGTCCTGCGCGAAGAACGACATGATCCTCACCGATTCGGCGACTCTCTTGCTGGCCTTCGTGGCGCTCAGCAGCACCCCGCCGTTGACGAAGTTGCCCTCCCGGGCACCGGACCAGTCGCCCTGCGGGGTGGGCAGGAAGTCCAGCTGCGCCTCGGTGATGGAGCCGCCCGCGCCGTACACACCGATGTCGAAGGTGAGCAGGGCCTTGCCGATGACGACCGCGTTCTTGGTGAGGTCGTTGTGCGCGGCGGAAGTGACCGCCGGCGGCGGGCAGGCCTCCAGCCTGCGCATCTCGGCCCAGTACTGCCACCACTCCTGAAGGGTGTCGGAGGTGAATCCGAGCTTCTTGCCGTCGTTGGAGAAGAAGGACTGGCCGTGCTCGCGGGCGAAGACCTCGAAGGCCTGGAGAGCGCCGCCACCCACGTCGTCGACGCCGTAGGTCCGGCCGCCGCTCTTCTTGTGGATGTCCTGGGAGATCTTCCTCATCTCGGCCCAGGTCCACTCCCGGTCCGGCAGTTTCAGACCGAGCTCTTCCAAGCCGGTCCGGTTGACGGTGAGCTGATTGACGCCGATGCCGGACGGGACGCCGTACAGCTTGCCGTCGACGGTGCCGGCCGCGAGCAGGGTCTCGGAGAAGCCCGTGAGATCCAGGGCCTTGCCGACGTACTCGTCGATCGGGGCCAGTACGCCCTTGCGCGCGTACTGGGCGACCAGGGCGGTGTCCATCTGCAGCAGGTCGGGTGCGCTGCCACCGGCGATGTTGGTGTTGAACTTGTCGAAGTACCCCTCGTATCCGGAGTAGGTCTCCCGGATACTGATCTTCGGGTTCTCCTTCTGGAAGGAGGCGAGGGCCTTCTTGTAGGCGTTGTGCCGGTCGTCGCTGCCCCACCAGGTCATGGTCAGGTCGCTGCTGGTGCTGCCGGCGCCGGTGCCACCGCTGCAGGCGCCGAGCGCGCTGCCGAGCGTACCGGCGACGGCCAGTCCGCTCGCGGTGCGGAAAACGGTTCTGCGCGAGATCTGGTGACCCACCGGGTCCTCCTGGAGTGCGTGACGGTTCCCCAGGCCGGTCGAGCGGCTCGGGTCTTGTCCAAGGGGGTAGGCGTCCCTGCGCACGGCCTCGCCCGGCCGCGGCGCACTGACGGGTGGGAATCCCCGGCCGCTCGGGCCCGCAGCCGTGCGAGCGCGCCCTCGCACGGCTGCCGTACTTCGCGTACGGCGGGACGCCTCACCCTGAGCCGGGTCCCACCGGCTGTGGAAAGCGCTTGTCCGGACATTGGCAGACCCACGCGCAAGCCGTCAATGCTTCATCCGCACACACCGGTCACGGTTTGACGTCCGTGGGCCACGGCGAGCCGGCTCGCGCCCGCCACGGTGCCGCTGTCGCCGACCATGCTGCTGACCACCTCGGTGGGCCAGCTCAGCCGCGCCAGCTCGGCCCGCACACCGGGCAGGAGCTGCGGGTACGCGCCCGTGCCGCCACCCAGCACGATCAGTCCCGGGTCCAGCACGGCGGCCACCGCGGCGGCCAGCCGGCCCACGTCGGCCGCATGGCGGTCCACCACGGCACGGGCTGTGGGGTGACCCTCGTCGGCGAGGACGAAGAGCCGTCTCACGGTGCGGGGGCACGGGCCGTCGGCGCCCTGCCAGGCCGCCGCGGTTCTGCGCAGGAGGGAGCGGGAACCCATGTACTCTTCCAGGGCCTCGCGGCGTGGTTCACTGCCGTCGCCCCACGGGTACGGCAGTCGGGCCACCTCTCCGGCCGCGCCGTTCGCCCCGCTGAGCACGTGGCCTGCGACGACGATCCCGAGACCGACCCCCACGCCGATGCGCAGGTAACCGAAGGTGTGTCTGCCGCGCGCGGCGCCCTCGTGCAGTTCGGCGAGCGCGGCACAGTTGACGTTGTTCTCGAGGTGGATGGGAACACCCGGCGGCAGCGCGACGGCCATGGCGTCGTAGGCGGGGCCGGCCTTGGCGGTCGCGGGACGCGCCCCGGCGCCTTCCCTGTCCCGGGTGACGACATCCCCCACTGCCACGACGACTGCGCGCAGCGGGGCGCCGACCGGCAGCGCGTCCAGGGCTCCCCGCACGGTGTCGGCGGACTCCTCCCGGGAGCCGGTGCCCTGGGCGAGCGGCGTGCCGTCCAGGGCGCAGCCCCGCACCCTGGTGTGACTGGGGCCGAGGTCGACGGCCAGTACGACGCCGGCGGCGGGACCGAGCCCGTACACGGCCGCGGAACGGCCGGTGCCACCGGAGACGGTGCCGGAATGGGTGGCGAGGTCGGCGCTCTCCAGCTCGGCGACGGCCGAGGAAACGGTCGGCTTGGAAAGCCCCGCACCGGCCGCCAGCTGGGGCCGGGTGGCGGTGCCCGCCTCCGCCAGGACGGCGAACACCGCGCGGGCACTCTCACTCAGTTTCATGGGCTCTCCCAGGTCGTGCCGCGGTGGCCGCCGCAAGGCCGGCCGAGCAGCGGTCCGGTCGGAAATGGTGGTAAGGCACCGGCGTTCCGCACCTCTTGACGCACCCTACTTCGTTAGTTAGTTTCTTAACGAACTCGTGCGGTACCCGCCTGCCGCGCTCGTCAGAGGCCCGTCCCGGGGCTTCCCCAGTGCTCGCCCGGAAGAAACGACCGCCCATCCGCCGACACGGTTCGCCCGCCGTTCCCTTTCCGTGCGCACGGCTCCGTGTCCGCCTCCGCGTGGTCGGTCACGGCGATCGACGACGCGTTCCCGCCCCGTGGCGGGCGAGAGCGGACTCCTCGCGCCCGCCGCGGGCCCGGACGAGGCGCCGTCCCGTCGCCGACCCGACACCGACGCCGACCCGACCCGACACCGACAGGTGATCGCCGGGCGCGGCGTTGGGGCCCGCGCCGCCGCCCCTGCGGAGCACTCCCGTCGACCCGGTCGCGGGCGCTCTCGGTCCGGGCTCCGGTCGTTCCGGCCCGGGCTCCGGTCGTTCCGGTCCGGGACCGTGCTCGGGCCGTGTACATCCCGGCCTTCGCCGCGGACGTACACGTCGCGCTCGATACCGAGCAAGCGTTGTCGGGCAAGCGTTGCCGAGCAAGCGCTTTCTCACTGTTTGGAGACTCTCATGCACGACGAACGCCGACGCATCGAGGAGCGCGTCCAGCGCCTTCACGACCAGCGCGTCAAGGCCGCGATCTACGCGGCCACCGTGCCCCTCGAGGTCGACGTCTGGCAGTCACCGGGAGAGCCCGTCCCCTTCGAGGAGGCCGCGGCCGCCCCCTACGAGCCGTTCGCGATGGGCACCCCGTGGGGTCCGCCCTGGGGCACGACCTGGTTCCGGATGCGTGGGGAGGTGCCCGCGGCGTGGGCCGGCAAGCGCGTCGAGGCCGTCATCGACCTCGGCTTCGTCGGCGACTGGCCCGGCAACCAGGCCGAGGCCCTCGTCCATCTTCCGGACGGCACCCCGCTGAAGGCCGTCAACCCCCTCAACCAATACGTGCCGATCGGCAACCCCGCGTCCGGCGGCGAGCGGATCGACTACCTGGTGGAGGCGGCTTCCAACCCGGACATCCTCGCCGACGGCTTCTCCAGGACCACTCGGCTCGGAGACATCCTCACGGCCGGCGACGAGCCGCTCTACACCTTCCGCAGCGCCGGCATCGCCGTCCTCGACGAGGAGGTCTGGCACCTCGACCTGGACATCCAGGTGCTGCGCGAGCTGATGCTGGAACTGGGCGAGCACGACCCGCGCCGCCACGACATCACGCACACACTGGACCGGGCACTGGACCTGCTGGACCCGGACGACGTCTCGGGCACGGCGGCGGACGTGCGGGCCGCGCTGCGGCCGGCGCTGTCGAAACCCGCGAACGCCAGCGCCCACGTCATCTCCGGCGTCGGCCACGCCCACATCGACTCCGCGTGGCTCTGGCCGATCCGCGAGACCAAGCGCAAGACGGCCCGCACCTTCTCCAACGTCACCGCACTCGCCGACGAGTACGACGACTTCGTCTTCGCCTGCTCGCAGGCCCAGCAGTACGAGTGGGTGCGCGACAACCATCCGATGGTGTGGGCCCGCATCAAGGAGTCGGTCAGGAGGGGGCAATGGGTGCCGGTAGGCGGCATGTGGGTCGAGGCCGACGGCAACCTGCCCGGTGGCGAGGCCCTCGCCCGCCAGTTCGTCCACGGCAAGCGGTTCTTCATCGAACACTTCGGCATCGAGACCAAGGGCGTCTGGCTGCCCGATTCCTTCGGCTACACCGCGGCCTACCCGCAGCTCGCCAGGCTCGCGGGCAACGAGTGGTTCCTGACCCAGAAGATCTCCTGGAACCAGACCAACAGATTCCCGCACCACACCTTCTGGTGGGAGGGCATCGACGGCACACGTATCTTCACCCACTTCCCGCCGATCGACACCTACAACGCCCGTTTCAGCGGTAGGGAGATGGCCCGCGCCACGCGCAACTACCAGGAGAAGGGCGTCGCCACACGCTCGCTGGCCCCCTTCGGCTGGGGCGACGGCGGCGGCGGCCCCACCCGCGAGATCATGGAACGGGCCCGCCGGCTCGCCGACCTCGAGGGCTCGCCGAAGGTCGTCGTCGAGCACCCCGACGCCTTCTACGCCAAGGCCCGCGAGGAGTATCCCGACGCCCCGGTCTGGGTCGGCGAGCTCTACTTGGAGCTGCACCGAGCCACCTACACCTCGCAGGCACGCACCAAGCAGGGCAACCGCAGAAGCGAACACAGGCTCCGTGAGGCGGAGTTGTGGGCGACGACGGCCGCGCTTCACGTGCCGGGCTACGCCTATCCGCACGAGGCGTTCGAGCGGCTGTGGAGGACGGTCCTGCTGCACCAGTTCCACGACATCCTGCCGGGATCGTCGATCGCCTGGGTGCACCGGGAGGCCGAGGCCGAGTACGCGCGCGTGACCGGAGAGCTCGAGGAGCTGACGACCGAGGCGGTCACGGCACTCGGCGCGGGCGGCACCCGCGTCTTCAACACGAGCCCGGTCGAGCGCCGGGAAGTCGTGCGCGCCACCGATGGCTCCCTCGCCCACACCGTCGTCCCGGCGAACGGCAGCGCGCCCCTCGGTGCCGGTGAGGTGCCCGCGCCGGTGAAGGTCGCCGGCCGTGTCCTGGACAACGGCCTGGTACGAGTGGAGGTCGCCGAGGACGGCACCCTGGCCTCCGTCCGCGATCTGCGCGTCGGCGGCCGCGAGATCCTCGCCGGCAAGGGCAACCTGCTCCGCCTGCACACCGACCTCCCGAACCACTGGGACGCCTGGGACGTCGACAAGCACTACAGGAACCGCTATACGGACCTGCTGACCGCGGAGTCCGTCACGGTGGTGGAAGAGGCTCCCCTGCTCGGGGCGATCCGCGTGGAGCGGTCCTTCGGCAAGGGCTCCACGATCGTCCAGACGATCAGCCTCCGGGCCGGCAGCGCCCGAGTCGACTTCGAGACCGACATCGACTGGCACGAGGCCGAGAAGTTCCTCAAGGCGGGCTTCCCGGTGGACATCCGTGCGGCGCACTCGTCCGCCGAGATCGCGTTCGGCCACATCCAGCGCCCCACGCACACCAACACCAGCTGGGAGTCGGCCCGCTTCGAGGTCTCCGCCCACCGCTGGGTCCACATCGGCGAAACGGGCTACGGCGTCGCACTCGTCAACGACTCCACGTACGGGCACGACGTCTCCCGCACGGTCCGCGAGGACGGCGGTACGACCACCACGGTCCGCCTCAGCCTGGTCCGCGCCCCGCGCATCCCGGACCCCGAGGCCGACCAGGGCAGGCACCGCTTCACGTACGCACTGCTGCCGGGCGCGACGATCGAGGACGCGGTCGCCGAGGGCTACGCGCTCAACCTGCCGCTACGGGTGGCGGACTCGGCGGGCGCCCCGGAACCGGTCGTGTCCGTGGAAGGCGACGGCGTGACCATCGAGGCGGTCAAGCTCGCCGACGACCTGTCGGGCGACGTGGTGGTCCGCCTCTACGAGTCCCGCGGCGGACGGGCCCAGGGCACCCTGCACACGGCCTTCCCCCTCGTCGGCGCGCACCTCACAGACCTGCTGGAACGCCCGCTGACGAGGGCGATCGCGGACGGCGACCGCGTCTCCGTCAGCCTCCGCCCCTTCGAGATCCAGACGCTGCGGCTGACCCTGCGCAAGCGGTGACGCGGATCTCGCGTCCGGGCATGCCTGTTCTCCTCCGGCCGGATGGAAGGAAGCGAGGGAGAGAGGGAGGAAGCGAGGGGAAGGGAGGAAAGGAAGGGAAGCAGGCAGGCAGGCAGGGCGACGCTTGAGTCGACCGCGTCGCCGGGCTCCGGCTTCGCCGTGTCCTGCCCGCACTGCCGTCGTGGTCAGGTCCGGCCGGGCGGTATCGCCTCGGGAGAACGTGAACGCGTGCAAGTATGTCGTCCGTGACCAGATTGTCTTCCTCGCCTGTCGCCGAGGGCGGGCCGCCTCGCCACGGCCTGGGTCCGCGTGTCGCCGCCGTGCTCGTGTTCGGGTCCTCGGCCGCAGTCCTGGTCGTCGAGATCGTCGCTCTGCGGCTGTTGGCTCCCTACCTCGGCCTCACCCTCGAGACCAGCACCATGGTGATCGGCATCGCCCTCACCGCCATCGCGCTCGGTTCCTGGCTGGGTGGACGCGTCGCCGATCAGGTCGATCCACGCCGTCTCCTGGGCCCGTCACTCGGAATCTCGGGAGCGGTCGTGGCACTCACCCCTGTCGTGCTGCGCACCACAGCGGAGTGGGCACCGGCGATGCTCTTGCTGATCGCGTCGCTGACCATCCTCGTACCGGGCGCGCTCCTCTCCGCGGTGACGCCGGTCGTGACCAAGCTGCGTCTCTCCAGCCTCGCCGAGACCGGAACGGTCGTCGGCCGGCTGTCCGGCGTCGGCACCGTCGGCGCCATCTCGGGCACCGTCCTCACCGGCTTCGTGCTCGTGTCACGGTTGCCGGTCAGCGGCATCCTGATCGGCCTGGGGACGCTGCTGGTCATCGGCTCGGCGCTGGTCGAGTGGCGAACGCGCGGGTGGAGCGGCGTCCCTGCCCTCACACTCGTGGTCGTCGCGGGCGGCCTCGCCACGATGGTGGCGCCCGGAGGCTGCGACGCGGAGACCAGGTATCACTGCGCACAGGTCGTCACAGACCCCGAGCGGGACAGCGGCCGCACACTCGTTCTGGACGGCGTGCGGCACTCCTATGTCGACGTCGACGACCCGACCTTCCTGAAGTTCGCGTATGTGCGCGCCGTCGCGTCGGCGGTCGACGCCGCCTTTCCCGAAGGTGAGCCACTCGTCGCCCACCACCTGGGCGGCGGCGGGCTCACCCTCCCCCGATACCTCGCGGCCACACGGCCCGGGACACGCAGTGTCGTGTCCGAGATCGACAACGGGGTCGTGCGCATCGACCGCGACCAACTGGGTCTGAGGCCGGGTTCCGGAATCGACGTGCGCGCCGAGGACGGCAGGATCGGCCTGCGGCGACTGGACACCGGCAGTCGGGACCTCGTCATCGGCGACGCCTTCGGGGGCGTCAGCGTGCCGTGGCACCTCACTACCGTGGAGGCGATGAGTGACGTACGGCGGGTGCTCGACGAGGACGGCCTGTACGTTGCCAACCTCATCGATCACGGTGCTCTTGCCTTCGCCCGTGCCGAAGTAGCCACCCTCAGCGCGACCTTCGAGCACGTCGCGCTCGTCGGTGAACCCGCCGACATCGGCCTCGGCCCGTCCGCCGCCGCCGAGGGTGGCAACCTGGTGGTGCTCGCCTCCGACCGGCCGGTCGACCTGCGTGCGGCCCAGGAGGCGCTGGACGCCCGGCGAACCGGCTGGAAGATCGCCACCGGCGACGGGCTCACCGCCTGGATCGGCGGTGCCCGAGTGCTCACCGACGACTACGCACCGGTCGACCAGCTCCTCCAGCCCTCCAGGACACGCGGCAAGCGGTGACAGGACACACGTCCGGGCCCTGCCGACCCGCCCGCCCACCCCGCACAAGGCCGCCGCAAGAGGGCCGAAGGGAGCGTGCTCACCACCGCGCCGGCTCGGAGGATGCTCAGTCGAGACAGAACTCGTTGCCCTCGATGTCCCGCATCACGATGCACGAATCCTTGCCGTCGTACAGTAGTCGCTCGCGTACGGCGCCGAGCGCGACCAGTCGTGCGCACTCGGCCTCGAGCGTGGCGAGACGCTCCTCACCCACGAGCCCGGTGCCCACCCTCACGTCGAGATGCAGCCGGTTCTTGGCGACCTTCCCTTCGGGAACACGCTGGAAGAACAGCCGCGGGCCGACACCTGAGGGATCACCGCAGGCGAACCACGCTCCCCGGTCCTCAGGAGACCGGGAGCGGTCGAACTCGTCCCAGGTGGCGAACCCGCCCGGTGGCGGCGATACGACGTACCCCAGCACCTCGCACCAGAAGCGAGCGACGCGCTCAGGCTCCGCGCAGTCGAAGGTGACCTGGAACTGCTTGATCGATGACATCGGCGCACCATAGCAAGGGGCTGTCCGAGTCATCTCCCGACCGATACACACCTGTTGGCACGCGATCCTCGTCGCGATCGCGGCCCTGCCGAAGTCGTCCCGGTGCCGCGGCCGGCTGCCGCTGCGAACGCCGCCGCGTCGCGTCGCCGGTAGCCTGCACACTGTTCACGGCGGTCGATGTCCGAGCCGCCGGGTGCCGCCCCGGACGGCGGGTCGACGAGGATGGGGATGCCCGGTCCTCAGCGTGCAAGGAGCGTCTCTCAATGCGAACATCCGGTTCCGGCTCCGGTCCCGGCTCCAGGCCACCGACGATCGCCGATGTCGCGCGTGTCGCCGGGGTGTCCCGTACGACGGTCTCCCACGCGCTCAACGGGATCGGCAAGGTGGATCCGCAGACCAGGGAACGCGTCAAGCGGACCGCCGCCGAGCTCGGTTACCGGCCCAACCTGCGCGCCCAGCGGCTGCGCCAGGGGCGGGCGAAGGCCATCGCGCTCGCCTCCTCGATGCCGTTCGCGGTGGCCGGCGGGCCGTCGCGGCTCGGGTTCTACATGGAGATCGCCGCCGCCGCCGCGGAGAGCGCGCTGCTGCACGACTACGCGCTCGTGCTCGTACCGCCCGTACAGTCGGGTTCCGCGCTGTACTCCGTCGACATCGACGGGGCCGTCGTCGTCGAGCCGGACATGAACGACGCGGCCGCGGCGCAGTTGCGGGAACGGGGCCTGCCCTACGTGTCGCTCGGCCGGCCGGTGTCACCGGACGACACGTCGCCGTATGTCGATCTGCGAGGCGGGCTCGTCGCCGAGTTGCTGCTGACGCATCTGCACGAGCAGGGTGCCAGGCGGCCCGGGCTGATCATCGGCTCCGGTTCACGGCACTCGTCGATCGACGCACTCGCCGCGTACGAACGGGTGGCCGAGCGGTTCGGCTGGGCGCCGGTCGTGGCGAGCGCACCGGAGGCAGGCGGTGAACAGGCCGGGTACGAGCGCTGCGCGGCCCTGCTGACCGAACACCCCGAGACCGACGCGGTCTGTGCGCTGGTGGACGCGTTCGCGGTGGGCGCGGTGCGGGCGATCCGGGACAGCGGGCGGTCGGTACCGGGCGACGTCATGGTCGCCACCCGGTACGACGGACTGCGTGCCCGTACCTGCGAGCCGCCGCTGACCGCCGTCGACCTTCATCTGGACCGAGCGGCGTCCGACGCCGTGGACCTGCTACTGGGCCGGCTGCGTGGCGAGGGCGCCGTCGCCATGGTGGCGACGGCGCCCGAACCGCAGGTGATCGCACGTGCGTCGTCGTTGCGGGTCACAGCCCGAGCATGAGCACCAGCCCGGAGACCAGGGCGAAGACGAGCACCAACAGCCGCATTCTGCGCGCGTCCAGCCGGTGGTGCACCAGTCGGCTCAGCCAGGCGCCCGCGGCGATCACCGGCAGCAGCGCCGCCGCCAGTCCGAGATCTCCGGGTTGGCCCTTCCCCGTCGCGAACAGCAGGAGCAGCGACGCCACCTCCCCTACGAGGAAGCAGGCTGCGACGGTGGAGCGCAGTTCCGCGGGCGGACGGTGCTGGTAGACGAGGGCGAGCGGAGGGCCGCCGACGCCGGTCGCGGTCTCGGTCAGGCCGGTCACCGCGCCCGCGCCGACGTAGGCCATCCGCCCGGGTGTGAAGGCGGGTGCGGCGAGACTCACGACCGCGGCCAGTACGGTGGCGATCCCCACGAACAGGCCGATACTGCGGTCCGGTATCAGCCAGAGCAGCGCCAGCCCGGCGGGTGTGGCGGCGAGCCGTGCCACGGTGATCCAGCCCGCGCCTCGCAGGTCGATCGAGGCACGCTCGCGCCAGGCGACGTACAGGTTGAGCGGGATCATGGCCGCCAGGACGAACACCGGGAGCAGGCCGGGGTCGAGGATGCCCGCCACGGGCGCGACGATCAGGGCGAATCCGAGGCCGCTGCTGCCCTGGACGAACGCGGCGACCGCCACTGCGGCGGCGAGGACCGCCAGTGTCTGTGTACTCACGGTGTGGTGCTCCGCTGCCGTGCCGCCGTCGACGTGGGGTGTACGCGTGTGATGGGCGCTCTCTGCACGGTGGTGCGGGCCAGTTCGGCCGCCCGCTGTACAAGTGCGGGGCCGTCCCAGGCGGTGGGCCGACCACGCCACAGCCGCATGCGTCCGGCGACGAACACGGCGGTGATCTGGTCGCGGTTGCCGCGGCGGACCAGCTCCCAGGGCACGTCCCAGGAGAGCGCGAGTTCGGGGGTCGTGACGTCGACGAGGAGGAAGTCGGCGGCCAACCCCTCGGCGACGGTGCCGGTCCGCGCGCCGAGGCCGACCGCGTCGGCGCCGCCGGCGGTGGCGTGTTCGAGCCAGGTCCAGCCCGCGCCGCAGGACGAGTCCCCGGTGACCAGCCCGTAGGCGAGCCGCTGGGCGAACTCGGCCGCGTCGACGAGCCGGAATCCGTCGCCGCGGGTGCCGTCGGTGCCGAGCCCGAAGCGGATGCCGCGCTCGGCCATCGACGTGGCCGGGGCGACTGCGTTGCCCTTCCAGGCGCTGGCCACGGGGTTGTAACTGACGGCCGTCCCGGTGTCGGCGAGCAGGGTCAGTTCGTGAGGGCTGAGCAGGGTGGCGTGCGCGCCGAGCAACTGCGGGCCGAGCGCGCCGATTCGGTGCAGATACTCGAGCGGACGCAGTCCGTGCCGTACGAGGGAGCGTTCCACGCCGGCCAGATGCTCGTTGACGTGGATCTGCACGATCATCCCGGCTTCCGCGGCGAGACGGGCGGTGCCGTGCAGGGTCGTGGGGGTGGCTGCCTCGGGGATCGAGACGGCGAGGGAGGGATGGATCAGCGGATCACCGTCGTACCGGGCCAGGTGCTTCTCCGCCCCTTCGAGGACGGCGGCGGTGCGCGCGGGGTCGTCCTCGGCAGCGGCGTGGTCATCGCAGTCGTTGCAGACGAGTCCGAGTACGCAGCGGATTCCGGCGTCGCGAGCGGCCGATGCGACGACTTCGACGTCCACATCGGCGCGCGTACCGGCATCGGTGACGGTGGTGAAGCCGCCGCGCAGAGCCTCCAGTGCCGCCAGCTTGGCCGCCACGTATGCCGATTCCTCGTCCAGTGCGCCTTCCAGCGGAACCCAGACCCGGCGGAATATCTCCGACGGCTCCCCGAAGGCGAGCGCGGAGCCGAAGCTCTGGGTCAGATGATGGTGGGCGTCGACGAAGCCGGGCATCAGCAGGTGGCCGGGCAGTCGTACGGGATCGAGCTGCGGATGGGTGCGCGCCAGTTCCTCGCCGGGTCCGACGGCTCGGAAGGAGCCGTCGGCGACGACGACCGCATGTCCGTCGACGGGTCCCTCGGGCAGCAGCACCGCATCGGGGACGAGGAGGAGCGGGCCGGGAGTGTCGAGGGGGCCGCGGGTGAGCTGGTTCATCGGTCGCTTTCCGTGTGTGCGGTGGTCAGCCGGGCGGCGATGCGCGGCCTGACATGGTGGAAGAGGATGTTGAGTACGGCGGCGACGAACGCGCCGACGGCGACGCCGCTTTCGAGGAGGATGCGGATGTTCGGCGGGAAGCCGGCGTACACACCGGGGATGAGGATCGGCAGCAGGCCGAGCGCGAGGGCGACGGCGCAGATGAACGTGCTGGTGTGTTTGTCGAGGTCGGAACGCCCGAGCATCTGCACGCCGAGTACGGTGATCACCGCGAAGACGACCATGGCCGTGCCTCCGACCACGGCGGACGGGACGACGCTGATCGCGCGGGTCACCGGCGCGAGGAAACCGATGACGATGAGCACCACACCGGCGGCGGCCGTGACGAAACGGCTGCGGACGCCGGTGACGCGAACGATCCCTATGTTCTCGCCGCTGGTCACCATGAGCGGCAGACCGAAGAAGCCACCGAAGAGTGAGGTCAGCGCATCACCGCGGACGGTCTTGGGGACGTCGGTACGCGTGTCGATCTCCTTACCGACGGCCTCGGCGTTGATGACGGTCTGACCGGTCGCCTCCGCCATGGAGGCGAGGCTGTAGAGCATCAGCGGCAGCGCGGCGATCAGGTTGAACTGAGGTGAGCCGAACGGCATCAGCTGCGGCAGGTTGACCAGGCCGCCTTCGGTGGCGCCGCCGAAGTCGATGCCGCCGACGAACCCGGCCAGCACGGTACCGGCGACCAGTCCGAGCATGACGGCCAGTTGGCGCAGGATTCCGGTGAACAGCAGGTAGAAGACGACGGTGAACCCGATCGTCGCCATGCCGAGCGCCAGGTTCGTCGGGTCCGCGAATCCCGGCTCGCCAGGTCGGCCGGTGACGAGAACGGCGCCGACCTTCACCAGGTTGACTCCGACGATGACGATCATGGTGCCGATGACCAGGGCCGGAAAGAACCTGAGCAGCCTGGAGAAGACCGGCAGCACGACGAAGTAGAAGGCCGCGGTGAGCACGACCGCGCCGGTGGCGGTCGGCAGACCGTGCTGCTCGGCGATGGCGATGAACAGGATGAGCGGCGCGCCACCGGGCAGCATCACGAACGGCAGCCGGGGCCCGAACTTCCACGGCCCGAGCGACTGGATCAGCGACCCGACGCCGGAAAGCACGAACGCCGCGGAGAGCAGATCGACGGTCAGCCCGGGGTCGAGCCGGAGGGTGGCGCTCATCAGGAAGATCGCCGAGATGGGCGTGGCGGCCATCACAAGGACGTGCTGGATCCCGAAGAGGATGATCCGCCCGAGGGGGCGTGACTCGTCGACAGGATGGACGGCAGGTCCCTGGGCGTGGGTGTGGGCGTGGTCGCGCGTCGCACCGGACGGGGTGGATTCCGAAACCGGTGGTTGTCCCGGACCGGGCGGGGACTGGCGATGACTGGGCACGCTGGCGCTCCATTCGGGCGTACGGCAGGCTCGGACGTCAGCCACGATCCGGCCCCGAACGGTGGGCCAAATCGATTTGGCCAAATCGATTTGGCCGTCAGTATGTGAGGCCTCCGGGCGACCGTCAAGAGTCGCGGCGCCGGGCGGCTTCGACGGCGGGAACGCCGAGATGGCGCCCCGCGCGGTCTACGAGGTGTGCGGCAGATCGGCCCCGCCCGCACCGCGTCTTCGACCCGCACCAGGTCGGCGCGGCCGGCGTCACCGCCGGAAGCGATTGCGTACCGACGGCCGAGCGCTGCGGACCAACCACCCACCCGTGTTCGTGAGTTGATCGATGTCAGGCAGAAGAGCCGTCGGCCGTCGGCGATTGCCCGGCCAGGTCAGGTCAGGTCAGGTCTCGGAGGCGGCAGTCCGCTCGGCCCGTTCCTCGGCGCGGCGAGGGCAGGAGAGGCAGGAGACCGCGACCGCGAACGGCCACAGGGACTGGACAGACGTCACGACGCGTTCCGCGACGCCGGCATTGCCGTGTCGATGCATCTCGATCAGGAACCATGCTCCACCGGCGGCCATCACAGCGGTGGCCACGATCGAGGGACCAAGCCGCAGAGCCCAGGGAGCGGCCGCACCGCCGTTGGCGGCCAGTACCGGCCACACCGCCAGGAGCGTGAATCCGACCGCCACCACCGCTCCGTGACGCAGAGAACCCCCGCTGCTCGGTGCGGGAAGCAGTACCACTGCCAGTGCCGCGAGACCGCCGCCGCCCAGCGCCACGCGTCCGGCGGTGGCAGCTGTCCGCAGTCCCCAAGCGGTCAGCACGTGGCAGGCGCCCAAACCCAGGAACGCCGCCGTCATCACCCAGAACCCGGAGGCCCCATAGGCCCCCAGGGAACTGATCGTCTGAGTGGCGGGGTCATAGGAAGGCCCCTCGAACAGTGCCGCGCCCGTCCAGCCTCCGATCAGCAGGACGGGCGCGCACCCTGATGAGAGCAGTACCCATTTGGGGACGAATCGCATTGGACAACCATAAAGCGAGACCAGGCTGGACGCGGGAGCGCGAGCAGGAGCCGGACATCGCGCCAGCCGCACTCGCCGAGCCGGAGCGAGGACGGCGCGCCGCCCGGCGGAGCGGTCAGGCGGCGCGGCAGAGCGCCGCGGGGCTGGCCGGGGCGGAGTCCCGGGCCCCGGTCGCGTGCGCGGGACGGACGGCGGAGACGGCAGCCGCGGCCTGCGAGCGGTGACGGGTGAAGACGACGAGGCGGAGCACCGCGAACCGCCCGACACCGGCGAGTCCGGAGGCGGTCAGGTAGACGACCTGCTCGAGCATCACACCGGGTGCCGCCACCACCTGATGCAGGGCAAGTATCGCTGCGCAGGTCACCGCGTAGGCGGCCGCCGCGGAGCCGGCCGACTGCGCATGCTGGCGCCAGGTCGCGGGCCGGCCGGCACCGAAGGTGAAGCGGGCGTGCAGCTCGGTGGCGAGGAGGGTGGACCCCGCGGTGATCAGGGCATTGGCCAGCACCCAGGGGATCCAGGCGGCGACGGCCGCCACGGCGAAGCTGGAGGCGACCCCGACTCCGCCGCCGCACAGGACGAAGCGGGCGAAGGAACCCAAGGCGCCGGGTGCCGCCCGCCGGCGACTCCGTACTGCGTGCATGATGCGCCCCCCTGCCAGCTCACGTGGCGGACGTCGCACTCGCGTCCTGCGCGACCGCCGATCCCCCGTTTCCTATGCCAGAAACGCTACGTTGCGTTCACATTGTACGCAACCTAATAATCGCGCTGGATCAGCGTTCTCCCAGATGAGAGCCATGTAATCGTTGCAATGCCTCGAACTTAACGCAACGGTTCCCCTGCGCACTTCGTTGCAATGGACGTGGCTTCCGCCGCGCCTTGACGCCCCGGTGCAGCCGGAGCCTCAGCCCTTGGACAGGGTGCGGTCGAACAGGGGACCGACCTCGAGGCCTGGACGCCTTCGACGACTGGCGGCGACCACTCACATCGGGGCCCGTCCGAGGCGTCCCCGAACGTCGCCACCGACTAGTCTTCACCGGCATGACGCGCGCGTGGAAGCTGCCGGTGTCGCTCGTGGTGTGCGGCGCTCTCGTCTCGGCCACCTCGTTCGTCGACGGCTCCCCCGGTGTCGCCGTCGCGCTTGTGCCGCTGTTCGTCCTGCTCGCGGGGCTGTACTCGCCGTTGGCGTTCCCCCGGTCGATCGGAGCGGCGGAGGCGCAACGCCGGAGCGAG
Source organism: Streptomyces sp. NPDC028991 (assembly GCF_055564775.1). Lineage (NCBI taxonomy): Bacteria > Bacillati > Actinomycetota > Actinomycetes > Kitasatosporales > Streptomycetaceae > Streptomyces > Streptomyces sp. NPDC028991. Next base: position 1,886 of record NZ_JBVHVP010000023.1, on the reverse strand, counting down.
GTCGACGGCCGACCGGTCGTCTACTGGCGGGCGGGCTGCAAGTACTGCCTGCGCCTGCGCTTCCGGTTGGGTCGCGGCGCCCGCCGGCTGCACTGGGTCGACATCTGGCGTGACCCGGCCGGCGCGACGGTGGTACGGACCGCCAACAAGGGTGACGAGACCGTGCCGACCGTCATGGTGGCCGGCCGGCCGCACGTCAACCCCGACCCGGAATGGCTGCGCGGGCGACTCCCTCCCGCCGCGTGACGAGCAGGCCGTCAGTTTCCACCGGTCTTCTCGGCGGCCGCGGGCAGCTCGAGACGCGCCCCGTGGAATCGTTCGCGCAGCAGTCGGTCGTGCGTCACCACGACCAGCGTGCCGTTGCCGTAACACCGTACCGTGCGCTGATCGTGGTCCACTTCCAACACCGTGGAGGTGACGCGGTCCAGGAAAGCCCGGTCGTACGTGGCCACGATCACCGTGCCCCGATGGCGGCGCAGCCGTCCTTCGAGCCAGGTCACGGCCTCGTCGTCCAGGTCGTTGGTCGGCTCGTCGAGCAGCAGCAGTTCGGGGGACGAGGCCAAGGTCGCGGCGAGCGCGAGCCGGGACCGCTGCCCTCCGGAGAGGGTGCCCAGCGGACGCGTGCGGTCCAGGGGTGCGAGCTCGCCGAGTCGGCGCAGGCCCACATCGACCCGGCGATCCGCTCCGTGTCCGCCGCGTGCCTCGACCTCGGCCGTCAGGGCCGGGTCCGGACGACGCGCCGCGAACGGCGCTTCGGTCAGGGCTTCGGTCGGCGCTTCGGACGGCGTTCCGGACGCGACAGGGGCGCACGCCCCACACGCCACCGATTCGGCCGGCTGCCGGGAGACCGGACCGACGCGGGCCGGCGCGGTGGTGCGGCGGGCCGCCCAGCCATCGGCCCGGTCTCCCGCGTCAGTCCACCACCAGCACGACCTCCAGAGTGCGTGGCCCGTGGACGCCTTCCACCCGGTCGAGTTCGATGTCGCTGGTGGCGGAGGGCCCGGAGATCCACGTGGTCGGGCGGGTGGGGTCGAGGCGGGGCAGTGCCTGCGGAAGGGAGGCGACCACCTGCCCGGGGACGTCGACTACGCAGATGTGCAGGTCGGGGACGAGAGTGAGGGCACGCCGGCCCTGCCCCGGTCCGGCGTCGAGTACGACGGTGCCGGTCTCGGCCACGGCGAGGGCGCAGCCGGTGACCACGGCGTCGGCGGAGTCGAGCTCGGCCGGGGTCAGGGGGACGTCGTCGAATCGCCGCCGGGCGTCCGAGCCGGCGAGCCAGGCTCCGGGGAGGCCGGGCGGCACGACGACGGTGGCCGCGCCGTGGTCGGCGAGGAGCCGTCCGATGAGTGACGGAAGGCCCTGCCGGGTGCTGCGGTGCACGCCCGCCCGGTAGTCGGCGAGGTTCTCGTGGAGGAGGTCGAGCACCGTGGCGAGGTCGTCGGGTGTGTGGCTCACGAGATAGTCGCGCGTGACCTCGGGGGGCTCGGGCGCCTCGGCGAGTGCCCTGCGCACTCTGCCCAGCACGCGGTCGCGGGAGGAGGACTCAGACGTCATGCGTGGTTCTTCTTCCACCAGTCACGGAAGGGTTCGGCCGGCAGGGCCGGCAGATCCCGGCTGTTGGTCCATTCGCGAGCGCCGGGTCCGGGGAGCCGCTTGGGATGCAGCCTGCGCGTCGTGGAGGCGAGTCTTTCACCGGCGTTGAGGGCTGCCGGGTGGTCCAGGAGCCAGGTCGCCGCCCGCATCGCGGCCCGTTCCAGGCGGTGCCCTGTGCCGCCCTGGTCGGCGACCTTCTCCCGCAGGTGGACGAGTACCTCGGGGATGTCGATGGCGACCGGGCAGACCTCGTAGCAGGCGCCGCACAGTGTGGACGCGTACGGGAGGGAGGC
>NZ_JBVHVP010000022.1:0-83163 GCF_055564775.1 Streptomyces sp. NPDC028991 | reverse complement strand
ACTCGCTACGACAAGACCCGCGAGTCCTACCAAGCCGCCGTCACCATCGCCTCAATCCTGCTCTGGATCTGACCTTTGAAGACGATCTCTAGGCCTCGGGCCCGAGGCGCGAGCGTGGCCGGTCCACTACCGTCACGGCCATGAAGATCACCGCACCACCGCGCGAGCCCGGACGGCGCAGGCAGGACGTGCTGGACCGGTTGGAACGGGAGATGGACATCTGGGTGGCCACGGCGGACGCCGACGGCCTGCCCTGCATGGTCCCGCTGTGGTTCGTGTGGCACGGGGAGTCGGTGTGGCTGTGCACGCGGCTCACCAACCCGACCGGACGCAACCTGCGCGACGGCGGCCGGGCCCGGCTGGCCTTCGGGCACACCCGGGACGTCGTGCTGATCGACGGCGAGGTGGAGACGTTCGGTCTGCGGGAGGCGCCGTCCGCGGCGGCCGGTGCGTTCCTCGCGAAGACCGGCTGGGATCCTCGCGAGGACAGCGCGTCGTACGCCTGGTTCCGGGTGCGACCGCTCGCGGTGCAGGCGTGGCACGAGGAGCGCGAGCTGAGGCAGCGGCACATCATGCGGGACGGCGTCTGGACCGCGTAGCGCGCGTGGGCGCCCGTGCGAGCGACCGGCCGCCGGGGCACCACAGCCGGCCCGGGCTCCTCGGCGGTGCGGGCGCCTCAGCCGGTGCGACCGCGTCAGCCCCGGTGCGGGCACTTCAGCCGGCCCAGGAACCGGCGGGTGCGGGCACTTCAGCCGGCCCAGGAACCGGCGGGTGCGGGCGCCTCAGCCGACCCAGGAACCGGCGGGTGCGGGCGCCTCAGCCGACCCAGGTACCTCAGCCGGTGGACCACATCAGCCCCGGTCCAGACACCTCAGCCGGTTCGGGCCCCGTCGAGCCGTGCCAGTTCCTCGTCGGTGAGGCGGAGGGCGCCCGCCGCGACGTTCTCGGCGAGATGACCGGGGTTGCCGGTGCCGGGGATGGCCAGGACGTTCGGGCCCTGGTGCAGGGTCCAGGCGATCCGCACCTGCGCGGGGCTCGCGCCGTGCGCCCGGGCGACCGCACGGACCTCGTCCTCGTGGGCGGTGCCGGCGCCGCGTGGTCCGGCCTCGCCGGCGATGGCGTAGAACGGCACGAAGGCGATGCCCTGCTCTCGGCACAGGGCGAGGAGTTCTTCCGTGGCGGGGTCGTGGAAGCCGAGGCCGTACCGGTTCTGGACCGAGACCACGGGCGCGACGGCCTGGGCCTCGGCCAGGTGCCGCGGCTCGACGTCGGAGATGCCTAGGTGGCGGATCAGGCCCGCCTCGCGCAGTTCGGCGAGGGCGCCGAAGTGCTCGGCGATCGAGTCCTGCCGCATGCGGCGGAGGTAGACGACGTCGAGGTGGTCCCGGCCGAGCTGGCGCAGGTTCTCCTCGACGTGGGCCCGCAGGTTCTCGGGCCGGGCGGAGGTGCCCCACTCCCCCGACCACTCCCGGTACGGGCCGACCTTGGCGGCGATCACCAGGTCGTCGGCGTAGGGCGCGAGCGCGCTGTTGATCAGTTCGTTGGCGGAGCGCAGCGAGGAGAAGTAGAAGGCGGCGGTGTCGATGTGGTTGACGCCGAGTCCGACCGCCCGGCGCAGTACGGCCAGGGAGCGTTCCCGGTCGCTCGGCGTGCCCAGGTGGAAGGCGGCACTGCCCGTCAGCCGCATCGCGCCGAAGCCGACGCGGCGGACGGGCAGGTCGCCGAGATTCCAGGTGCCCGCGGACTCCGCGGTGATCGTTTCCCAGGTCATCGGCGGAGTTTCGCACACGCTCCGGCGCGGGTCAGCAGTAGAGGTTGCCGCCCGGTGAGACGCCGAGGATCTGGCTGAACTGCTGGTACTTGGTGACGCGGCTCTGCACCTGCGCGGGGTTCTTGCCGTCGCACTCCAGGGAGCCGTTGATGGAGCGGATGGTCTGGCCGAAGCCGGCGCCGTTGACCATGGCGTTGTGGCCGGTCATGCTGCCGGGTCCGGACTGGGTGTTCCAGTACCACAGGGCGGTCTTCCAGGCGACGGCCGCGTCGTTCTGCACCAGCCAGGGGTTGTTCAGCAGGTCGATGCCGAGCGCGTCGCCCGCGGCCTTGTAGTTGAAGTTCCAGCTGAGCTGGATCGGGCCGCGCCCGTAGTAGGCGGCCTGACCGGCCGGGCAGCCGTAGGGCTGGTTCCAGTCGCAGTAGTGCGGGTAGTTGGCGGTGTTCTGCTCGACGATGTGCACGAGTCCGCCGGTCTCGTGGCTGACGTTGGCGAGGAAGGCCGCGGCCTCCTGCTTCTTGGTGGTGTCACTGCCGGTGTTGGCGAAGCCGGGGTACGCGCTGAGCGCGGCGGTGAGGCCGCTGTACGTGTAGAAGGAGTTCCTGCCCGGGAACATCTGGTTGAACTGGGCCTCGGTCACCACGAAGTTGCCGACCGGTGTCTCCGTGCCGCCGTCGCACGCGTACGGCTCCCAGTACCAGGTGCTGATCAGCGGGTCGTAGCCCGGGTTGGCGTGCTCGGCCCGGTAGGCCTTGCCGTCCGTGTAGCGGACGATGTCGCCGGCGTTGTAGTTCGCGCCGGCCGACCAGGCCGGGTAGCTCGAACAGGCGGCGGCGGAGGCCTCGGTGGCGGGCAGGAGCACGGGCACGGCTCCCGCGAGGGCGAGTACGGTCACCAGGGCTGATATACGGCGCCTCGACACAGGTCTGCCTCCTTCGGCGGAGCACGGCCGCTCCCGTACAAGGGCAGGGCGTAGCGGAGCCTTGTGCGCGCGTGCCGGTCGGGCCGGCCACGGCGTGGGGGCGGCCGTGGTGGGGGGTGTGGAGGCACACTCAACCGCGTTGGTCTGTACCAGTCAAGGGTGTAGACCAACGCGAACCGCGGAAACCAGTCCTCCGCCGGCTTCGGAGACACGGTCGAGCGGCTGGTCCCGGCTCTCCTCGACCGGACGCGCCGGGCCGGGCCGGGGCGGGCCGGGCCGGGGCGGGCCGGGCCGGGCCGGGGCGGGCCGGGCCGGGGCGGGCCGGGCCGGGCCGGGGCGGGGCGGGGCGGGGCGGGGCGGGGCGGGGCGGGGCGGGGCGGGGCGAACGAGCAAGCAGCGAGCGCATCACGCTCCAACCCGGCCGGTTCCCGGCCGGGTTGGCAGCGGGCTCCTCGCTTCGGCCGGCCGGGCCGGTCGGCTCCTTGCGGGCCGCGGGCCGGACAGGTCAGCGGCTGCTCGCGGGCCGCCAGCCGTCAGCTCAGCGGCTTCTTCAGGACCGCCTTGCGGTGGCTGAACGTCTCGATGGAGTAGCGGCCGTGGTAGCTCCCCATGCCGCTCTCCCCCACCCCGCCGAACGGCAGGTCGGAGACGGTGAGGTGGGCGAGCGGCAGCCCGTGGCCGAGACCGCCGGAGGACGTCTCGGCGGCGAACCGCTCCCGGGTCCCGTCGGATTCGCTGAAGACGTAGAGGGCCAGCGGCTTGTCGCGGTCGTTGACGAAGCCGATCGCCTCGTCCAGCCCGGGCACGGTGACGATCGGCAGGATCGGGCCGAAGATCTCCTCGCGCATCACCGGTGCCTCGGGGGCGACGTCGGCGAGCACGGTGGGCGCGATGTACTTCTCCGTCCGGTCGCTGTCGCCGCCGACGACCACCCGGCCGGAGTCCAGCAGGCCGGCCAGCCGGTCGAAGTGGCGTTCGTTGACGATCCGCGCGTAATCCGAGGACCGGGCCGGGTCGGCCCCGTACAGCCCCTCGACGGCGCGGACCAGCGCCGGCTCCAGGGCGGCGGCGGTCTCCGGATCGGTCAGGACGTAGTCGGGGGCCACACAGGTCTGGCCGGCGTTGAGGAACTTGCCGCCGGCCAGCCGGGCCGCGACGACGTCGAGGTCGGCGTCGCGGTCGACGAACGCCGGGGACTTGCCGCCGAGTTCGAGGGTCACCGGGGTGAGGTGCTCGGCGGCGGCACGCATGACGATGCGGCCGACGGTGCCGTTCCCGGTGTAGAAGACGTGGTCGAAGCGTTCGGCGAGCAGGGCCGTGGTCTCGGGGATTCCGCCCTCGACGACGGCCACGGCCTCGGTGTCCAGGTACCGGGGCAGCAGGCGGGCCAGCACGGCGGAGGTGGCCGGAGCCAGCTCACTCGGCTTGGCGACGACCGTGTTGCCCGCGGCCAGGGCTCCGACCACCGGGGCGAGCAGGAGCTGGACCGGGTAGTTCCAGGGCGCGATGACGAGGACGACCCCGAGGGGGTCGTACTGCGTCCAGGCGGTGGCGTCGGCGCCGAGGTGCGCCGGGACGGGGGCGGGCTCGGGGCGCAGCCAGTCGGCCAGGTGCTCGAGGGTGTGGTCGATCTCGCGCACGGTGAAGCCGATCTCCGTGCGCTGGGCCTCGGCGGCACTCTTGCCCAGGTCGGCGTGGAGCGCGGCCTCGAGGTCCGGGCCGTTCTCCGTGAGCAGCGCGCGCAGCCGGTGCAGCTGTGCGGTGCGCCACTCGACGGGCTTGGTACGGCCGGTGCGGAAAGTGGCGCGCAGCCGGGCCACGACGTCGGCGGGCCGCTCGGGGGCGGGGTGGTTCACGGTGTGCCTCGCTGGTGGGGGATACGGTGCCGGACACCGACCGGGTCGGCCGGGGGCGACCGAGGGGACTGGATGTAATAGCCAACCTTTCAGGTGCCAAAATAAATTCCCGGGCCGTGCCACCTGCTTTCCGTGCGTCCTCGCCACAGCCGCGCCCGATCACGAGAATCGCCGCATGACCATCACTACGCCTCACCCGCTCGTCACCGAGGCCCGGCGACTCGCGGACGGACTCCTCGCCCCATCCGCCCAGCGCGTCGACCAGGACGGCATGCCCACGGGCCACCTCGAGGCGGTCCGGCGCTCCGGACTCCTCGGCGTGAGCGCCCCCGCGGAGTACGGCGGGGCCGGAGCCCCTGATCCGGTGGCCCGGGAGGTCGCGGAGGTCCTGGCCGGGGCGTGCTGCTCCACTTGGTTCGTGCAGACCCAGCACCACACGCCGGTGCGGCTGCTCGCGAAGGCGGAACCCGGACTCCCCTCCCGCGAACGCCTGTTGCGCCCGCTCGCGACCGGTGAGCTGCTGGCCGGCATCGCCTACGCGCACGTCCGCGCCTTCCCCCGGGTCCCGGTCCGAGTCACCGCCGAGGGCGGCGACCTGCGCTTCGACGGCACCGTGCCCTGGTACACCGGCTGGGGCCTCAACGACGTGATGCTGCTCGCGGGCGTGACCGAGACGGAGGAGGTGGTGTTCGCCTTCACCGACGCCCGCGAGCAGCCCGGACTGCGTCCGTCGCCGCCCATGCGGCTCGCGGCACTGACGGCCGCGCGCACGGTGTCCCTGGCGCTGGACGGTCTGCGGGTACCGGAGGACAACGTGGTACTGCGTACTCCGCGCGAGGAGTTCGCCCGGGTCGACGTGCCCCGCAGCACCAACACCTCGCCGGCCGTCTTCGGCGTCGCGTACGCCGCCCTGGGCCTGCTCGGCGACACGGCGGACGAGCGGAGGGCGGCCCGTTCGCTGCGCGACCGGCTCGACGGGGTCAGGAAGCGGGCGTACGCGCTCGCCGACCGGAGTGTCCCGGACGGGCAGGACGAGGAACGGCTGGCGCTGCGGACGAGGGCGTACGACCTCATGCGGGCGGCCACGACTGCGGCGGTCGTGGCCGGAGGCGGACGCGCGACAAGCCTCGGCCACCCGGCCCAACGGCTCGCACGAGAGGGGATGTTCCTGCTGGTACAGGGTCAGACGGCGCCGGTTCGACAGGCCCACCTGGCCGCGCTCGCCTCGCTCTAGAACGCCGGCGGCGACGGCGTCCCGCCGTCCCGCCCCACCCCGCCGCCCCACCCCGCCGTCCCGCCCCGCCGTCCCGTCCCGCTGTCGCGCTCCTGGAACGGGGAACGCGCGACCGCGCGTTCCCGGGCGCCTGTTCAGTCCTCGTCGCGGGCCGGGACGACGACCAGGAAGGCGTCCGACCTCAGGTCCATCACGACGGTCGCGGGTTCGCCCTGCGCACGACGGCGTGCGGCGTACTCCTCCGCCGGCCACGAACCGCGCGGCGACCCCGCCGGAAACCGCTCCAACACCTTCGCCCCCATAGCGGCGGTCACCTCCACTGCCCCGTGTCCGTTCGTGCTCTCCTGCCCGGGCGTCTGCCCGCGATCCGCGCGGACATGCCCCACGCACCCTCGACTACACATAAGGGAGAAATAAGAGCAGAATGGACGTATGCGGCGTTACCGCACACCGCACCAGACGCGGTCCAGGCCCGGTAAGTCAAAGGAGACGACTCATGGCCAACGTCTCGCACACCCGAGGTGACCTCTCCAGCCACCCCGACGCCCCGGAGATGCAGGAACGCTATGCCCGCATGCTCGGCGGCCGGGATGTGGCACTCGTGGACGGGCCGGTGTTCCTGCTCGGCCTCTACTGTGCCGTGTCCCCGTGGATAGTCCACTTCACCACGAGCCAGCCCGCAATGGTGGCCCACAACCTGATCATAGGAATCGCCATCGCACTGCTGGCGCTCGGCTTCACCCGCGCCCCGGAGCGCATGTACGGCCTCAGCGGGGCGATGTGCGCGATGGGCATCTGGATGATCATCTCGCCGTGGATCGTCGGCACGAACCCCGACGCCGGCGTCATCTGGAACAACATCATCATCGGCGCCCTGACCCTGGCCCTGGGGACGGTGTGCGCCGCTACGGCGGCGAAGAGCCTGCGCAAGCCCTAGACGCACGGGAAGGGAACACCACGGACCGGTCCGCCCTCGCGGACCGGTCCGCGCACGCCCCGGACCCCCGGCGGACTGCGCCCGCCCATAGCGGGCACACGCAGTGCCGCGGGGGTCTTGACAAGAAGGGGCGGAGATGGAGATAGACGGCATCATCAGTGCCATCGTCATCGGTATCGTCATCGGCGTCCTGGGCCGACTCGTGGTCCCAGGACGTCAGCGCATCGGGGTCCTGTGGACGGTCCTCGTCGGCATCGTGGCCGCGTTGATCGGGTCGTGGATCGCCACGGCGTTCGACGTGGCCGACACCGACGGCGTCGACTGGGTGGAGTGGCTCATCCAGATCGGCCTGGCCGCGGTCGGCGTGGCCGCGCTGGACCGGTCGCGGTCGCGGCCGCGTACGCGCCGCTGAAGGCGTGCCGCGTACGCGCCGCTGAAGGCGTGGGCCCACGGCCGCACCCGTACGGCCGTCATCGGCTCCGGAGCCACTCCTCGAACCAGGCCACGGTGGCGTCCACGGTGTCCGCGAGCGGCTTCGGGGCCATCCCGAAGGAGCGCTCGAAGGCGGTGGAGTCCATGATCTGGGGCTCCGTGTGCTGGTAGAACATCTCCGCGTACTCGGCCATGAACCGCTCGTCGAAGGGGCCGAAGGGGCGGGGTTCGGCGAGCACCGTGACGTTCAACGGCCGGCCCGCGCGCTTCTCGATCATCGTGAGGATCTCGCGCGTGCTGACGGCGGGCGCGGTGGGCAGGTGCCAGACGCGGCCGTCGCCCTCCGGCCGCTCGCCGAGTGTCGCGAGGCCTGCCGCCACGTCCCCGATGTACGTGTAGCTGTGCGGCAGGTCGATGTCGCCGAGCCCCGCGACCTCCCCGCCGGTGAGCGCGCCCGGGAAGACGGCGGCACCGAGGGACGAGTTGAGCACGCCGGGACCGACGAAGTCGGCGCTGCGGCCGAGGACCACCCGAGCCCGGCCGGCCCGGTGTGCGGCGAGGTACCGCTCGTCGAGCTCCGCACGCATCCGGCCCTTGCGGCTGGTCGCCTGCCACGGGCTGTCCTCGGTCATCACCGCTCCCCCGGTCTCGCCGTACGGGTAGAGCGTGTCGAGCACGACCAGCCGGGCCCCGGTCGCCTCGACGGCCGCCAGGACGGCTTCCTGGACGCGGGGCATCACCTCTGTCTGGAGGTGATAGCCGACGTTGACGCAGTGGTACACGACGGCGGCGTCGCCTATGGCGGCACGGGCGCCGTCGGCGGTGCTCACGTCGGCGGCGAACCGCTCGACGCCGGCTGTCGCGGGACCCTCGGCACGCCGGTCGACAAGACGGACGGGATGCCCCCTGCGGACCAGCTCACGAGCCAGTCCGGTACCGGCGGGGCCGGACCCCAGGACGGCGTGCGGGACGTGTGGCTCGGCGGTGACGGCGGACATGATGATCCCCTCCTCTGGACTCCGCGGCACTGCCGGCGAAGACTCGGCTACGGCTAGTCGCGCTAGTTAGAGACTATAACTGCCGCGAATGCCCATAGCAAGGAGTGCTCTTGCCCGACGCCCCGGAGACGTAGGCTGCCGGTGAGTGATCACGCCGCGAGGAAGGCCGTACGCCATGGTCGTGAAAGACACCGAACTCCCCTACCTGCGCCGCTGTGTGGAACTGGCGGCCGAGGCACTGGAGGCAGGTGACGAGCCGTTCGGATCGGTCCTGGTCGGCGCGGACGGCACGGTCCTGGCCGAGGACCACAATCGGGTGGCCTCCGGCGACCGCACCCGCCATCCCGAGTTCGAGCTGGCACGCTGGTCCGCCGCGCACCTCACCCCCGAGGAGCGGGCCGCCGCCACGGTCTACACGTCCGGCGAGCACTGCCCGATGTGCGCCGCCGCACACGCCTGGGTGGGCCTGGGGCGCATCGTCTACGTCGCCTCGTCGGAGCAGCTGGGCGGGTGGCTGGCGGAGCTGGGAGTCCCGGCACCGCCGGTGCGCCCGCTGGCGGTGCGGGAGGTGGCGCCCGGCGTGCCCGTGGCGGGTCCGGTGCCGGAGCTGACCGAGGAGATCCGCACCCTGCACCGCCGGTTCCACGGGAGGCGGGCCTGAGCGGAAAGGCCGCCCGACCAGGTCACCGAGCGCCGTCGGGTGTGCCCGACGGCGCTCGCACGTGTCGCGACGGAGTGGGATGTCCCGGCGTCGCCGTTCGGCGCCCCGGCGGAGCGGGGCCTCCGGGAGGGCCGCGTCCCGGCGGCGCGTCGTTCGGCGCCCCGGGACGATCGTCCGCCCTCGGTCAGCTTCCGGCCCCCGGCCGGAACCGCCGGTAGAGGACGACCCCGCCCAGCACGAGTGCCGCGCCGCCCGCGAGGGCGGGCAGGGTCTGGTCCGCACCCGTGAGGGCGAGGGACGTCGACGCCTGCGGTGGGGCGGCGGGCGGGACCGGCTCCGGCCTGGCCCGCTCTTCTTCCGGTGCGGACGGCTCCGGCTCCGGCTCCGCGGCGGGCCGCTCGGTCTCGGGGCGGTCGCCGGAGGTGTTCGTCGACTCGTTGCCGACGGCCGGGTTCCCGATCCCGACGACGTTGACGCTGTTGCCGGTGACGTTCACCGGGAGGTGGACGGGCAGCTGCACGCCGTTGCCGGCGACCACGCCGGGTGAATCCTTTCCGCCGCCCTCGGCGACCGCGCCGCCGGATGTGCCGGTACCGGACGAGCCGGTGTCGGCGGAGGTGTCCGACCCCTTGTCCGCCGTACCGGCCCCGGTGTTGGCGCAGCTGTTGCCCGCGGCCGGGTTGAGGAGCCCCACCACGTTCACCGTGTTCCCGCAGACGTTGACCGGCACGTCCACCGGGAGCTGGACGGTGTTGCCCGAGATCAGACCGGGCGATCCGGCCGCGGAACCGTCGGCGGCGGCGCCGTCGGACGCGAACGCCGCGTACGCCGGCATCGTCACGGCCAGCGCGCCGGAGGCGGCGACGGCGAGCACACCGTTTCGGGTAACCCTTCTCATGAGGTTCCCTGCCTTCCAGACATGGTCACGGGCGCTCGCCCGCACCGGTTAAAACGCGGGCGCACCATCCGAGTTATGGCTTATAGGTCTTTCACTCCATCGAGTGGCCGTTTCGTCGAACGAGCGGCAAAGCCTCCGTACACCCGCCGAAAGCCCCTCCGCGCGCCCGGCGGCACCACCCCGGAGGCGAGGCGCGCGGGGCCCGCTTATGGTGATCGAGGGCGCCGACCACCGGTCCGCGACGGGGCGCCCGGGAGGCATCGATGCTGGCCAAGCTGTCGACTCGGCCCTCGGCCCGGCGCTGCGCGGTCACCGGAGCGCTGGGGCTGGCCCTGCTGGGTGCGGGGCTGCCCGCCGCGACCGCACGGGACACCGGGCCCGGCCTGTCCCGGTTCTACGACCAACGGATCACATGGTCGGCGTGCGAGGGCATGGAGGTTCCGGAAGACCTGCAGTGCGGGAAGGTCACCGTCCCCCTCGACTACGACCGGCCCAAGGCGGGAACCCTCGACCTGGCCCTCGCCCGGTACCGGGCGACCGGTGACTCGCGGGGTTCGGTGCTGCTGAACTTCGGCGGCCCGGGCGGCTCAGGCGTCAGCGAACTCTCCGCCGGCGGCAAGGACTTCATGCACCTGACCAACGGCTACGACGTGGTGACCTTCGACCCCCGCGGCGTCGGCCGGTCCTCCCCGGTCACCTGCGGCCCGGCCACGCTGGACATCATGGAGGCGACGGACGGGGACGAGAAGCTCACCGACCCGCGGGACGTGCTCCGGCGCCTGCGGGACGCGGCGGCCGAATGCGCGAAGCACTCCGGTCCGGTACTGCCCCACATAGGCACGGTGAACGCGGCACGCGACATGGACGTGATGCGCCGGGCCCTCGGCGACGACCGGCTCAACTACCTCGGCTTCTCCTACGGCACCCGGCTGGGCGCGGTGTACGCCGCCCGGTTCCCGGACAAGGTCGGCCGGATGGTGCTGGACGGCGTGGACACCCTGACCGAACCGCTGACCGAGCAGGGGCTGGCCGGCGCCCGGGGGCAGCAGACCGCGCTGGAGAACTTCCTCGACTGGTGCGTGGAGGACATCGCCTGCCCGTTCGGACAGGACGCGCGCCAAGCCCGGCGCCAGGTCGAGCAGGTCATCACCTCTCTCGACGAGGACCCGGTACCGACGGGGTTCGGCGAACCCTTCACCGGACAGGACATGGTGGGCGCCATCGGTCAGGCGCTGTACAGCGAGGAGCTGTGGCCCTCGCTGCAGCGGGCACTCGGCCGGCTGCTCGAGGACGGTGACACCCGCGGCCTGGAGGGGTTCGTGTCCGGTGGCGTCACCTTCCCGGTCCGGGCGCGAGGTCCCGCGGACCCCGGCGGCGGACTCACCGACCCGGAGGACGTCCCGATGGACAACCTGCCGGCCGCCCTGATGGCGATCAACTGCGCCGACGACCCGGACCGCCCCTCCGCCGACCAGCTCGCCGGGTCCCTGGGGCGGCTGCGCGCGCGGTACGAGGAGGCCTCGCCGGTCTTCGGCCGGTACCGCCTCACCCAGGTGCTGATGTGCTACGGCCGGCCCAAGGGCACCGACTACATCCGGGAAGACGTGAAGGATCTCGACACCTCCGAGATGCTCCTCGTCGGCACCCGGGGCGACCCGGCCACGCCGTACCGCTGGACGGTGCAGACGGCCGAGCGGCTGGGCCCCGCGGCGGTGGTCCTCGACAACAAGGGCGAGGGGCACACCGGCTACGCGTCCTCCGAGTGCGTGCACCGGAAGGTCGACGACTTCCTGCTGTACGGCTCCCTGCCGCCCGACGGCAGCTCCTGCGGCTCCGAGCCCCGCGGGACCGCCCGGGAAGACGACTGATCCGGAGGACTGGATCGGATAACCGGATGACCCGTACCGGGCGACCTCGACCGGACGGCCCGGACCGGGCGCCCGGACCCGGCGGCGGAATTGCTCCGAATGCCCGACACGCCCATCAGTTCTATCGTGCTGACATGGAGCACGATCTGAGTCCCGCCACCCTCGCCGAACTGCGGCGCCCCCGCCCCTACCCGGCCGTGTCCGTTCTGACGCCGACGCACCGTCGCGAACCGGACAACGCCCAGGACTCCGTCCGGCTGCGCAACGCGGTCGCCGACGCCAAGAAACAGCTGGAGGACGATCCCGCGGTCACCCGCGAACGGCGGATGGAGGTGTCCCGGGAACTCGACCGGGCCCTCGCCGAGGTCGACCTGACGCACGCCGAGGACGGCCTGGCGCTCTTCGCCGCGCCGGGTGAGCACCAGGTCTGGACGCTCGCCCGTTCCGTCCCCGAGCGCGTGGTCCTGTCGGACACCTTCCTGACCCGCAACCTCGTCGCCGCACAGGCCGCCGAGCGGCCGTTCTGGGTACTGTCGGTCGCCGCCGACCGCGTCACGCTGTGGAACGGTGGCGCGGGCCGGGTCACCGAGGACCGCTCCGGCGGATTCCCGATGCACCGGCCGCCGCTGGACTTCGATCCCGAACGGCAGGAGCGGATCGGGGACGCGCCGAGCACCTTCCGGGACGAGACCACCCGCCGGTTCCTGCGCGACGCCGACACCGTGATGGGCAGGGTCCTGCGCGCGCACCCCCGGCCGCTGTACGTCACCGGCCCGCAGCCCGCGCTGTCCCTGCTGGAGGAGACCGGCAGCACCGTGCGCGACGCGGTGCTCGTCCCGCACGGGGGCCTCGCGCACGGCACGGCCGAGGCCGTGTGGCAGGCGGTGCGGCCGGTCCTCGACGACGAGGCACGGGGCTCCGTCGAGGCGGTGGCCAGGGAGTTGGACGCGGCCCGCGGGCGCAAGGACTTCGCGGCCGGCGTCGACGAGTTGTGGGAGAGCGCCCGCACCGGCCGGGTACGGCTGCTGGCCGTCGAGGAGAACTTCAAAGTGACGATGCGCGACGACGGCGAGCACCTGCTGCCGGCGGACGGCGGCGACCTCGACGCCCGCGAGGACATCGTTGACGAGATCGTCGAACAGTGCCTGGAGACCGGCGCCGACGTCCGCTTCGTGCCGGACGGAGCACTCGGGGAGGCGGACGGGATCGCGGGGGTGCTGCGGTACTGACACCCGCCGCCGCGCCCCGGTTACGCTCCGCCCCTCTTGACGACCATGAAACCCTGTCCGCGGTACGTTGGCCCGCTCCTCGGCGGGTGTACGGCGGACGGGGAAGGAGCCGGCGGAGCGTGAGCGAACTTCTGGGTGTCGCGGTGCTGGGCGCGGGACACATGGGCGCCGATCACGTACGGCGCCTCGACCGGGTGGTGAGCGGCGCCAGGGTCGCCGCGGTGGCCGACCCCGACGCCGAGCGGGCGAAGGAGGCCGTGGGCGGCATCGACGGGGTCACCGTGCACACGGACGTCGAGGCCGTGCTCGACGCGCCGGGCGTCGAGGCCGTACTGATCGCCTCGCCGGGCGAGGCACACGAGGAGGCGCTGCTGGCCGCCTTCGCGCGGGGACTGCCGGTGCTGTGCGAGAAACCGATGGTGCCGGACTCGGCGGGAGCGCTGCGCGTGGTGGAGGCGGAGGCGCGGCTGGGCCGGAGGCTGGCGCAGGTCGGATTCATGCGGCGGTACGACACCGAGTACCGGCGGCTGAAGTCGCTGCTGGACGGCGGCCGGCTGGGCCGGCCCCTGATGCTGCACTGCGTCCACCGCAATGTGTCCTCTCCGCCGCACTTCACCTCCGCGATGCTGGTCACCAGCTCCGTCTCGCACGAGATCGACGCGGCCCGCTGGCTGCTCGGGCAGGAGCTGACCGCGGTGACCGTGGTCCGGCCGCGTCCGTCGGCGGGCGCGCCCGGGGGACTGCTCGATCCGCAGTTCGTGCTCTTCGAGACCGAGGCGGGCGCGCTGGTCGACGTGGAGATCTTCGTCAACTGCGGTTTCGGTTACGAGGTGCGTTGCGAGGCCGTCTGCGAGGCGGGCAGCACCCGGATCGGAGACGCGCACACGATGGTGGTGACGGCGGCGGGCGGCGCCCGGGAGGAGGTGCCGCAGGACTACCTCGTACGGTTCGCGGACGCCTACGACCGCGAGGTGCAGAGCTGGGTCGACGCCACCCGGCGGGGCCGGGTCGCCGGTCCGGGCACCTGGGACGGGTATGCCGCCGCCGCGGTCGCGGAGGCCGGCGTACGGGCCCTGGAGACGGGAGCGCGCACACCCGTCGGCCTGGCACCCCGACCGGCGGCGACCGACCCGTCATAGAACAGGCGTCCGGCGAACACCAGGACGACGACGTCGCCAGGCCTCGATACCCGTCAAGTCCCGTAGGGGTACTACGACTTGCCGCTCGCCTCCCGTACGCTGCCGGCGTGCCGAAGTCACTCCGGGAAGACAGTGGCATATGCCGGAAGCACCACCGTATCGTGTGTTGCCGAATCTCTTACGGGGCGTCGCGGGCTGTGCAAGAGTCGTAACGGTCCTTCCGCCAGCCCCGATCCCGCCTTGGTCGTACCGTCTGCACATCGGAGTGCGTCATGTCGTCCCATCTCTCCGCGGACCCTCCAACCGCCCAGCCACCGGGACGCGGCTCCGTGGAAGCCCTGATATCGCAGGCCCGGCGGCTACGGGGCGACGTCGACGCGGTACGGCGGGACAGCCAGGACGACGGAACCGACCCCCGCGGACGCTGGCAGCGCGCTCTGTACGACCTGGCACTGCACCAGCTCAGCGACCTCGACGAGCACTTGGCACAGCTCCGGGACGGTCCGGCACCCGCGCCACGGCCCGGTTCGCTGCTCAGCCGCGTCGGCAGCGCGGAGTGGAACCTGCTGACGGACGAGGCCGAATGGTCCGGGGAACTCTTCCGGATCCTCGGCCGCGACCCCGCCTCCGCCCCGCTCAGCCTCGACGAACTCCCGTCCCTGGTACTCGCCGAGGACCGGCCGAAACTGACCGCGATGGTCACGGACTGCCTCGTAGACGCCAGGCCCATCGACGGCGAGTTCCGCGTCGTGCGCCCCGACGACACCGTGCGCACCGTGCACATGATGGGCGAGCCCGTGCTCGACGCCGACGGCAGCACCGCCTCGATGTGGGCGGTACTGCGGGACGTCAGCGAACTGCGCCGCAGTCAGCGGGCGGTGAGCGAGACCCGTGACTCGCTCCGGAGCCAACCGCTGCCG
This sequence comes from Streptomyces sp. NPDC028991, assembly GCF_055564775.1. NCBI lineage: Bacteria > Bacillati > Actinomycetota > Actinomycetes > Kitasatosporales > Streptomycetaceae > Streptomyces > Streptomyces sp. NPDC028991. Next base: position 68,298 of record NZ_JBVHVP010000022.1, on the reverse strand, counting down.
GCGGACCACGGGCCACGGGCCGCGGTCGAACCGCGGGAGGCCGTGCCGCCGCCCTGGCACGGCGTCCTGCGGTTCCCGTACCAGGGACGGCCGGGCCTGGAGCTGGCCGCCGGGTACCTGCCGTCGACCGCCCACGCGCCCGCGTGCGGCGCCTGGTACGACGCCTGCCCGCTCGACGGCGACGAGACCCTGCTCAGCGTCGGCGACCTCGCCGGCCCGGGCGCCGACGCGGCACAGAGCCCGGCGGCACTGATCGGTGCCCTGCGCGGCCTGGCGCTGGCGGGCACCGGGCCCGCGCACCTCCAGGACCGACTCGACCGATTACTCGATGCCGCCGCTCTGCCACCCGTGCGCTCGGCCCTGTACTGCGGTTACCGGCCCCGCACCCGCGCCCTGGCCTGGGCACACACCGGACAGCCCGTCCCGTTGCTGTTCCGCGAGGGAACGGGACACGGACTGTCCGGGCCGGCCGAGGCGACCCTCGCCGCCGGTGACCTGCTGCTTCTGCACACCGGCGAACTCGTGTCGGCAGACGTGCGCCGGCTCCTCTCCCTGGGTCCCCGGCTGGCCGGGGCGCGCTCGGCACAGGACGGCGTACGGATCGTGGCGGAGGAGTTCGGCGAATCCCCGCGACAGGCGGACGTCTGCGTGCTGGCGGCCCGGGTGACGCCCTAGGCAACGCGCCCCCCGCACTCACGCCGGAGCGGTGTCGCCGCCCGCCCCCCTGGGCGGCTTGCCGGGCGACCTGCCCTTGGGCAGCGCCAGCTTGATCTCCTCCCGCAACTCCTGGATCTTCGGGTAGCCGGCGTACTCGGCGGTGAGCCGGTACATCTGGCGCAGTCGGTCCCAGGTCCGCTGAGAGGAGTTGGAGCCCATCGACACCAGGGCGAGGCGCGCGTACCGGTCCGCCTGTTCGGGGTCGTCGGCGATGAAGCAGGCGGATGCCATGGACAGGTAGTCGAAGATCTTCGACCGCTGCCGGCCGTCGATCCTGAGGGCCAGGGCCTTCTCCGCGTAGTGCTGCGCGTGCGCGGCGGCCCCCGGCTCGAAATCGGCGAGCGTCCGGTAGGCCAGGGCCTGCATGCCGTACAGGTCCTCCTCCTTGAACGTCTGCATCCAGTCCGGCGGCGGCACGTCCGCCTTGTCGGAGACGAAGAGGTCCTCGGCCCGCCCCAGCGTGCGGCGCATCGCCTGGCCCTTGCCCATGGAAGCCTGCGCCCAGGCCTCGATGGTGTAGAGCATCGCCCGGGTACGGGGCAGCACCTCCTCGCCCGAACCGGACTTGGCGAGCTTCATCAGGTCGAGCGCGTCGTCGGGCCGGCCCAGGTGGACCATCTGACGGGCCGCCCGGGAGAGCGCCTCACCGGCCCGGGGCCGGTCACCGCCCTCGCGCGCGGCGTGGGCGGCGATGACGAAGTACTTCTGCGCCGTGGGTTCCAGGCCCACGTCGTGCGACATCCAGCCCGCGAGCACGGCGAGGTTGGCGGCGACGCCCCACAGGCGCCGCTGGAGATGGGGTGGGTGGTGGTAGGCGAGCATGCCGCCCACCTCGTTGAGCTGGCCGACCACGGCCTTGCGCTGGAGCCCGCCGCCACGGGCGGCGTCCCAGGCGCGGAACACTTCGACCGAGCGCTCGAGTTCTTCCACCTCCTGAGACCCGATGGGGGCGGCCTCGTAGCGGTCGAACCCGGCGGGGTCGGCGTGCAGGGGTTGGCGGAGGCCGGAAGCGTCGGCAGCCAGGGCCGGGTCGGTGTGCAGCCAGTCGTGCATGGCGCTGCTGAGTGCGGATCCCGCGGCAAGCGCGGCGCCCGCGCCCACCAAGCCGCGTCGGTTGAGCATGAGGTCCATTCCCGTGAATTCGGTGAGGACCGCCGCAGTCCGCTCGGGCGCCCACGGCACACCGTCGGGACGCTCCTGGCTCCCGCCGCCCTGCCGTTTCCCCGCACGCCCGTGCCGGACCAGACCGAGGTCCTCGATGGTCACGACACGGCCGAGACGCTCGGTGAACAGAACCGCCAGCACCCGCGGCACCGGATCGCGCGGGATCTCTCCCATGTCGATCCATCTCCGCACCCTCGAGGTGTCGGTCGCCAGCTGGGGGTGGCCCATGGCCGCCGCCTGCCGGTTGACCAGCCTCGCGAGCTCGCCCTTGGACCAGCCGGCCAGGCCGAACAGGTCCGAGAGACGGGTGTTGGGTTCTCCGCTCACGTCAAGCCCCCAGGTTCTCGGCTGAGTTGACAGTAGCCCCGTGCGGGTTGCCGGGCGACTATTCGCCACCGTTCGCCAGGGTGCGCCAGATGGTGTGCCAGGGGCGGCCGGGTGTCAGGTAGGAATGCGCCACCCCGACCCGGTCGCTGCGGGGTTACTCCCCAGGGTGGCCCTCGGCGGCCGGGCGGGTAGCGCGACGGCTTTCAGAAGGCGTGGCCTTCCGGATCGGACCCTCTGGATCGAAGCTTCCGGATCGGACGGACGGGCGCCGCTCTTCAGGCAGGCACAGCAGGCACACGAAGGGATCTGTCTAGCCCATGTACGCAGCATCGTCCTCCGTGTCCGCCCCGCAGCGCTCGCTGCACCCCCGCCCGGCGGCGGGCGGCGGCCCCTATCTCGCCCCCGCTCGTCCGGCGGCCCCGGTGCTCGGGGCGGGCAGGGCGCGGCACGGTGCGGGCCCCGGCGCGCAACCGCTCAGCGGAAGAATCGACCTGTCCGGCCCCCAGGGCACCCAACTGCGCGCGGCGATCGCCTCCGTACACCGGATCTGTCCCGAGTTCGCCCCGGTGCAGGTGCTGCGCCGCAGCGGGCGGTCCGTGCTCCTGGTCGGCACGACCGGGCGCAGCACGGCGGTCGCCAAGTGTTTACTGGACCACTCCCCCGCGTGGGCGGAGCGGATCCGGCACGAGATAGGGGCATACCGCTCGTTCGTCCGGCACCGCCCCCCAGTGCGGGTGCCGAGGCTGATCGCGGCGGATCCGGACAACTGCACGCTGGTGATCGAGCGGATGCCGGGGCGGGTGGCGGCGCTGCAGCGGCACCCCCTGGAAACCCCGCCGCGGGCGGACATCAGGGCGGCGCTCGGCGCGATCTGCCGGCTCAACGCCTGGCGGCCCCCGGCCGGCACCTTCGACGCCCCGCTGGACTACGCGGCGCGGATCTCCCGGTTCCACGAGCTGGGGCTGCTCACCGACCGGGATCTGGGCGACCTGCAGAAGCTGCTGCACGGCATCGCCCACGCGGGCGGACGCCAGGGCATGGGCCAGTTCTGCCACGGTGACGCGCTGCTGTCCAACATCCTCATGTCACCGGCCGGTCCAGTGCTGGTGGACTGGGAGCACGCGGGCTGGTACCTGCCCGGTTACGACCTGGCGACCCTGTGGGCGGTGCTCGGTGACGCCCCGGTGGCCCGCCGTCAGATCAGCCAGATCGCCCAGTCCGCGGGGACGGCCGCGCGCGACGCGTTCCTGGTGAACCTGATGCTCGTGCTGACCCGGGAGATCCGTACGTACGAGACGGCCGTGCAGCGTTCGATGCACGAGGCGGTCCCGGCACCACCGGCGCCCGCCCACCCGGGCGCCGCGCCGACCGGCGAGGAACAGCGGCTGCTGCTGCGCCGGCTGCACGACGACTGCCAGATGGCCCGCCGGGCCGTGCGCGCGGCGGTCGGCACGCGCTGACACCGAAGGACGACGGTCCGCGGTGCGCCCTCAGGGCGCACCGCGGACTTTCCGTGCCGTGATACTCGCGGTGGCCATTGGTGTACGCCAGTGACGCAGCGCAGGCCCGTGCGCCGCCGCCACGAAACTCACCCAGCCCCCCGCTGACATGGGAAATCGCCGTTGTGACGGCATGATTGACGGATCGTCGGACCGCCGGGTACCACTGACCCACGCTCGGCCCCGCCCCCGCCACGCCCCACCGTCACAGGAGGCCGCTTTGCGAGGATCCCCCGTCGTGCCCGCCCTGGCCACCGCGGCGCTGCTGCTGCCGCTGCTCGGCGCGGCACCGTCCGCCGCCGGCCCCTCCGGCGCACCGCCCGCCCCGGACCGCCTGCAGCGGGCGTTCGCCACCGCGGCGGCCGAGTACCACGTGCCGCAGAGCGTCCTGCTGGGCGTCTCCTACCTCCAGTCCCGCTGGGACGCGCACGCCGGTGCGCCGAGCGTGACCGGCGGCTACGGCCCGCTGCACCTCACCGACGCGCGCACGGCACTGGCCGGGGCCCCGCACCACGGGGAGGGCGCCGAGGACCCGCGCGGCGACGACGCCCGTGCCCCGCTGCACCCGGCGACGCGGGCCCCGCGGCCCACCGGCCTGCCGCCCCGGCTGACGACGCTGCCGAAGGCCGCCGAGCTGACCGGGCTGAGCCCCGACGCGCTGCGCGAGGATCCGGCGGCGAACGTGTCCGGCGGTGCCGCACTGCTCGCCGCCGCCCAGCGGGAACTGGGCGAGCCGCTCAGCGCGGATCCGGCCGACTGGTACGGGGCGGTGGCCCGCTTCTCGGGCGCGGAGGACGCCGCGACGGCGGCGGCGTACGCGAACGACGTGTACGAGGTGATCCGCGCGGGCGAGCACCGGACCACGGACGCCGGGCAGCGGGTCACCCTGGCCGCCCGCCCCGACGTGGCTCCCGACGTCTCGCGGCTGCGGGACGCGGGCCTGCGCGCCGCCTCCGCCGCCGGCACCGAGTGCCCGAAGACGGTGTCCTGCGAGTGGATCCCGGCGCCGTACGAGGAGTTCGGCGACGGCGACTACGGCAACCACGACCTGGGGGACCGGCCCGCCTCCCAGCGCATCCGGTACATCGTCGTGCACGACACGGAGGGCGCCTGGAACGGGGTCCTCGACATGGTCCAGGACCCGGCCTACGTCTCCTGGAACTACACGCTCCGCTCCACCGACGGTCACATCGCCCAGCACGTGAAGGCGAAGGACGTGGCCTGGCACGCGGGCAACTGGTACGTGAACGCGAAGTCGATCGGGCTGGAGCACGAGGGCTTCCTCGCGGACCCGGACGCCTGGTACACGGAGGCGATGTACCGCTCGTCGGCGCGGCTGGTGAAGTACCTGGCCGAGAGGTACGACATCCCGCTGGACCGGCAGCACGTCCTCGGCCACGGCAACGTCCCCGGCACCACCACCGCGACGATCCCCGGCATGCACACCGACCCGGGTCCGTACTGGGACTGGGGGCACTACTTCCGGCTGCTCGGCCGCCCCTTCGAGCCCACCGCCGGCAAGAAGTCCGGCCTGGTGACGATCCGCCCCGACTACGACGGCAACCGCCCCGAGTACACCGGCTGCGAGACGAAGGGCGAGCTCTGCGCGCCGCACGGCTCCAGCGAGGTGCGGCTGTACGCCGACCACGACGTGAACGCGCCTCTGATCAAGGACATCGGCCTGGGCACCACCCCGACGACCGGGGTGAACGACCTGTCCTCCCGGGTCTCCACGGGCCAGCAGTACGCGGTGGCCGACCGGTGGGGCGACTGGACGGCCATCTGGTACCTGGGTCAGAAGGCCTGGTTCCACGACCCGAGGAAGAACCCGGCGGCGGTGCCCGCCTCGGGCCGGGTGATCACTCCGCGGGAGGGCCTGGAGAGCGTCCCGGTGTACGGGCGCGCGTACCCGGAGAAGGCCGCCTACCCGGCGGACGTGCCCGCCCAGACCGTGTCGCCACTGCCGTACCGGCTGCTGAAGGGGCAGAAGTACGTGGTCGGTGAGAAGGTGCCCGGCGAGTACTACTACGCGGTCACCTTCGACGAGGCCTCCCACCGGGTGGTGACCGGTGCGGACGAGTACTACCAGATCCAGTACGGCCACCGGGTCGCGTACGTGCGCGCCGCCGACGTCATGCTCGCGACCGTGCGGTAGCCGCCGGATCAGCCCTGCTGGAAAAGCTCCGCCGGGAGCGGCTTCAGCAGGGTGTACAGGTCGTCGGTGATGGGGCGGTCCCAGGCGGCGATGGTCACCAGGACGCCGTCACTGCGGTCGAACTGCACGCAGGAGATCCGGCTCTCGGAGAGCTTGAGGCGGCGCACGATGAGCAGGTTGTCGCCCTGCATCACCGGTACGTCCTCGGCGCCGACGACCGTGATCTCCTCGTCGTTCTCCAGCGCGAGCAGCAGCTGGGCCACCTCGAACGGGACCTCCCCCTCCGGGACCTCGCGGGCCGGGGAGCCGGTCGGCAGGTTGCCGATGATCATCGCGGGGCCGCGGCCGCCGAACAGGTCGTAGCGCAGGAAGACACCCTGGCAGCTGCCGTCGGGCGCGGGCAGCAGGCCGGCGCCCAGGTTCCCGGGCCAGTCGCCCGGGTCCATGGCCAGTACGTCGAAGTCGGGCCCGGCGGGCGTGGCGCTGCGGCGGCGGAGGAACGACATGCCGCCATGGTACGTGGCCGGGGCCCGCGAACGGCGTGCGGGCGGGGACCGGCCGGGCCGGTGGGTGCCGTTCGGTTCTGGCCGGGGTCGCGGGGACCGCACGCACATCCGCCGCGTTGCCGTCGGTCGGGAGGCACCGTTGCCCGGAATCGGCCGATCCGAACGACACCCCCTAGCCGGTCCGCTTCTGCCGCTGGTGGTGGCGGGCCACCCGGGCCCGGTTGCCGCAGGACGGCTTGCACCACTCCTGGCGGGGATGCTCCTTCAGGAAGTAACGCACACAGCGCGGTGCGTGGCAGGCCCGCAGCCGCGGTCGGTCCGGGCCCGTGAGGAAGCCGATCACGGCCCGCGCGAGGGCCGCCGCGAGGTCGGGACCGCCGCCGTGCGCGGGCTCGGTACGTACGACGGGTCCGGCACCGTCGGCCCAGTCCAGGACAGGGACGACGGGGGTGCGGGCGGCTGCGTCGTTCAGGCACCGCAGGGCCTCGGGTACGGACGGCAGCCGGGCGGCGTCGGCGGGGCTCGGCTCGCCGGGGCGCACGGCGCGGGCGAAGAGCGCGCGGGCTGCGGCGCGCGCCTCACGGACGGCGGCCAGGGCGGGCTCGTCGGCGGTGAGGACACCGGCGTCCGGCACGGTGTCGGAGTGCGCCCGCATCCAGGTGGCGAGCCCCGCGGGATCGGTCAGGTCGTCGGCGACCCCGCCGTTCCCGTCGTGCCGGACGGTCAGTGCGAGGTCGAGGGCGATCCGGGTGTCCCTGCCGGGCGAGTCCTGCATGGGGCCGATGATAGGCACGGACCACAGGGGCCCCTGGTCGTCGCCCTTCGGGCGGAGCCCGCGTGCCGCCACCGCCGTCGGCGTCGGCCGCGCAGGCGCGCGCTCACTCCTCCGGCGGAGCCGGTGGTACCACCGCGACCGGGGACGCCGCGTGCAGCAGGACGGCGTGGGCGACCGAGCCCATCATGCGGGCCGGGGCCAGCAGGCGTCGGCGGTGGCGGCCGACGACGACCAGGTCGGCGTCGCGGGAGGCGGCGACGAGGTGCCCGGCGGCGTCGCCGGGCAGGGTGTGCGTGTCGGCCCGGACGTCTGAGTGACGTCCCCGGTACGGGGCGAGGAGGCCGTCCGCCAGGACCCGGGTCTCGCTCTCGATGGCGACCTCGTCGATCACCAGGGGCATCATCTGGCCGGCGGCGGCCCAGGTCTGCACCGGCCACGGGTAGGCGGCGATCACCTGGAGGCGGGCGCCGCGCCGCGCGGCCTCGGCGAAGGCGAAGGACAGGGTGGCGTCGTCGGGGCTGTCCACGTGCAGGCCGACGACCACCCGGGGGCCGGATTCGGACGGTGCCTCGCCGTGGACCTCGCGCCCGGGGCGGGGCACCACGACGACGGGGCACTCCGCGTCGCGGGCGGCGGCCAGGCCGTTGGAGCCGAGCAGCAGGCTGGCGAAGCCGCCGCGGCCCCGGGAGCCGAGTACCAGCAGCTGGGCGTCGATGCCCAGTTCCGGCAGTACGGCGGCCGGTACGCCCTCCATACCGACGTACTCCGTCGCCACCGCGAAGGCCCGGCCCTGAAGGTGCGCGCGGGCCTGGTCGAGCACCGGGTCATCGCCGGTGTCCGGCGGACCCGCTACCAGGACGTCCGTCTGCGCCCAGGCGGCGTACTGGCGCACATGCACCACCCGCAGGGGCGCCTCGCGCCGGTGGGCGGTGTCGAGGGCCCAGTCCAGGGCGCGCAGGCTGTCGTCCGAACCGTCGACCGCCGCGACGACCGGCAGGGTGGTGCTCATGGGTTCCTCACCTCCGGAGTACGACCGTCCCCCTCTTGGCGTCAGCCTCGCTCAGGCGTCGGCCACGAAGGGGCGCTCACGGTCGCGTGTCCGGAAAATCGGGTGGAACACCCCCGGATCGGCCGGACGTACCCCGGCCCGGCTCACTTCCGCGGCAGGCGCTTCACGTGAGGTCGAACTCCCCTTCCCGCGCTCCCGACACGAACGCGCCCCATTCCGCGGGGGTGAAGATCAGGGAGGGACTTTCCGGGCTGCCGCTGTTCCGCATGGCGATGAACCCCTCGACAAAGGCGATCTGGACATCCCCCAGTCCTCGGCTGCTGGACTGCCACTGCGCGTTGCTGAGATCCAGTTCCGGCTTGTCCCAGCCCATGAGCGGGCGCTGGTGGGTGGTGCTCTCGGCCACGTCCGTGCTCCTCCCGATTTCGTCGTCCGCGGGTCAGCCTAGCGATCGGGTCCGGGCGCCGACAGGCCACGTGACGGGTGCCTTTGGGAAGATCGGCGCCGCGGCCCCCACGCGTCACACGCGCCGGTGGTGCCCCGGTGGCCTCAGCTCTGCGCGAGGAACGCGACGTCACGCCGTACGAACCGCTGCGGACCGTCCAGCCGCGGACAGTGCCCGGCGCCCGGCCGGACGACGACCTCGGCGTGCGGAAAGACGTCGGCGCAGCGGCGGGCGAGTTCCGGCCGCGGGCCGCCGTCGAGCTCACCGGCCAGGACCAGGACCCGTGCCGCGCAGCGCGCGAGGGCGGCGCGGGTGGCGGGCGGGTCGAAGGCTTCCGGGGACAGGTGGACGCCGGCGGCCTGCGGTAGACGACTTCACCGGGTGTGCCGTCGGGCACGTCCTCGCCGTCCGCGCGGTGGCTCGCCAACTCCGCACGCCCCATTGACACGACCCGCCGCTGACAGGAAAGTTTCACTCCGCACGGCGATCCAGGAAAGATACTTTCAGCTTCGGTGGCGGGAGACTCTTCGATGGCCGGACAGGCGACGAGCGGATTCACACGGCGTCAACTGGGCGCCGGCGCCCTGGCCCTGGGCGGCGCCCTGGCCATCGCCCCGTTCGCGGCCGGGCCGGCCGAAGCGGTCGCGGACAGGGGCCGCCGCCCCACTCTGCGGCGCGGCTCCGCCGAGCGGGCCGGGCTGCTCTTCGGCCATCTGCGCCAGCTCGTCACCGACGCCGAGACGTTCCTCGGCCCCTCTCCCGAGCATCCGTGGTACGCGGGCGCCGTACTCCTCGCCGGCCGGGGCGGCACGGTGGCGCTGCACGAGCCGATCGGCATGGCGGTGCGCTACCGGGCCTACGACGAGGCGACCGACACCGGCGTCGAGTTCCCGGCCGGGCAGCAGATCCCCATGGCACGGGACACGGTGTTCGACCTCGCGTCGATCTCCAAGCTGTTCACCTCGATCCTCGCCGTGCAGCAGCTGGAACGGGGCGCGCTGGAGCTTCAGGCGCCGGTCGCCTCGTACCTGCCGGACTTCGGGCGGGCCGGCAAGCAGGACGTGACGGTGCGGCAGCTGCTGACGCACACGTCCGGCTTCCGCGCGTGGCTCCCGCTGTACAGCGCGCCCACGTACGAGGAGAAGCTGCGCCTCGTCCATGACGAGGAGCCGGTGAGTACGCCCGGCACCGCGTACTTGTACTCGGACCTGAACATGATCTCGCTCCAGCTGGTGCTGGAACGGGTCACGGGCCGCACCCTGGACGTCCTGCTGCGCGAGGAGATCACCGCCCCGCTCGGTCTCGACAGCACCCGCTACAACCCGCCCGCGTCCTGGAGACCCCGGATCGCGGCCACGGAGGACGCCCGCCTCCCCTGGTCCGGCCTCGACCGCGGGCTGGTGTGGGGCGAGGTGCACGACGAGAACGCCTACAGCCTCGGCGGCGTCGCCGGTCACGCGGGGGTGTTCTCCTGCGCGTGGGACCTGGCGGTGCTCGGCCGCACGCTGCTCAACGGCGGTTCCTACGGCCGGGCGCGCATCCTGCGGCCGGAGTCGGTCGAGCTGATGTTCACCGACTTCAACACCGACTTCCCGGGGGACGAGCACGGCCTCGGCTTCGAGCTGTACCAGCACTGGTACATGGGCGCCATGGCCACGCCGCGCACGGCCGGGCACACCGGCTTCACGGGTACCTCGCTGGTGCTCGACCCGACGACCGACTCGTTCCTGGTGGTGCTGGGCAACTCGGTGCACCCGGCGCGCGGTTGGCGCTCCGGGTCGGCTCCCAGAGTCGCGGCCGGCACCAACATGGCGCGGGCCGTGCCGGTCCGCCCCGCGCACGGGCGTACGGCCTGGTTCTCCGGGACGGCGGGTTCCGCGACGGCCACGCTCACGCTGCCCGCGCTGGACACGTCCGGCGGCGGGGCCCGGCTGCGCTGCTCCCTGTGGTGGGACACCGAACCGGGCTCGGACGCCCTCGTCCTGGAGGCGGCGACCGACGGCGGCACCACGTGGGAGCCCGTCCCGTTCACGACCACGCGCGGAGGTGAGGGGCCGCGGGAGCATCCGGAAGGCTCGGCCACCGGCTGGTCGGGCCGCGTCTGGCACCGCCTGACCGCCGGCCTCCCGGCCGCTCGCGCGCTCACGCTGCGCTGGCGGTACACGACCGACCGGCTGTACGTGGGCCGCGGGGCGTACGTCGACGGGCTGCGCGCCGAGGCGGCCGGCGACGTCCTGTTCCACGACGCGCGCCCCGCGGACGCGGCACGGATCGAGGCGGTGGGGTGGACCGCGTCGGCCGACTAGGCGGTCGCGCGTCCCCGGCGTCCGTCAGCCGTTGAAGACGGCCTTCTGCACCTCGTTCGGCCCGTCGAAGCTGTTCTCCTTCAGACCGTCGAGACGGCTCACGACCTTGTCGTCGGCCTTGTTCTTGCGGGCGCAGTCGACGAGCGACTTCTTGTCGGCCGGGTAGTCCATGCCGCTGAGGGCCTTCTGCAGGTCGATGGGGCTGAGGTCCGCCATGACAGACTCCTTGTCGTACGGGTGACAGGTGCGGAATGTCCGCTATGTCGCGGTACCCAGCCCCGTCCGACACATGCGCCCGTCAGTTCGCCGTCCGCTCCAGCACGGCCATCGCCGCGTTGTGCCCGGGAACTCCGCTGACCCCTCCCCCGCGCACCGCGCCCGCGCCGCACAGCAGCACGTTCGCCTGCCCGGTCTCCACCCCCCAGCGGCCGGTGCCCTCCTGGGCGTGGGGCCAGGACAGTTCGCGGTGGAAGATGTTGCCGCCGGGCAGGCGCAGGTCGCCCTCCAGGTCGAGCGGAGACCTGGCCTCGACGCAGGGCCGCCCGTCGGCGTCGGTCGCCAGGCAGCCCGCGAGGGGCTCGGCCAGATGGGCGTCGAGCTGGGCGAGGGTCGACTTCAGCAGTTCCTCGCGCACGCCGTCGTTGTCCCGGGCGAAGAGGCGGGCGGGCGTGTGCAGGCCGAACAGGGTGAGCGTGTGCACGCCCTCGGCGGCCAGCTCCGGACCGAGGATCGTGGGGTCGGTCAGCGAGTGGCAGTAGATCTCGGAGGGCGGGGCGGCGGGCAGTTCACCGCCGGCGGCCTGGGCATGCGCGGTGGCGAGCTGCTCGTAGCCCTCCGCGATGTGGAAGGTCCCGGCGAAGGCCTCACGCGGGTCGGCCTCGGGGTCACGCAACGCCGGCAGCCGGGTCAGCAGCATGTTGACCTTGAGCTGGGCTCCCTCGGCGGGCGGGGGCGGTGCCTGCCCCGTGAGCGCCGCCAGTTCCCGCGGAGAGGCGTTCACGAGGACGTGCCGTGCGGCGGCGACGCCCTCGCCGTCGGCCGAGCGGTAGGTGACCTCGGCCGCCCGCCCGTCCGTGTCGATCCGCACCGCCTCGTGCCCGGTGGCGAGCACGGCACCCGCGGCGCGTGCCGCGCCGGCCAGGGCGTCGGTGAGGGCGCCCATGCCGCCTACCGGCACGTCCCAGGCGCCGGTGCCGCCGCCGATCACGTGGTAGAGGAAGCAGCGGTTCTGGGTGAGGGAGGGGTCGTGGGCGTCGGCGAAGGTGCCGATCAGCGCGTCGGTGAGGGCCACCCCCCGTACCAGGTCGTCGGCGAAGTGCTCCTCGATCGCGACACCGATCGGCTCCTCGAACAGGGCTCGCCAGGCTCTCTCGTCGTCGACCCTGCGGCGCAGCTCGGCACGGGTGGGCAGCGGCTCGACGAGGGTCGGGAAGACGCGCTGGGCGACGCGGCCGGTCATCGCGTAGAACCGCTGCCAGGCCGCGTACTCCCGCTCCGAGCCGGTGAGCCGGGCGAACGACTCGCGGGTCCGCCGCTCGCCCCCGCCGACGAGGAGCCCGGTGGACCGCCCGTTCCGCTCGACGGGCGTGTACGAGGAGACGGTGCGCCCCCGCACCCGGAATTCCAGGTCCAAGTCCCGCACGATCTTCTTCGGCAGCAGGCTGACCAGGTACGAGTACCGCGACAGCCGTGCGCCGACCCCGGCGAAGGGCCGGGTGGACACCGCCGCGCCCCCGGTGTGGTCCAGGCGTTCCAGCACCAGTACGGAGCGGCCGGCACGGGCCAGGTAGGCGGCGGCGACCAGGCCGTTGTGTCCACCGCCGACGATGACGGCGTCGTAGGTGCGGGATGCGCGGGGTGCGGTGGGCGGCGTCATGGCTCTTGGTAACACGGGGCGGCGGCGGGCTGCCAGGGGTGGGGCGGCGGCCGGACGCGGGGCGAGGCGAACGCCGCGCTTCCCGCCTCGCAGGTGCCGCGTCCCGCCGCGTACCGGTTCAGCGCGCCCCCGCGCCGCGCAGTACGGCCACCCGGCGGTAGAGCTCCACGGCCTCGGCGCCGCGGCCGAGTTGTTCCAGGCAGTGGGCCTCGTCGTCGCGCCCGGTGAGGGTGTCGGGGTGGTCGGGGCCGAGGAGGCGTTCGCGGGTGGCGGCCACCCGGCGGTACTCGGTGAGGGCGGCGGACCAGCGGCCCAGCCAGCCCAGGCCGACGGCGACCTCGCGGCGGCTGACCAGCGTGTCCGGGTGGTCGGGGCCGAGCACGCGGGCGCGGATCGCGCAGACCTCGCGGGACTCGGCGAGGGCTTCCTCCCAGCGGCCGAGCCGGCCCAGGTTGACGCTCAGGCCGTGCCGGGCACGCAGGGTCTCGGGATGGTCGGCGCCCTGGGCGCGGGCACGGTCGGCGATCAGCTCCTGATACAGCGTCAGCGCCTCGTCGCTGCGGCCGAGCCGGCCGAGGCCGATGCCGATCTCGTAGCGGGCGGCGAGGGTGTCGGGGTGATCCGGGCCGAGCGCGCTCTCGCGGGCCTCGGCGACCTCCCGGTAGGTCACCAGGGCCTCCTGCCAACGGCCCAGCCGGCTGAGTTCGTAGGCCACCTCGAAGCGGGTGACCAGGGTGTCGGGATGGCCGGGACCGAGCACGCGGGCGCGGGCGGCGGCCACCTCGCGGGCCAGGCGGTGGGCGTCCTCGGGGCGGCCGAGCCGGCCGAGGTTGAAGGCGAGGTTGTGCCGGCAGCGCAGGGTGTCGGGGTGGTCGGCGCCCATGACGCGCTCACGGGCCGCGAGGACCGACGTGTAGACCTGGTGGGCGTCGGCGTACCGGCCCAGCCGGCCCAGGGTGTACGCGATCTCCTGCCGGACGGCGAGCGTGTCGGCGTGGTCGGGGCCCAGCACCCGGATCCTGGCTTCGGCGACCCGCTTGTACGCGCGTAGCGCGTCGGCGGGGCGACCCGTGCGGCTGAGGGTGAACGCGGCCTCGTAGCGGCTGGCGAGCGTGTCGGGGTGATCGGGGCCGAGCAGGCGCTCGCGCTCGCCGGCCACCGCGCGGTGCACCTCGCCCGCCTCCTCCCACCGGCCGAGCCGTCCCAGGCTCAGGCCCGCGGCGTGCCGCCCGGACAGCGCGGCGACCGCTTCGAGCGCCGGATCGGGCCGCTCGTCGGGGGCGGGTGCGGCGGCCACGCCGCCGGCGGGCCGCGGGATCCACTCGCCGGACAGGCCGGCCGCCGGGTCCGGGGGCGTGGCGTGCGCACCGGTGCCGGTCGCCTTGTGGCCGGTGGTCATGCCGTGGGTCCAGGACGGCAGCGCGGCCCGGCCTCCGACCGGCTGAAAGGTCCGGGTACGGGGCGTCGGCACGGCCGGCGCGTACACCGGTACCGCGCGTCCGGCGGTGATCCGGCGGCCCAACTCGCGGGCGTCGTCCGGGCGCTGCTCGGGCCGTTTGGCCAGCAGGTCCAGGATGATCCGGTCCAGGTAGCCGGGCAGTTCGGCGCGGTGGGTGCGAGGGGGCTCCGGCTGCGTGTCGCGGTGGCCGACGAGGATCGCCCAGGCGTCGTCGAGGTCGAAGGGCGGGACGCCGGTGGCGATCTCGTAGAGCACGCAGCCCAGTGAGTACAGGTCGCTGCGCCGGTCGACGTCGTCGCCGCCGATCTGCTCCGGCGACATGTAGTGCGGGGTGCCCATGGCGATGCCGGTGCCGGTCAGCCGGGCGGTGAACCCGACATCGTGGCCGAGCCGGGCGATGCCGAAGTCGCAGATCTTCACGGTGGCGTCGGCGAGCCGGACGATGTTCGCGGGCTTCAGGTCGCGGTGCACGATGCCCTGTTCGTGGGTGTAGGCGAGTGCGGAGGCGACCTGCTCGGCGATGTCGACGACGTCGGGCACCGGCAGCGGATGGTGTTTGTTCTCCTCCAGGAGCCGGCTCAGGTCACGGCCCTCCAGCAGCTCCATCACCAGGAAGAGCACGCCGTCCGACTCGCCGAAGTCGTGCACGACGGTCACCCCGCGGTGCTGGAGCGAGGCGGCCACCCGGGCCTCGCGCCGGAATCTCTCCCGCAGGACGCGGGTGAAGGAGTGGTCGTGCTGGGCGCCCAGTGGCTTGAGGCACTTGACGGCGACACCACGGCCCAGTGACTCGTCCCGCGCCCGCCACACCTCGCCCATGCCGCCGCGTCCGATCCGCTCCAGCAGCCGGTACCGGCCCTGGATCAGCGTGCTGTCCCCCATCTCGCTGCCCGCCCCCGTAGCAGTCCGCCCCGCCCTCCCCTGGCCGGTCCAGTATGGCGGTTTATGGTCCGAGTTTGTACGGTGCCGGGCGCGCGGCCGGCCCGAGCCGTGCCATGGCGCGCAGGATGTGTTTGGGCGGCAGCTGCCAGCGCAGACGTGCGGGAACCCCGCGCAGCAGGGTGCCCGTGGCGCGCAGCCGCCGGGTGACGGTGGCGGGTGCGGGGGCCGGTCTGCCGTAGATCTCGTGCGCGTACGGCGGTAGGGAGTCGTACGCCAGATGCGCGACCCGCCGCCACAGCAGTTCGCGCGCGGGGACCAGGAGGGGGCGGACGGGCGGGCGGAGCAGGAAGTCGTCCACCTCGTGTGCCTCGTCCCCCGCGGCCAGCTCGGGCCGTACCCGCGCGAAGTAGGCGGCCAGCTCGGCCCGGTTCGCGGGTACGGCCCCGGGGTCGAGGCCGACCAGACGGGCGCTGTGCCGGTGTTCGGCGAGGTAGCGGTCGGCGTGGGCGTCCGTGAGGGGGAACCCGGAACGGCGCAGGACGTGCAGGTAGGAGTCGATCTCTGCGCAGTGCACCCACAGGAGCAGCGCGGGTTCGTCGACGCCGTACCGCTCGCCCGTGTCCGGGTCCGTCGCACCGAGCATCCGGTGGATCTTCCGCACCCGGGCGCCGGCCCGCTCGGCGGCCTCGGTGGTGCCGTACGTCGTCGTGCCGACGAAGCCCGCGGTGCGCATCAGCCGGCCCCACGCGTCGCGCCGGAAGTCGCTGTTCTGCGTCACGCCGCGCACGGCGCGCGGATGCAGGGCCTGGAGGTACAGGGCGCGGATGCCGGCGATCCACATCATCGGGTCGCCGTGCGCCTGCCAGGTCACCGAGCCGGGTCCGAACAGTCCCGGGTCACCCGCTCGGCAGCCTGCCCGATCACCCGTCCCTGTGGCCGTCATACCGGCAGGCTAACGCCCCGCGCCCGGCGGCCCCAGGGCCTCAGCGCAGGGTGGCGAGGAACTCGCCGCAGGCCCGGGCGCAGGCCCGGCACGCCTGCGCGCTCTCCTCGGCGCCGGGGTGCCCGTCGAAGACGTGCGCGCTCTCCAGGCACACCTGCCGGCACCATTCGAGCTGGACGCGTATCGCGGCCTCGTCCACCTGGTTCTGTTCGGACAGCACCCGGCAGGTCGCGTCGCACACCTCCGCGCACATGATGCCCTTGCGCCGTACGAGTTCCTGGTTCTCGGTCCCGTCCGGGTCCACGAGGCTCGCCCGCAGCGCGCACGCCCGTGCGCACTCGGTACACGCCTGTGCGCAAGCGAAGCGGTCCTCCAGGAAGCGGAACAGTTCCTGCTGTGAAGTCGTCGTCGATGTCACACCGCGCGGGTTGCCGCTGCGGGCGGCGCCAAACCGCCGGGCCCGTTGTTCCCAAGGGTTCCGGCCCGTTTTCCGGGCGGGCTGCCGGGCACCCGTCGACTCTCGTGAAGCTGGTGACAGCGATGACGTCGACCGCACACGGAGGTGCACGACATGCCGGGACGACAGGAACTGCCGTCGACCCTCGAGCGCTCTGCCCGGGAGGCCCAGCGCACCTGGATCAAGGCCCACGACTCGGCCGTGGAGGAGTACGGCGAGGGCGAGCGCGCCCACCGGGTGGCGTACGGGGCACTGAAGCACAAGTACGAGAAGATCGGCGACCACTGGGAGCGCAAGGAGGGCGGCCGCAAGGGTCCCTCCGACCCGCAGTCCGGGCGGCCCCGCGGACAGGGCGGCCGCAGCGGCGAGGGCGTCGACGAGAAGGCCTCGAAGGAGCACCTGTACGGCGTGGCGAAGCGGTTGGGTGTCGAGGGCCGGTCGCGGATGTCGAAGGCGGATCTGCTCGCGGCGATCCGGAAGGCCAACCGTTCGCGGACGCGAGCGTCGCGGTCGGGCTGAGCTGGTTGGCGACGTGGAGCAGGGGTACCCGCGCCCCATGACCAACGCATGGATGGACCTGGCCGCGAGCTCCGCCGGGATCGGCATCGGCATCGGTGTCGCGGCCGTCGTGCTGGTGGGCCTGCTGATCGGCGCGTTCGCCTTCGGCAGTCGGCAAAAGCGCAAGGAATCTCCCCCGCCGCGGCCCGAGGAGCAGCCCCGTATGCCCGACGAGGGGCCCGTCCACGAGACGCGGGAGCGGCGGGAGCCCGACGAGATGCCCAGGAGCGACGACCGGACGCTGCCGCACGACCTCGGGCACCAGGGCAGCCGCACCGCTTCCCAGCAGGAGCGGCCCCGCTGGGACGAGGGCAGCAGCGGTTCGTTCGGCAGCGGCGGACCGGGCGGACGCTGAATCCCCGAGGATGTCGTAACAGAGGAAGTGAGAACCATGGCCGACCCCGCTCGCAACACCCTGCCGTTGCCGGACTACGACCAGCTGCCGATCGGTGGGCTGGAGAGCCGGATCCGGTCCCTGGGCGCGGAGGATGTGGAGGAACTGCTGGCGTACGAGAGGTCGCACGCCGACCGCCTCCCCGCCACGGAAGTGCTGGCGGCCCGGCTGGAGCAGCTGAAGTCGGGTGCGGAGCCGTCCTCCGGCGACCCGGACGCCGTACGCCCGGAGCAGGGGCGGAGCCGCACCGGCTCCCCCGTGTCGCCGGCGACCTCCCCGGAGCCGTTCTCCCCGCCGCCGCACGGCACCCCGGACCAGCCGGGCAAGCCGAAGGGTGACCGTACGTAGCCGTTGCGCGAACGGGCGTAGTTTCCGGCACGGACGCCGGGGAACCCATGCGCCGTGCTGTTCAAGAGGAGAAGGGCCCGCGCCGGCGCGCGGGCCCGCTACGCGGCCGAACACACCGTCAGCTGGGCCGACGGGCGCCTTCCCGTCTCCGAGGGCGGTGGGCTGCTGCGCAAGGCTTTCCCGGAGCACTGGTCGTTCCTTCTGGGCGAGATCGCCCTCTACAGCTTCGTGGTGCTGCTGCTGACCGGGGTGTGGCTGACGCTGTTCTTCAATCCGTCGATGACGGAGGTCGTCTACGACGGGTCGTACGAGCCGCTGCTCGGGCTGAGCATGTCGGAGGCGTACCGCTCGACGGTCGACATCAGTTTCGACGTGCGCGGCGGGCTGCTGATCCGGCAGCTGCACCACTGGGCCGCCCTGGTGTTCCTGTCGGCCATCGGGGTGCATCTGCTGCGCGTCTTCTTCACCGGGGCGTTCCGCCGGCCGCGTGAGGCCAACTGGCTGATCGGCGTGACACTCTTCGTGCTGGCACTGGCCGAGGGCTTCGCCGGCTACTCGCTCCCCGACGACCTGCTGTCCGGGACGGGGCTGCGCATCGCGCAGGGCATCATGCTGTCCATCCCGGTGGTGGGGACGTACGTCAGCATGTTCGTGTTCGGCGGCGAGTACCCCGGCGACGACGTGATCCCGCGGCTGTACTCGCTGCACATCCTGCTGATCCCCGGGCTGCTGCTGGCGCTGGTCACGCTCCACCTGATCCTGGTGTTCTACCTGAAGCACACCCAGTGGGCGCGCCCCGGCCGCACCAACCGCAACGCCGTGGGCAAGCCGATGTTCCCGCAGTTCCTGACGAACTCCACGGGCCTGTTCTTCATGGTCTTCGGCGTCCTGACGGTGCTCGCGGCGGTCGCGCAGATCAACCCCATCTGGGCGTACGGCCCCTACCGCCCCGACGTCATCTCCACGGGCTCGCAGCCCGACTGGTACGTGGGCTTCCTGGAGGGGGCGCTGCGGCTGATGCCGCCCTTCGAGACGGCGGTGGCGGGGCACACCGTCATGTGGAACGTGCTGGTGCCCGCGGTCGTGCTGCCGGGCGCCCTGTTCGCGGTGCTGTACGCGTACCCGTTCTTCGAACGCTGGGTGACGGGCGACCATGAGGAGCACCACCTGTGCGACCGGCCCCGGGACAAGCCCGTGCGGACCGGACTGGGCGTCGCCGCGGTCTGCTTCTACGCGGTTCTCCTCCTGGCGGGCGGCAACGACATCCTCGCCCACGTCTTCGACGTCTCGCTGAACCTGTTGACCTGGGTGTTCCGGATCTCCCTGGTACTGCTGCCGCCGATCGCCTTCATGGCGACCAAGCGTGTCTGCCTGGCGCTGCGGGAGCGGGACCGCGAGCGACTGGCCGAGGGCGAGGAGACGGGCGAGCTGCGGCAGACGCTCGCCGGCGGCTATGTCGAGAGCCACACGCCCCTCGACGCCGAGGAGCGGCACGTGCTGCGGTCGCGGACGGAGCCGGCGCCGCTCGCGCCGACGGCACCGGCCGGGGACGCGCCGCACGTGGGCCGGCTGCGGGCGACGCTCAGCGAGTGGTACTACGACGACCGGGTCGACGCGGAGGAGGCGGAGCCCGAGCCGGATTCCTCCCCGGGCGAGCTGGAGCGCTGAGTGTCTCCCCGGCCCGCGTACTGGAAGACGAGGCCGAAGACGGCCGGGGCGAGCACACCGAAGCCGATCAGCGTGAGCCACAGGCCGTAGACGATGCCGAGCGCGAGGACGACCGCGCCCAGGGCGGCGACGATGGGCCAGGGGCTGTGCGGCGGGAAGAACTCCAGCGGACCCGCGGTCTCGCCGACCTCCGCGTCGCCGCGGTCCTGGGCCCGCAGGCCGCGCTTGCGGTACTGCACGCGCAGGAAGAACGCGACGAGCGAGGCCATCAGGAAGGCGAGGGTCAGTGCGGCGGTACCGGCGGGCTCCTCGGAGAACCAGCCGTAACCGGCCGCGGTGACGGCGAAGAAGGCCGCCACGCCGGTGAACAGACGGGCTTCGGTCCTCACTACTGCTTCCTCTGCTCGTGCCTCTGGTCGTGCCGGCCGATGCCGGGGTGGTGCAGGTCGAATGCCGGTGACTCGGAGCGGACTCGGGGCAGCGACGTGAAGTTGTGCCGAGGGGGCGGGCAGCCGGTGGCCCATTCGAGGGAACGGCCGTAGCCCCAGGGGTCGTCGTGCTCCACCTTCGGGCCGTACTGGCGGGTGCGCCACACGTTGTAGAGGAACGGCAGTGTGGAGAGGCCGAGCAGGAAGGCGCCGATGGAGCTGACGGTGTTCAGCGTCGTGAAGCCGTCCGCGGCCAGGTAGTCGGCGTAGCGGCGCGGCATGCCCTGCTGGCCGAGCCAGTGCTGGACCAGGAACGTGGTCTGGAAGCCGACGAAGAGCGTCCAGAAGTGGATCTTCCCGAGGCGTTCGTCGAGCAGCTTGCCGGTGAACTTCGGCCACCAGAAGTAGAAGCCGGCGAACATCGCGAAGACGACGGTGCCGAACAGCACGTAGTGCAGGTGGGCGACGATGAAGTACGAGTCCGTCAGGTGGAAGTCCAGGGGCGGGGAGGCGATGAGGACACCGCTCATGCCGCCCAGCAGGAACGTCATCAGGAAGCCGAACGACCACAGCATGGGTGTCTCGAAGGAGAGGGAGCCGCGCATCATCGTGCCGATCCAGTTGAAGAACTTCACGCCCGTCGGCACCGCGATGAGGAACGACATCAGGGAGAAGAACGGCAGCAGCACGGCGCCGGTGGCGAACATGTGGTGGGCCCACACCACGGCGGACAGCATCGTGATCGCGATGGTGGCGCCGACCAGGCTGACGTAGCCGAAGATCGGCTTGCGGCTGAACACGGGGATGATCTCGGAGACGATGCCGAAGAACGGCAGCGCGACGATGTACACCTCAGGATGGCCGAAGAACCAGAACAGGTGCTGCCACAGCAGCGCCCCGCCGTTCGCGGCGTCGAAGATGTGCGCTCCGAACTTCCGGTCGGCCTCCAGCGCGAGCAGCGCGGCGGTGAGGACGGGGAAGGCCGGCAGCACCAGGATCGACGTGAAGAGCACGTTCCAGGTGAAGATCGGCATCCGGAACATGGTCATGCCGGGGGCGCGCAGACACAGGATGGTGGTGATGAAGTTGACCGCGCCGAGGGTGGTGGACACGCCGGTGACCACCAGTCCCATGGTCCACAGGTCGCCGCCCGTGCCGGGGCTGAACACCGCGTTGTTCAGCGGCGCGTAGGCGAACCAGCCGAAGGCGGCCGCTCCCCCGGGCGTCAGGAACCCGGCCACCACCATCAGGCCGCCGAACAGGTACAGCCAGTACGAGAGCGCGTTGAGCCGGGGGAACGCCACGTCCGGGGCGCCGATCTGCAACGGCATGATCGCGTTGGCGAACCCGGCGAAGAGGGGGGTCGCGAACAGCAGCATCATGATCGTGCCGTGGACGGTGAAGAGCTGGTTGTACTGGTGGGCGGTGACCAGTTGGAGTCCCGGGCGGGCCAGTTCACTGCGCATCAGCAGGGCGAGGACGCCGCCGAAGAGGAAGAAGCCGAAGGACGTCGTCATGTAGAGGTTGCCGATCACCTTGTGATCGGTCGTCGTCGCCCACCGGGCCAGCGCCCGCCCGAGCGTGCGATTCGTCCGCTGCCGCGCCGGTTCCCGGCGCGGCGGCTCGGTCCTCCTGTCCACCGCCATGCGGCGGAGGGTACCCAGGCGCCCGGGAGTCAGACGCACGGCCACGCCGGGACCTGCGTCAGGCGCCCGGCCCGTCCTCCGCGCGGAAGACGTCCTCGGTGTGTTCACCCAGTTCAGGCGGTGCGAGCCGGTAGCTCGCCGGGGTGGCACCGAGACGGATCGGATGGGCCACCTGGCGGGTACCCGCGACGTCCACCACGGCCTCCACGCCCAGCCGTTCGGCGTAGGCGAAGGCCTCGTCGAGGGCGTTGACCGGACCGGCCGGCACGCCGGCCGCGGGCAGCACCTCGGCCCAGTGGCCGGCGGTGCGGGTACGCAGCCGGTCCTGGAGGAGGGGGCGCAGTTCGCCGCGGTGGGCCACGCGGTCCGGGTTGGTGCGGAACCGCGCGTCGTCGGCGAGTTCCGGTGCGCCGAGCAGCGCGGCCAGCGCGGCGAACTGCCGGTCGTTGCCGACCGCGAGGGCGATCGGCCGGTCCGCCGTGGGGAAGGTCTCGTACGGGGCGATGCTCGGGTGGGCGTTGCCCAGCCGGGCCGGTACGGCGCCCGCCGCGACGTAGCCGGCGGCCTGGTTGGCCATCGCCGACAGCAGCGAGCCGAGCAGGCTGACCTCGACGAGCTGCCCCTCTCCGGTGCGCTCGCGGTGGCGGAGGGCGGCGAGGATACCGACCGTGGCATGCAGTCCGGTGATGACGTCGACGAGGGCCACGCCGGTCTTGGTCGGTTCCCCGTCGGGTTCCGGTTGCCCCGTGACGCTCATCAGCCCGCCCACGGCCTGCACCAGCAGGTCGTAGCCGGGCAGCCCGGCGCCCGCCCCGGTGCCGAAGCCGGTGACGGAGCAGTAGACGAGCCGCGGGTCGGCGGCGAGGAGTTCCTCGTGACCGAGGCCGAGCTTGTCCATGGTGCCGGGGCGGAAGTTCTCCACCACGACGTCCGAGGCGGCGATCAGCGCACGGGCCCGGTCCCGTCCGTCCCCGGTGGTGAGGTCGAGGGTGACGGACCGCTTGTTGCGGTTGACGCCCAGGAAGTACGTGGAGGTACCGGAGGCGTCGGCGGGCGGTCGCCAGGCCCGGGTGTCGTCGCCGGTGCCGGGCCGCTCCACCTTGACGACCTCGGCACCCAGGTCGGCGAGGAGCATCGTGGCGTACGGTCCGGCCAGCACTCGGGAGAAGTCCGCGATGCGCACGCCCTGAAGGGCTCCCGTGCCGTGCGGGTCGTGTGTGCCGTGGTCGGCGGGCGGGGTGTTCCTGGGCATGGCGCGGCTCCTCGTCCGGGTCCGGTTGGCGGCGTCCGGTCTCCTGACCGGCATGCGCGCTCGCCGGTGTCCTCACACGTGACCTGCGCCACGCGCACGCGGGTCCGGAGCGGACGGCGCCGGGTCCGGGCCCGCGTGCGGTCGCTGGTTGCTGGTTGCTGGTTACTGGTTGCTGGTTGCTGGTTGCTGGTTGCTGGTTGCCGACTACGACGCGTCGAGTACGGTACCGGTCAGCACCGGGCCTTGCGGCTCGCCCTCGTCGTCGAGGCTTCGGAAGCCGATGTACTCCGTGGGCTCCGTGACGGCGTCGCGGACCGTGGGCACCGTCACCTCGGCGTCCGACTCCCCGGGCGGGACCGAGGCCCACAGCGAGAAGTACTCCAGCCCGGACAGCGGGACCTCGCCGTCGGGGATCTCCCCCACCGT
This sequence comes from Streptomyces sp. NPDC028991, assembly GCF_055564775.1. Taxonomy (NCBI): domain Bacteria; kingdom Bacillati; phylum Actinomycetota; class Actinomycetes; order Kitasatosporales; family Streptomycetaceae; genus Streptomyces; species Streptomyces sp. NPDC028991. Next base: position 45,058 of record NZ_JBVHVP010000022.1, on the reverse strand, counting down.
CTCCAGCAGCCAGTCACGGTCGACGTCCTTGGTGGACAACTCGGGACGGGCGTCGTCCGGCACCGCGACCAGCGCCGTGCCCAGGTCCACGTCGGCGGGCTCGGACAGCGAGACCCGCCAGCGCAGCGGCTGTCCCTCGGTGACTTCGTCGGCGACCGGCGTCACACTGATCCTCGGCATCGGGTCGTCGTTCTCGACCGTGACGCCGCCGGCGTAGGAGCCGATGACCGAGCCTCGTACCGCTTTCACGAGCACGTCGTGGGAGGTGTCCCAGGCGTACCGTTCGTTGCCCGTCACCTTCACGGTGACGTCGATGCCCGGGCTGCCCGGACGGACGGTCACCAGGCGGTCCTCGGTCACCCCCGTCGCCGGGTCCGTGACGTACATCCTGACCGTGCCGCCGCCCTTGCCGACGACGCGCACTGGCACGCAGTGGATCCGCACGCCCTCGTCGCCCTCCTCGACCTTCGTCCGGCCGATGTCGACACGGGCCAGCGGGGCGGGCCGCACCTGGGGAGTGCCCGCCTGCCACGCGTAGGCGTCCATCAGCCACGCCTGGCCCGCGCGGGAACGCGGCGTCAGTTCCAGCGAGGCGATACGGCGCAGGTCGACTCCGGCGCGGCCGGCGGCGGTGAGCGGTACGCGCAGTTCCTGCGCCCAGTAGGACGCGGTGCGTTCACTGCCCGGCAGTCCGTCGGCGCGGACGCGGCCGAGGGTGGCACGCCTGCCTTCGGTGTCGGTGACGGAGACGTCGAGCCGGGTGCCGCTGCTGCCCGGCGGCACGATGACACGCAGGGCGAGGCTCTTCGCGCCCTTCAGGGAGACGGGTCCGCCGGGACGGATACGGGTCGCGGTACCCGGAGCCGACCAGTCGAGGGCGATCGCGCTGCGGCCCACCTCGCGTTCCGGCCGCCAGTACGCGAAGTGCGGCGAGGAACCGCGCGCGTCCTCGCCGAGGCAGGCGGTTTCCGGGTCGGGGTCGATCGCGGAGCACAGGCGTCCACCGGTCACCTTCACCCCGCCGTCCGGCAGGAATCCGGGGCCGCGGCCGGCGCCGACCGCGTGCGTCAGCACGCGCGCGGGGCCGGCCGAGGGGGCGCGGCGGCCCGTGCCGTCGATCAGCTCGCGCACCCGGTCGTCACCGGCGACGAACAGCCGTGCGGCGGCGGCGATGTAGGTCGCGCCGGCCCGGTGCTGCTGCTCGGCGGTGAGCCTCGTCGGGCTGCCCACGGAGCAGACCGGGTCGCGGTCCTCGGGGTCGTCCCAGAAGTCGTCGAAGGCGGGCGCCTGGGCTTGGCCGGGCGTCCACTCGCTGTTGAAGTAGTTGTGGTTCGCGCCGGTGATGTGGACCGCGCTGTGCAGCGCCCGGCCCCGGCTCACCCCGCGGGTGCCGTCGACGTAGAGCTGCCCCTGGAGGTCGGAGACGTCGCCGTCGCAGCCCGGCAGGATCGTCAGCGACGGCACGTCGGGGACCGGGTTCTGGCCGAAGGCGGTCGGGCCGATGAGTACGGTGCCCCGGATGTTCCAGCGGGCCCGCCCCCGGTGGCCGTCCTGGCTCGCGGGCGGCGGGTAGAGGCTGTCCATCGCGGCCCGGTCGACTCCTTCGCCGCCACGCGAGTGGCCGACGAGCAGGACACGGGACAGGTCGACCTTCGGGCCCCGGCGTACGGCCGCCGGGGCGGTGGCGGATCCGGCGGCCCAGTCCGCCCAGCGGGCCAGGTGCGAGCGCACCAGCGAGGAGCGGGCCTGGGCGCCGCCGTCCTCGACGTCGCCGTCCTGGCCGTTGATTCCGTTGGCGGAGATCGAGACGGTCACGTAGCCCTGGGAGGCGAGCAGCTGCTGGTCCTGGCGGTAGCCGCGGTGGCTGGGGATGGGCCGGGTGCCGTCGGCACAGGGCCAGTCGATGGTGACGGCCTCCTCGCCCTGGCCGGGGACGTAGCAGGTGGCGTGGCGGCCGTGCAGGAAGAGGGCGAGCGGGCGCTTTCCGGTCGCTCCCTCGGGGGCGACCACCAGGCCGCGCATCTCGACCGGGGCGGGGAGACCCGGCAGCCGGACCGGGTCGAGCGTGTACTCGCCGGTGGTCGTGGCGAACCGGCCGGGTCTGCCCGGGTCGACGGTGCCGGCGGGGAGCCGGGGCGGGAGTTTCGCCGGGGGTGAGTCGGTGCGGCGGCGCTCGCGGGCGGCGGCACCGGGCTCCTCGTCCAGCCGGCGGCCGGCGGCGAGGACCTGGAGGTCCGTCAGCCCGTTCAGGGCGGCCGGTTCCGTGTCGTCCAGGGGTAAGCGGAAGGTCCGGCCGTCCTCGTCCGGTTCCGGTACGCCGAGCAGGCGGCCGTCGGTGTGGAACTCCACCCGTGCGTCGCCGGGCGGGACGGCCCGCGGGGAGCGCCACTCCAGGGCTCTCGCCTGATCGGTGCCGGTGATCCGCCAGCCGGGCGGCAGTTCGGCGGTGCCGTTCGGTGCCGACCGCGCGGAGGCGGCGGGCGGCAGGGCGTGGGCCGCGGCGGGTGCCGCTCCCAGCAGAGTCAGGACCGCTATGGCGGCGGCCCATGTCTTTCGCGCACGTATCAAGAATCCGCTCCTCAATACCTCGGGGCGGGGCTCCGCCGGTGCGGAAGCCCCTCGTTGGAGGAGGAGGGTGAGGAGATCCTTCGGGTTGCCTGTGTGACGTCAGCCGCCGCGGCCGCCCGCCTCACGGGCCTCGCCGGTCGGGCAGTCCTCGCTGGACCGGCCCGCCAGCCGGCCGCCGGGCTGCTCCACGGTCACCTGCGCGCTCCCCAGCACCGGGTCCTGGCGCAGCCGCGCGACGGCGACCGTGCAGGCCAGCTGGTCGACGGCCGTGTCGCTGAGGCTCCCGACGCTCCCCGGCAACTGGACGACGACCGCCGCTCCGTCGGTCCGGATGGTGGGCGCCACGACGGCCGGCGGCAGTTCGGTCGTCAGCCCCTCGTTCCGTTCCTGCTCGTCCGGTCCCTGGAACAGCATGAGCACGGTGCTGCCGAGGTCGGTCGCGCCGGGCACCGTGCGGGGTACGGCCACCAGAGCGCCGTCCGTGACGAAGTAGAGGGGGACCGTGATGCCGGGCACGACCGCGGATTCGGTCGGTGACGGGACGGATGTGCGGCCGGGCTGCAGGACGCCGGTCGCGGGTTCGCCCGCCTCGACCACACCGGTCGCGGGGATGCCGCAGGCGGAGAGCGGGAGCAGCGCCGCCGCGAGCAGGAGGGGGAGCCGGCGTCGGTGACCGCCGCCGGCCGGTCTCACGCCCGCCCCCGTGGGGGACGCCGGTGCTGGCGCCGGCGGGTGGTTCATGGCTGTTCCGTTCATGGCTGTTCCTCCTTCGCCGCTCGCGTCACCCGTTCCTCCGCCCCGTCCGGTCGCAGAGGGAGGACGACCGTGAAGACGGCGCCGCCGTCCGGATGGTTCGCCGCCCGTAGGGTGCCGCCGTGCAGGCGTACGTTCTCGGTGGTGATGGCCAGCCCGAGGCCGCTGCCCTCGCTCCGGGTGCGGGCGCTGTCCGACTTGTAGAAGCGGTCGAAGACATGCGGCAGGACGCTGTCGGGGATGCCGTCCCCGGCGTCCCTGACCTCCACGACCGCCTGCCTTCCCGCCTGCGGGTCGTCCTCGGCGCGAAGGCGCAGGCGGACGGGGGGAGCGCCGTGCCGGAGGGCGTTGGCGACGAGGTTCGCGACGACGACGTCGAGGCGGCGCGGGTCGACCCGGCCGCGCAGCGCGCCCGGTTCCGGCAGGCCGGTCTCCACGGTGTCCAGCCAGCCGCGGGAGGCGAGCGTGCGCCGTACGGACTCGGCGAGGTCGATCTCGTCCAGGTGCAGGGCGGCCGCGCCCGCGTCGAACCGGGAGATCTCCATCAGGTCGTCCACCAGGCCGGCCAGCTTCGTGGTCTCCTCGCTGATGAGGCGCACCGCCATCGCGGTGTCCTCGTCGAGGCCGGCCGCGTCCTCGTCCAGTACGTCCGTCACCGCCGACATCGCCGCGAGCGGGGTGCGCAGTTCGTGCGAGACGTCCGCGGCGAAGCGACGCGCGCCGGCCTCCATGCGCCGTAGTTCGGCCACCGACCCCTCCAGCGCGGTGGCCGTCTCGTTGAAGGTGCGGGACAGGTCGGCGAGTTCGTCGGAGCCCTGCACCGCGAGCCGGGTGTCCAGGCGTCCCTCGGCGATACTGCGGGTCGCCCGCCGCAGCGCCCGCACGGGCCGCAGTACCCCGCGCGCGGCCAGGAGGGCGATCAGCACGGCCAGGGCCAGGGCGGGCACGGTGGCGCGTTCGATGGCGGTGACCAGCGCGTCGACGTAACCCTGCTCCTCGCGCTGCGGCACGGTCAGGTAGACCTCCAGTCCGGAGGCGCGCCGTTGGGTGCCGTACTCGCCCGCGAAGGTGACGGGCATGCCGACGACCAGGGCGGAGTGGCCGTCCCGCGTCACCCGCTGGAAGACGGTGGCGCGGCGGGTGCGCACGGACTCGCGCATCGCCGGGGACAGTTCCCGGAACGAGTCCCCCGGGTCGGAGGTGGCACTCGCGCCCTGGTAGGCGACCAGCACCCGCCAGTTCTGGGACCGACCGCCACGCGACACGTCGGTGGCGAACGACAGCAGGTCCAACTCGCCTGGCGGGAACCGGTAGTTGGGGACCAGGGTGTTGACCCGGTGCCGGAAGTCCTCGATCACGGTGTCCTGGCTCTGCTGCAGGACGCCGGTACGTGCCTCGCGGAAGGTCAGCGCGCCGGTGGTCACCGTGGCCACGACGGCGACGAGGGTGAAGGCCACCACCAACCGCACGCGCAGGCCGCTCAGCGCGCGCAGCACCCGGGGGACTCTCACCGGGAGCCGAACCGGTAGCCGAAGCCGCGCACGGTGTGGACGTAACGGGGCCGGCCCGCGGGCTCGCCGATCTTGGCCCGCAGGCGCTTCACGCAGGCGTCCACGAGCCGCGCGTCCCCGTGGTAGTTGTGTTCCCACACCGCTTCCAGGAGCTGCTGGCGGCTGAACACCTGCCCGGCCGAGGCGGACAGGGTGAGCAGCAGCCGCAGTTCGGAGGGGCCGAGGGCGACGGGCCGGCCCTGGTGGGTGACGGTGAGGCCGGCCCGGTCGATGACCAGGTCACCGTGGTGTTCGGTGCGGGGTGTGCCCAGGTCGTCCGACGCGCCGCCCACGCGGCGCAGCACCGCGCGGATGCGTGCGTCCAGGACGCGGGCGCGGACCGGCTTGACCACGTAGTCGTCGGCTCCGGCCTCGAGTCCGACGACGATGTCGGTGTCGTCGCCGCGGGCGGTGGCCATGATGATCGGCACCTGGTCGTGGGCGCGTATCCGGCGGCACACCTCGAGGCCTGGCATGCCGGGCAGCATCAGGTCGAGGATCACGGCGTCGGGCCTGAAGGTCCGCAGCTGCTCCAGCCCGTCCTCGCCCGTCACTGCGGCGGCGACCTCGTGTCCCTGGCGGCGCAGTGCGAGGCGCACGCCCTCCCGGACGGCGCGGTCGTCTTCGATGATCAGGACCCGTGGCATGCGTCTCAGTATGCGTATGAACGTGCGAACGTCCTCGCGCGGGTGACGGCTGTTACACAGCGGTCCAAAAGCGGTCCTCGGGCGATCACACGGCGGGGGCACCCTTCGTGATCATGAACGAGCACCGATCGACGTCCTCGCCGCCCTCCGCCGCGGCCCGCCGGCGCCGCCGCGGAAGCCCCGCCCGCCGCAGCCGGGGCGGGAAGCCGCCGATGCTGTGGGCGGGGGTGGTGGCCTGCGTCGTGCTGCTGCTCGCCGGCGGTCTGGTCCTCGAGGAGCGTGCGGAGAGCTCCGGCCGCTCCGCCGACGCGACCGATGCCGCCGGGTCGTCCTCGGCGGCCGAGCGGCCCGCCTCGCGCGAGGCCGTCGAGACGGAGGGTGTGGAGAAGGACGGTCCAGACCCCGAGGCCGGAAAGGAGCAGGAGCAGGAGAAGGAGAAGGAGGGGGGTAAGGGTCGGGACCCCGGCTCGATTCCGTCGTCCGGGCCGGGGACGTTCGCCACCGCGGGCGGCGCCGGTGACCGGGTCGGCGGGAGCGGGCGGACGCTGACCTACGTGGTCCAGGTCGAGGACGGCATCGGAATCCCGGCGCGGGACGTCGCGACCGAGGTCGAGCGGATCCTCGCCGACGAGCGGGGCTGGACGGCGGACGGGAAGGTGGGGTTCCGGCGGGTGTCCGGCGGCACGTCCGACTTCCGGGTACGGCTCGCCACGGCGGAGACGGTGGACGACATCTGCGGGCAGTACGGTCTGGACACCGGGGGCGAGGTCAACTGCAACGTGGGCCAGGACGTCATGGTCAACCTCAAACGGTGGCTGCTGGCCACGCAGTACTACGCGGACGACGTGACGTCCTACCGGGCTCTGATCATCAACCACGAGGTCGGCCACTTCCTCGGCCACGGCCACGTGGGGTGTCCCGGGGCGGGGCGGCCCGCGCCGGTGATGATGCAGCAGATCAAGGGACTGCACGGATGCCGGACCAATGTCTGGCCCTACGACAGCGACGGCCGGCTCGTCACCGGGCCGGCCGTCGGCTGAGGAGAGGTACCGTGCGCCTCGGACGCCCGCCTCGGGGCGAGCACCCGCGTTCAGGCGGTGGAGGCCCGCGCCACCGGAATCCACCGCTCGGCGTCCGCCCGCGCCCGGCGGTTACCCGCGCCGGTCGGTCGCGGATTCGGCGCAGTCCGGGTTGTGGCACGTGCCCGGACGCCACACCGGAACGTTGATCCCGAGCGTCTTGTGCCGATGGACCTCGGCGGGGACGTGGTGGCCGCAGGACGGGCAGGTGTGCCCGCGCTGCACGTCCGCCTGCCGTGTTTCCTGCTTCGTCTTCGTCTGCCGCGTGTGACTGCTCATGGCTCTCACGTCCACACCTGAAAGGAAAGTTTCGAGGAGCTTTTACCCCTACTTTACGTTCGTATGTCCGGCTGGAACAGTCCCGTGCCACTTCGGCACCTCACCGGGAGTCGTGTCGTCCTGCCGGGGGCGGGGCGAGGGCCTCCTCGTCGGGTCCGGCCCCGGCGGCCTCGTCGGGTGCCTCGGTGGGGCGACGCAGGCTCAGAATCACCGATGCCGTCAGGACCACGACGATGACCGCCAGACTCACCGTGGACGGGATTTCCGGCACGGAGGGGCTGACCATCTTGTGCGTCGCCTGGAGGATGAGCTTGACGCCGATGAAGCCGAGGATGATCGCCAGGCCCTTGCTCAGGTAGTGGAACCGGTCCAGGAGTCCCGACAGCAGGAAGTACAGGGCCCGCAGGCCGAGGATGGCGAAGGCGTTGCTGGTGTAGACGATGAAGGCGTCGTCGCTGACGGCGAGCACCGCCGGCACGCTGTCCACGGCGAAGATCAGGTCGGCCGCTTCGATCGCGGCGACGACGGCGAGCAACGGTGTCGCGACACGCTTGCCCGCCTCCTTCACGAAGAACTTCGGGCCCGCGTAGGTGTCGCGCACGGGAATGACTTTGCGCAGCAGGCGGACGGCGAAGCTGCGGCCCGGGTCGAAGCTCTCCTCCTCGCCCTTGAGGATCTTGTAGACGCTGTAGAAGAGGATGGCCGCGAAGACGAACAGCACGGCGGTGAACCGGCTGACCACGGCCACGCCGGCGGCGAGGAAGACGCCGCGGAACACCAGGGCACCGATGACACCGAAGAAGAGGACCCGGTGCTGGTAGGCGCGGGGCACCTTGAAGTAGGCGAAGATCAGGGCGAAGACGAAGAGGTTGTCGACCGAGAGGCTCTTCTCCAGCAGCCACGCGGTGGTGTACTCCGTGCCCGCCGTCCCGCCCAGGACGAGGAAGACGACCCCGCCGAAGACGAGGGCGAGCCCCACCCACAGCCCGCTCCAGGCCGCCGCTTCCTTGAATCCGATGACGTGAGTGTCACGATGGGCCAGCAGGTCGACGACGAGCGACACGACCACGGTCGCGGCGAAGGCTATCCAGAGCCAGAACGGCACATCGAACATGCGGGCCTCGCAATGATCCGCAGGGACACACCCCTACACCCGAGTGTGCCCCACGCGACGGCCGGGGACGATCTCAGCGGTCCTCGGCCAGGGGGGCCGGACGCTGCGCACCGGACGTCACGCCGTCGGCCCTGGCCGCGTCGGCGAGGGCCTGGGCGGCGGCCTCCGCGGCCTGGGCCGTGTCGCTGGCGGCCTGGGCAGCGCCCTCGTCGGAGGGCTTCTCGCGAGTGGCGGGCGACTGGGGCAGCGCTTCGGTGAAGGCGCGGGACACCCCCTGAAGCGCGGAGGTGACCTCGCTGGGGATGACCCAGAAGGTACTGCCCGACCCCTGGGCGAGCTGGGGCAGCACCTGGAGGTACTGGTAGGCGAGGAGTTTGGGGTCGGGGTCGTTGCGGTGCACGGCCTGGAAGACCTCGTCGATCGCCCGGGACTGCCCCTCGGCCTTGAGGATCTCGGCGGTGCGGTTGCCCTCCGCGCGCAGGACGGCGGCCTGCTTGTCGCCCTCGGCGGTGAGGATCTGCGACTGGCGCTGCCCCTCCGCGCCGAGAATGGCGGCCCGCTTGTCCCGCTCGGCCCGCATCTGCTTCTGCATCGCGTCCTTGATGGACTGCGGGGGGTCGATGGCCTTGATCTCCACCCGGTTCACGCGCAGCCCCCACTTACCGGTGGCCTCGTCGAGCACACCGCGGAGCTGGCTGTTGATGGTGTCGCGTGACGTGAGGGTCTTCTCCAGATCCATGGAGCCCACGACATTGCGCAAAGTGGTGACGGTGAGCTGCTCGACCGCCTGGAGGAAACTCGCGATCTCGTAGAAAGCCGCGCGTGGATCGGTGACCTGGAAATACAGCACGGTGTCGATCTCGACGACCAGGTTGTCCTCGGTGATGACCGGTTGCGGTTTGAAGGAGACGACCTGTTCCCGGAGATCGATCACCGGATAGACGCGGTCGATGTACGGAATGACGAGATTCAGGCCGGGTTTCAGGGTGCGGTGGTAGCGGCCGAGCCGTTCGACGTTGCGGGCGCGGGCCTGGGGCACGATGCGTACCGCCCGCACCACGGTGAAAACCGCGAGCAGCGCTACGATCACGCCTGCGATGAGGAACGCCGAGGCTTCCATGGTCACTCCCGGGGGTAGACGAGTGCGGTGGATCCGCTGATCTCCATCACGTCGACGGTCGCTCCTCGAGGGATCACCAGCGTCTCGTCATAGGAACGGGCCGTCCATTCCTCGCCGCCGATACGGACCCTGCCCTCCATGCCCGTCACCTCGGAGACGACGTAGGCGGCCTTTCCGACCAGCGCGTCCACGCCGAAACGCTCCCTTTGGGGCCGGAGGACGTGGCGCAGCGCGATGGGGCGTACGAAGATGAGGGTGACCGTGGCGACGAGGGTGAACACCACGAACTGGAATGGTGGTGAAAGTCCGGCCGCGGCGGATCCGGCCGTGATCAGCGCGGCCGCACCCAGCATTCCGAGCGCGGCGGTGAGGGTGAAGATCTCCGCCACGATCAGAACCGCTGCGACGATCAACCAGATCAGCCATGGATCCATTACGACCCCCTCCTGCAAGGTGTGGGTGCGCGAATGGCTGGGCGTATACCTCTGTTTTACCTTCTTCCAGGAAAACAGAACCCACCCGTTACTGTCACTGCTCCGACCGCACTGGCCCGGCCTTCCCGCTGGACCACCTTCGGCATCGAGCGGACGGGACCTCGCCGGGTTGATCGATTTCAACCGCGCGCATCCGGCCGAGCGGACCTGCTTCGCCGGTCAGGAACTGTTCGAGCAGGCCCTGGGGACGCCCGCGACCACCGACCCGCGGTACCGGGCGATGCGCGCCGAGTTGACGGATCTCTCCCGTCGGTCGATCGACGAGACCACGACCGCGCACCACCTGGACGCCATCGCCTCCCCGGCGAACCCGCCCGCGGGGACGACCGGCTGTGCGCGGGGCGACAACGATGTGCTCCCGTCCTCCACACCGGCCGCCGTCGCCGGATACCCGTCGCCGGGTACCCGTCGCTGTCCGTGCCGGCTGGGCCCGTGAACGGACTGCCGGTCGGCCTGCTCCTGATGGCCGGCGACCACCAGGATGCCGAGCTGCTGTCGCTGGGAGCCGCGGTGGAGGGCCGGCCGGACGCCTGGCCTCGGTCAGGTCTTCCGGCCCCCGGTCTGTCCGTCAGGTGCGGGTGCAGTCCGGTCAGGAGGGGGCAGAGGCGTGATCGTGTGCGTGGTCCGCTGTCCGGCCGGGCCTGAGCCCGCGGCGGACGAGCGCGATCAGGGAAGGTCCTCCGCGAAAGCACCACAGGGCGATGACCGGATCGCAGATCGCACACGCCAGGGACGAGTCGTGGTAGAACGGCAGGATCGGATTGCCCTTGAGGTGGTGGACCATGTCCCAGGCCGTGTGGAGCAGCCAGCCGACGCCGATGAACGTCCAGGAGTCCAGGCCGCGGTAGGCGACGTAGGCCACGAGTGCCACGAATGGGAGCTCCCACGTGCCGAATCCTCCCCCGCTCAGATAGGCGGCCCCGGCTCCGCCCACCATGATCGCGTTGAAGCGGCGTCGGTGCGGTTCCTTGATCAGGGACATCAGCAGGCAGTAGATGACGCCGACGATCACCGGTGATACGAGGTTCATGACGGGATGACTTCTTCCTCCTGGGGGCGGGCCGAATCGCCGCGGTCGAACCGTCGCAGCGCGAGCAGCCCGCCGGCGCCCGGAACGAGGGCCAGGATCTTGACGGCGGCCGGAGCCTGCTCGAGGCGCCAGGTCGCGATGACGACGAACAGGTAGGCGCAGCCGTGGGTGGGGCCCATCAAGGATGAGACGGGCTTGAGGTGGACGGTGAACACGTTGGTCAGCATCACGATCAGGGAGATCAGCTCGGCGTGAGCCGCGATGCGCAGATGGGGCGGAGGCCGGAGGTGCATGGTCATGCCCCCGTGGTGGAGCCGGGACGAATGATCACCAGGGCGGTGACGGTGGCCCAGAGCAGGTTGAAGACGCCGGTGGCCATGGCGAGGCGGCGCGGTGCCGGGGGCGTGGCGCCGGCGGCTGCGGGCCGACGGCGACGATGGTGCGAGGACCGGAGAAGCCTGGTCACGCCTGGTGCTCCGGGGTGGTCTGGCGTTCGCCGGTGACCTTCGAAGACGGAAGGCGGCCGGCCTTGGAGGTGCCCTGGAGGGTGTCACCGTTCACTGTCACGTCGAACGTCATGTTCAGCCGCATGGGCTTGGTGATGGCCTGCTTCCAGGTGAGCCGGTCGTCGACGAGGGTGATGTCGGCGAGTGTCACTTCCTCGCCGGCTCCGTGGGCGACGCCGGTCAGGATGCCGTCCTGCTCACGGAGTTCGACCACGGCCTTGATCTTGCCGATGGGGGTGGAAACCGACAGGTTCCAGGTGCCTTCGACGGACATGCTGATGTTCTTCCTGACTGTGCAAGGGGGATGGTGAGCGACCGGACCCGCGAAGGGCCGGGTGCTCAGAGGGTGGTGGGCGTCGGGCCCTGCGCGCGCCATACGGTGCCGCGCCGCTCGTGGGAGAAGAGGTCTTCGACGGCGTGCGCGACGCGGGGGCCCACCTCGCGCTCCAGTAGGTACAGGCCCAGATCGAGACCGGAGGTCACGCCGGCGCCGGTGATCAGGTCACCGTCGTCCACGATGCGGGCCCGGACCGCGTGGGCGCCGGTGGCGTCCAGCAGGTCGAGGCCCATGTGGTGGGTGGTGGCGTGACGTCCCCCCAGCAGGCCGGCCATGGCCAGCACCAGCGAGCCGCCGCAGACGGTGGCGACGGTGATGTCCGGGTCGTCCATCGCCTGCTCGAGGAGCGCGGGGAGCTCGGTGGCCAGCGTGCGGCCCAGCAGCACCGGGATGAACTCGTCCTGCCTCCACTCGCCGGCGCCCGCCTCTTCCTCCGGGACCTCGCCGGGTTCGCCCACGCGGCCGGAGGCGCCGGGCACCAGAAGGATGTCGGCGCGCTCCAGGTCGAGGGCGCCGGCGGCGCGCAGCGTCAGTCCTCCGGTGCCGCTGACGACCTCACGAGGGCCCTCTGCGGTGACCAGCTCGACGGTCACCGCGCCGTCCGACGCCAAGCCGCCGGCGTACAGCACCTCGTAGGGGGCGACGGCATCGAGCGGGTCGAAGCCATCGAACAGGACGACCTGGATGTGCATGGACTTTCCTCGGGGTCGACTTCCATCGGGACGCTCCGAAGTCAACCGGCCTTCCGGGGGCTCGCCTAGTGGCACTAGTGACAGACCTCGACGGGATAGCGCCAACGCCTTCACAAAGGGCGTGAGCTGCGGAGATGTGGAGCTTACGGAATGCCGGCCCGAGCCCGTCAGGCTGACGGGGAGGCGGGTTCCGGCCATGCTCACGGTCGCTGTTCTCGCGTGGGATCAGGTGATCCCGTCCGACCTGTCCACCCCGATCGAGGTCTTCTCCCGGACCCGCCTGCCCTACCCTCGCGCCGACGTCGATCGCCCGGCCGGTCCCGTGCTGGCGCGGACGATCAACGCGGGATCGACGGACGCGGCCTCCGGCGCAGCGTCGGGGTCCGCGATGTGGCGCAGCAGGTGGGCGACCGCGAGGGTGCAGGGTGGTCCGGTCGCCGAGGCGTTCGGGTTCCAGCACGGTCAGGGTGTTGTCGCCGGGGGGCAGCCGGTTCCGGGCTTCGGCGAGGCTCTGCGGACGCACCGTTCACTCCCGTGCGAGCGATGCCATCTCCCTCGTGGTGCCGCCTCCTTCGGCTGCGCCGCCGGGGGGCGGCGCTCCCGCTCCCTGCGAAGGAGCCCTGGTGTGCGCGGAGGCGCCAGCGCGTGGCCAGAGCCGAACGCGTCCTGATTCCGGACCGGGGCACGCCCATGACGTTCTCGCGCGTGACCTTCCCTACCGCAAGGCCGATACTGCCGACAGCAGCACGCCAGCCGGAACCCGCCTCGGTCCGCTCAGCGGCACGAAGTACCGGAACCAATACTGACCAGCAAAAACGTAGGTCAAGGACTCGCCTACTACGCTTCCCAGGAGGTATCCCGTGAAGATGCTCATCAACGTCCCGGAGACCGTGGTCGCGGACGCGCTACGCGGTATGGCGGCCGCCCATCCCGAGTTGACCGTGGATGTCGAGAACAGGGTGGTCGTGCGACGGGACGCCCCGGTGGCCGGGAAGGTCGCCCTGGTGTCGGGGGGTGGCTCCGGGCACGAGCCGCTGCACGGCGGGTTCGTGGGGCCCGGGATGCTCTCCGCGGCCTGCCCGGGCGAGGTGTTCACCTCGCCGGTGCCGGACCAGATGGTACGGGCGGCGGCGGCCGTGGACAGCGGGGCCGGGGTGTTGTTCGTCGTCAAGAACTACACCGGTGACGTGCTCAACTTCGACATGGCCGCCGAACTGGCCGAGGACGAGGGCATCCAGGTCGCCAAGGTGCTGGTCAACGACGACGTGGCGGTGACGGACAGCCTCTACACGGCCGGGCGGCGCGGTACGGGGGCGACGCTGTTCGTGGAGAAGATCGCCGGGGCCGCGGCGGAAGAGGGCCGGCCGCTGGAACGGGTGGAGGCGATCGCCCGCCAGGTGAACGACGGCTCCCGCAGTTTCGGTGTCGCGCTCAGCGCCGTCACGACGCCGGCCAAGGGCAGCCCCACCTTCGACCTGCCGGCCGGTGAGCTCGAACTGGGCATCGGCATCCACGGGGAGCCCGGCCGGGAGCGACGCCCGATGATGACCTCGGGGGAGATCGCCGAGGCCGCCGTGGACGCGATCCTGTCCGACCTCACCCCACGCAACCCCGTCCTGGTCCTGGTCAACGGCATGGGCGCGACGCCGCTGCTGGAGCTGTACGGCTTCAACGCCGAGGTGCACCGCGTACTCGGCGATCGCGGTGTCGCCGTGGCCCGCACCCTCGTCGGCAACTACGTCACCTCGCTGGACATGGCCGGGGCCTCGGTCACCCTGTGCGAGATCGACGAGGAACTGCTCGGGCTCTGGGACGCCCCGGTGAAGACACCGGGTCTGAGGTGGGGCATGTGAGGGTGGACGGGGAAGGGATCGCAAGGTACCTACCAGGCAAGGAGATCCAGTGCTCGACGCCGACTTCTTCCGCCGTTGGATGACGGCGACCGCCGCGTTGGTCGACCGCGAGGCGGAACGGCTCACCGCCCTCGACTCCCCGATCGGCGACGCCGACCACGGCAGCAACCTCCAGCGCGGGTTCACGGCCGTGACGGCCACGCTGGAGAAGGAGGCACCCGACACGCCCGGCGCGGTCCTGACGCTCGCCGGGCGCCGGCTCATCTCCACGGTCGGCGGTGCCTCGGGGCCGCTGTACGGGACGCTGCTGCGCCGTACCGGCAAGGCGCTCGGCGACGCCGCCGAGGTGAGTGAGGGTCAGCTGGCCGAAGCGTTGCGGACAGGGGTGGACGCCGTACGGACCCTCGGGGGCGCCGCACCGGGCGACAAGACCATGATCGACGCCCTGGTTCCCGCCGTGGACGCCCTCGGCGACTCCTTCGCCGCGGCCCGCGCCGCGGCCGAGGAGGGCGCCGAGGCCACCGTGCCGTTGCAGGCCCGCAAGGGCAGGGCGAGCTATCTGGGCGAGCGCAGCATCGGGCACCAGGACCCCGGGGCGACTTCGGCGGCGCTGCTCGTGGCGGCACTGGAGGAGGCGTCCGGTGAGTGACGCGAAGCTGGTCGGGATCGTGCTGGTGTCGCACAGCGCCGAGGTCGCCGCGTCCGTGGCCGGGCTGGCGAAGGCCCTGTCGGGCGGTGGCGTGACGGTGCCGGTCGCGCCGGCGGGCGGAACCGCGTCCGGCGGGTTCGGTACCAGCTCCGAGCTGGTGTCCGCCGCCGCCGCGTCCGTGGACCGGGGAGCGGGGGTCGCCGTCCTCACCGACCTGGGCAGCGCGGTGCTCACCGTCAAGGCGCTGCTCGCCGAGGGCGACGAACTCCCCGAGAACACCCGTCTGGTGGACGCCCCCTTCGTCGAGGGCGCGGTGGCGGCGGTCGTGACGGCCGCGACGGGTGCCGACCTCGCGGCCGTCGAGGCGGCGGCCGCGGAGGCGTACTCCTACCGGAAGGTCTAGCCGCTACTCCGACCGGAAGGTCTGGCCGCTACTCCGACCGGGAGGTCTGGCCGCGGCTCCGCCCGGTGGGTCCAGTCGCGGTGTCCGGTGGCCGGGGAGGCGGCGGGAGGACACGCCCCCGCCGCCCCGGGAACCCGCCCGCCCGGGCCGTGCCACCGGCGTACCGCGTCAGGTGAGGCCGCTCGCGGCGGCGCGGAGAGCGGTGCGCAGGGTCGCGGCCAGTTCGGCCCGCGCCGTCGCGGCGTCGGCGCGGGTGTCGGCCGTGTGCCAGGCGTGGTGTTCGACCGCCGCGCGCAGCGCCGCGTTGAACATGGCCGCCTGGATCGCCGGCCGCAGATCGCCCGCGGGCAGCCCGGCCCGTTCGGCGAGGGCGCGGGCGAACTCCGGTTCGGCCTCGTCGTAGGTCCGCAGCCAGACCGCTCGCAGGCCCGGTTCGGTGCGGGTCAGCCGGACCAGTGCCCCGACGGTGGCGTGCGCGGGGCCGGCGAGGAGACGGTCGTTGTCCGCCGTCCGCTGCTCGAGGTCGAGGGCCTCGTCGAGGGGCTGGCCGGGCGGCCACTGTCGCAGCGAGTCGGCGATCAGCTCGACGCCGGCCGCGAGCAGCGGGCGTACGCAGCTTTCCTTGGTCGGGAAGTAGCGCCACACCGTGCGTGCCGAGATGCCGGCCGCGCGGCCGATCTGCTCGCCCGTGGTCGCGGCGACCCCCTGGGTGACGAAGAGGTCCACGGCGGCGCGGGCGATCTCCAGCCGGATCTCGGCCTTGCGTTCCTCGGTCAGGGGCGGTCGTCCTGTGCGTCCGCGGGCTGCGGCCATCTGTTCCTCCGGCGCCGGTGATGTCTCTCCCGGGATTCTCCACGACTACTTTTTGTCGCTCACCGACATTAAGTCGTAGAGTGACCGGGCAGCGGGCACGGCGCCCCTGGACCTCACGCGAAGGAGCACCACATGAACGGCGGACCGGGCGGGCGCAGTGTCATCGTCACCGGGGCGGGATCGGGCATCGGGCGGGCCGCCGCCCTGGCGTTCGCCGCGCAGGGCGACCGTGTGGTGCTGGCGGACCTGAACGCCGAGGGCGCGGACACGGCCGTCCAGGAGATCGAGCGGGCGGGCGGCACCGCCGTGGCCGTGACGGGCGACCTGAGCGAGCAGGCTGTCGTCGACCGGGTGACGGCGACCGCGGTCGAGCGGTTCGGCGGCATCGACGTCCTGGTGAACAACGCCGGGATCATGGACCGGATGTCGGCGCTCGCGGACGTGAGCGACGCCGAGTGGGAGCGGGTGCTGAGGGTCAATCTCACCGCTCCCTTCCTGCTGACCCGCGCGGTACTGCCGCACATGCTGGCGGCGGGCCGGGGCACCGTGGTCAACACCGCCTCGGAGGCCGCCCTGCGCGGCAGCGCGGCGGGCGCCGCCTACACGGCCTCCAAGCACGGCGTGGTGGGGCTGACCAAGTCCTTGGCGGTGATGTACCGGGGGCGGGGCATCCGCGCCAACGCCATCTGCCCGGGCGGCACGCAGACCGCCATCGCCGTGGACGCCGAGCAGGGCGCCCACGGTCCGGCCACGCTCGGGCCGCACTTCGTCAACCTCGGCCGGGTGTCGCAGCCCGAGGAGCAGGCCGCGGCGATCGTGTTCCTCGCCTCGGAGGCGGCGAGCAACATCAACGGCGCGATCCTGCCCGTCGACGACGGCTGGTCCGCCGTCTGAGGCACCCGGCGCCCCCTGAGGCGCGGGCGGCTCAGTCGTCGTCCAGGAACTGCCGCGCCAGCCGCTCCCCTGCCTTCTCGGCGGCGGCCTCGTCCTCGATGGGCTCGACCTCGCTGCCCTTGAAGACGATGTACGTCACGTCCGAGGCGGTACCGCCCCCGTGCGGGTCGGCGGGGATGCCGAGCGACTGGGCGGCGGCGTAGGAGGCCTCGCCGACGAGGTCGCGCGGGCCGACGTCGCCGACGACCGCGTAGCGCACGCGGTCCCCGTGGACGACGGCCGCGACCGACCCGCCGTGGACGTCGTGCTCGCGGTGGTCCCAGATGTCACTCGGCTCGGGTACGACGACGTAGGGCAGGCGTTCGGCGTCCAGAGGGCTGCCGTCCGACCGGGTGTAGGCGGTGGCGGCGGTGAAGTAGGGGTCGGTGGCGCTGTTGCAGTGGTCGCCGGGCCGGCCGTCGCAGTCGACGTCCAGGTCGGCCTTCCAGTACACGGCGTCCCGCGTGCCGCAGACCGGGATGTCGGCCGGCGCTCCGGCGTCGGTGCGGTAGCGCCCGCGCGAGACGGGGTCGCAGCTCCGCGCCTTGGCCAGCAGGTCGACGGCGCGGACGGGCCCCTCCCGCCGGGCCTCCTTCGGCCCGGATCCGGCCCCGGCCCCGGCCCGGATCCCGGACGGCGGAACGGGCCCCGCCTGGGGCTGCGGCACCGGCCCGATCCGGGCACCGGACCTGTCCGCGCGGACCGGCCAGGCCTGGTGCTGGTGACCGGACCCGAGCTGGGCCTGGGGGCCGGGACGGGGCGGGGGCGGAGCACCGGGGAACGCAGTGGGGGCGAGCAGGGCGGCGCTGGCCGCGACCAGTGTCAGCGACTGGACACGCACTATGTGGCCTCTCCTGGGGGACATGGACGGTCACTCGGCCACATCTGTCCCCGAATCGCGCACGCGGCCACCTTTTGTGGGCCAGACGGTGCACGCCCGACCGCCGGCGCGGTACGGAGCGGTGCGCGCCCGGGCACACGACCGGTGGTGCGACCGGGGGCGGGCAGGCCGGGCCCTGTACCGGCTCCGGCCCGCCCGGCCGCCCGCGCCGGCGCGGCATCAGCGACGACAGCGGTCCGCGCCGTGGCACCGAACTCCCCTGTTCCTTCGGGGGCTTCGGCCGTGAGCAGACTCAGCATACGTAACCCTTCCGGAGGGTCGCCAACGACCGCCCTCTTGATGTGGTCGCGTCACGCACGTCATATTGGTCCGGACCATTACCCGTGAGCCGAGACCGGCCGGAGTCGAGCCGAGCCGAGCCGAAGAGGTCCTGGAGGCAGAGCCGTGCGAGACGCGCCCGTTCCCGCCCTGCCCGCCCGCGTCTCCGTCCCGCGCCGCTGCGCCCTGGTCTGCGGCGCGCTCGCCCTGATCACGTCCTGCGGGTGGGGCACGGGCGAAGACGGCGACGGGAGCGGCGGGCCGCCCGGGGCACCGACCGGCGTCACCGCCGAGGCGGGCAGCGCCACGACCGTGCACGTGATGTGGAACGCGGTGGACGGCGTCGAGACGTACGAGGTCCACCGCCGCGGCACCTTGGTGAAGGAGGTGGCGGCGTCCGACCGCATGGTGGACATCACCCGGCTGCGCCCCTCGACCGCCTACGCCTTCACCGTGCGGGCCCGCGACGCCGGCGGACGGCTGGGACCGCACAGCCGGGAGGTGCGGGCGACCACTCCCGCCGCCGTCGCCGACGACTCGGCCCCGACGCGCCCGGCGGACGTCCACGGCCGGGCCGCGGGCAGCCGGGCGGTCCAGCTCACCTGGTCCGCCTCGACCGACGACCGCGAGGTGGTGTCGTACGACATCCACCAGGGCGGGACGAAGGTGCACAGCGTCGGTGGCGGCCAGACGGCGGCGGTGGTCACGGGGTTGCGCGCGGGTACCCGGTACTCCTTCACGGTCCGGGCGCGGGACGCGGCCGACAACGTCTCCCCCGCCGGCGCCACCGTCCGGCTCACCACCCCGGGCTCCGACGACGGCCGCGCCACGGCGCCCACCGCCCTGCGCGCGGCCTCCCACCGCGCCGACGGGGCGTACTACATCGATCTCACCTGGGTCCCGCCGCGGACCGGCGGCCTGGTCACCGAGTACCAAATCCACCTGGACGGCCGCCCGGCGACATCACTCGTCTACGGCGCCGACGCGCCGCGCGACCGGGCGGAGTACAGCTTCTACGCGGGACCGGAGGCCGGAGTCACGCACCGGGTGCGGGTGCGGGCCAGGCTGTCCGACGGCACCTGGGGCGGTCTGTCGGCGGAGCGGAAGGTGACCACGGGCGACGGCGGGTGACGTCACGGCAGTCGTGCGGCCGGCCGGCGCGTCACCTGGGCGGTCGCGCTCGGCATGCGGGCACGGCCGCCGCCCTGTTGGCTGCCCGTGAGGCAGCACGGGTGTTTCCGATCTCGGCGGCGCAACCGGATGTACCGCCGACCGTGCCGCCGGAGGGCAGTCCACATGCGCATCTCATCGCCACTTCTCCGCTCCGGCCTGACCGTGGCAGCCGCCGCGCTGCCCGTCGCCCTGGCCGCCGGACCCGCTTCGGCGGGCCCGGGGATCTCCGTGAGCACCACGGGGACCACCGTGTCGGTTACGACCACCGCCTGCGCCCAGCTCAACGGCAGTTGGGGCACCGCCTCGCTGCTCACCGGCAGCCAGGGGGACTTCGCCCAGGGGCGCCAGGTGGCGCTGTCCGGGACGGCGTCCGGTCAGTCCGCCACCTGGTCGGGCATCAGCCCCGGCACGTACACGGTCATCGTCATGTGCTCGAACAACAGCACCGCCGGCACCCAGACCGTCATCGTCTCCGCGGCGCCCTCTCCTTCGCCCAGCCGCTCCGTCTCCCCGTCCCCCTCCCCCTCCGCGTCGCGTGGTGTCCTGGGCGGTCTCGGCGGGGCGGTCCAGGACTACGGCACGGCCACCCTGGTGGCGGGCGGCGCCCTCGTCGGCACGGGCGTCATCGCTGCCGCCTGGTTCCTGCGCCGCCGTGCCAAGCCGTACCGGTTCTGAGCCGCGGGCGCGGTCAGGCCCGTTCGTCGCCTTCGGGCAGTTCGCCGAACTGCGCCAGCGCGTGCCTGAGCCACTGGGTCCAGAAGGTCTCCAGGTCGATACCGGCGCGCAGCACCAGGTGCCGCAGCCGGTCCTCGGCACTGTCCCTGCCCGGCGGGAAGTCCCGCCTCTCGATCTCCTCGTACTCCGCCAACTGCCGCTCGTGCAGGTCCAGGTGACGGCGCAGGTCCGCCTCGATGCCGTTGGTGCCGACCACGGCCGCGGCCCGCAGCCGCAGCAGCATCGTGTCCCGCAGGGGCCTCGGGTCCTGCGGGGTGGCGGCCCAGCGGGCCAGTTCGTCGCGGCCCGCGGGCAGGACCTCGTAGGACTTCTTCTGCCCGCGGGCCGGCTGCCGGCCGGGCAGCGCGCGGATCAGACCGGCCGACTCCAGCTTTCCCAGCTCGCGATAGATCTGCTGGTGCGTCGCCGACCAGAAGTAGCCGATCGACCGGTCGAAACGCCGGGTCAGCTCCAGCCCCGACGACGGCTTCTCGGCCAGGGCGGTGAGGATCGCGTGCGGGAGTGACATGGGCTCATCCTAGGGACGGCCCACGCGTCTCCTACAGCGCCGCCGCCAGCTCGGTGCCCTGCTTGATCGCGCGCTTGGCGTCCAGTTCGGCGGCCACGTCGGCGCCGCCTATGAGGTGCGCGCTGCGCCCGGCGGCGACCAGGTCGTCGTACAGGCCGCGGCTCGGCTCCTGGCCCGTGCACAGGACGACCGTGTCGACCGCCAGGACCGTGGACTCGTCGCCGATCGTGACGTGCAGTCCGGCGTCGTCGATCCGGTCGTAGCGCACGCCCGGGACCATGGTGACGCCGCGGTGCTTCAGTTCGGTGCGGTGGATCCAGCCGGTGGTCTTGCCGAGGCCGGCGCCGACCTTGGAGGTCTTGCGCTGGAGCAGGTGCACGGTGCGCGGCGGCGCGGGCCGCTCGGGCTCGGCGAGACCGCCGGGCGCGCGGTAGTCCATGTCGACGCCCCAGAGGCGGAAGTACGCCCCGGGGTCCTCGTGCGCCTTGTCGCCGCCGTCGGTGAGGTACTCGGCGACGTCGAAGCCGATACCGCCCGCGCCGAGGATCGCGACCCGGTCGCCGACGTGCGCACCGTCGCGGAGCACGTCGAGGTAGCCGACGACGCTCGGATGGTCGACGCCGGGGATCTCCGGGGTGCGCGGGGTGACGCCGGTGGCGACGACGACCTCGTCGTGGCCGTCGAGGTCGTCGGCGCCGACCCGGGTGTTCAGGCGTACGTCGACGCCGTGCGCCGCCAGCTGCGTACGGAAGTAGCGCAGTGTCTCGTCGAACTCCTGCTTGCCGGGGACCTTGCGGGCGACGTTGAGCTGGCCGCCGATCTCGCTCGCGGCGTCGTACAGGGTGACCTCGTGGCCGCGTTCCGCGGCGCTCACCGCACAGGCCAGTCCGGCCGGTCCGGCGCCGACGACCGCGACGCGCTTGCGCCGCCGGGTCGGGGCGAGGACCAGCTCGGTCTCGTGGCAGGCGCGCGGGTTGACCAGGCAGGATGTGATCTTCCCGCTGAAGGTGTGGTCCAGGCAGGCCTGGTTGCAGCCGATGCAGGTGTTGATGGCCTCCGGGCGGCCCACCGCGGCCTTCGCGACGAAGTCGGGGTCGGCGAGCATCGGGCGGGCCATCGACACCATGTCGGCCGCGCCCTCCGCGAGCAGGCGCTCGGCCACTTCGGGGGTGTTGATGCGGTTGGTGGTGACGAGCGGCACCGTCACCTCGCCCATCAGGCGCTCGGTCACCCAGGTGTAGGCGCCGCGCGGCACGGAGGTGGCGATGGTGGGGATGCGGGCCTCGTGCCAGCCGATGCCGGTGTTGATGATGGTCGCTCCGGCCGCCTCGACGGCCTTGGCGAGCGTGATCACCTCGTCGAGGGTGGAGCCGCCGGGGACCAGGTCGAGCATGGACAGGCGGTAGACGACGATGAAGTCCTCCCCGGCCGCCTCCCGGACCCGGCGCACGATCTCGACGGGAAGGCGCATGCGGTTCTCGTAGGAGCCGCCCCAGCGGTCGGTGCGGTGGTTGGTCCGCGCGGCGATGAACTCGTTGATCAGGTAGCCCTCGGAGCCCATGATCTCGACGCCGTCGTACCCGGCCTCGCGGGCGAGGCGGGCGGTGCGGACGTAGTCGTCGATGGTGCGCTCGACGTCGGCGTCGGTCAGCTCGCGGGGCACGTGGGGGCTGATGGGCGCCTGGAGGGGGCTCGGGGCGACCAGGTCGGGGTGGTAGGCGTAGCGGCCGAAGTGCAGGATCTGCAGGGCGATCCGGCCGCCCTCGCGGTGCACGGCCTCCGTGACGAGCCGGTGCCGCTCCGCCTCCGCCTCGGTGGTGAGCTTGGCGCCGCCCTCGTACGGCCGGCCCTCGTCGTTGGGGGCGATGCCGCCGGTGACGATCAGGCCCACTCCCCCGCGGGCGCGGGCGGCGTAGAAGGCGGCCATGCGCTCGAAGCCGCGCTCGGCCTCTTCCAGGCCGACGTGCATGGAGCCCATCAGGACGCGGTTCGGCAGCGTGGTGAAGCCCAGGTCGAGCGGGCTCAGCAGGTGGGGGTAGCGGCTCATCGGGCCCTCCGTGCGCGGTGTGGTGCCTCTGTTGTAGAGGACGGCCGCCTTCTTATGCAACTAGTTGCACAAGAAGGCGGCGCACACCACACCGCCGCACCGGCGGGCCTCGGTCAGTGGCTCTCCAGCCGTAGGTGCAGTTCCCGCTCCTGATCCCCGGAGGCCGCGCTCAGGTCGTGCACGGTGAACAGGGAGTCCAGCGTGGTGCGGAACCGCTCGATCGCCCAGTAGCCGCCCTGCACATCGGCCTCGACGGACGCCGAGAGCCGGGCCGGGTCGCACCCGCCCCGGGCCTCGGCCACGTCGAAGGTGCCGAGCCACACGGTGGGGCGCACTTCGTGGTGGGTCCGGGGCACCTCGTCCGGGCGCCGGTCGGACGAGTAGCACGCGCACAGGGCCTCGAACACGGTCCGGGCGTCCTCCTTGCTGCACCCGCTCAGCTCGACCGAGACGGACTCCGGATGCAGTCGCTCAGCGTCCATCGTGATCGCTCCTCTCGTGGCCCATACCCCCAGAAAAGCACCACTCGCGGCCCCGCGCGAAGGGGGGGCGGGTCAGTTCCGGGTGAAGCGGTAGGTCTTGCTGTCCGTCAGCACACAGAAGCCCGGCGAGACGACGATCACCCGCAGGGTGCCGGTACGGCGGTCGTAGTCGACGCCCTCCGCCTCGAAGCCGCCGGAGCAGGCGCTGCGCAGAGGCAGCTGCCGCAGGGCGGTGACGTGGCCGGTGACGTCCGCGGTGCCGTTCGGCGCGGCGGACAGGTCGATCCGCAGCAGGGGCTTGGTGATGCCGAAGAGGGTGCCCGCCGGGTCGTCGGAGGAGCACAGCAGCGTGGTCGCGTCGAGGAAGTCGCAGCCCTGGACGTCGCGCACGGCGTGGTCCAGGCGGACGGTGGCCGCCTGCGGGAGGTTCGCCGAGGGCGAGGTGGCGGGGTTGACGCCGGGTGTCGGGAAGACCAGCAGCCGGTCCATGGTGCCCCACTCACCCGAGAGCATCCACTGGCCGTCCGGCGAGATGGCGGACCAGGAGTTGTTCAGCGCCTCGCCGGGGCTGAGCGTGTGCACGTACTCCGACCAGCGGCCGTCCGGTGCCTGCACGCGGAACATCTTGGTGTTCCCGTCGTCCCGCTGGTAGGGCTCGACGTAGTGGCCGTCGTAGGAGGCGTCGGGGTCGCCGACGTGGTTCCAGCCCCGGCCGCTGAGGCTCAGGGGGATGGTGCCGATGCCGGTGTAGCGGTTGGGACTGCCGGCCGGCACCTCGACCGAGGCCAGACCCTGGCTCTCGGTCAGCGGATCGGCGCGGTCGGAGCCCACCTCGGTCCAGGTGCCGGCGTTCGGGGCGGCGTTCGGGGCGGCCGCGGCGGCCGGACCGGCGAGGGCGACGGCGAGGGCGAGGGTGGCGAGTCCGGTCAGGGCCGTGTGACAACGTTGCCAGGGGCGCAGGGACATGGGCGGGCTCCTCGGTGGGGGGTGGGTGGTGCGGCACTCGGCGCACAGTCTGTCCCGCCCGCACGGTCATGTACAGACCAACCTCGGCCGTGCTCCGTGCGGCGGCGGCCGCCGTGCCGGGTGATGCTGGAAGGAGGCGGCAGGGGCCTCGGAGAAACGGCCCTGTGCGCGGCGGAACGCGGTAGAACAAGGGAGTCGGCATCAAAAGGGCGTGCCGCGTGGAACGGCGAAGGCGGGGCGTGGGATGAGTGCAGCCGGGTCTGCCGGGTTCGGGGACGACATGTCGCCGCGCGGACCGGTGCGGCCCAGCGGGCTGCTCGACGTGCTGAACGTGGCCTCGGTCGTGCTGGACACCGACGGCCGGATCGTGCTGTGGAGCCCGCAGGCCGAGGAACTGTTCGGATACGCCGCGTCGGAGGCGCTGGGGCAGTACGCCGCCCGGATCATGGTCCACGAACGGCATCTCGACCTGGTCGTGAAGCTGTTCGCCGACGTCGTGAAGACCGGCCAGAGCTGGGCGGGGGCGTTCCCCATCCGCCGCAAGGACGGCACCACCCGGCTGGTGGAGTTCCGCAACATGCGCCTCCTGGACGACCGGGGGGACGTCTACGCGCTGGGCCTCGCCGTCGACCGGTCCACCGTGCGCCGGCTGGAGCACGACGTGGCGCTGTCCACGCGGGTGATCCGGCAGTCGCCGATCGGACTGGCCGTCCTGGACACCGAGCTGCGGTACGTCTCGGTCAACCCGTCCCTGGAGCACATGAACGGCATGACCGCCGAGGAACACCTCGGCCGGACGGTCCGCGAGGTGCTGCCGCTGGTGGAGGCGGCCCCCTTGGAGGAGGCGGCGCGCCGGGTGCTGGAGACCGGACGGCCGATCGTCGGCCAGCCCGCGACCGGGCGGACGCCCGCCGACCCGGACGAGGAGCACACCTGGTCGCTGTCGCTGTACCGGCTGGAGGACGCCGTCGGTGCCGTACTGGGCGTCGCCGTGTCGGTCGTGGACGTCACCGAGCAGCACCGCGCGGGCGTCGAGGCGGAGGCCGCGCGGCGCCGGCTGGCCGCCGTCGCGGACGCCTCGGCGCGGATCGGCACGACGCTGGAGCTGGACCGTACGGCGCACGAGCTGGCCGACGTGGCCGTGCCGGACCTCGCCGACATCGCGGCCGTGGACCTGCTGGAGGCCGTGGTGAAGGGCCGGCGCAGCACCCTGGGCCCGGCCGAGCCCGCGGTGATCCGGGCCCTGGCCGTGCAGGCGATCGACGCCCCCCGCGCGCTGCGGGCGGCCGATCCGCCCGGCCAGGTGGCCCGGTACGGGCCGGACCGCCTGGTCACCGAGTGCGTGCGCACCGGCCGTCCGGTGCTGGTGAAGCGGGTGACGGAGGAGCACCTGCCGCGTATCGCCCGCTCACCGGAGGCGGCCGAACTGCTGCGCCGGGCGGGCGTGCACTCCTACCTCGCGGTTCCGCTGATCGCGCGGGGCGAGGTGCTCGGCGCCCTGGACCTCAAACGGATCGGCAATCCGCTGCCGTTCGGCGAGGACGACCTGCTGCTGGCCCGGGAACTGGCCGCCCGCGCGGCGGTGCAGATCGACAACGCCCGCTGGTACCAGAACGCCCGCGACGCCGCCCTCACCCTCCAGCGCAGCCTGCTGCCGAGCCATCCGCCGGTGACGGGCGGTCTGGAGGTCGCCTCCCGCTACCAGCCGGCCGAGGCGACCAGCGAGGTCGGCGGCGACTGGTTCGACGTGATCGAGCTGGAGGGCTGCAAGACCGCGCTCGTGGTGGGCGACGTGATGGGCAGCGGCATCGCGGCGGCGGCCTCGATGGGCCGGCTGCGCACCGCGACGAACACCCTGGCCGCCCTCGATCTCGATCCGGCGTTCCTGCTCGGCCACCTCGACCGGACCACGGCCGGCCTGGACCAGGCCATCGCCACCTGCGTCTACGCCGTCCACGACCCGCACCGGCGGCAGTGCCGGATCGCCAATGCCGGACATCTGCCGCCGGTCCGGCTGCGCACCGGCCGGCCGCCGGAACTGCTGGACCTGCCCACCGGGGTGCCGCTCGGGGTGGGCGGCGTCGCCTTCTCGACCACCACCGTCGACCTGGAGCCGGGCGACCGGCTGGTGTTCTACACCGACGGTCT
Source organism: Streptomyces sp. NPDC028991 (assembly GCF_055564775.1). Classification (NCBI taxonomy): domain Bacteria; kingdom Bacillati; phylum Actinomycetota; class Actinomycetes; order Kitasatosporales; family Streptomycetaceae; genus Streptomyces; species Streptomyces sp. NPDC028991. The sequence goes on along the minus strand of NZ_JBVHVP010000022.1, from coordinate 19,020 downwards.
CGTCGAGACGCGCCGGCATCCGCTGGACGAGCGGCTGGACGCGCTCCTCGCCCTGCTGGAGGGCCCCGACCGACCTCTGGAAGAGGTGTGCGACCTGCTCCTGCGCACGCTGCACGAGCCGGATAACTCCGACGACGTGGCTCTGCTGATCGCCCGGGCCACGCCGCCGGACAGGCCGTAGCGGAGGCCGCGCCGTCACCCCCTGACGCCGGTCACCACATGGGCGTACAGGTGGTCCTCGCTGACCGCGAGGCGGGTCGCCAGGCCCGCGCGGGTGAAGGCCTGGACGGTTGCCGGTGCCTGGCGTTCGCTCGTCTCGACCAGCAGGCGGCCGAGCGGTGATGGGTCTCGCCTCCCAGGCGTCCGGCGGCCGGGACCGTCCTCGGCCGCCGGACACATCACCCCGATGGTCAGACGCCGACGCTCTCCTCGGCCTCCTCCTCCGCTTCCTCCACCGCCGCGGACGCGGCCTCCCGCCCGTCCGGCCTCGCGTGCTTGCCGGTGGTCGCCGGCACCGGCGCCGAGCCGCCCCGTTCGTGGAGGGCGGCGACCGCTGTCACCAGCAGGCCGAGCAGCAGCCAGGCGATCAGCGTCCAGACGGCGCGGCCCAGTCCGTCGCCGTCGAAGTACAGCAGGCCGCGGGCGCCCTCGACGAATCCGGCGCCGTTCCAGAAGGCGTGCAGGGTGCCGAAGAAGCCGTTCTGCAGTTCGGGCCGGAACAGGCCACCGGAGCTGGTGAAGTTGAGCATCACGAACAGCACCATCATGGCGAGCGTGGTCCACCGCTTGAGGAAGGTGTGCAGGCCCACGCCGATGAACAGGATGCCCGCGGCGTAGAGCCAGGCGATGCCCCACAGACCGGTGAGGTCGTGGTGGGCGAGGTGGAACACCGGCCCGGCGAGCAGGGCGCCGACGCCGCTGACGACGACGGAGACGCCGAGGGTGAGCAGGGCCCGCACGCGCATCGGCAGGGCCCCGCCTGCGGCGCCGAGGGCGGCCACGGACGCGTAGGAGCCGATGCTGACCGCGATCAGCAGGAAGAACAGGCCCTGGCCGGTGGGGTCGTCGTCGACCGGAGTGGCCACGTCGGTCACCTTCAGCGGGACGCCCCGCTGTTCGGCGAGCGGTGTGAAGACCTTCTCCGCGGCCATCGCGCCCATGTCGGACGCGGCGGTGGCCACCACGACCTCGGGCGCCTTGCCCCCGGGCACGTAGGCGCCGGTGATGTCGCGGGCCCTCAGCAGGTCGACGGCGTCCGCCCGGGTGGCGACGGTCCGTACGTCGAGGTCGTCGCCGGCCCCGTCCTCGACCGACTGGGCGAGCACCTTCGCCTCGGGGCCGGAGCCGACGACGGCGACCGGCAGGTGGTTCGGCTCGGGGGTGACGAAGGCCCCCATGTACGCGAGACCCATCCCGACGCACATCAGCAGCGGGGTGATCAGGTGCGTGAGCACGTGGCGCAGGGCGTGCGGCCTCATCGCTCACATCCTCCAATGACTGGTTCGGCCGACCGGTTCGGCGGCGGCATGTAGTTGGCTTATACAACTGCCTTTCAAGTTGTACTATACAACTAGCGATCCGGAGGAGGACCAGTGACGGCAGCCGAGGTGCCCGATGAGACGACCGTCACCCCCGGCGACCGCCCGGCGGACGCGGCCGTGGAGACCGTCCAGCGGGAGATGACGGCCTTCGCCCGCCGCGCCCGCGCCTCGGCGGGGCGCATGCACCCGGAGCTGTCTCTGGTGTCGTACACGCTGCTCGGCCACCTGGAGGAGCGGGACGGCTGCCGGGCCACCGACCTGGCGGCCCACTACGCCCTGGACAAGTCCACCGTCAGCCGCCAGGTGTCCGCCCTGGAGCGCACCGGGCTCGTCGAGCGCCGCGTCGACCCGGACGACCACCGCGTGCAGGTCCTGCACCTGACCGAGGCCGGACGGCACATCCTGGCCCAGGTCACCGAGAGCCGCCGGACGGCCTTCCGCGAGCGTCTCGCCGGCTGGCCCGAAGACGACCTGATCCGCTTCGCCGCGTATCTGGAGCGGTACAACGCGTGGCAGGGCGCCGCATCCGGCGAGGACCAGGGCTGAGGGCCGCTCCCGGGCCACGTACGGTTGACCGCGTACGAACCGATCACGCCGGCCGCGGGCACCCTCGCGGCGGCCCGAAAGGCTCCACCACATGAACACCACCCGAGGCTTCACCGGGCGCCCGCGCGCCGCCCGGCCGGGGTTGCCGCCCGGCCAGTACGACGCCGGTGACGACTGGCCCGTGCTGTCCGCCGAGGTCACGCCCGACCTGTCGCCCGCCGACTGGACCTTCCGCGTGGGCGGACTGGTGGCCGAGACCCGCAGCTGGGATCCGGCCGGGGCGCGCCGACTGCCGGCGTCGGCGTACTCGGGCGACATCCACTGCGTGACCGGCTGGTCGAAGTTCGGGGTGCGGTTCGGGGGCGTGTCCCTGGACGCCTTCCTGGACGCGGTGCGCCCGCTGCCGTCCGCGACGCACGCCGTCGCCTACGCGCACACCGGCTATACCGCGAACCTGCCGCTCGCGGACCTGACCGGCGGGCGCGCGTGGATCGTGTGGGAGTACGACGGGCGCCCGCTCGCCCCCGAGCACGGCGGCCCGGCGCGCCTGGTGGTGCCGCACCTGTACTTCTGGAAGAGCGTCAAGTGGATCGCGGGCCTGGAACTCCTCGACCACGACGAGCCGGGCTTCTGGGAGCGGAACGGCTACCACGCGCGCGGCAACCCCTGGCAGGAGCAGCGGTATGCCGGTGACTGAGACAGCGACGCACACGGCGGGGTCCTTCACTCCCCCGACGCGGTTCGCCGTGCCCGGGCGCGTCGAGGTGAACGGCCGGGTGGCCGGTACGTGGCAGACGGCCACCCTCACGGAGATCCGCCGCGAGACGCACCGCGCGTCCACCTTCCGGTTCGCCGTGCCCGGCTGGGCGGGGCACCTGCCCGGCCAGCACCTGATGCTGCGGCTGACCGCCGGAGACGGGTACGTGGCCCAGCGCCACTACTCGCTGGCGTCCGCGCCGGACGACTCGGGGCACATCGAGCTGACCCTCGACCACGTCGAGGACGGCGAGGTGTCCGGCTGGTTCCACACGGTCGCCCGGCCCGGCGACCGGATCGAGGTGCGCGGCCCGCTGAGCGGCTTCTTCGCCTGGCCCGGCGACCGGCCCGCCCTGCTGCTGGGCGCGGGCTCCGGGGTCGTCCCGCTGATGTCGATGGTGCGGCACCACCGGGCGCGGGGTCTGACGGTGCCGCTGCGGCTGCTGGTGTCCGCGCGCACTCCCGAGGAGCTGATCTACGCCCGCGAGTTCGGCGCGGAGACCACGCCCGTCTTCACCCGCGGCGCCCCGGCCGGCACGCCGGTGGGCCGGATGACGACCGCGCACCTGGCGCCGCTCCTGGCCGAAGCGCCCGCCGACGGCTGGGAGGCCTACGTGTGCGGCTCCAACTCCTTCGCGGAGCACGCCTCGCGGCTGCTGGTGGCGGCCGGCCAGCCGGTGCACCGGATCCGGATCGAACGCTTCGGCTGACCTGGCCGGACCGCGGTGACCGGACGGCCGCCCGGCCCCGCCGGGGGAAGACCTCCGGTCCCCGAGCACCCCCGGACGCCGGGTCCGTGACCGCGGGCCCGGTTTCCCCCCGGCCCCGCTGGGCACCTGTCCGCGGCGCGGTGCGGTCGTCCGGCGTTCCGGGGTGGGCGACACGGTGAGCGAGACCCGCCGAACGGGGTACCAGACCTGTGCGGGCACTCGCACGCGTGGCGCGACGCGGAGACCCGGCGGCCCCGCTCTGGTACGGCCGCCCGCCCGGCCCTCCGGTCGCTGTGATCGCGAGGAGGTCGACATGCGAACCCGGGTGCGCGGCTGGCGCATGCGGCGCAATCCGCTGCGCCGCCGGTCGGACGTCGTCGAGGCGTGGACCGTGCTGGTCGTCGCGGTCCTGCTGGTCGTGGGGGCACCGCTGCTCGGAGCCGCCACGGCCTGGTGGAGCCACGGTCAGGCCCAGGCGGTCGCGGCGGAGCAGCGCGCGGAGCGGTACCGCGTCGACGCCGAGGTCGTCGGCCGGACTCCCGACACCCTGGCGTCGATGCAGGCCGGCGGGCAGCACTCGTACCGCGCGACCGTCCGCTGGAGCACGCCGGACGGAACCGACCGGAACACCACGACCCGGGTCCCGGTCGGCACCCGGCAAGGTGACACGGTCGACGTGTGGCTGGACTCCAAGGGCAGCAGCGTGCCACCGCCGACGGCCGCCGCCGCGGTCTGGCAGCACAGCGTCACCATCGGCGCGTGCACCACCTTGGGAGCGGCGCTCACCGTGCTCCTCGCGCACTGCGCCGTACGCAAGGTGGCCTTCCGGCGCCGGATGACCGAGTGGGACCGCGACTGGGCCCTCACCGAGCCGCAGTGGACACACCGCCGGGCCTGAGGGAGGCGCCGGTGACCCGACCACCTGGCGCGGTCCCCGGACCCCGCCGCCGTCCCCGTCGGCGTTCGGTCCGTCGAACCGCAGGTCAGGTCGGTGATCGGCCCGCCGGCGAGCTGGCCAGTCCTCCGACCATTCACGTACGGTGTGATCATCTGTACGGTCCGGCACTGTCTCCCCGCAAAGGCGGTTCTCGATGGCCCTGTTCGACCTTCCGCTCAAGGAACTCCGCACCTACCGCAGCGCGTCGACAGAGCCAGGCGACTTCGACACGTTCTGGAGCAAGACGCTCGAGGAAGCCCGCGCGCACGACCTGGACGCCCGCTTCGAACCGGTCGACACGGGACTGTCCACGGTGCGGGTGTACGACGTGACGTTCGCCGGGTTCGGCGGTCACCCGGTGAAGGGATGGCTGATCCTGCCGGCCGCGGCGGAGGAACCGCTGCCGCTGGTCGTGGAGTTCATCGGGTACGGCGGCGGGCGCGGGCTGCCGCACGAGCACCTGCTGTGGGCGTCCTCGGGCCGGGCGCACTTCGTGATGGACACCCGCGGCCAGGGCAGCGCCTGGGGCGGCGGGGGCGGAACCGCGGACCCCGTCGGCGGCACGCCCGCGTATCCGGGCTTCATGACCCGCGGCCTGGACGCCCCCGAGAACTACTACTACCGCCGCGTCTTCACCGACGCCGTGCGCGCGGTCGAGGCGGCCCGGTCGCACCCGCTGACCGACCCGGCCCGCACCGTCGCCCTCGGCGGGAGCCAGGGCGGCGGCATCACGATCGCCGTCGGCGGTCTGGTGCCGGACCTGACGGCCGTCGCCCCCGACGTGCCGTTCCTCTGCGATTTCCCGCGCGCGACCAAGCTGACCGACCGGCACCCCTACCGGGAGATCGGTCTGTACCTCAAGACCCACCGCGGCCGCACCGAGGACGCGCTGCGCACGCTGTCCTACTTCGACGGCGTGCACTTCGCGGCGCGCGGCCGGGCGCCCGCGCTGTTCTCGGCGGCCCTGGAGGACCAGACCTGCCCGCCGTCGACCGTCTTCGCGGCGTTCAACGCCTGGTCGCACGACGACAAGGCGATCGAGGTGTACGACTTCAACGACCACGAGGGCGGCGGGTCCTTCCAGGAGGCCGCCAAGCTGCGCTGGCTGCGCTCGCGCGCCTGAGTCCCGCGGTCCCGCCGTTCCGTCGGCCGGCCGACGGCTGACGGCTGACGGCTGACGGCTGACGGCTGACGGCTGACGGCTGACGGCTGACGGCTGACGTCGGACCGGGCGGCCGGGCGGCCACCGCGATCCCGCCACGGTGGGCCCGCGGACTTCCGCCCGGTCCGACCAATCGGTACGTTCGAGGCCGCCCGGGCCGCCCGGGCCGCACCGCCGCGGCCCGGATCCCGGCGGACGACGGAGGACCCATGTCCGAGCGCGCGGCACAGGTTCACGGCCACTGCGACACGCGCTTCGCGGCGGTCCGCGCGGCGTTCGAGGAGAACTTCCGGGACCGGGGCGAACTGGGCGCCGCGGAGGCCAACAGCGCGGCGTGGCGGGCCGCGGAGATACCGGCGGCGAACGGACACGGCACCGCGCGGGCGGTCGCCGCACTGTGCGGGATCCTCGCGGGCCGGGTACGCACGACGGCCACCGCGTGCTGTCCCCGGAAGCGGCCGAGCGAATGCGGGAGGGTCAGGGCTCCTGCCGTGATCTCGTCCTGGGCGCCGGCCTCGCGCACGAGACCGAGGCCGGACTGGGGCTGTGGCTCAGCGGCCCCAACGGCTCCTACGGCCCCAATCCGCGGGCTTTCGGACACGACGGCTTCGGCGGGTCCTGCGGTCTGGCGGACCCGGACGCCGGCGTGTCGCTGGGGTACGTCATGAACCGGATGGGGGCGCGCATCGCCGACGCCCCACGGAAGACGGCACTGGTGGACGCCCTGTACAGCGCCTTGTGAAGGGGTGTCGGACGGCCGAAGCGCGGGTGAGGTTTCGGCCGAACCCGCGGCCCGCCCTTCCCGGTTGGTTTAGACCAATGATAATTCTGGTGGCGCACCGAGCCCGCGCGGCTACCGCACGTCACCAACAGGAGGGCGCGGCATGGCCCGCACCACTTCGCACGACCATCCCCTCACCGACGGACAGCCCCTCTACTGGCGGGTGGCCGCACAGCTCCTCGCCGAGCTGCGCGACGGGACCGTCCCACCGGGCGCACGCCTGCCGGGCGAACGCCGGCTGGCCGAGCGCTACGGGGTCAGCCGGGAGACCGTACGGCAAGCCTTGGAGGTGCTGCGCCGGGACGGCCTCCTCGCCACCGACCGGCGGGGCAGCCACGCCGCCCTGACCGGCCCGCCGGCACACTGCCCGGCCTCCCTCACCTTCCCGGTCGGCGCCCGGACGGCGGAGCCGTGCACCGGCGACCGGGCCACCGTCGCCTGGGAGACTCCGCCGCCGGAGCACGCCGCGGCACTGGGACTGGCGCCGGGCCGGGCGACGCTGGTGCACCGCTACGCTTCCGCGACCGCCGACGGAACCGGCCGGCGGACCGCCGTGACCTCGTTCTCCGCCGTGGCGCTCGCCGAGGTCGAGGAGCTGGCCCGCTACCGCGACCGCGCCGACGGCAGCGCCTCGGCGCAACTGCGGCGGGCCTACGACTGGATGCGCCGCGCGGGCCTGACCCTGCACCACCGCGACACGATCAGCCGCATCGCGGACACGCCGTCGGTGCGGGTCGTCCGACGGGTACACGACCAGTACGCGCGTCCCCTGGAGATCACGGACCTCGTCGTGGACGCCCGGCAGGACGCGCTGGTCTACGAGTTCACGCTGCCGGCGGCGGGCTGAGCCCGCACCCACCGTCAGGGCAGCCGCCGGGCCACCACCATCCGGACGCGCGGGCTGCCGTCGGGCCGGTTCCCGAACTCCGGCAGGGCGTGCAGGTCCGTCCGGAAACCGGCGCGCGCCAGTTCCCGTCCCACGTCCCCGAGCCGGAACGTCCGGTAGTACATGACGAACGGCGGCCGCCACAGCGCGTTGCGCACCCGCATCGCGGCGTCGAAGCCGAGCAGCGTCCAGTAGCCGCGGGAGCCGGGGCGGGGTGGCGCGACCACGGGGAAGACGAAACAGCCGCCCGGTCGCAGTGCGGAGCGCACCTGGGTGAACAGTCCCGGCAGTTCCCGCGGCAGGAAGTGCCCGAACGCACCGAAGCTGACCACGAGGTCGAACGCGGGCCCGAACGGCAGGGCGCGGGCGTCCGCGCGCACCCAGGAGACCGCCGGCCCCTCGGGTACGGCACGCCCCCGGGCGACCTCCAGCATGCCCGCGCTGAAGTCGACCCCCGTCACGCCCTCCCGGCACACCCGGGCCAGCACGCCCACCCCCGCGCCGGTGCCGCAGCACAGGTCGAGTCCGGCGTCGAACGGCCCCATCGGCGCCAGTGCCGAGGCCACGGCGCCGAGCACCCGGTCCGGCGTCCGGTACGGGGTGTGCTCGAACTTCGGGGCGAGCAGGTCGTAGCCGCGTTCGACCGACGACAGTGCCTGGACGGCGAGTTCACGCAGGGTGGGGCCTTCGGGGCTGAACATCCGGTCAGCCTAGAGGCCGGCCGGCGGGCCCGGTGGGGGCGCGCCGCTCCCGCAGCACCGTCAGTACGCGCTCGCACCAGCGGGCGTTCTCGCGCTCGAAGGCGATCCCGGCGAGCAACGTGAGGTAGGGCCCGACGCGGTCGGCGTCCCGCAGGTGCTCCTCCTCGGTGCGGCCGTCGAGGAGTCGCTCGCGGACGCGCTCGTAGCGGGCGAGTTTCCCCAGGGCCCAGGACCTGCGCTCCTCCACCAGCGCGCGGACCCGTTCCGGGGCCAGGCCGTCCATGGCCTGCATCTTGATCAGGAACTCGTCGCGGATGGCGGTGGGGCGCCGGGTCGGCTCGGCGGCGAAGGCGCCCAGCCGTTCCCGGCCGGCCTCCGTGAGGGAGAACAGCCTCTTGGTGGGCCTGCGCTCCTGCGGCACCGTCCGCGCCTCGATGAGCCCGTCGCCGGCGAGACGCTCCAGCTCCCGGTAGAGCTGCTGCGGTGTGGCGGGCCAGAAGTTGGCGAGCGATACGTCGAACACCTTGGACAGCTCGTAGCCCGAGGCCTCCCCCTCCAGCAGAGCGGCCAGGACGGCGTACTTGAGAGACATGTCGACACGCTAGCAAGCAGGGACTAGTCTAGTCCGCACCTATTCAAATAGTTGACCAATGCTCACCGAGGAGGCGCGATGCAGGCATTCCGCGCGGCGGTCGAAGCCCACGATCTCGACGCCGTCGAAGCACTGCTGGCCGAAGATGTCGTCTTCACCAGCCCCGTCGTGTTCAAGCCCTACCACGGCAAGGCGATCACGGCCGCGATCCTGCGCGGCGTCTCCCGCGTCTTCGAGGACTTCCGCTACGAGCGCGTCATCGGTGCGGCGGACGGCCGCGACCACGCGCTGGTGTTCACGGCGCGGATCGGCGACCGCGAGATCGGCGGCTGCGATTTCCTGCACCTCGACGCGTCCGGACGCATCGACGAACTCACCGTGATGGTGCGCCCGTTGTCGGGCGCGCAGGCGCTGCAGGCGGCGATGGGTGCGCAGTTCGACCGGATCGCGCGGGAGGCTCGGGAGGCGCAGGTGCGGGAGGCGGGGGAGGCTCGGGAGGCGTAGGAGTTCAGGGGCGTCCGGGCGGCTCGGTCCCGCCCGGCGCGTGCGGAAGAGGGAACAAGCGGAACGTCGAAGCTGTTGGGAAGGGCGGGACGGGTCGCCCGTCCCGCCTCGCCGCCCTTCCACCCCCACCTGCCGGGTGGTACAGTGCGGTCAGCGCCTGTGTACGCCCCTTTCGGGGCGCCGGTGCCAGTTTCCCTTCGGTTCGCCGACCCGCCCGTCCTGATGCGACCGGCGCGTCCGCTTCTCAGCACAACCTCCTGGGCAGGGTCCTCCCCCGCCGTACCCGAGGTGCTGTTCCCGCCGTCCGGAGGCGTGTCGTCCGACCCCTCGCGCGGCTTCTCCCCTCCCTTCCGCATGCCCCGTGCCCGTGTCCTCGAAAGGACCGAACACCATGACCACCACACTCGAACGCCCCCCTGTGCAGCAGTCCCCGGCCGAGACCGCGAACGGTGTCCTCGACATCGACGCGGGCGGGAAGGGACATCTGCGGGGCGGCAGCCTCCAGCCCGAGCCGTCCGACCTCTCCCTGTCCCCCGCGCTGATCCGCCGCCACGGCCTGCGCAGGGGCGACCTGGTCGAGGGCGTGCGCGGCGACCGGCGCACCCTGACCGACGTCGTCCGCGTCAACGGCCGCACGCCCGAACGGCAGAGCGGCCGACGGAACTTCCACGACCTGACACCACTGCATCCGCACGAGCGGCTGCGCCTCGAACACCCGGCGGCCGGACTGACCGGGCGGGTCGCCGATCTGATCGCCCCGGTCGGCAAGGGCCAGCGCGGCCTGATCGTGGCGCCGCCGAAGACCGGCAAGACCGTCCTCCTCCAGCAGATCGCCGCCGCCGTCGCCGGCAACCACCCCGGCTCCCACCTGATGGTGGTGCTGCTCGACGAGCGGCCCGAGGAGGTCACCGACATGCGCCGGTCCGTGCGGGGCGAGGTGTACTCCTCGACCTTCGACCAGAGCGCCAAGCAGCACATCGCGCTCGCCGAGCTCGTGATCGAACGCGCCAAGCGGCTCGTCGAGGCCGGTGAGGACGTCGTCATCCTCCTCGACTCCCTGACCCGGCTGTGCAGGGCGCACAACAACGCCGCCTCCTCCAGCGGCCGCACGCTCAGCGGCGGGGTCGACGCCGGGGCGCTGCTCGGGCCGAAGCGGTTCTTCGGTGCCGCCCGGAAGGCCGAGGAGGGCGGCTCCCTCACCATCCTCGCCACCGCCCTGGTGGAGACGGGGTCGCGTGCCGACGACTTCTACTTCGAGGAACTGAAGAGCACCGGCAACATGGAGCTGCGGCTGAGCCGGGACCTCGCCTCCCGCCGGGTCTTCCCGGCCGTGGACATGACCGGCTCCGGCACCCGCCGCGAGGAGCTCCTGCTGTCCGGCGCCGAGTCGACCGCCGTACGCGGGCTGCGGCGGGCCCTGGCGTCCCGGGACGGGCAGTCCGGTCTGGAGACGCTGCTGGAGCGGATGCGCCAGACGCCGGACAACGCCACGTTCCTGCGGCGCGTCCAGCCGACGCTGCCCGCCGGCTGACACCGCCCGCGGGCCGACGGGCCCCGGCGGCGGGTCTCCCCTACGGCATCCGGGTGCTTGCGAGCGCGACTCGGCCCGGGCAGCGTGGCGTTCCGGGGGCCCGTTTCTACGTTTGCGGTATGACTATCGGATTCTCATCCCGGGCGGCTCGTTCCACCTGTGTGCTCTGCGTGGCGGGGTTGCTGACGCTCATGCCCGCCGCGGCCGCCCGTGCCGGGCGGCCGGACCCCGGCCCGCCCGGCGGTCCACGGGTGGCGGCGCCGCAGCCGTCGCTGCTGTACCGCTCCGGTACGCAGGTCCGGCCCCGCCCCGGGGCGCCCGGGGTCCCCGATGTCTCCGCCCTGTCCTGGGTGGTCGCCGACGCCGGCACCGGCGACGTCCTGGCGGCACACGACGCGCATCGCAAGCTGCCGCCCGCCAGCACCCTCAAGGCCCTGTTCGCGCTCACGGTGCTGCCGGTCCTGCCGGGCGGCATCCGCCACGAGGTGAGCGGGGAGGAACTGTCCGGCATCGGCCCCGGCAGCAGCCTGGTCGGTGTCGTCGAGGGCCGCACGTACCGGGTCTCCGACCTGTGGAACGGCGTCTTCCTCAACTCCGGCAACGACGCCGTGCACGTCCTCGCCTCACTCACCGGCGGCTGGAGCGCCACGGCCGCCCGGATGCAGGCCGAGGCCCGTGCCCTCGGCGCCCGCGACACCCACGTGCGTTCCCCCGACGGCTACGACGCGCCGGGCCAGGTGTCGTCGGCGTACGACCTGGCGGTCTTCGGCCGGGCGGGGCTGCGCAACCCGGATTTCGCGCGGTACTGCGCCAAGGTCGACGCGATGTTCCCCGGCCGGAACGGGAACTCGTACGGGATCATGAACACCAACCGGCTGCTCACCGGGGCGGACGGCGTGGAGGCCTACCCGGGGCTGATCGGCGTCAAGAACGGCTACACCAGCAATGCCGGCAACACCCTGATCGCCGCGGCACGCCGTGACGGGCGGACTCTGGTCGTGACCGTGATGAACCCTCAGGAGGGCGGCGGTCACGCCGTGTACGAGGAGGCCCGCTCGCTGCTCGACTGGGGCTTCGAGGCGGCCGGGCACGTCGACCCGGTGGGTTCGCTGGCACCCGGCGGCGCCCGGCCTCGGCAGGGCCCCCAGGCCGTGCCCGCGAGGGTCCCGGCGGTGCGGCCGTCGCGGGACGACCCCGGCTGGCCGGAGACCGGTGCCATCGTGGGCGTGGCCGGGCTCGGCGCCGGAGTCATGGCACTGGCACTGCGGCTCAAGCTGGTGCGGGTCGAGGAGAGTTGACGCCGCTCGGGCGGCCGTTCAGAAGACCGACAGCCCCGTGAGCGTCGTGAAGCGGTCCAGCGCCGCCACCCCGGCCACCGAGTTGCCCCGCTCGTCCAGGCCTGGGCTCCACACGCACAGCGTGCAGTGGCCCGGCACCACCGCGATGATGCCGCCGCCGACCCCGCTCTTGCCCGGCAGCCCCACCCGGTAGGCGAACTCGCCGGCCGCGTCGTACGTCCCGCAGGTCAGCATCACCGCGTTGACCTGCTTGGCCTGACTGCGGCTCAGCAGCCGGCTGCCGTCGGCGCGGAGGCCGTGCCGGGCCAGGAACCCGGTCGCGAGGGCGAGGTCGGCGCAGGACGCGGCGACGGAGCACTGGCGGAAGTACTGCTCGAGCAGGACGGGCACCGGGTTGTCGATGTTGCCGTACGACGCCATGAAGTGACCGAGGGCCGCGTTGCGGTCGCCGTGGGCGCTCTCGGAGGCGGCGACCTCCTCGTCGTAGGTCAGGCCCGGGTTGCCGCTCTCCGCGCGCAGGAAGGCCAGCAGTTCCTCCGCGGCGTCCCCGGTGCGGGTGTGCAGGCGGTCGGTGACGACGAGGGCGCCCGCGTTGATGAACGGGTTGCGCGGGATGCCGTTCTCGTACTCCAGCTGCACCAGGGAGTTGAACGGGTTGCCGGACGGTTCGCGGCCCACGTGCTCCCAGAGCGCGTCGCCCTCGCGGGACAGGTCGAGGGCCAGAGTGAAGACCTTGGTGATGGACTGCGCGGAGAACGGCTCCCGCCAGTCCCCCACCCCGTACACCGTGCCGTCCGGCTCGGCGACGGCCATGCCGAAGCGGCGCGGGTCGCAGGCGGCGAGGGCCGGGATGTAGTCGGCGGGCCGGCCGCTGCCGGGGGTCCGCTCGATCTCCTCGGCGATGCGCTCCAGGACCGGCTGGAAGGTCGTCCGCGTACTCATGATCGCCATTCTTCCTCCGCGCCGGTCCCGGCGCGCGGCCGGGTGGGCACGGGGCCGCTGCCCGCCGGGGCCTTCGGCCGCAGCGGTTCGGTGCGCCGTCCGGCGGGCGGCCGCGGGGCCGCCGGCCCGGGTTCGGCGGCTCCGCGGCCGCTCGCCAGGGCCCCTCGGCGCTCTCGACCGCCCGCCGTGCGGCGGAGGCGCGGGTCGAGCGCGGCGACCGGGCCGACGCGGGTCGCGGCGCCCTCGGGGCGGCGGTGACGCCGTGGACGCGGCGCTCGGCGAGGGTGCGGCAGGCGCCGCGCGGGTGGGGTGCGGCTCCGTCGTGCGGGTGCGAGCGGCCACCGTCCGCGGCACCCGAGAACGGCACCGAGAGGCGCACTACGCGCACGAGGCGAGCGGTACGGGGTCCAGCGCGGGCACCGGACGCACCCGCCCCACCGGCTCCCCTCCCCCGAGCAGCGGCTCACCCGCGAACTCCGTGAGCAGCTCCGGGGTGACACCCGCCCGCGCGAGTGCCGCCGCGGCGACCGGGACGCGGGCGCGGTCGGCCCCGTCGGCTATCTTCACGGCGACCGCACTGCCGTCGGGCCGGGCGGCGACCTGGACTCCCTCGAAGCCGTCCTTGGCGAGCAGCCCGGGCACGGCCCGCATCAGCGCGGCGACGTCCCGGCCGGAACCCGAGGCCATCTCGGGGTGCTCGCGCATCGCGTCCGCCACGCGGGCCTCCGGGGTGCCGGGGACGGCGGTGGTGATGCGGGCGGCGGCGCGGGCGAGACCGTGCAGGGAGACCGCGAACAGGGGCGCGCCGCAGCCGTCGACGGTCACCCGGGCGACACGCTGCCCGGTGAGATCCTCGACGGTCTCGGCGATCGCCCGCTGGAGCGGGTGGCCGGGGTCGAGGTAGTCCTTCAGGGACCAGCCGTTGAGCACGCAGGTGTACAGCATGGCGGCGTGCTTGCCGGAGCAGTTCTGGGCGAGCCGGGACGGGAGGCGGCCCTCCCTGACCCAGGAGTCCCGGACGACCGGGTCGAAGGGCAGGTCGGGGACGTTGCGCAGGTGGCTCTCGGCGAGCCCGGCGAGTTCGAGGATGCGCCGGGCGCCGGCGAGGTGGCGTTCCTCGCCGGAGTGGCTGGCGGCGGCGAGCGAGAGGAGACGGCCGTCCAGCGGCAGCCCGGCGCGGACCATGGCGACGGCCTGGACCGGCTTGAGGGCGGAGCGCGGGTAGCAGGCGGCCTCGATGTCCCCGAGCCGGAACCGGGTCTCCCCGCCCGGGCCGAGGACGACGACGGAGCCGTAGTGCACGCCCTCGACGACACCGCCGCGCACCAGGTGGGCGACGGGAGTGTGGAGGGGCTCGCGGATGGGGGGCGGGTCCGCGGGGGAACCGCCGTACGTCACGGCTCGGGGGTCGGGGGCCGGCCCGGCCGCCCGGGTCTGTCGGTGCTCGCTCACGCCTCGGGTGCGCCTTCCGTGGGGGTGGTGTCCGTGCGCGTGGGGCGCACGATGTCGCTCAGGGTGGTCTCGACGCGGTCGAGGTGGTGGGCCATGGCCTCTTCGGCGTCGCGGTCGCTGCCGTCGAGCAGCGCCTCGACGATGGCCCGGTGTTCCCGGTTGGACTGTTCGCGCCGGCCGCCCAGTTCGTTGAGGAAGGCGGACTGGCGGGCCAGCGCGTCGCGGATCTCCTCGATGACCCGACGGAAGACCGGGTTCTGGGCGGCCTCGGCCACGGTGAGGTGGAAGAGGGTGTCCATCGCCACCCACGCGGTGGTGTCCGTCTCCCGCTCCATGCGGTCCAGGAGGTGGGCGATGCGGTCGAGGTTCTCCGGGGTGCGGCGCCGGGCCGCGTAGCCGGCCACCGGGATCTCGACGTGGCGGCGCACCTCCAGCAGGTCGCCGGCCGTGTAGTCGCCGAAGGTGGGGTCCTCGACCGCGCCGGCGACGACGAAGGTGCCCTTGCCGGTTCTGGAGACGGTCAGCCCCATGGTCTGCAGGGCGCGCAGCGCCTCGCGCAGTACCGGCCGGGAGATCTCCAGGGTGCGGCACAGCTCCGCCTCGGAGGGGAGCTTGTCGCCGATCGCGTACTCGCCGCGCTCGATGGCGCCGCGGAGGTGGCCGAGCGCCGCTTCCATGGCGCTGACGCGCCGCGGGGCCGGACCACCTGTCTGGCTGTCTGACAGGTTCACGGGGGCGATCCTGCGGGGCGGGCGGGAAAGCTGTCAAGGCGGGACGGCTGGACCCGGGGTGGTGCTAGCCACACCCCGCCTTCGGGGGCAGACGTCATTCCGCGGCAGGGGAGCCGTTCACATACTGAAGGACATGGCGAATCCACCGGTGCTCATCGAGAGCTTGCCCACCCGCGAAATCGAGAGCTTGCCCACCACCGAACAAGAAAAGGGACGCGAAAAGGGAAGCGACTTTTCCGAACTCTCACGGCGTATAGCCGACGCGGGGCTGCTCCGGCGCCGCCCGCTCTATTACACGGTCCGTTTCGGTGCCGTCGCCCTCGCGCTCGCGGGCGGTGTCGCCGCCTTTCTCACGCTGGGGAACAGCTGGAGCCAGCTGTTCGTCGCGGTGGCGCTGGCCGTCGTCTTCGGCCAGCTCGGACTCGCGGCCCACGACCTCGCCCACCGGCAGGTCTTCTCACGCCGGCGCCCCAGCGAAACCGGTGGCCTCCTCGTGGCCAACCTGCTGCTGGGCATGAGCTACGGCTGGTGGATGAACAAGCACACGCGCCACCACGCGAATCCGAACCACGAGGAGAAGGACCCGGACGTCTCCCCCGACATCCTGGTGTGGTCACGGCGTCAGGCGAACAAGGCGAAAGGGCTTCCCCGTGTCGTCGGGAAACACCAGGCCGCCCTGTTCTTCCCGCTGCTGACGCTGGAAGGACTCAATCTGAGTTTCAGCAGTTTCAAGGCGCTGCGCAGCCCGTCCATGAAACGGCCGGTTCTCGAGGGCACGCTGCTCGTGGCGCATTTCGTCCTGTACTTCGGCGGGCTGTTCACGGTCCTCTCCCCCGGCAAAGCGCTCGCGTTCATCGCCGTGCACCAGGGGCTGTTCGGGATCTACCTGGGCTCGGTCTTCGCTCCCAACCACAAGGGCATGCCGATGATCGAGGAGGGCATGCGCCTCGACTTCCTGCGCCGCCAGGTCCTCACCTCCCGCAATGTTCGCGGTGGCGTACTCGTCGACGCCTTCATGGGCGGCCTCAACTACCAGATCGAGCACCACCTCTTCCCCAGCATGCCGACGCCCGCCCTCGGCAGGGCCCAGGTCATCACCGAGCGGTACTGCGCCGAGCTGGGCGTCCCGTACTGCCAGACGGGCCTGCTCGCCTCGCACCGCGAGGCGCTGCGTCACCTCAGGAGTGTCGGGGAACCGCTGCGCGACGCCCGCTGAGCGGCAAGGGCCGGCCGTCCCGGCGCACGGCGGTCAGCTGTGCAGCACGCCCGCGCCGAGCAGCCCGAAGAGCAGGACGCCCACCGCGATCCGGTAGATGACGAAGGCGTTGAAGGAGTGCTTGGCGACGAACTTCAGCAGCCAGGCGATCGAGGCGTAGGCGACCACGAACGACACGAGGGTGCCGACCGCCAGGGGGGCCGCGCCCGCCCCCGTGCCCAGGGCGTCCTTCAGCTCGTACAGTCCGGCGCCGGTCAGGGCCGGGATGCCGAGGAAGAAGGAGAGCCGCGTGGCGGCCACCCGGTCGAGGTCGAGCATCAGGGCGGTGGACATGGTGGCGCCGGAGCGGGAGAAGCCGGGGAAGAGCAGCGCGAGGATCTGGGAGCCGCCGACCAGTATCGCGTCCTTGAACGAGGTGTCGTCCTCGCCCCGCTTGTGCCGCCCGGTGCGGTCCGCCACCCACATCACGCCGCTGCCGACGATCAGCGAGCCGGCGACCACCCACAGGGAGGCGAGCGGTCCCTTGATCAGCGGCTTGGCGGCCAGGCCCACGAGCACGATCGGGATCGTCGCGAAGATGACCCACCAGGCGAACTTGTAGTCGTGGTGGTAGCGCTCCTCGCGGTCGGTCAGCCCGCGCCCCCAGGCGGAGAGGATCCGCACGATGTCCTTGGAGAAGTAGACGAGCACGGCGGCGATCGCACCGACCTGGATGACCGCCGAGAACCCCACGACGGCGTCGTCGTCCACGGGGATGCCCATCAGCCCCTCGACGATCTTGAGGTGGCCGGTGGAGGAGACCGGAAGGAACTCGGTCACCCCCTCGACGGCTCCGAGGACGACGGCCTGGCCGATGCTGATGACGCTCATGGGATCCCGTTCTGCTCGGGGCTGCGGACGCGACGGCGACAGTCGTGGCCGGGCCGGTCCTCCGATGGCCAGTCCTACTACACGCAGGTCAGCGCCTCGCGTCAGGCGAAGAGCGCGTCGGCCAGTGTCACCCCGGCGAAGGCCGCCCCCAGGCCGGCCGCCACACTCGCCACCACGTTCGCGGCGGCCAGGAGGCCCGCGCCCGTCTCGGTCAGCCGGAGGGTCTCGTAGGAGAAGGTCGAGTACGTCGTGAGGGCACCGCACAGCCCGGTCCCCAGCAGCAGCCGCAGGTCGGAGCCCGCTGCCCCCGCCTGCACCGCGCCGGTCAGCAGGCCCAGGGCCAGGCAGCCGACGGCGTTCACCGTGAAGGTGCCCCAGGGGAACACCGATCCGAACCGGGACCGCACCGCGCGATCGGTGAAATAGCGGAGCGGGGCACCGGCCATACCGCCCACGAAGACCAGCAGCCAGTTCACAACGACTTCTCACCCTTCGGGTCCGTGTCCCCGGCGGCGCCGGGTGCCAGCACGCGGCGGGTCGTCCAGCCGGCGAGGCCCACCGCCGTGAGTGCCGCGAGGGGTGTCGCGGCGAGGTAGGCCACACCCGTAGGGACGTGGCCGGCGGCGAACAGGTGCCGGATGTCGACGGCGTAGGCGGAGAAGGTGGTGAAGCCGCCGAGGACTCCGGTGCCCAGGAAGGGCCGCACGAGGCGGTGGGTGTCCAGGACCTCGGTGACGACCACCATCAGCACGCCGATCAGCGCACACCCCGCGACGTTGACCCAGAAGGTCGTCCAGGGGAACCCGGCGCTGTGCGTCGGCCACCACAGGGAGGCCGCGTAGCGGGCGGCGGCACCCGTGCCGCCGCCGAGGGAGACCGCCACGACGACCGGTGCCTGGATGCGCCGGGCGGGCCGGACGGCGGCGCTGTCGGGGTTCGGGGCTGTCATCGGTCGTACGTCTCCCACTCGCCGGGCAGGGGCATGACCCCGTTCGCAAGTAGGGACCGTTGGCGGCTGTGCCGCGGTTCGGATACGGCGGGCCCCACCGCCGCGCCGCGCGCCAGGGCCGCGGCCCTGGTCAGCTTAACGCCGACGCGGCGCCCGGGTCACTTCTCGGAACCGCCGCGCAGTCGCCGGTCTACCAGCCCTTCTCGAACATCCGCGCCACCTCGGCGATCCGTACCTCGTCACGCCGGTAGTACGTCCGCCGGCGGATCCTGGTGGTACGCAGCAGCCCGAGTCCGCTGCCGACGGAGCTGGTGAAGCGGGACTCGGCCTGAGGGAGCCGGCCGCCCTCTCCGCCGATCCTTGCGCGCACACTAGATGCACGGTCAAGGAACGATCGTTTCGGTGTTACCGTGCAGGTATGGCAGTCAAGACGGCCGGTGCGCGGCTCGAGGAGCGGTGGCGGGAGATCCTCTCGGTGCACGCCCGCACGATGTGCGAGATCGACCGCGTGCTGCACCCGTACGGTCTGGGCGCGAGCGACTTCGAGGTGCTCGACATCCTCGTGGCCGAGGCGCCCGAGGACGGTGCCCAGTGCCGGGTGCAGAACCTGGTCGGCCGGGTCCACCTGAGCCAGAGCGCGCTGTCCCGGCTCATCGCCCGGCTGGAGAAGGACGGGCTGGTGGAGCGCTCGATGTGCGCGGAGGACCGGCGCGGTGTGTACGTCACCCCGACGCGCGGCGGCCGGGCCCTGCACACCGAGGTGCTGCCGCTGCAGCGGGCCGCGCTGGCCCGCACGCTCGGCGACGAGGACTCCCCCCGCGCCTAGGAGTCGTCTTCAAAGGTGCTCAAGTGATGAGGGATCATGCTTGTCGTGGTGCGTCGTCATGAGCTTTCGGATGCTGAGTGGGCTGTGTT
>NZ_JBVHVP010000021.1:0-89119 GCF_055564775.1 Streptomyces sp. NPDC028991 | reverse complement strand
TTTTCCTCCTCCGCTGCTCGGGGGGGTTCCGGAGGGGTAGGCAGTGGAAAGCAGGGGTGGGGGGGGAAGAACAAAGGGGAAAAAAAAACCCGTTTGGGGGGGGGGGCGCCCCCCCCCCCCCCCACCCCGGCCACTCCCATCCGCCACCTGCCCACCCCACGAGTCACCTGCGGCAGACCGCCGGCCATCGAGCCGGCCATGACGGGCGTGACAGGGTGAGGCCGTGATCGAACTCGACGGCCGGCCCGCCGGCGAAGACGCCCTGGCGGCCCTGGCCCTGACCAATTACGGCCACTTCACGACCCTGTTGGTGGAGGAAGGGCGAGTACGTGGCCTCGACCTCCACCTGCAGCGCCTGATCCGAGACTGCCGGCTCCTCTTCGACACCGCACTCGACCCGGACCGCGTGCGCGCCCTGGCCCGCCGGGCCGCACCGGAGAGCGGCCGCCGGATCGTCCGCGTCACCGTGTTCGACCCGGCACTGAACCTCGCCACCATCGACGCGGACGCCCATCCGCGGATCCTGGTCACGGCACGGCCGGCTCCGGAGGCGGACCCCGGGCCCCTGCGGGTGCGGACCGCGGTCCACCGCCGTGACCTGCCCGAGGTGAAGTCGGTCGCTCTGGGGCCCGCTCTCCGGCTCCGCCGTCGCGCCCGGCGGGAGGGCTACGACGACGTGCTGTTCACGGGACCCGACGGCGAAGTGCTGGAGGGCGGCACCTGGAACATCGGCCTGGTGCGAGAGGGCCGGGTCGTCTGGCCCGGGGGAGACGTCCTCTCCGGCACGACCCGGCAACTCCTGCGTCGCGCCGGGGGAGACCCCACGGAGCTGATCAGCCTTTCCGACCTCGACGACTGCGAGGCGGCGTTCGCCACGAACGCCACCGCCGTCCTACGCCCCATCACCCGAATCGACCACAGGGAGTACCCCGCTTCGCACCCCGCGATGACCCGGCTCGCGGAGAGCTACCGGGCGTTGCCCACCCACACGCTCTGATCGAACAGCGCGGACGCATGAACAGCGCGGACGCGTGAACAGCGCGGACGCATCTCCGACTCAGGTCCCGGCCTGTATCACAACCCGCCGGCGAGGGCAGTGTGTGCGGGCGTCACGAGCCGACGGCGCGGGCCTTTCGGAGCCGGTGAGGATCATGGTTCGCCGGTCGTCCGCGACACCCCCGCGCCCTGACCACCACAACGCCGCCCGCGATCACCCACGCACACGGAAACATCGAGATGCGGCAGAAGCGTCTGACCGGCGTCGAGGAGGTGCTGGAGGGCATGGCCGGGTGCCAGAGCCGGCTCTCGCCCCGGTCTGCCCGGTGGCCTTCACCGGCGCCCATCCACGTGAAGGTCCGTGACGGTGCGGTCGCCGGCCGGCCCTTCCACGTGGCTCTGGTTCCGTGTCCGAGCGCGGCGAGACGTGCGCCGCGGAACGAGCTATGCACCCTCGTTGTCATCGCGCAGGGAACGGATCATCCTCTGCAGGATCCGGAACGCGTCTGACTGCTCGGTCTCGGTCAGGCCGGCCAGCATTCTGGCCTCGACGGACCGGACGGCTGCGCTCGCCTTCTCGAGGCTTCGTCTCCCGCGAGGTGTGAGCCGCGTGGGAAGCGCCTTCCCGACGGGTGCCTCCGCAGGCCTGGTCACGCAGCCGTCTCGTTCCAGGGCCTGCAGTAGCACGTTCATCGTCTGCCGTGTCACGAATGCGCCCCGCGCGAGCTCGGAGTTCGACAAACCCGGCCGTTGCGCCAGCAGTTCGAGGCACGAGTAGTGCGTCACGCTCATCCCGAGCGGCCGCAGCACTTCCTCCATGGCCGCGCGGAGGGCGCTCGACGCTTCTTTGAGCAGGTAGCCCAGTGACGTCTCCAGGTCGACGCCGACACCTTCTTGACTCATGTCAGTATTCTGACATAGGTTGAGCGTGTCAGAAAACTGACATGTAGACAAGGAGTGTCACCATGCCCGCCATCGGCCCCGACTTCATCTCGCTCCAAGTGCGCGACCTCGATGCTTCGCAGGCGTTCTACGAGCAGTACCTCGGCCTCGTCCGCTCGTCGGCCGGACCTCCGCACGCCGTGGTCTTCGAGACGAAGCCGATCACGTTCGCACTCCGCGACGTCATTCCCGGCACCGACCTCGCATCCGTCGCTCAGCCCGGTATCGGTGCCGCGATCTGGCTCCACGCCACCGACGTCCAGGCCATCCACGACGCGCTGGTCGCCGACGGTCACACCATCGTCTCCGCACCGATCGACGGCCCCTTCGGTCGGACCTTCACCTTCGCCGACCCCGACGGCTACCAGGTCACGCTCCACGACCGCGCTTGATCGACCAAACGCCATCACACTCCACCGAACGCCACCGGACGATCGTCGGCGGTCGCGCCCCGGGCTCGTGCGGGATGCCGCCTTCTGCCCTGCTGATCTGACGACGTTCCGCCGGCTGGACGGCCCCGGCTCGGAAGCAGGTCGGCCGACAGTTGCCTCCCGGCCATGCCGTGTTGCTCCGATCGATCTCCTGCCGGACCGTGAGGCGGGCGGCCTGGCCGCTTGGCTCGCCCAACGACCTGGCGTCGAAGCCGTCTGCCGGGACGACGAAGCCGTCTGCCGGGACCGCGCGCCGTTTCTTCGCCGAGGGCGCCGCAGTCGGAGCACCGCACGCGGTCCAGGTCGCCGGACCGCTCCGAAATCATTGGACACCTCTCGGGCCGGTCAGCGAGCATCGGCAGGTGACAGATGCAGCCGATCACCAAAGGCCGCTCACGCGGAGCCCGAAACGTGTCCGTTTTGTCGAGCTGTCCGCTGAGGCGATGTCCTCGTTGCTGGCTGGAGACCTGTCCGCGGCCGGCAGGGCGGCCGGGGTATCCCTGACCGAGTACTTCGTGACCGACAGAGCACGGTGGCTCTGGCGGTTCCGGCTCGACCAGATGGCCGCCGATCCCGGCCATGCGCGGTGGATGGTGCGGCAAGCGGTCGTCGGCGACAAGGGTCTCGTCGTCGGACATGCCGGGTTCCACGGACCGCCCGATGAGGCCGGCATGGTCGAGATCGGCTATTCGATCGCTCCCGACTTCCGTCGTCAGGGATACGCCAGGTCCACGCTGATCGAATTGCTTCGCCGGGCGGCAGCCGAACCCGCGGTCACGACCGTGCGGGCGACGATCAGCCCCGACAACGAGGCATCCCTGGCCACGATCTCGGGCTTCGGCTTCGTCGAGGTCGGAGAGCAGTGGGATGAGGAGGACGGTCGCGAGCTCGTCTTCGAGGTGCCTGCCGGCCAGGTTCCACGCGCTTGACGGGAAGGGGCGCGGCAGTACGCCGAGCGGTGACCGTGGCGTCCGGCGCGATGGCCAGGCCGGGGCAGCCAGTACGCGCCCGCCCCGGCGGATGTCCTGGCCGCTCGACGCCGCGAACGCGCGGAGTCCTGCCCGCCGCGGGTACCGAGGCCATTACCCGATCGGTGGCCCCCTGAGAAGCTTCAGTGGTTTCAGCCAGCAACACGTTCCCCGTGAGGGTCCTGGTCGCCGACGATCCTTCAGTCAGACAAGCTTATTTTGATGGTACCGCAAGGATGCCAGGCGCTTGAGCCTGGCTTTTCCAGGCTGAACTGTCTGCATGTCGAGGAACCCTTGAATCTTTGGCTGGCGATGATTCCAGCCATAAATTTCGCTTCTTCGGCTCCGTGCGCGGGGCGCCGGGTTAATCTTCAGCGCGTTGATCGAACTTGCGTCGCGGCGTGTGAGGTGTGCCCCGCATCAGGACCGTGTAGGGGCGTGAGCGGTTCGGCTCTCGTCGCGCCAGTACCGTCGAGGGTGGAAGCGCTGTGGGCTTAGGGGAAGGATGTGAAATGCTTTCACGGTCCGGCTCGATTGCGCATTTATCCGTCACCCTTCATTCATGTGAGGGTGCATGGTGAAACGTACATGTTCAGTGGGTAGTTGTCATCTTGCAACGGGGACTGTTCGGACGTCACGTTGTCGAGGGGACGTATGTTGATTCGGTCCGCCAGGTGCTGAGTAGCGCCCGATAATACCTGGCTGTCCGGCAGCCGCTGAAGGCGAGTTGTGCCGGCAGGGTCGCGCCACGTTGAAACCCGTTCTGGTTGGCGTGACATGGCGTGGTGTGAACTGCTGAAAGGAATCGATACGGGCCTTCCGCGTGCCCTTCCTCGATCAGGCGTCGCAACTGGCGCTGGTGTAATTGCCGCACGTCGATTCGAGCGCCGGGGCAAGACCAAGAAGGCCAAGAACAGACCAGAAGCGGAAATTCGGGCGTGACGTAGCGATAGGTGGCCAAGTGGGGGGTGTGGATTGGCGGTTCCGGGCAATCGTGTCCGCCTACGCCGCGTCCGCCTACGGGAATTACCTCAACCTGATCGCGCTGAGTCTGTTCTCCTACGACGTCACGGGTACAGCGTTCGGTGTCGGCGCGGTCATGGCGTTACGGCTGTTCTCCGGGTTTTTGGCCGGGCTCGCCGCGGGGGCGCTGTCGGCCAGGGTCGCCCGTCGGACCATGATGCTCTGCGCGGACGTTGTCCAGGCTGCTGCCATGGCTGTGCTGGCGCTGTGCGTCTCGGGACTGCCGCTGTGGCTGCTCGCCTGCGCGGTCGTGGTCCTGGGCGCGGGTAACACGCTCTTCACCGTGGCCCTGCGCAGCGCGGTTCCGGTCATGGTCGGCCAGGACGCCCGCTCTCATGCGAACGGGTTGCTGGTCACGGCGCGGTCTTTCGCCACCGTGCTCGGCTTCGCCTCGGCCGCGCCCGTCATAGGGCTGGGCGGCTACACCGCCGCGTTCGCCGTCAACGCCGCGAGTTTCATGGTGTCTGCCACAGCGCTGCTGGTGCTGCGCCCGCGTACGGACGAGCCCGAAGCCCGAAACCCGAGGGCGGACGTGGTGCCCGACAACCGGAGAAGCGCCGAGCCGTCGCCCCACAGGGCGCTCGGCAGCCGGGCACGGTGCGCGATGGCAGGTGTGCCCGCACTTCTGCTCGGCATGGTCCTGCTCAGAGGCGTCGACGCCCTCGCCTCCGCGTCGCACAACGTGGCCTTGCCCGTGGTCGCGCACTCCACCGCCCCGTCCGGCCCGGCGGTGTTCATGACCCAGTTCTGGGTGGCCTGGGCGATGGGTACGCTCCTCGCCCATCAGGTGCTCAAACGCAGGCGGGACCCGGCAGCTTGGGGGGAGCGCGCGTTCGCGGTCGGCACCTGCTTGATGTCGCTCGCCTTCGTGGCCGCGTTCGCCGGACTGCCCACCCCGGCACTGATGGTGGCGGCCGCGACGGCGGGATTCGCCGACGGCTGCACCGAGATCATCTACACCTCGCGCCTGCAGACGGCTCCCGACCGGCAGCGCAGCCGACTGTTCGGCTGGTCCGCCACGGCGGAGCAGTCCGGATTCGCACTGGGCACGGTGGCGGCGGCCGCGGCTCTCGAGGTACTGCCCGCGCTGACCGTCGTGGCCGCCTTCCACAGCACGGCCGCCTGCGCGGCCCTGGCTCTGCTGCTGGTCATCGCCACCCGCCGCGGCACGGCTGCGTCTCGGTCGTCCACCGGTGAAGAAGACGGATCCACCCGTGAAGAAGATGGAGAGGACGAACATGGAACGCGTACGGGGGCAAGCCCACTGCCGAGGGCCTGAGCCGGAATACACCGAGGACGATCCGCGCAGCGCCGTGGAGGCGCTGCTGCGCGCCGCGGGCTCCGGCTCTGACGCGGGAGTGGTCACCGTCGCTCCGGACGGTTCCGCCACCACGCTGCCGTATTCCGAACTTCTGGCCCGCGCTCGCCGGCTGCTCACCGGGCTGCGGGAGCGCGGGCTGCGCACGGGCGACGTGCTGGTGCTCTGCGGACTGCCACTGGAGGAGTTCTTCCCCGCTTTCTGGGCCGGTGTGCTCGGCGGCGCCCGGCCCGTGGCCATCGCGGAGCACGCCGCCGAGGGCTCCCCGGCACTGGAACGCCTGCTGCACGCCTGCAAGTTGCTGGACCGACCGCTGGTGCTCAGCGACGCGGCCGGGGCGGCGGTGCTGGCGCAGGTGGCTCCGCACGTGCGGGTTGCCGTCGCGCAGGACTGCCTGGGTGGGCGTCCCGCGGACGAGCTCACCGAGTCGGCCCCATCCGACGTCGCGCTGCTGATGCTGTCCTCCGGCAGCACCGGTGTCCCCAAGGCCGCGCAGCTGACGCACGCGGGTCTGGCGGACTTCGCGGCGAGCAGCCGGCGCATCCTGGACGTGCGCCCGGACGACACCATGGTGAACTGGCTCCCGGTCGACCACAGCGGCGCCTTCCTGCTGTACCACCTGCTCGCGGTCTTCGCCGGGTGCACCAACGTCCATGCCCCGACCGAACGGATCCTGGCCGAACCACTGCGCTGGCTCGACCTCCTCGACCGGTACGGGGCACAGCACAGCTGGGCGCCGACCTTCGCCTACCAGCTCGTCGCGGACGCACTCGCGGAGCGGGGGACGGGCGGCTGGGAACTCGGCCGTGTCAAAACCCTGGTCTGCGGGGGCGAGCAGATCGTGCTGCCGGTACTGCGTCGTTTCCTCGACACGACGGCCGCGTACGGGATCCGGGAAGGGCACATCGTTCCGGTGTGGGGTATGGCCGAGACGGTCACGGCCGTCACGTTCGGCCGGCTCGACCTGCCGGGTACCGTACACCGCCTGCTCAAGAGCAGCCTGAGCGGTGACCTGGTACGGGCCGACGAGCAGACGCCCGAGCGGGACTGCGTCACCTTCGTCGCGGCGGGCGCACCGGCGCACGGGGTCGCCCTGCGCGTTGTGGACGACGGCGGCGATCCGGCACCCGAGGGACGGATCGGTCGGCTCCAAGTGCACTCACCCGCCCGCCTGACCCCCGGATACGTGAACGACCCCGAGGCGGACGCGGCGGCCTTCCCCGACGGACGTGACTGGCTGGACACCGGCGACCTGGCCTTTCTCGACGGGGGACAGGTCGTGATCACCGGCCGCCGAAAGGATCTGATCATCGTCAACGGGCACAACATCCACTGCCACGAGGTCGAGGAGGCCGCCGCCACCGTCGCCGGCATCCGGCCGGGGGAGGTCGCCGCCTGCGGCGTTCCCCACCCGGACAGCGGCACGGAGGAGTTGGCCGTGTTCTTCGTGAGCCGCGGTGCCCCGGACGACGCGCGCATCACACGGGAAGTGAAGGCGGCGCTGTTCTCCCGACTCCGCCTCACCGCCGCCCATGTCCTGCCTGTTCCGCACGGCGAGTTCCCGAGGACTCCCGCGGGCAAGGTGCGCCGTGGCGAGCTCAGGGACCGGCTGATCGGCGGCGGGCCGCGGACGGGCACCTCGCGGCGCGTCATGGGGGACCTGGACGAGGTGACGCGGGCGGTGCGAGAGGAGATGTCCGCCGTACTGGGCAGCCCGGTGGAGGTGGACGCGCCGTTCTACGAACAGGGCCTGACGTCTGTGCTCCTGGTTCGGCTTCGGGCGCGTCTCGAGTCGCGGTTCGCGACGACGATCGCGCAAACCGCGTTCTTCGAACATCCCACGGCAGCCGCGCTCGCCGCGCACGTGGCCGAAGCTGCCGGGACATCGACGACGCCCGGCTACGCCGGTGCCGAAGCCGCCGAAGCCGCCGAAGCCGCCGAAGCCGTCGGCACCACGGACAGCACGGACAGCACGGACAGCATGGACAGCACGGATAGCACGGGCAGCACGGACATGGCCGACCACCGCATCGCGGTCGTCGGGCTCTCCGTTCGCTTTCCGGGTGCGGACACGGTGGAACGGTTCTGGTCCAACCTGCGGGACGGCGTGGACAGCGTCCGTGTCTTCGACGAGGAGGAGCTCGTGGCGGCGGGGCTCTCCACGGAGCAGCGGCGCGCACCCGACTTGGTGCCCGTCGCCGGGGTCCTCGACGGTGTCGACGCCTTCGACCCGGACTTCTTCGGGATGAGCCCCAAGGAGGCCGAGCTCACGCACCCCGCGCACCGGCTGTTCCTGGAGTGCTGCCACGAGGCACTGGAGGACGGCGGCTACGCCGCGGCCGAACCGGGCACCAGCATCGCAGTGTTCGCGGGTTCGGGCATGAACCTCTACGACCACCAGCAACCGTCGGCGCCAGGCGCCCCGTACGACGGGAACGACCCCGCCACCGGCATGCAGGCCGCCGTCGGGCAGCAGCCGGACTTCCTCGCCTCCCGAGTCGCCTACCGGCTCGGGCTCACCGGCCCCGCCATCGGCGTGCAGACGGCCTGCTCCACCTCGCTGGTCGCCGTGCACCTCGCGGTCCGGGCCCTGCTGAGCGGTGATGCGGACCTGGCGCTGGCGGGCGCCGCCGCTGTGCACCTCCCCCAGGAGACGGGCTACCGCAGCCACCCCGGCTCCATCCTGTCGCCCACCGGACGCTGCCGGGCCTTCGACGCGAACGCCGACGGGACCGTCGGCGGCAACGGCGTGGCCGCAGTCCTGCTGAAGCGACTCGACCGGGCACTGGCCGACGGTGACACCGTGCACGCGGTGATTCTGGGCTCCGCGGTCAACAACGACGGTGCGGAAAAGGTGAGCTTCAGCGCCCCCGGTGTCGCCGGTCAAGTGGAGGTCGTACGCCGGGCGCTGCGCACGGCGGCTGTCCCCGCGGAGACGATCTCGTACGTGGAAGCGCACGGGACCGGTACCAGGCTCGGCGATCCGATCGAGTTCGAAGCACTGAGCCGGGCCCTTGGCGAAGGCACACGTCGCACTGCCTTCTGCACCGTCGGTTCGGTGAAGCCGAACATCGGCCACCTCGACAGTTGCGCCGGAATGGCCGGGCTGATCAAGACGGTCCTCATGCTGCGCCACCGGACGCTGGTGCCGACCTTGCATCTGACCCGCCCCAACCCCGAACTCTCGATGGCAAACGGCCCGTTGACGCTGAGCACCGAGCTGCGGCCGTGGCCGTCACCGCACGGTCTGCCACGGCGGGCCGGGGTCAGCGCCCTCGGGGTCGGCGGCACCAACGCCCACGTGGTGCTGGAAGAGCCTCCCGCGCCGACAGCGCTCCCGGCGGCCGACGAGGACATACCCGTACTCGTTCCGGTTTCCGCCCGTGACGCACAGGCTCTGGGCGAACTGACCGAACGGCTCCGCGACCGGCTGCTGCGGCGGCCCGGACTCGCGGCCGGCGACATCGCGGCCACCATGGCCCTCGGCAGGCCGCACCGCCCGGCACGGAGCGCGGCCGTCGGCCGCACGGCCGAGGAAATCGCCCGCGCCCTGCAAGGGGAGACGGCACCGCCCGGTCCGCTCGGCCCGCTCGCGTTCGCCTTCTCCGGACAGGGCAGCGCCCGCCGCGGCATGGCGAGCGGTCTCTACGCCGCGTATCCCGCGGCCCGGCGCACGCTCGACCAGTGCGAGGAGCTCTACGCCGACGAGTTCGGCGGCACCCTGCTCCCGCTCCTGCTCGACGAGTCGGACCAGTCCGCCGCCGAAGGTGACATGCCGTCCACCGAGACGGCCCAGGCTGCCCTCTTCGCGCACCAGTCGGCTCTGACCGAGGTGTGGCGCGCCGCCGGCGTCCGCCCAGAGCTGCTGTTCGGACACAGCGTCGGCGAGTACGCGGCCCTGTACGCGGGCGGCGCCCTGACCCTCGACCAGGGGCTGCGGCTCACCGCCTGGCGCGGCAGGCTGATGCACACCCTCTGTCCGCCCGGCGGCATGCTGGCGGTCCGTGCCGACACGGCGGTCGCGCAGCGCATCGCGCAGGCCACCGGAGCCGAACTGGCCGCAGTCAACGGGTCGCGCGCCCAGGTGCTCTCCGGCGCGCGGCAGGTCGTGGAGGAGACGATGCGCCTGCTGGACCGGGAGGGGCTGCGATGGCGGGAGCTCGCCGTCGACCGGGCGTTCCACTCGGCCGCGGTCGAGCCGGCGCTGCGTGACTTCCGTTCGCACGCGGAGCGCGTGACGTACAAGCCGTTGCACGTCCCGTTGGTCACCGCGGCTGACGGCGAGTTCCGCCCGGCGGGCTGGACCGTCGACGCGGACTACCTCTGCGACCAGGCGCGCCGGCCGGTCCGCTTCGATCTGGTCATGGCGGCCGCGGCGGGGCACGGGTTCGAGGACTTCGTGGAGATCAGCGCCGGGGGCACTCTCACCGGACTCGGCCGGCACTGTGTTCCCGGCAGCCGCTGGGTGAGCGGGCAGGGCCGGGGCACGCGGGCCGACCAGGTGGGCGGGCTCCTGACAGCGCTGGGCTCGCTGTACCGGGCGGGTGCCGAGCTTGACTGGCGCGCCATCACCGGAGCGGGAGGCAGGGTGCCGCTGCCCGGTCATCCCCTGCGCCGGCGCGGGGTGACTCCCCGAGCCACCCCGCCGTCACAGGTTCCAGACCCCCCGCGATCACAGCCGGCCACCCGCGCGGAGTCTGTCGTCCCGGGCGAACTACTCGATGTGGTACGGGAGCTGACGGCCGGCAAACTCGGCTGCGAGACGGCGGACGTCGCACCCGACAGCTCGTTCTTCGCGCTGGGCGCGGACTCCCTGTCCCTGATGGGCATGACGACGGAACTGGAGCACCGGTACGGCGTACGCGTACCCGTCAGGGAGCTGTTCTCCTCGGCCGACACCCCGCGCAGACTCGCCGGACACCTGGCGTCGCTTCGGGGCGGCACGGCCGAAGCCCCGTCCGCGGAACCCTACGAGGCGCAGACGCCCGCCGCCACGCGGCGGTCGCCACGGGAACCAGAGCCGGAGCCGGAAGGTTCCGGGGCGCACCATGACCTGTTCGCACAGCAACTGAGGCTGGCCGAGCACCTCGTGGACCAGGTGACCGGGGTGATCTCCCGCCAGCTCGACGCGCTCACGTCCGCTCCCTCCGCCGCCGCGGCCACCCCGGCCCCGGCACGGCGGGCCTCGGCCACCGTCCCCGTACCGCCGAAGGCCACGCCGGAGCCCGAACTCGCGCCCGCCGCACACCGCCCACCGGCCCCTGCGCCCGGATGTGACTTCAGCCTGTACTTCTTCGGCGACTACCCCGAGGACGCCGAGCGCGACAAGTACGCGCTGATCATGGATGCCGGGGACTTCGCCGACCGGCACGGGTTTCACGCCCTGTGGTTCCCGGAGCGGCACTTCAACTCCTTCGGGGCGCTCTTCCCCAACCCCTCCGTGCTCGCCGCCGCGCTAGCGGCCAGGACCAGCCGCATCCGGCTGCACGCGGGTTCCGTGGTGCTGCCGCTGCACCACCCGATACGGGTCGCCGAGGAGTGGTCGGTGGTCGACAACATCTCCGGCGGCAGAGCGGGCGTGTGCTTCGCGAGCGGCTGGCACGCCACCGACTTCGCGCTCGCTCCGGAGAACTTCGGCAGGCACCGCGAAGTGATGTACGAGCAGCTGGCGACCGTTCGGCAGCTCTGGTCGGGGCAGCCGGTCACGGTGACCGCGGGCGACGGCGAACCCGCCGAGATACGGCTGCACCCCCGCCCCGTGCAGAACCGGCCGCCCATGTACGTCGCCGTGGTGGGCAACCCGGACAGCTACCGTCAGGCCGCCGCCCACGACCTGGGTGTGGTGACCAACCTGATGACGCAGACCGTCGAACAGCTGGCGGAGAACATCGCCCTGTACCGGCGCACGCGCGCCGAGCACGGACTCGACCCCGCGGCGGGCCGGGTGGTGGTGCTGGTGCACACCTACCTCGGCGAGGACGCCGAGCGGGCGCGGACCGAGGCGTACCGGCCCTTCGTGTCCTACCTGCGCTCCTCGCTGTCGCTCTTCGACCAGGTCACCAACAGCCTCGGCTTCGACGTCGACCTCGACAACAGCTCCGAGGACGACGTGGACTTCCTGCTCGGGCGCGCCTACGAACGCTACTGCGACTCGCGCGCGCTGATCGGTGACGAGCACACGGCCGCCGAGACGGTCGCCCGGCTCGTGGACGCCGGCGCGGACGAGATCGCCTGCTTCGTGGACTTCGGCGTGCCGAAGGAGAAGGTGCTGGCCGCCCTGCCCGCTCTTGACCGGGTCCGGCGTCGTGAGCAGCCGACGGTCCGGCGCCGAGCGGAGCTTGTGCCGGAGCGGCTGCCCCTGTCACCCGCCCAGCGCCGCATCTGGTTCCTGGAGCAACTGCACCCCGGGACCAGCATGTACCACGAGCCCAAGGCGATCCGGCTGGACGGCCCTCTGAACGTGCCGGCGCTGCGGTGGGCGCTGCAACGGGTCGCGGACCGGCATCCGGCACTGCGGACCGTGTTCCCGGACACCGACGGCATTCCGTACCAGGAGATCCGTCCCCAGGCGCGCCTCGACTGCCCGATCGACGACCACAGCGGGGCATCGGAGGAGGAGGCGCTGCGCGCGGTCCTGGAGACCGAGGGGCGCCGGATCTTCGACCTGAGCGCCGGTCCGCTGGTCTCGGCCCGGCTGCTGCGCCTGTCGGAGGAGCGGCACCTGCTCTTTCTGCTGGCCCATCACATGGTCTTCGATTCGTCTTCCACAGCGGTGCTGGCCCGCGACCTGGCTGCCTGCTACCGCTCCTGGCCGCACGGCGACACTGAACCGCCACCCTCGGCCAAGGCGCCCGCGGCCGGTGAACCAGATCCCGCGGAGGTCGCCGCGTCCCTCGACTTCTGGCGGCGCGAGCTCAGTGGCGCCCCGGAACTCTCGCTGCCCACGGACCGGCCCCGCCCGCCGGTCAGGTCGGGGGCGGGCGCGAGCCTCACCCACGCGCTGGACGCGGAACTCGTAGCCAGGCTGCGGGCGTTCGCCGCCGGACACCGCGTCACGGTCTTCATGACGCTGACCAGTGCCATCGCGGCGGTGCTCGGCCGGTTCAGCGGACAGGAGGAGGTGGTGCTCGGCACCGCGGTCGCCGCCAGGCCCTCCGGTGCCGAGCACCGCGTCGGCCTGTTCCTCGATACCGTGGCCCTGCGCCTCGACCTGTCCGGTGACCCGGACTTCCCGACGCTGCTGCACCGGGTGCGGGAGACCAGCACGTCGGCGTACGAACACCGCGCGGTCCCCTTCGACGAGTTGGTCGGCACGCTGAACCCCCGCCGGGATCCGAGCCGCAATCCGCTCTTCCAGGTGCTGGTGGAGTACGAGAACGAGGGTGAGGTGGAGTTCGACCCGCCCCGGCTGACGGCGGCGCTGCTGGATGTGCCGAGCGAACGCGCCCCCTTCGACCTCAGCGTGTACCTCACGCACCACCGTGACGGTGTGCGGTTCATGGTCGAGTACGACACGGCCCTGTTCGACGAGAGCACGGTGCGCCGCTTCGTGGACTACGTCGAGCAGACACTGCGCCGTGCCCTCGACGCCCCCGGCGCGCCGTTGCGCGAACTGACCACGGTCACCGGTACCGACCGGACGGCCCTGGTACGGATGGGACACCGGGACGCGCCACTGCCCGGCACCGAGGACACCCTGCACGGGCTCTTCGAACAGCAGGCGCGACGCACTCCGGACGCCGTCGCGCTGGTGAGCGGTGCAGAAAGGCTCAGTTACGGGGAGTTGGGCGCCCGGGCGGAGAGTCTCGCCCGGCAACTGCGTGCCAGGGGCGCGAGGCGCGGAGAGCGCGTGGCGGTACTGCTGCCCCGCGGGACGCAGCTGATCACCGCGCTGCTGGGAGTACTCAAGAGCGGCGCCGCGTATCTGCCCCTGGACCCGTCCGTGCCCACCCCGCGACTCGCCGCCCTCCTCGACGACGGCGGACCCGTGCTGCTGCTGACGTCCGATGCCCTCCTCGCCGGGCAGCCGGAGCTCGCCGCCCGGCGGCCCGTACACCTGGTGGAGGACGCCGGCGACTCGGACGGAGCGGACGACGTCCTGGACGACGGAGCGCGGCCGGAGGACCCGGCGTACTGCATCTACACCTCGGGCTCGACCGGTCATCCCAAGGGAGTCGTCGTGCCCCACCGCGGACCGGTCAACCTCGTCCGCGGGCACGTGGCACGGCATCCCGCCCTGCGCACCCTGCAGTGGACCTCGCCTGCGTTCGATGTCAGCGTGCAGGAGATCTTCACCACGCTGGCCTCCGGAGCCGCGCTCGTGCTGATCGACGACGAGGAGCGGTACGATCCGGCGGCCGTCGCCGATGCGGTACGCCGCCACGACGTGCAGCGGGTGTTCATGCCCTTTACGCCGCTGAGGTACCTGATCGAGACCGGCCCCGAACTGCCTTCTCTGCGTGAGCTGTTCTCGGCGGGCGAGGCACTGCGGCTCACCGACGCGTTCCGTCGGTTCCTCGCCGCGCACTCGCAGTGTGTCCTGTACAACCAGTACGGTCCCACGGAGACCTCCGTCATCGTCACCTCGCACCGTGTGGACCCTTGCGGGGAGGAGTGGCCGCCGATCGGTACCCCGGTGCCGGGGGCGCGGATCCGCCTGCGGGACGGCGCAGGGCGTGAGGTGCCGGTGGGCGTGGTCGGCGAGATCCATGTGGGCGGTGCCCCGGTCGCACACGGCTATCACGCCCGGCCCGCGGAGACGGCCGCGGCCTTCCTTGACGACGCCGCGGGATCGGTGCTTTTCCGGACGGGTGACCTCGGGCGATGGCGCACCGACGGCTCGCTCCAGTTCTGCGGCCGCGCCGACGACCAGGTCAAGATCCGGGGTCACCGGGTCGAACCCGCCGAGATCCTCAGGGCGCTGACCGCGCTTGCCGGAGTCCGGGACGCGGCTGTCGTGCCCCGCCTCGACCGGCACGGTGAGATGGAGGTCGTGGCCTACGTGGTCCCCGCGGCGCTGTCGGACGACGTCCGTCGACTGCGCACCGCGCTCGCCGCGGAACTTCCGGACCACATGGTGCCGCGCCGCTGGGTGCGCCTGGAACGGCTCCCGGTCAACGCGTCCGGCAAGCTGGACCGCGGGAGGCTGCCCGAAGCCGGCCCCGTGCCGGATGACGAGACCGTGCAGGAGGACACGGAACCGGCCACTCGGCTGGAGAAGTCCCTGCACGAGCTGTGGTGCGACGAATTCGGTTCGTCCCAGGTGCCGGTGACCCGGTCCTTCTTCGAACTCGGCGGCCACTCCCTGAGCGCCATAAGGCTGCTGAACCGGATGGCGGAGCACCTGAACGTCGAGGTGTCCATGGCCGACTTCTTCCGGGCCCCGACCATCCGTGGCGTCGCGGCACTCTGGGAACGGTTCGCGCCCGAGGTGTCCGAAACCGTCACCGCCTCGGGTGAGGTGGTGGGCACGGTACCGATGACCTCCACTCTGCGCCGGCTCTGGCACCGGCACCACGAGCGTGCCGACCCCGGTGTCTACAACATCGCCCACCGAGTCGACCTGCACGGCGACCTGGATCACGGAACCCTGACGCGTGCCCTGGAAGACCTGGTGCGACGCCACCACGCTCTGCGCAGCAGGGCTGCACGGCCCGACGGCCAGTACGTCGTCGAGGTACTGGCCGACGTGCCCGTGGACCTGCCGGTCACCGATCTCACCGAACACGGAGAGGATGCCGGGTCCGTCGAGCGGTGGTGTCTGGACCACGCGTCCCGCGCGTTCGCGATGGACCGCGCACCGCTGTTCCGCTTCCGGCTGGCACGGCTCGGCCCCGATCGATGGGTGTTGGTGACCGTGTTCCACCACGCGATCTGCGACGGCTGGTCCATGGGCGTCATCTGGCATGAACTGCAGGAGCTCTACAACTCACGGCGCAACGGCACCGAAGCCCCGCCGGCACCCCCGGCAGCCCAGTTCACGGACTGCGCACGGGCGGAACACTCCCTGGACGACAAGCGCAGGGCGGAACTCGAGCGATTCTGGCGCACCGAACTCCACGATGCGCGGCTGCGTTTGGAGCTTCCCTGCGACCGGCCGCGGCCTGAGACGTTGTCCGGCCGGGGCGCCCTGCACACCTGGACCATCGACGGAGACACGCCCGGTCGGATCGTGGAGACGGCGGGCCGCCTGGGGACGACTCCGTACTCCGTGCTGGCCGCGGCGTTCGCCACCTGGGCGGCCGGACTGTGCGGCCGGCCTGACGATGTGGTGCTGGCGGCGTCCAGCGCGAACCGCATGCTGCGTGAGCGGTCTGACGTGGTCGGGCTGCTGGGAGACGCCGTCCTGCTGCGCGCCCGGATCGGCGAGGCCGAGACCTTCGCCGACCTTGTGACGCAACTGGGCTCGACCCTCTTCACCGTGCTCGACCACCAGGACCTGCCGCTGAGCCAGGTGGCGGAGCTCGTTTCGCCCGGGACCGCCGACTCACTGTTCCCCACCGTGCTGTTCACCGTGGTCACCACACCGACACCGGCCCTGGACCTGCGATCGGTGACAGCCACGGTACGCGGTCTTCCCACGTCGGGCGTGGCACGGAACGAGCTCTACGTGGTGCTGGCGCCCGGGGACGGCACCATGACCGTCACCTTCGAGTACTCCACTGATCTGTTCGAGCAGACGACGATTGAGGCATGGGGCCGGAACTTCACCGAAGTTCTGCGGGACGCTGCGGAGAACGACTGGCGTCCCCTGCGAAACCTGCTACGTCTCACAGCCGGACAAGGGCCTGACCCCCGGCCGGCGTGATCACTTTGCGTCGCAACGTGTCCGACCCGTGCGGACCTTGGCCTGTGACAGCCAGGCACCTGCCATGATCGTCGTCATGGGGATACACATCGCACCGGCCGCGGTGGCCGACTTCCACGAGGTACTGACCGATCACCCCCGTTACTGGGGCGAACGCGACCTTCGGTCGCTGCACCTTCTGGCACTGGTGCAGGAGTTCGGTTCCACCTGCCTGATTGCCCGAGCCGAGGACGGAATCCGCGGGTACGTCTTCGGGTTCGTCACTCCCGACGGCACCGGGTACGTGCATCTGATCGCCACGCGGGACGACGCCCGTGGCACCGGTCTCGGGCGCCGTCTGTACGCGGCGTTCGCTGAAGCAGCGGAGGGTCATGGCGCTCGGCGGCTGAAGGCGATCACGTCAGTCGGGAACACCGGCTCGATCGCCTTCCACCGCAGCCTCGGCTTCGACACGAAGATCGTCGACGACTACAACGGCCCCGGCTGCGCTATGGCCGTCTTCCACAGGGATCTGCCGCTCAACGTCTGACGGCCCTGGCCGACCATCTGGGCCTGGGCCGAGCCCCGGGCACCGATGACGCCACGGCCGCCGCCCCGCGCCGCGGCGCGAGCGACGCCGAGGACTTCCCCCGGCAGGTCCTCGAACTGATGCACTTCCTCGGCGACGACTTGAAGATCCGCCGGGCCGGAAGCGAGGCCGACGAAGAGTTCGTCGCAGGGGCGCGGGCCTCCGGCGCCCCTGCGGCCCGCGCTCACGGCGGGCGACCTCCACGCACGCGTCGTCGACAACCCCCTCGCCCTTCCGAGGCTGCGGTATCAGCGGCCGCAGTCCGACGAGATTCTGGGCGACGAGGCGCCGTAGCGCACTGGCGCGGTCCACGGCGTGCGGGGGTCAGGAGTTGCGCGGGGTCACCAAGCCGGACTCGTAGGCGAGGACCACGAGCTGGGCGCGATCGCGGGCGTGGAGCTTGGCCATGGCCCGGTTGATGTGGGTCTTGGCGGTCGACGGGCTGATGACCATGCGGTCGGCGATCTCGTCGTTGGACAGACCGTGTGCGGCCAGGGCGACGGCCTCGCGTTCGCGGCTGGTCAGATCCTCCAGAGCGCTGCCGATGCGGGCGGGCGGCTGGGTGACGTACCGGTCGATGAGCTTGCGGGTGATGGTGGGTGCGAGCAGGGCGTCGCCGCGGGCGGCGACGCGTACGGCGTGCAGGAAGTCCTCCGGCAGGATGTCCTTGACGAGGAAGCCGGCGGCACCGACGCGCAGCGCGTCGAACACGTACTCGTCCATGCCGTAGTTGGTCAGCATGACGACGTGTACGCCGGCCAGGGCCGGATCTGCGGCGATGCGCCGGGTCGCTTCGATGCCGTCCATGACGGGCATCTGGATGTCGATGAGCGCGACGTCGGGCAGGTGTCTCCTGGCGAGCGCCAGGCACTCTTGGCCGTCGGAGGCCTCGGCCACCACCTCGATGTCGTCTTCGAGGCCGAGCAGCGCGCGGAAACCGCTGCGGATGAGCGGCTGGTCGTCGACCAGCAGGACCCGGATCACGGGGCTCCGTTCGTAGGGAGTTCGGCCTGGACGGTGAAGCCGCCTGCGCGGTGCGGCTCGGTGCGCAGGCGGCCGCCCAGGGCCGTGACGCGTTCGCGCATGCCGAGCAGCCCGAGCCCGAGCCCGGGCGTCGGCGCGGGCTGCGAGGTGGCCCTTCCGTTGTCGTCGACGCGGATGGTGAGGGCGTCCGGCCGGTAGACGATCACGTCTGCAGCCAGCCCGATCGCAGGAGGAACACTCCCACGGCGACGAGCAGCAGGGCCCCCGCGAGCATGAGGAATCCGGCGTAGCTGAGGGTGAGTTTGAGGCGGACGCCCGGGCCGGGCTGCCTATCCACGGTCACTGCCCCCATGCTCGGTGCCGGGCGTCGTGCCGATGCGGTAGCCGACGCCTGGCACGGTAGCGATGAGCCAGGGTTCACCGAGACGTTTGCGCAGGGCCGAGACCGTGATGCGTACGGCGTTGGTGAACGGGTCGGCGTTCTCGTCCCATGCCCGTTCCAGGAGCTCTTCGGCGCTGACGACACCGCCTTCGGCGGCGACGAGGACTTCGAGGACAGCGAACTGTTTGCGGGTGAGCGCGATGTAGCGGCCGTCCCGGTGTCGGCTACAACCACATCGACGTGGAGTACGCAAAGAGCATCGGCATCCTTGTCGAAAACGTCTCCTACTCGCCGGACAGCGTGGCCGACTACACGCTGATGCTCATGCTGATGGCGGTACGGGATGCGAAAGCCATCGTCCGGCGCACCGATAGGCACGATTACGGACCGAGCGAAGTGCGCGGAAAGGAGCTGCGTGATCTGACCGTCGGGGTGAACGCTGCTCCTCTGGCCGCACGGGGGCCCATCCTTCGGGCCGGGGAGCGGGCGGGTCAGGTCCGAGGGGTGAGGATGGCGTCGACACGTCGGGAAGGGGGCAGAGCGACCGCGAGGCGGGCTCGGGGGCTCGAGGTGAGGTGCAGGTCGTAGCGGCTGAGGAGGCGGGCCACGATCAGCACGGACTCCATGGCGAAGAACGCCTGTCCCACGCACCGATGCGCGCCGTCGCCGAAGGGCAGGTAGGCCAGCGGGTGCCGGCCGCGGACCGCCTCCGGGGCGAAACGGTCGGGGTCGAAGCGCAGCGGGTCGGGCCAGAAAGCGGAGATCCGATGTGTGAGGTAGGGGGAGATCACCAGCGTGGAGCCGGCGCGGACCCGGACGCCGCCCACCACGTCGTCCTCCTTCGCCACCCGGGGGACGGCCCAGGCCATCGAGTACAGGCGCATCACCTCAGCCAGCACTCGCTGGGTGTACACCAGTCGGCGCACGTGCTCACGCCGCGGCGGCCCCCCGGCCAGCACTTCGTCGGCCTCCCGCCGTACTCGTGCGGCGATGTGCGGGTGCTGTGCCAGCATCACCCAGGTCCACGTCAGCGTCAGGGCACTGGAGTCCGACCCGGCCACGAACAGTGCCACGATGTCCTGGCTGATGTGCTCGGCACTCAGCGGCTGTCCGTTCGCATCGGTCCCCTGCAGCAGTCCGCTCATCAGGTCTTCGCCCCGCGTCTGCTCGCGGCGGGCCCGGTCGATGACGGGCAGCAGGATGCCGTTGATGCGGCGGGTGGCGCGCACGAAGGCACGGTCCCCGGGAACGGGAACGCCGTAGGGGACGAAGGGCATGGCCGTGCGCCACAGCAGCGAGTTGAGCGCCGTGACGACTTCTGCTCCCAGCCGGTCGCACTGGGCGTCGGTGATGCGGGATCCGAAGAACACCGGATTGATGACCCGGTGTACGAGCCGGGTCATCTCCGCCGTCACATCCACTCGCCCTGCCCGTGCCCGGCTCGCGAAGTCCTTCACGCCCGCTTCGACCGCGGCGGCGATGCCGTCACCCTCCCGGCGCAGAAACCCGCTGGACAGCCCTTTGCGGAGGATGTCGCGGCTGGCGAGCCACTGGGGGCCTTCTCCAGCGATCCCCGTTCCGGTCAGCCGGCCCAGTGCCTCCCACATCGCAGTACCCCGGGGGTAGTTGTCCTCTCTCTCACGAAGGACGTGCCTTACATGGTCGGGATGCGTGATCAGCAACGGCCGGAACGGGCCGAGGCCCAACTGCGTCACAGCGCCCTGGGACTGCCGGCCGAGAGCTTCGATCAGGCCGAGCGGTCCCCGCCGCACCAACTGTCCGAGGACGCGGTGCAGGGGCACAGCGAGCAGGCCACCTTTTCCGGACGGCAGCGGCCCTTGCCGCCCCTTGCGCGGTACACCGACGGAACACACCTCACCGCTACTCACCGACACCTCACAGCTGCGTCCTGGGCGAGAGAGAGGGCAGGGCCGGCGCCCGGCACAGGACCCGTCGCAATCCGCCAACCGGAGTTCGCTCTCGCATACACGTGCACCTCACCAACAGTTACCAGCTCGACTCCGTCCCGGCAGTGACGACAGGCGGGCTGGCCGCAACCGGCCGTTGGATCCGGGATGCTCTGGTCACGGTCGGTGCTCGCGACATGCGCCACCGCGGCGCTCACCGATTCCGCGGAAAGCAGGAACGTGTTGCCGCCCGGGCCTGAGGGCGTGAGACAGCGGCCCGTCCCGTCTGAGCGGTGACGAGACACCACACGTCGGTCGACCCCGTCGGCGGACTGGAACGTGCTGCGCGAGCCCGACGTGGTGAACGAGCCCGTGAGGCGGGCACTGGTGTGGTCAGCCCCAGTCGCCGTTGATCCACGCGAGCAGGCGGGCGCGCTTCTTGTAGGAGCAAGGAGTGTAGGCGGGGCCGGACGTGACATGCGCTTCGGACCCGCCCCGCAGGTCGTGTCCGTAGTCGCTGGGGCCGTATTCGCCGTCTCGGCGGCCGTCCATGTCGTCGGCCCAGTCGAGGAGGCCGAAGTCGAGGCCGAGGTTCCCGAGGTATCGGCTGGGGTCGGCCGGCTCCACCGCTGTGGGACGACCGATTCCCCCGGCGACGAGCCGGTCTTCGAGGCAGCCGTCGGAGCGCACGGGCTGGCCCAGGCACCACCCGGCCAGGAACACGGCGTACAGAGTGGTGACGGCGCCGAGGCGGCGCAAGGTTATCCAGGCAGGCACCCGGGGAGTGTCGCACGACACGAGGCCTGCGCCCGCGTCGGCGTACACACCGGACCGCGCCACCGCGCTACCTCGCCACCTCTCTACGGCCAGTGGACCTCGAACCACGCCCGAAGGCGGGAGCGTTCGCCCGTGTCGTTGGTGCAGGCGACGGCGTAGGCCGTGAGCGTCCCGGACAGACTGTTGCCGGCGTCGAGCGGGAGGGGGAGGAAATCGGAGTCCCGGCGTG
The DNA here is from genome assembly GCF_055564775.1 of Streptomyces sp. NPDC028991. Lineage (NCBI taxonomy): Bacteria > Bacillati > Actinomycetota > Actinomycetes > Kitasatosporales > Streptomycetaceae > Streptomyces > Streptomyces sp. NPDC028991. The sequence goes on along the minus strand of NZ_JBVHVP010000021.1, from coordinate 67,787 downwards.
ACGGGTACGTCGTCGGTGCCGGTGCCGGTGCCGGTGCCGGTGCCGGTGTGGAGGTTGGGGCGGGGGCCGGGGACGGCTCCGCTTCGTACTTCTCGGCGATCCGGTCGAGGGCAGCCTGATCGACGTGGCTTTCGGGGCTGACGGGCTGCCCCAGGTACCAGCCCGCGACGAACACGCCGTAGACCGCGGCGGCGGCGCCGAGGCGGCGCGGGGTGACCCACCGGCATGTGTTCACCGGCGGCCCCGCTCCAGAACACGGGCGGCGTGCCGGAGGTCCTCGGCTGCGGCTTCGGCGTCCTTGGCCCGGCTGTCACCGACGAACCGGCAGGCGGGCGAGATCGCTTTGCCCCGCACCGCGGCCTCGTTCCCCATGGTCGCCGAATGGCCGGTGCACACGCCCGGCGACGGGCCTCCTGGCGGGGACTGGTTCCCGCTGCCGTGGCGGGGGCCGACCGAGTACTCGACGGCGATGCTGCCAGGGCCCGCACTGCCGCTCTGGTCGGCGGCGAGAGCCAACCCGGCGCCGAACGCGGCGGCGGAGGAGGCCGCACCGGTTCCGAGGGTGGCGTGGATGCCAACCCGGCGCAGATCGTGCGGTGTTGTGCTCATGGCCAAGCACCCTACCCGCAGGTGTGGACCCGGCTCATGGCCCGGCTCAAGGGCTGCCGGCCGCTGCGGAGGGTGAACATGCGGTCCCCTCTCGGATTCATCTTCGGCACCGGGGCCGCACATGGGCTCGGCGTCGCTGTGCGCGCCCGCGCCTGCCATGACGACGGACGCTGCGCCGACGAGGGCAGAAGTGACGTATGTCTGCCTCGCGGGCTGACATCTCGACTCTCCGGCGCCGCGGAGGGGTGGCTGAGGTCAGCGAGTGGCGGCGCGTGGGCTCGCTTTTCCTCCGGTCGCGCTCTCCCTCTCCTGGCGTAAGGGGTACATCCCGGCAATTACTGCGCGGTAACCATGCCGGAGGCGTCCCTTACGCTTGCCGGGCACCGTCGTGTGGGATGACCTGAAGCACACTGGACACACGGGACACCCGACCACGACCAGAGCACGACCAGAGCACGACCAGACCACGACCAAAAGGGGCAGCCGTGGCACGAACGCGGGCGCAGAGCCTACGCAATGTCGCCGAGGCCGTCGCTTCCGGCACCGATCCGCGTGCGGCGGCGCAGGAGGAACTGCACCGCCGCACCGGACGCGGAAACGCCGGCGGCCAGGAGAGGGCCCTGCGCTACGCGGGCTCCGACGACCACGGCGACGGCGAGCGGTACGAGACCGAGAGCGAGGGCATGGATCCGGCCGACTTCCCGGCGGCCCGGGAGCAGGGCGGTTCCATCGCCACCGTCATGCGGCAGAAGACGGTGCCGCTGGACGAGGCCGGGGAAGCCCTCGGCCGCAGCGAGCAACTGCACGAGCAGGGCGAAGCGGTGCACGCCATCTGCCCGATGGTGATGCCCAAGGGCCGCTCCCTCCTGTCCATGCTTCCGGTGTTGTCGCTGCTGGTGCTGGGCGCGGTGGGCACCGCGGTCGTGTCGACGGTGGGCGCCGAACCGCTCACCAACCCGCTGTTCGGGCTGCACTACTGGGTCATCGCGCTGCTCGCCGTGTTCTTCGTGTGGTGGCGGCAGGGCCTGGTCATGGTGCCGGAGGGCAGTCAGGCGCTGATCACCCGGTTCGGCAAACTGGAGAAGGTCGTCGGGCCCGGTCGCGTCACCCTGCTGAGCCCCTGGAAGCGGGTGTCCTACATCGTCAACACCACCCGCGAGTACCCGTTCAACGCACCCGTGCGCGAAGCCCCCACCAAGGGCGGCGTCAAGGCGTCCATCGACCTGTTCATCCAGTTCAGGATCAGTGACCCGGTGGAGTTCGTCTACACGCTGGGGGCGGTGCGCGGCTTCGAGGAGAAACTGAGCAACGCCGTCAGCGAGACCATCCGCAGCCTGATCTACGAGCAGGAGGCCGCCGGTATCTACGACATGGTCGGCGAGGACACCGGCCGCCTGCTGGAGCAGCTCAACCAGCAGTTCCGGCCCGCGGTGGAGCTGACCAACGCGAACATCACGCACGCCGAGCCCGCCGACCGGCGCTACCGGATGGACCTGGCCGCGCCCGAGATGGTCCGCGTGGCCAAGGAGGCGTACACCCACGAGTACGCCCTCCAGCTCCGCAAGCAGCAGGACGAGGGCGACCTGACCAGGGAGCTCGCCTCCAGCCACGAGACCCTCTCGGCGATCCAGGCGGACATCGCCCAGTACCAGGCGCAGATGGACACCGCCGTGGAGCGGGAGACCAACCGCGCCGAGGCAACGGCCCGCCAGCGTTACGTGCAGGCCGAGTCGGAGGCGAAGGCCAACGCGGCGCTGCTGGAGGCGCAGGCCCTCGACATCCGCGCGGTCACCGCGGCGGAGGCACCCGAAATCCTCGAGTACCGCTACCAGCAGCAGGTTCTGGACACCCTGGAGCAGGTCGCCGACCACCTGCCGCGCCTGGTGCGCATCGGTGGAGGCGGCACGAGCGGCGTCGGCGGCGCGGGGATCGACTTCCTCGAACTGGCCCGGGAGCTGATCGGCGAGCGCGGCGCGGAACTGTTCACGGACGAGGACATGGCGGCCGTCCGAGGCCGTCTGGGGGAGGTGTCCGAGCGCATCACCGCACGCCAGGAAGAGATCGGCGCCCTGCTGGCCGCCGAGCGGCCCACCGTGCCGCAGATGCCCGACGAGACCGGCGCACCGGGTGAATCCGGTGCTGCGAGTGCGGCACCGCATGACGCGGAGGAACCGTCCGCCATTCGCGAGGAGGACCAGCAGTGAGCACCGCCCGTATGAGCCGCCGCTCGGTCATCGCCGAGGCGGTGGCCCCCTGGAACGACATCGCCCGCCTGCTGCGCGGTGGCGAGGCCGACACGCTGATCCCGGTCATCATCCCGCGCCACCGCCGTCGCCTGTGGTGGATGCTGCCGCTCTGGCTCGGCGTCTACGCCCTGCTGGCCGGTGTGATGCTTTCGCTGCGCGAGGCGGACACCGAGGGCTCAGCCGACGTCGCCTTCGGCGCCCTCGGTACCCTGTGCTACACCGCCGGCGGGGTGCTGCTGCTGATCGGCGCCCTGTGGTGGTGGCGTTCATCGATCGTGGAGATCGAGCAGGGCACCCACGGTGTGCTGACGCGCTATGGCGCCGTCACCCGCACCCTGGACGCCGGCCGGCACTACCTGTGGCACCCGTGGTCGCGGGTCGACTTCGTCGTCGACACGGCCACCGAGATCCCGTACTCGGCGCCTGTGATGGCCTGCCCGACGCAGGAGAACGTGCCGCTGCGGTCCATCGAGTTCTTCCTGAAGTTCCGCATCACCGACGCGGTGCTGTTCGTCCGTACCATCGGCGCGGGCAACTTCGACTTGGTGCTGTCCAGTGCGGTGCAGGACGCGATCCGGCAGCGGGCCCGCAAAATGCGCACCGAGCGCGCCTACGACCTGCGCGGCTCGGACGTCGCCGACATGCAGGAACTGCTCAACCGTCAGCTGTCCGGCTACGGCGTGCGCATCACCGGCTCCAACATCCCGGACGTGCAGCTGCCGACGCAGTACCAGCAGCACCTGGCCACCCGCGAGCGGGTCTCCAAGGAGCGCACCGCCTACGACCAGGAATGGGGCCTGATCCGCAAGCGCCGCATCGACAGCCTGGGCATGGACATCGAACGCGCCAAGAAGGTCCGCGACGCCCGGATCGTCGAGGTGAAGGCCGCGCTGAACAGGGCCCGCGAGCAGGTCGCTCAGCTACTGGAGCAGCAGGAGACCGAGGCGCAGCGCGTCCGGTTCGAGATCGAGACGCGGGGGCGCAGCGGCCTCATCGCCGCTGAGAACGAGGCCCGCGCTCAGCGCGCGCTGGCCAAGGCCTACCGTGACAACCGGGCGGTGCTCCAGTACGAACTCGCCCGCCGGCGCCTGGACGTGGGCGCCCAGCTTGCGGGGAAGGCCCCGCAGCCGGTGGTCGTCCGCACCGACGGCGCAGGCACCGACACCTCGGCCCTGTCGACGCTGCTCACTGCCCAACTGCTGCCGCGGCTGACGGCACCGACGGCGCAGGACTGGGGGCGCCCCGACGACTACGGCCGGTCCGGCGTCCGCGAGGAGGGCGGCGACGCACGCTGAGACAGCACAGGTCGGGGCGCTGCTTCCGGGACGGGCTCGGCCCCTCCCGGGCGCCCGACCGTACCGGGGAGCGGGCACGGGCCCATGGGCGCGGGCAGGCAGTGGCCATGGTGCTTCTCGCTGGTGTGCCGTCATCAAGGCAAAGGCACGGGACAATGCGGGTTCGCAGGCTACGGGTCCGGTGTGAGGGGTGGGCGGGGTACTCATGGCGGTCGTCGGCGGGCATCCGTACCGGACCCTCACCCGTGCCTGCGGCGCTGCCCGATGACGCAGGCCAGGGCGAGCCGGGACAAGGGCGGTGAGGTGGCGGGTCCCGTGCGCAGCACCCATTCAGGCATGTGGCGGGCGCTCCGGGCCCATACGACGCCCCGGCCGTCCCTGAACTCATAGGCGCCCGGGCCTGTCGCACCGTCAGCGCACCGAGGAAGACAAGCCAGAACAACGACACGGAGACGGGCAGAGCGGCAGCCCCGCAGCCCCGGACCGGGACGGTGTGGTCCGCGCCTGAGGCCGGGGGTGAGCGGCCCTGGGGAACGGTGACACCTCCGGCCACGCCCGAGCGAAAACGGTTGGCGTGGCCGGCCTTCCCCAGATCGGCCGGATCTCCGCCTTCGGGCGCACGGGGCTCACCAGACCGCCGTCGACGCGGACGCCCACCTCTTGACCGGCGGACGGATCCACTCCCCGCGAGGGCCGCGAGTGGGTGGGGTGGCGGCTGTGCGCCCGTTTGCCCCACCTCCGGGATTGATACGCGCGATACCGGGAACCCATGGCCGTCGATCGGTGTGCAGCCCAGGCTCGAGCCGTGCGGGTGGGCCGCGTGTCGGTGGGCCGGGTTCCACTAAGGAGTTGGTGCAGTGCTGTTGCTGCTGGCCGCGCATGCGGGGGTCGCGGCGGCGATCCCCTGGTGGCAGCGGCGGCTCGGCCATGCCGTGTGGTTCGTCGCGGCCCTGGCGCCGCTGGCCGCGGTGGTCTGGGCGGGCACACGCGCGGCACGGGTCCTGGGCGGCGCGGAGTACCGGGAGTCCCTGCCGTGGGCCCCGGCGCTCGGACTGACGGTCGACCTGCGGCTGGACGCGCTCTCCCTGGTGATGCTGTGGATCGTCGCCGGCGTGGGAGCCCTGGTTCTGCTCTACTGCCGGTACTACGTCGAGCGGGACACCGGCCGTCAGGCCGCCTTGCTGCTGGCCTTCGCCGGGGCGATGGCAGGGCTCGTCCTCGCCGACAACCTCTTCGTCCTCTACGTCTTCTGGGAACTGACCACCGTCGCCTCGTACCTGCTCATCGCGGGGCGGGGCGAGGCGGCGGAGGAGCGGCGCGCCGCCCGGCACGCGCTGCTGGTGACGACGGCCGGCGGCCTGGCCATGCTGCTGGGCTTCGTCGTGCTCGGGCAGACGGCCGGTACGTACCGGATCTCCGCGATCGTCGCCGAACCGCCCAGGGGCGGGATGGTGTCCGTCGCGGTGGTGCTGATCCTGGTCGGAGCGTTCGCCAAGTCCGCGCAGATGCCGCTGCACGGCTGGCTCCCCGCGGCCATGGTGGCTCCCACGCCGGTGAGCGCCTATCTGCACGCGGCGGCGATGGTCAAGGCCGGTGTCTACCTGGTCGCCCGGCTGGCACCCGCACTGGCGGAGGTGGAGCCGTGGCGGCCGATGGTGTTCGCGGTGGGGCTGACCTCGATGGTGCTGGCCGCGTGGCGGGCGCTGCGCGAGACCGACCTGAAGCTGCTGCTGGCCTACGGCACCATCAGCGAACTGGGCCTGCTCATGGCCCTGCTCGGGGCGGGCACCCGGACCGGGGCGCTGGCCGGTGAGGTCATGCTGCTCGCACACGCGGCGTTCAAGTCGGCGCTGTTCCTGACCGTCGGGATCGTGGACCACCAGACGGGGACCCGGGACATCCGGGAGCTGTCGGGCCTGTGGCGCCGCCTGCCCGTCCTGTGCGGGGCCGCCGTGCTCGCCGCGGCCTCGATGGCCGGTCTTCCGCCGCTGGTCGGCTACCTGGGCAAGGAAGCGTACTTCGAGGCGTTCCTGCACGGCACCCGACTCGACGGGCACGGACAGATGACGGTGGTGCTGACGGTCGGCTCCGCGCTGACCGTGGCGTACGCGGCGCGGTTCCTGCATGGGGCCTTCGGAGGGCGCCCCGGTGGGGTGGTGACCGAGGCCGAGCGCCCGGAGGCGGGGTTTGTCGCGCCGGTGGCCGTGCTGTCGGGCGCGGGCCTGGCGCTGGGGGTGGGATACGCGGGCACGGCGGCCGTCGTCGACGCGTACGCCAACGTCTACCGGCCCGGCGATCAGGGGCCGTACGAGCCGGCGTTGTGGCATGGATTCACACCCGTGCTGGGTCTGTCGGCGCTGAGCCTGGCGCTGGGCGGTCTGCTGCATCTGGTCAGGCGCTCGCTGCCTGCCACGCGCCGTCTGCCGGACGTGCAGGCCGCGTTCGACCGTACTGTCGCGGCTGTTGACCGGCTGGCCCTGGCCGTGACCCGGCGTACGCAGGTCGGCTCGCTGCCGCTCTATCTGACGGTGCTTCTGGTGACCGTGGTGGTGGTGCCGGGCGCGGCGTTGGCGGCAGCGGCCCCTTCGCTGGGCTCCCCGCGGCCGTGGTGGTCCCCGGCCGAACCGTTGCTGGCGGTGGTGGTGCTGACGGCGGCAGCGGCCGTGGTGGCCACCCGGCACCGGCTCACGGGCATCCTGCTGGCAGGCGCGGTCGGCTATGGGGTGGCCGGGGTGTTCGTGGTGCGGGGCGCGCCGGACCTGGCGCTGACGCAGTTCCTCGTGGAGACGATGACGCTGGTCGTGGTGGTGCTGGTGCTGCGCCGGATGCCGGCGCGGTTCAGCCCTGGACGGACGATGGCCAGGGTGCGCCTCGTGCGGGCCGTGGTGGCCGGCGCGGTCGGCGTCCTCGTCACCTGCTTCGCCCTGGCGGCGTCCGCCGCGCGCCCGGCTCCGCCGGTCTCCGCGGGATACGCGGACCGCATGGCGGAGGCGGGCGCCGACAACATCGTGAACGCGACCCTGGTCGACTTCCGCGCGCTGGACACGCTGGGTGAGATCTCGGTGTTGCTGGTGGCCGCCGTCGGGGTCGTCAGCCTGGTCCGGGTGGGCGGGCGCGGCGGGCGGAGGGCTCCTGACGGTGAAGGCGGCGGTCCGTTCCCGGCGGCGCACTGGGACCAACCGGTGCAGACCTGGCTGCCCGGTGCGGGAGAGCGGCCCGGGGGCGAGCGTTCGGTGCTGCTGGAGGTGGCCACCCGGCTGCTGTTCCCCTCGATCCTGGTGCTGTCGTTGTTCCTGCTGTTCTCCGGGCACTACCGTCCTGGTGGCGGATTCGCCGGCGGCCTGGTCGCGGGCCAGGCATTCGTGCTGCGCTACCTGGTCGGCGGACGGGCGGACCTGGGGGCGGCCGTACGGGTGTCCGCGGGCGGGGTCGCGGGATCGGGACTGCTGCTCGCCGCCGCCGTGGGGCTGTTCCCGCTGATTCTCGGCGGCGCGCCGCTGGAGAGCGCGGTGGTGACGTTTCACCCGCCGTTGGTGGGCACGGTCAAGTTCGCCACCAGCCTGTTCTTCGACATGGGCGTCTACCTGCTCGTCGTCGGCGTCATCCTCAAACTGCTGTCGGCGGTGGGCGTCTCGCTCGGTCAGGACGAACCCGCAGCGGACGTGGCCCCGGCCCTTGCCGGCGCCGAGAAGAAAGGCGAGCCGCGGTGAACCCGATCGACGTGACGATGTCCCTGGTGGTCGGGGGCCTGTTCGCCGTGGGCTTCTACCTCATGCTGCAGCGTTCCCTGATGCGGATCGTTCTGGGGTTCATCCTGCTGGGCCACGGGACCAACCTGCTGCTCCTGGTGGCCGGGGGCACGCCCGGCCGGCCACCGGTGCTGAAAGGACAGGACACGGACCCGGCGGGGATGGCCGATCCGTTGCCCCAGGCCATGGCGCTGACGGCGATCGTGATCACCTTCGGGCTCACAGCCTTTCTGGTGGCCCTGGCGTACCGGTCCTGGCGCCTTTCCGGGCACGACGAGGTGCGCGACGACGTGGAGGACCGGCGCATCGGCACCGCCGGCGAACGCGGCGAGGCCGCCCCGGGGCCCGACCGGACTGCCGGCGATCCCGCGACGGGAGGAGACCGATGACGGCGGCCCTGCTCGCACTGCCCGTCCTGCTGCCGGCTCTCGGTGCCGGTCTGTCTCTGCTGGGCATGTCCCGCGCGATGGTGCGCGGGCTCAGTATCGGCGTCCTCACAGGAGTCGTGGCCTGCGGCGCGGCGCTCCTCGTTCTGGCCGACCGGCGCGGTCCCCAGACCCTGCAGGTCGGCGGCTGGCCCGCGCCCCTGGGCATCCCGCTCGTGGCCGACCGGCTGTCGGCCCTGCTGCTCACCGTGTCGGCGCTGGTGGCGCTGGCGGTGCTGGTCTTCGCCATCGGCCAGGGCACCGCCGAGGAGCGCCGGCGCACTGCGGCGGTCTTCCACCCCGCCTACCTGCTGCTCGTCACAGGGGTCAGCCTGGCCTACCTCACCGGTGACCTGTTCAACCTCTTCGTCGCCTTCGAGGTGATGCTCGCCGCCTCCTACGTCCTGATCACCCTGGACGCGGGCGAGAAGCGCACCCGGGCCGGCATGACGTACACGATCGTCAGCCTGACCTCCTCCTTGCTGTTCCTCACCCTGGTCGCTCTCGTGTACGCGGCCACCGGCACCGTGACGCTGGCGCAGCTCGGCCCACGGCTCGCGGAACTGCCCGACGGCCTGCGCTCGGCACTCGCCCTGCTGCTCCTGGCCGTTCTCGGCATCAAGGCGGCGATCGTGCCACTGCACTTCTGGCTGCCCGACAGCTATCCCACCGCGCCCGCGCCGATCACCGCCGTGTTCGCCGCCCTGCTGACCAAGGTCGGCGTGTACGCCCTGCTGCGCACCCAGACGCTGCTCTTCCCCCGCACCGAGGTGTGGACCCTGCTTGCCTGCGCCGCGATCATCACCATGATCGTCGGCGTTCTCGGCGCCATCGCCCAGGACGACCTCAACCGGCTGCTGGCCTTCACGCTCGTCAGCCACATCGGCTTCATGCTGTTCGGCCTCGCGCTGTTCGACACCCGGGGACTGGCCGGCACCATCCTCTACGTCGTGCACCACATCGTCGTCCAGGCGGCCCTGTTCCTCGTCGCGGGTCTCACGGTGCGCCGAGCGGGAACCGCCGCACTCCACCGCATGGCGAGGCGCACCCCGCCCGGTCCGCTGGTCGTCGTGCTGTTCGCCGTCCCCGCTCTGAGCCTCTCCGGCATCCCGCCCTTCTCCGGCTTCGTGGCCAAGCTGGCCCTGCTCCAGGCGGGAGTCGGCCGGGGAGGGCCGACGGCGTACACCCTCGCCGCGGTCGCCCTGCTCACCAGCCTGCTGACGCTGTACGCCATGACCCGCGTAGCCACGGCGGCCTTCATGGGACGGCCGCCGGACCCGGGGCAGGCACGGCCCGTACGGCCACCGGGTGCCCGGCACGCCCGCCCGTCCGGGACCCGGCTCATGCTCGGCGCGACCGCGGGCATGGCGGCGACCGGAGTCGCCATCGCCGTGTGCGCAGGCCCCCTCGCCCGTCTCGGTGAACGAGCCGCCGACGACCTGCTGCACCCGCGCGCCTATCAGTCCGCCGTACTGGGGGAGGGGGACCGGTGACGCCCACCTTCAGCTCTCCCGACAGGGTCCGCCGGGGCCTGCGCCACCTGCCGATGATCGGCTGGCTGTGGCTCCTGTGGATCCTGTTGTGGGGATCCACGGGAGCGGTCGTCGTCATCGGCGGCCTGCTCGTCGCCATCGCCGTGGTCCTGGCCTTCCCACTGCCCGCAGTCCTGCCCGGAGCCGTACCCAGGCCGTTGCCCGTCGCACGAGTGCTTGTGCATCTGCTGACGGACCTCGTCGCGTCGGGGACCACGGTCGCCTGGCAGGTCGTCCGCCACGGCAGGAGAACCTCCTCGGCGATCATCGAAGTTCCTCTCCACGTCGACAGCGACCTGCTCATCACAGCCGTCGCCGAGCTCACCACCATGACCCCGGGAACCCTCGTGGCAGAGATCGACCGGCGCCGCAAACGTCTGTACGTACACGCCCTGCCGGTCCGCGACCGGCATGACATCACCCGTCGCCGAAATGGAGTACAGGCCGTGGAACGCCGGGTGGCACGGGCCGTCGGCCACCGTCGGAGCGCCGGCCAACACGGATCGGACCCCGAGCCTCAGGACGACACCGCACCGCCCATCCGAAGGAGGAAGCCATGACCATCGTCCACGGCGCCACGCTGGCCATGATCGCGGCGGCCGGCCTGCTCACCTTGCAGCGCCTCATCCGCGGTCCGCGCGCCCTCGACCGCATCATGGCGCTCGACGTCCTCGTGACCATGGCCATCGCCGCAATCGCCGTGGGCATGGCGGCGCGTGACGACACCACCGCCGTTCCCGTGATCGTCGTGCTCGCCCTGCTGGCCTTCATCGGCTCGGTGACGGCTGCCCACCTCATCGAGAAACGGGAAGGCATGCGATGACCGCCGCCCGTGACGGGCTCACCGCCGTCCTGTTCCTCACCGGCGCGGGCTTCTGCCTGCTCGGAGCCGTCGGCCTGCTCCGCTTCCCGGACACCGGAAGCCGCCTCCACGCGGCAGCCAAGGCCCAGACGCTCGGACTGCTGCTCATCTTGGTGGGGGCGGCGGTACAGATGCCCCTGCGCCATGCCCCGGTCCTGCTACTCGTCGCCCTGTTCCAGTTGCTCACCGCCCCGATCACCAGCCAGATCATCGGCCGCACCGCCTACCGCACCCACGGCCTCGACCGGGACTCGCTGCTCCGCGACGAACTCGCGGACCGCCTCGCGCGCGAGGGCACCCCCCTCCACGAACACGACCGGCCCGAGCGCGATGAGGACTCCGAACGCTGACCGCGCCTGTGCGCGCCGACAGTCGTCGACGGGCCGTCCGACGAGCCGTCCGACGAGCCGGTGGACGAGCCGGTGGTCGTCCGGGGCACAAGAGCCAGGACGTGAACCGTCGCGGTGGAAGTGCCGCATCAGGCAACGTTCGCCCTGTCCCCGTCCTCCTACGCCGGAGTGGTGTAGTTGGTGAGGGTGCCCGTGATGATGACCTACCCGTACCAACTGCGCCGCCGGATAGCGCACTTGTCCGGGATGCCCGTCCGGTCAGCGACGGCAGCCTCTATCCGGCGATCAACCGCCTGGTCAAGGCCGGGCTACTCGACCGCAGAGCCGATCCGGGCGCCTCCGCCGCCCAGCGGCACACTCTGAGCCTGACCGCCGCCGGCCGCACCGAGCTGCTGCGCCGGCTGCGGGAGGCCGACGGCCTGGACATCAGCGACAGCACCCGGTACTTCACGGTCCTGGCCTTTCTCTGCTCGCGCCGGTGGAGTTCAACTCGGCCGCTCCGTCGCGTTATTGCGTCGCTCACCGGTTCTCACCCCTGCGCCGCCGGTACCGCCTCGCGGTGCGAGGTGGCCGGCAGGCCGAGCGGCACCAGCGCCAATGAGCGCGAGGACTCGGTCGCCCTCGCCGGGGCCGCCTGACCATGAGACCAGACCCACCCGAGTGACCCAGCGGCACCACGAGTTCAATCTCAGTAGCCTGTCCGTATGTCAGAGCGTGTCATGCCCGGTCGCACGGACGGCCTGATCACCCTGGTCGCCGCGGACGCTCTGTGGGTCGATCTGACGGCCGACAGTGACGTGCCGACGGTTTCCGGGGCCTTCACCTGCTTTCCTACCGGTGCCCGGCCGGGGTACGTCCTGCTCGGCGGCCATGTGCTGGCGACGGTGAGGACGAGCGGCGGCCGGCGGAGTGTTCCGGAGGCTGAGGTGCGCCGGGCGGCCGCGGACCTGAACGCGGTTCGGGTGGATCGGCGGGACCTGGTCCGCATCGGTCCGTTTCGTGGGGCTCCGCGGCAGGAGGGCAACGAGGAAACGGCGCTGCGTTGGCGCCGGCGCATCGCAGCGGAACTGCAGGAGCTGGGCGGCCCCGAGCGGGCAGCGCGACGCGAAGTCGGCCGGCCGTACACCCTGGCGGGGATCGACTGGCGACAGATACTCGTGCAGCGGACCCGCGACGGGGCGCAGCGCACATGGTGGCTGCCGCGCGCCGTGGTCAGGCTGCTGGACGCTGCCGAGCACGCCGAAACGCGGTGGGTGCAAGCCGCGCGGACTGGCCAGGCGAGCGCAGCCGTCACCGAGTCGCCCTCCCACCCCCCGCAGGTCCGAGACGCCGGCGGTCGGCAGACGACGAGCCCCGACGGCCGCACTGCCGCACTTCGCCCGTACGACAAAGAGCTGGAAGGCCAGCTCTACTCGGTGCTCAGCAGGAAGCCCGGTACCTCCCGCAGGGTGGCCGGGTGGGCGTGCGCCGTGTGCCGCACTGCGCCCGCCACCGTCCTCGACCACTGCCACGAACACGGCTACGTCCGCGCCCCCGTCTGCCAGTCCTGCAACACCCAGGAACGCCCCGACCACCTGTACGGCAACGACATCCGCGTGGCGAACCGCTACACACGCCTCTTCCACACCGACACCGACGACTGGCTCCGCCACTGGCACCGCTGCCCCGGCTGCCGCGCACGCACCACCCTGCCCTTGGCGCACCTCGCGGCATGGACCGCCTACATAGCCTGCCGATCGCTGCGCCCGACCCACCGCGCCCCGCGCGGGCGCAAGCCCTGTGGTCTCCTGCGCGTGTCATGGACGGGCAGTCAGAACGCACCCCGTTCCTGCCTGCTCACTGTCGCCGTCGACTTCTGCCCCTCCGGCGAGCACCGTGTCCTGGCGCGAGTCCCCTACCGAGAAGCCACCGAGCGGTTTCGTGCCTGGTTGGCCGAGACGGCCCCTGCCGTGGCCGCCGCGGCCGGTCCCGACCGCCTGGACGGCCTCCCCGCCCAATTCCGGCCAGTCATCGCGGACACCAGCGGTGGGGACCTGGAACTGTTTTGAGCGGGCACCGGGCGATCTCCTGTCGTGACCTGCTGAGGAGATCAGGCCGTGGAGAAGGCCGCAAAGCAGGGCGGCCGGGAGCTGTTTCGTGAGGTGCCTCTCGACGTGCCAGCCGGCGAGCCAGGCTCGGACGCCGCCTTCGAGGGCCGCGCGGTCAGTGCTTCATGGCGGGCGTCTTGTGGGTGACGTTGGGTCATTCGGTCGTTGCTCGATCTATCGGGGTGAACCGTCCGTCGCGTCGCCCGAGTACGTGTCCGCCATGGTTGCGTGCGCTGTGGTGAACCGCTCGGCGGCCTCCCACAGCTCGCCTTCGCGCTGCGGGTCGTAGGACTCCTGGGACGAGCGGTCCGCACGGCTGCGGTCGACGTAGGAGCCGGTCGGGGCCTGGGTTGTGCCGAGGACGACGTCGGCGAGGTAGCGGCCCGCGGCACCGCGGCTGGTGGCGAACGGGGTGAGGGTCATCACCGGCATGATGCGGCGCATCGCGAACCGGGCGACGGGACCTGCGTTGCGGGCGAGGCCGGTGCCGGGGACGAATCCCGGGTTGTAGGCGACGGCGTCGATCCCGGCCGGCAGCCGGCGCGCGTACTCGTGAACCAGGTAGATCGCGGCCAGCTTGCTCGTCGAGTACGCGGTGCGCCCGGCGGCCGCGGTGTCCGGCTTGGGGAAGGCGCCCGTGCGGGCGAGGACGTCCGGGGTCTTCCAGGCTGGGCCGGGCACCATGCCCATGTTGTGCTTGAAGTCGCCGAAGTGGGTGTCGCTGGCGGTGATCACGATCCGGGCGGGAGCGGTGAAGCGGTCCTGGAGCAGTCGGACGAACAAATGGTTGGCGAGCACGTTGACGGCGAAGGTGGCCTCGAACCCGTCGGGCCCCTCGGTCAGCGCGTTCGTGTACTGCATGCCCGCGTTGCCCACGAAGCCGCGCAGCGGCGGCAGGTCACCGCGGTCGAGCCGGTCGCGGATCTCGCATGCGGCCGAGCGGACGCTGGCCGGCGAGCCGAGGTCCGCCGAAACGTGTGAGACCGTGTGCCCGCCCGCGCCGAGCTCCGCGGCGAGCTGCGCGCCGGAAGAGCCACGGGCCACGACCAGGAGGTGCGCGTGCGGCGACCGGCGCAGGATGTGCTCCGCGGCGACGCGGCCGATCCCGCGGCTCGCGCCCGTCATCACAAGGGTGTGCTTCATGGAAGGCTCCTCAACTGGTCAACCGATGGCGCCCGGCCCGGGCGCATCTCCACGTTCGCCGGTGGCGCCGTCCCCAGCCAGTGCCGTCCCCGTCACCAGGACCGGCAGTACCCAGGCTCATCCGGCGCCGCTCGGCGACAATGGACCCATGGCTTCCTCCCGTTCCCCCTTCGCCGCACTCCTGCGCGCCTGGCGCGACCGGCTGTCCCCGGCCGACGCCGGCCTTGCCCCGACGGCCGGCCGTCGCGCCCCGGGACTGCGCCGCGAGGAACTCGCACAGCTGGCCGGGCTCTCCGTCGACTACATCCTGCGCCTGGAACAGGGACGCGCCAAGAACCCCTCGCCTCAGGTCGTCGGCGCCCTCGCCCGGGCCCTTCAGCTCTCCCGCGCCGAACGCGACCAGCTGTACCGAAGCGCCGGGCACCTGCCGCCCCAGGACGGGACGGTCGGCACCCACGTGCCCCCCAGCATCCAACGGCTCGCCACGCGCCTGGGCGACATACCGATCGGGGTGTTCACCGCCGACTGGACCCTCGTGTGGTGGAACAGCACGTGGAGCGCCCTGCACGGCGACCCCGCCACCCTCCCGACCGGCGAACGAAACCTCGCCCGCGCACTCTTCGGCAACGGCCCCGCACATGCCGCCATGCTTCCCGTCCAGTCCGAGCGCGGACAGGGCGCCTTCGCCGAGTCGATCGTCGACGACCTCAAAGACGCCGTGTCCCGCTACCCCAAGGACACCCGGCTCGACCGTCTCGTACAAGAACTACGAGAAGCATCCGACGCCTTCACTCACCACTGGGCCACACAGACGGCCGCCGCCCAGCACACGACCGACCGCAAGACGATCCGGCATCCCGAGATCGGCGACATACTGCTCGACTGCGACGTCCTCATCGTCCCCGGCGCAGACCTGCGCATGGTCACCTACACGGCAGCGACCGGAAGCAGCGAGGCAGGAAAACTGGACCTGCTCCGCGTCACCGGCGCCCGCACCGCCACCACGCTCCCCTGACCGGCGGCCACTGAACGGACACGCCACGCCGATGGAGCGCACCCCGCCGCTCCAGGACAAGCACGCGCGGCGCGGTTGTCGCGTGACGTCCACGGCCGTTGCCTGCGGTGCGACGGTCAGGCCGTGTGCTGGTACGTCGGGTAGGTGATGTACCCGGCGTCGCCGCCCTGGTAGAAGGTGTCCTCGTCGGCGGGCGCGATGGGCAGGCGCGAGCGCAGGCGCTCTACCAGGTCGGGGTTGGCGAGGAAGCCGCGGCCGAAGGCGATCAGGTCGGCGCCCAGCCCCAGCCAGTGGTCGGCTTCCGCCTGTCCGGTCTGCTTCGGGCCGCCGGGCATGGTGGGGTTGACGATGAGGGTGCCCGGCCAGGTCCTGCGCAGTCGGAGGAGGGTCTCCTCGTCGGTAGTGGCCTCCAGGTGTACGTAGGCGAGGTCGAGACGGGCCAGTTCCGTCAGCAGAGCGGTGTTCAGTTCGGCTGCGTCGTCCTCGGCGACGCCCCAGATGCCGCCGCCGGGCGACAGGCGGATGCCGGTACGGGCGGCGCCCACGGCTTCGACGGTGGCAGCGGCCGCCTCCACGGCGAAACGGATCCGGTTGGTGACCGAGCCTCCGTAGCGGTCGTCGCGCAGGTTGGCGTTGGAGGACAGGAACTGGGAGATCAGGTAGCCGTTGGCGCCGTGCAGTTCGACCCCGTCGAAGCCCGCGTCCACGGCACGGCGGGCGGCGTCGGCGTAGGACCGGACATGCTCGGGGACCTCGTCGGTCTCCAGCGCCCGTGGCACGGGCATCGGCTGAGGGCCGTTCGGGGTGAATACGCTGCCCTCGCCGGATACGGCCGACGGGCCGACTGGCTGGAGGCCCGTGGTCTCGTGGTGCGAGACCCGGCCGCCGTGCATGATCTGGGCGAAGACGCGTCCGCCGTTGGTGTGGACCGCGTCGGTCACCTGTCGCCAGGAATCCGTCTGCTCGTCGGTGTGCAGGCCGGGTGTGCCCGGGTTGGACTGTCCGACCAGGCTGGGCTGGGCGCCTTCCGTGACGATCAGCCCGGCCGTGGCGCGCTGCGCGTAGTAGCTGGCCATCGAGGGGGTGGCCAGACCGCCGGCGGCGGCCCGGACACGGCTCATGGGGGCCATGACGGTCCGGTTGGGCAGGGTCAGCCCGCCCAGGCGGTAACTGCTGAAAAGGGACGGCATGTCGGTTCTCCTCGTGTACCCATGCGCTCCGGTCGCCGAAGCGCATGGGTACGCTAAAACCTGACACCGGTGTCAGAGGCAAATGGGAGAACCCGCAGGAGGCGGCATGCGGATCGGGGAACTCGCCGCACGCTCGGGAGTGAGTGTGCGGTCGTTGCGCTACTACGAGCAGCGGGGACTGCTCACCAGTACCCGCACGCCGAGCGGACAACGGCAGTACACGGAAAACGACGTGGACCGCGTCCACTTCATCCAGGGCCTGTACGCGGCCGACCTCTCCAGCAGCACCATCGCCGAACTCATGCCATGCCGCGACTCCCCGAGCAAACACAACTCCGACGCCACGCTGGCACGGATGGCCCGCGAGCGTGAGCGCATCACCGCACAGATCGACGACCTCCTGCGGGCGCGAGACACCCTCGACAGGATGGTGACCGTCGCCCGCGCCCACCGCGAGACCCTGCCGAGCCCGGTCCCTGTCGCGGAGGAGACAGCGGTGTCCCCGAACTCCACGTCGCCCTCGTCCGGGGCCGCCTCCGTGTGAGCCGACGCGGCGGCGGAGCCTTGGTTCCGGGCCTCCTCGCCTCCCTCCTGACCGGCGATCGGTCAGAACCGGTGAGTACGCCTCAGGAATCCCGATGTCGTATCAGGTCGCGGAGCGGTCCCGGAGCGGAGGCGGCAGCCCTGGTCACGACGTGAGCACGGCGGCGCTCAGGAGAACTCACGGGATGTCGCACAGAACCCCGTGAGTTCGCGGAGACCGAAGTTCCTGCCGTGCGAATCCAAGGGTCCGCCGGTGTGCGTCAGGGCACGGGATCCGTGGGTTCGGGTGTACGCGAGGAAGCTGAGCGAGCAGAACAGCTCGGCCATCTCACCTGCGCACGCTACGCGCCGGCGAACTGGGCGCCCGCCTCCGCGACGGCCTGGACGCCCGCTCGCTGCGCGACAGGGAGATGGAAGAACTGCGTGAGCAACGAGGCACAGCACTCGCAGTCGGCCACCAAGCGGACACCGTCATGCAGGCACTTCGCCACCAGGCCCCGCACTATCTGATAATCCGGTGATCCGGTAAACACCGGCGCGCTTTTAGTACTGTGCCTTGCCTCCGGACGCCCCTTGGTGCGGCGGGCGTGCACGGATGCCGCCCGTCACGCCCGGGTAGCAAAACTCGTAGACGTGATCCGGGAACAGCGAAGTGCAGCATTTTTGCCGCACAAGGAGGATCGAAGGCCATGAGCAACAGTTCGGCAGCCGGAACCTCCACCGACGATTCCACCGACGAGGGCCGTGAACACGTGGTGGGAAAGACCTACAAGCCCACCAGGTTCATGCGCCACCCGCT
The DNA here is from genome assembly GCF_055564775.1 of Streptomyces sp. NPDC028991. Taxonomy (NCBI): domain Bacteria; kingdom Bacillati; phylum Actinomycetota; class Actinomycetes; order Kitasatosporales; family Streptomycetaceae; genus Streptomyces; species Streptomyces sp. NPDC028991. The sequence continues at coordinate 49,942 of NZ_JBVHVP010000021.1, read as the reverse complement.
GACACGGAAGAACCAGAGGGAACTCGACATTCTCACCAGTGAGCCGCCCCCGATCCTGAGGAAATGGAAGGAGTGGGAGAAAAATAGCCAGCAGGATGAGAAGCCCGATGACTGGGAGAAGGTGGAGGTGAAGTGGAACAGGGTGAGGGGGAAGGTGAAGAAGAAGTCCGACGGCGAGCAGGACCGGTGGATCGCTCCTGTGGGGTTCTCCATCAACAAGGTGACGTACGGCGCCTTTCCTCGGGGGGATTCAGCGCACGAGCACGGGTGGACCACCTACATGAACATGGGGGTGCCGCTCATCGAGGAGCGCAGCGATATCCAGCAGCCCCCTCCCGACGTGATCTACGAGAACACGTTCGTCAACCGGACGGACCCCCGGCCGGTGACGTGGACCGCCGGCTTCGAGTTCTCGGTCTCCAACGCGATCAGCTGGTCGCTGCAAGGACAGGCGCAGCTCACGTTCGGGGCGAAGAGCACCGCGTCGCTGCAGCAGCAACTGCAGAGCGGCATGTCGGCGAGCGAGTCCAAGACGATCACCCTGAAGAACAGCAGGGACAATCAGGGCGTTGACGTGGCGTCCCAGGCCCAAGCGGCAAGCACGACGACGGCCACGGCTACCGCCACGGGCACCGGAGAGCTCTCGGCACAGTTGATGCTGGGCATCAGCGCCTCCGTGAGCGGTTCGTTCACCACCCAGTTCAAGGGCTCGTTCTCGGTCAGCGGGACGGTGGGAAGCCGGGCGGTCGTCAGGGCCACGCAACGACGGAAGGTGAGCAAGTTCGACTACGAACTCCCCGTCACCTTCGGCGGGTGGGTCGCCCTGTACTACGAGGAGCCGGTGGAATTCCGCAGCATCACCGGTATCGAGGGGGTAGAGGACGTCACGGCGCGGACCCGCGCACAGACCCGCGGCAGAAGCGGAGAAACTCCGGACAGCGACTACTACCAGGTCGTCGCGCGGGCGGTCGACATCCTCGAACTGATCGGGGACGGCAAGGAGTACCTCACCCGGAAGGGGGAGGCGGAAATCGTTTCCGTCCTCGCCGGGGAGGCCGAGGTATTCGAGCTGGAGAAACTCCAGCTCGGCGACGGCACCAGCGAAGGAACCGACAAGGAAGCGCCGTTCTACAAGAGCTGACCTTGCGCTCACCGAGAAGAGGAGAGAAGCCCATGCCTGACGGCGACGGCTCCAACAACAGCGGCAAGAAAGGCCGGCCCAACTCCAAGTCCGCCTTCGCCAACGGCTTCGGCAGCGGCAAGGACCGGGCCGGCGACGCCGAGAGGTCCACCGAGGCGCTCAGGGGGTGCACCCCCGGCGCCGGGAGCGGCGGCTGGGACGAGGACGAGGAGAGCGTCTCGGGGGACGTCTCGGCGTTCGTGCACGAACTGGAGGCTGGCCGCGATCCGTGGCACCCGCGTCAGACGGCGCATGGCGCGCTGCACGTGATGAGCAGTTTCCTCGGCCCTCATTTCAGAAATTTCCAGACGGTGGCCGACGACCAACGCCAGGTCAGCGAGGATCCCGCGGCGGCGTCCGGTATGGCGGCGTCGACCTCGGCATCCTCGGCCGCGCAGGAACCCTTCCGGCAAGCGGCGAAGATCAGCGACGAGGACCAGCCGAGCGTCAGCGAGGAAGCGAAAAGGAGGCTGAACGGAGTCTCCTACCAAACCGAGGGCGCGGTCTTGGTTGCCCGCGGGATGACGGGACTCGTCCTGGGCGTCGCAGTGGACCCCTCGCTCGGCAAGGCGTATGCCGTCACCAATGACGGCAAGCTGTACAGCGTGGACCTCACCACCAACACCAAACGCCAGATCATCACCAGCGACGACTCGAAAGGCAGTCTCGGCGTACCCAGCGGCCTGGCGCTGGACGGAGACGGCAGTGCCTACATCACCGACAACAGCGGTGCTTCTGGCCGTCTGCTGCGGGTGAACCTGTCCAACGGCCGCATCGAGGTGACCGCCACGATCCCCTCCGCCTGCGGCATCGCCCTGGACAACACGGCCAAGAAGGCCTACGTCACCTCCTTCGACGGGAATCTGTACAAGGTCGCCCTACAGCCGGAAGCGCAACCCGAGCTGATTTCCCGCGGCCTGGGAGCCTCCACCTCCGCGGTGGCACTGGACGGGGGAGGAAAGGCGTACACCGGCAACAGGGACACTGAGGGGAGCATGCGGCAGGTCGACCTCCAGGGCGACGCACCCGTCGAACCGCAGACGATGCCCGGATCCTCCCAGCGGCGGAGCGGCGGCATCGCACTCGACGGTGCGGGCAAGGCGTACGTCACCGACCACTGGAACGACGTCCTGTACACGGTCGACCTGGCCACCGGCAGGGAACGCGAGGCGGTCAAGGCCAGCGGCGCCTTCTCTCCGCTCGGCATCGCGCTGGACGGCGTCCACGGCCTGGTCTATGCCGGCACCTGGGAGGGCCAACTGTGGCGGTTCCCCCTGCACGTACTCCAGGGTGCCGAACTGATCGAGATCACGACACGGGTGTAGGGGCGCATGCCGCCCCAGCCGGCACCAGGCATGGCTGATCGTGGAAACGTCTACGTCGACATGGTCGGCGACCTCTTCCCCCCTCGGGGCACGTCGCGCTGCGCAGGGCTGCGCGGGCCTTCGGGGAGCGACTGATCGTCGGGGTGCTCTCGGACGAGGTCGTTGCCAGGTACAAGCGCAGGCCCATCATGACGATGGCGGAGCGGGTCGCGGTGATCGAGGCGTGTCGGCACGTTGACGTGGTACTTCCGGACGCGCCGTATCGCGTCACGAACGGGTTCCTGAACCTGCACGGCATCGACAGCGATAAACCCGGCGACGCCGGCGATCGGGCCGGGGATACTGGTCGCCCATGGATGAGGTCAAAGTCGTCGTCGCCCATTCCGAGCGCGCGACTCTGCGCGTCGGCGACGTGTTCCTGAAGGTGGACGCCGATCGGGCGCGCATCGATGTCGAGGTCGAGGCGATGTCCCTCGCGCCGGTTCCGACACCGGAGGTCCTGTGGCGCAAGCCGCCGGTGCTCGCGACCGCCGCACTCCCGGGCACGACGCTTGGGCGCCTCGGCGGGCCGGCGACCGGGTCGCCGGCGGCGTGGGCCGCGGCGGGCGCCGCCATCCGGAAGCTGCACGACGCGCCGCTGCCGCCCTGGCCTGGCCGGGCTGGCCGGAGCATCGACGAGTTGACGGGGGAGCTCGCCGACGAGTGCGAGTTGCTCGTGACGAACGGCGTCCTGCCAGCCGACCTGGTCGCCCGCAACTGCCAAGTCGCCGAGGCCGCGCTGCGGCCGTGGACTGCGGCGTTCACGCACGGCGACCTGCAGATCGCGCACGTCTTCGTCGACGGCGACGAGGTCACCGGCATCATCGACTGGTCCGAGGCGGGCCAGGGAGATGCCCTGTACGACCTCGCCACCTTCATACTCGGACATGAGGAGCACCTCGACGACTTCCTCGCCGGCTATGGCACCGACATCGACCTCGACGTGTTCCGGGCGTGGTCGTCGTTGCGAAGCCTGCTGGCAGTTCGCCCGCTGGTCGAGCAGGGCTTCGACCCCTTCGCGCCGGGCTGCGAGGTGGACGTGCTGAGATCCCGGATGTGAGGCCGCGCGGGCCCAACTGCCACGCATGCGTTCGGACGCATCGAGCAAGCCATCACCTGGGAGCCCAACGCCTGCCCCTACTCTCCACGAAGTGTGGTGCGCAGTCGTCGCCAGCAGATGACGGCGCAGCCGAGGGTGACGAACGCGTGGACGAACGCGTGGTGGAGGTCGTCGCGGATCTCCCAGCGGATGCGCAGGGGGCGGAACCAGTGCAGCAGCGCGATCATTCCTTCCACGACCCAGCGGTACACGCCCAGGCCGGAGCCGTGCCCGGTGCCGCGCCGGGCGAGGTGCGGGAATACCGTCGCTCGGGCCTCGCCCAGCCTGTCGAGGCCCGAGCCAGCCTGCTGATGCTGATGGCCAGGTCGAGACACGAGAAGGCCGGAGAACGTCCTCCGCCGTCACTTCAAGCCCTCGTGCGACGCCATCGCGGAGATCACCAGTCTCCTCGCGCGGGCGGCAGCAGGCGCTGAACACGACGCCTGTTACGAGGTGGCGTCGGCCCACAGGTCGGTGCTGTGGGCCCCGACGAGAGTGCTGATGCGGGTGAGTGCGTCACTGACCGGCTGCGGGTCGAATCGGCGTCCGTCACGCAAGCGCAGTGCGACGTGATCGTCAGCGGCCTCCTTGGCGCCGATGACGGCTTGGTAGGGAACCAGGCGGGCCTCTCGGATTCGGGCGCCCAGGCTGCCGCGGCCCGGCCCCGCGATCCGGGCACGCAGTCCGAGACGGATGCAGCGTTGGGCGAGGGCTGCGGCGTTCGGCAGTTCGGTGTCGGAGATCGGGAGAATGACCAGCTGAGTGGGGGCGAGCCAGGCGGGGAAAGCACCGCCGTGCTGTTCGATGAGATGGGCGACGGCTCGCTCCACACTGCCGATGATGCTGCGGTGGACCATGATGGGTCGGTGCTTGGCGCCGTCCGCGCCGACGTAGTGCAGGTCGAACTGCTCGGGCTGGTGGAAGTCGACCTGGACGGTGGACAGGGTGGACTCCCGGCCGCCGCCGTCGGTGACCTGGACGTCGATCTTGGGGCCGTAGAAGGCGGCTTCTCCCTCGGCTGCCTCGTAGGGCAGACCGGAGCGGTCGAGGACGTCGGTCAGCAGGGTGATGGACCGTTGCCATTTCTCGGGTGCGGCAACGTACTTGCCACCGGGACCCGGGAGGGAGAGCCGGTAACGGGTCGGGGCGATACCGAGCGCCTCGTACGCCCGGCCGATCATCTCCAGCGCCGCCTGCGCCTCTTCGGCGACCTGGTCCAGGGTGCAGAAGATGTGCGCGTCGTTGAGCTGGATGGCCCGCACCCGGGTCAGCCCGCCGAGCACACCCGAGAGTTCGGAGCGGTACATGCCGCCCAGCTCGGCCATGCGCAGGGGCAGTTCGCGGTAGCTGTGGGAGCGGGAGCGGTAGATCACCGCGTGATGAGGGCACAGGCTCGGCCGCAGGAGGACCTGCTCACCGCCGAGGTTCATCGGGGGAAACATCTCGTCGCTGTAGTGCGCCCAGTGCCCGGAGATCTCGTACAGCTCCCGCTTGCCCAGGACTGGTGAGAACACGTGCTGGTAGCCCGCTCGCCGTTCGGCGGTACGGATGTACTCCTCCAGGGTGTGCCTCACAGCCGCGCCGTCCGGCAGCCAGTACGGCAGGCCTGCGCCGATCAGCGGGTCGGTGTCGAACAGGCCCAGTTCACGGCCGAGTTTGCGGTGGTCGTGCACGGTGGTCATCGCGGTTCCCTTGCTGGTTTGCGGAGCAAGTGACCGGGCCTACGACGAAGCCCCGGGGCACTCGCCCCGGGGCTTCGGATCAGGTCGTCTGTCAGCGCGCCGGGACACTCTCCGGCGTCGTCGTCATAGCAGCGCGCTTCATGGCGCAGACGTTAGCAGGATGTAGCGATGTCCACACGGTCATTCCTCGTCATGTCCGGGCGGCGAGGTAGTGGGTACAACTGTCGCCCAGTGGATCATCGTCTGGGGTCGCCGCGGCAGGGCTTCGTAGTCCCGAGCCAGACGACGGTGCTGCATCAGCCGGCCGAAGGTCCGCTCGATCACCGATCACCCACCGCTTCGCCCCGGTTCCCACAAACCGATGGAAAGGCAGGACGATGACGACAGGATCGTCTGTATCCTCCTCGCCGCGGGCACCTCGCGGCGGCGCCTGCCGGCCGCCGCAGCCGGTGCCACCGCGGGCGCGGCAGCCCTCGCGGTCCCGCCCGCCGCCGCCCAGGCCGCCACCTCCACGTCGGCCGGAGCCGCCGCCGGCCGCCCGAGGCGCGCTATGAAGGTGATCGCCGTCGAAGAGGCGTCCTCCGTTCCGGGGCTGATCCCGTGGCCGGGCGAAGCCTGGATGCCCCCGGCTGGAGGCAGGATTGGGGGCGCCGGCTCGCCGACTTCACGGAGTTGCGGCTGGCGGACATGGACGAGCACGGGGTGGACATACAGGTGCTGTCGCTCACCTCACCCGGCGTGAAGGCCATCGAGGACCCGTCCGAGGCCGTGGCCACGGCCCGCCGGATCAACGACCGCCTGGCCGCAGTGGTCGCCGCTCACCCGGCACGGCAGCAGCAGGTGAGGAGTGTGGCTGGGCCGACGGCGCGTACTGCGACTTCGCCTGGTGGCCCGAAGGGCCGACCGCCTTTCCGAGCTCGCGGGCGAACTCCGCGCGGCTGGCACCGCCGTGGAGGTCCTGCCCGCGGACCTCGGGTACCACGACGGCCTCACCACGGTGACCAAGCGCATCGCCGCCGGCGATGTCCGGCTGCTGACCAAACAGCTGATTCCGGGACAAATGTCGAGCGAAAACGACCTCTGAAGTGACTGTCCGGCCTGTGAAATCCCAGTGCGGCAAGTGTCGACCCCCGCGCCCGCAGGAATGCTCTGTGATCGACTCGACCAGGGCAACCTCGAGCCGTCTCTGCCCTCAACTCGAGCCTTCCTGCTGGAGGGCACGTCCTGGGCGGGCGTCCGCCGGTCGCGCGGACGAAAGGTGGTCAGTGAGGCTGTTTTGCTCCGCTATGTACGGCGCACCGTACGTGGGGATGAGCGCCCAATGGGCACTCTGTGCGCCCTCCCGGTTCCCTTGAGTGACGGAAATGATGAGCGCACGACGCATGAACCAGGTGATCCGCGGTCCCCTCCCCCTCGGCGGGGGCCGGCGGCGAAAGGAGTTCACGGTGTTGCTTCTCATCTCCCCGGACGGTGTCGAGGAGGCTCTCGATTGCGTGAAGGCGGCGGAGCATCTCGACATCGTCGACGTCAAGAAGCCCGACGAGGGCTCTCTCGGCGCGAACTTCCCGTGGGTCATCCGGGAGATCCGCGACGCGGTACCGGCGGACAAGCCGGTGTCCGCGACCGTGGGGGATGTCCCGTACAAGCCCGGCACCGTGGCGCAGGCCGCGCTCGGCGCGGTGGTCTCCGGGGCCACGTACATCAAGGTCGGCCTCTACGGGTGCACGACACCCGACCAGGGCATCGCGGTCATGCGCGCGGTCGTCCGGGCGGTGAAGGAGCACCGTTCCGAAGCGCTCGTCGTCGCTTCCGGTTACGCCGACGCCCACCGGATCGGCTGCGTCAACCCGCTCGCCCTGCCGGACATCGCCGCCCGCTCCGGTGCCGACGCCGCCATGCTCGACACGGCGGTCAAGGACGGGACACGACTGTTCGACCACGTGCCGCCGGACGCCTGCGCCGAGTTCGTCCGTCGCGCCCACGCCGCCGGCGTGCTCGCCGCCCTCGCCGGCAGTGTCAGGCAGACCGACCTCGGTCCGCTGACCCGCATCGGCACGGACATCGTCGGGGTGCGCGGAGCGGTCTGCGAGGGCGGCGACCGCAACGCCGGACGCATCCGGCCGCACCTGGTGGCCGCCTTCCGGGCCGAGATGGACCGGCAGGCCCATGAGCACGCGGCCGGCGTCACCGCCGCGAGCTGACCGCCGGCATGCCGACCTCCGAGCCCGGCCACGCCCCCGGACATCGGGCCGTGCGTCTCTCCGTCGTCGATCCGGCCACCGGAGAGGTCTTCGACGAGGCCCCCGACCAGCAACCGGACGCGCTGGACGCCGTCGTCGACCGGTCCCGCCGGGCGTGGCACGGCTGGCGCGCCGATCCCGTCGCCCGCACCACCGCGCTCTGCGCGGCAGCCGGTGCGGTGGAGGCGGCCGGCGGCGACCTCGCCCGGCTGCTCACCCGGGAACAGGGCAAGCCCTTGGCCGAGTCGCACGCGGAGATCGCCCGCACGGCAGCCCGTCTGCGCTACTTCGCCGACCTGGCCCCAAGGACCCGGCACATCACCGACGGCCGCCCCGTGCACAGCGTGGTCCGCTGGCGACCCCTCGGGCCCGTCGCCGCGATCGTGCCGTGGAACTTCCCCCTCCAACTCGCGGCGGCGAAGTTCGCGCCCGCGCTCGCGGCGGGCAACACCATGGTCCTCAAACCGTCACCCTTCACCCCGCTCGCCACCCGGTTCCTCGGGTCCGTCCTCGCCACCGCCCTGCCCGACGACGTGCTGACCGTCGTCACCGGCCGCGAACCGCTCGGCGCCCGTCTCGTCTCCCACCCCGGCATCCGCCACGTCACCTTCACCGGATCGGTGCCCACCGGGCGAGCCGTCGCCGAAGCGGCGGCGGCCTCGCTAGCGCGGGTCACCCTGGAACTGGGCGGCAACGACGCCGCCCTCCTGCTGGACGACGTCGAAGTGGACCGGATCGCGGACCGGCTGTTCTGGGCCGCCTTCCGCAATTGTGGGCAGGTCTGCATGGCGGTCAAGCGCGTCTACGCCCCGGCCCGTCTCCACGCCCAGGTCGTCGAAGCCCTCGCCGAGCGCGCCAAGGCCGTCGCCGTCGGGCCCGGCCTCGACCCTGCCACCAGGTTGGGACCGGTATCCAACGCCCCCCAGCTGGCCCGGGTCGAGCAGATCGCGCGGCGGGCCCTGGCGGACGGCGCCCGGGCGGCGGCCGGCGGCCACCGGCTGGACGGGCCGGGCTACTTCTTCGCCCCCACGGTCCTCACCGACGTCCCGCCCGACAGCTCGGTGGTGACCGAGGAGCAGTTCGGGCCGGTGCTGCCGGTACTGCCGTACCGGAGCCTCGACGAAGCCGTCGACGCCGCCAACGGCACCCGGTTCGGACTGGGCGGCTCCGTGTGGGGCTCCGACCTCGACCGGGCCGAGGCGGTGGCCGACCGGCTCGAGTGCGGCACGGCCTGGATCAACCACCACGCCGAACTGTCCCTCGCCCAGCCCTTCGCGGGCGTCAAGGACAGTGGCGTCGGCGTGGCGGGCGGACCGTGGGGGCTGTACGGCAACCTCCGCCCGTTCGTCGTCCACCGGCCGCAGGGGGCGGGACGGTGAGGTTCCAGGCGGCCGTGCTGCGCTCCTACGAGGATCCGTTCACGGTCGAGGAGGTGGCCCTGCGGACGGAACCCGCCGCCGGCGAGATCCTGGTCGAGATCGTCGGCTGCGGGATGTGCCGGACCGATCTCGCGGTCCGGCGATCGGCCGGCAGGAGCCCGCTGCCGGCGGTGCTGGGCCACGAAGGGGCCGGGGTCGTGGTGCGGGCCGGCGGCGGCCCGGACATCGCGATCGGTGTCGGTGACCACGTCGTGCTGAGCTTCGACTCCTGCGGGCACTGCCGCAACTGCCGTGGCGCGGCCCCCGCCTACTGCGATTCCTTCGCCTCCCTCAACCTCTTCGGGGGACGCGAGGAGGACACGCCGCGGCTCACCGACGCGGCCGGGGCAGCAATGGCCCCCCGGTGGTTCGGCCAGTCCTCCTTCGCCGAGTACGCGCTCGTCTCGGCCCGCAACGCCGTCCGGGTCGACCCCGCCCTGCCCGTCGAACTGCTCGGGCCGCTCGGTTGCGGCTTCCTCACCGGTGCCGGAGCCGTGCTGAACACCTTCGCCGCCGGCCCGGGCGACACCCTCGTCGTTCTCGGCGCGGGCGCCGTGGGCCTGGCCGCGGTGATGGCGGCCACCGCCGCCGGCGCGCAGACCGTGGCCGTCGACCGGCACCCCCGACGGCTGGCACTGGCCGAACAGTTCGGGGCGATTCCGCTGCCCGCCGGAGCCTCCGGACTGGCCGACCGGATCCGGCGGCTCATGGGCGGCGGCGCGCAGTACGCGCTGGACACCACTGCCTCCGCACCTCTGATCAACGATGCGCTCCGCGCACTGCGCCCCACCGGGAGTCTCGGCCTGGTGGCACGGCTCCACACCGCGCTGCCGCTCGAAGCGGGCACGCTCGACCGGGGCCGCAGCATCCGCCACATCTGCGAAGGGGATGCCGTCCCCGGACTGCTGATACCGCTGCTGACCCGGCTCTGGCAGGCCGGACGCTTCCCCTTCGACCAGCTCATCCGCACCTACCCGCTGGCCGACGTCAACGAGGCCGAGCGCGACTGCGACGCCGGCCTGGTGGTCAAACCCGTTCTGCTCCCGCCCGGAAAGAGCCGGTGAGCACGGCACGCAGCACCGCGGTCCCACCCATCCGACGAGCAGGAAGCTCGCGGCCCCCACTCCCGCCAACGGAGGAGACATGACCGGCACGGCGCCGCAGCACATGGACGTGGAAGGCGTGAACGGAGGTGTGGGTCTGACCGCCTTCCTGGTCGCCGCCGCACGGGCGATCGAGACCCACCGCGACGACAGTCTGGCCCAGGACGCCTACGCCGAACACTTCGTGCGCGCCGCCCCGGCGTGCGCGGACTGGCCGGTGCGCATCCAGCAGGTCCCCGACGGGGACGGCAACCCGCTGTGGGGGCGGTTCGCCCGCTATTTCGGTCTGCGGACCAGGGTTCTCGACGACTTCCTGCTCCGATCGGTCCGGACCGGCCCCCGGCAGGTTGTCCTGCTGGGCGCGGGGTTGGACACCCGCGCCTTCCGGCTGGACTGGCCGTCCGGCTGCGCGGTCTTCGAGATCGACCGGGCGGGCGTACTGGCCTTCAAACAACGGGTGCTCACGGACCTGGCGGCCACCCCGAAGGTGGAGCGCGTCCCCGTCCCGGTCGACCTGCGCGCGGACTGGGCCGGCGCGCTGACCGCGGTCGGGTTCGACCCGGCCGCACCGAGCGTCTGGCTGGCCGAGGGGCTGCTCTTCTACCTGCCGGGCCCCGCCGAGACGTACCTCGTCGACACGGTGGACAGGCTGACCGCCGGGGGCAGCGCGCTGGCCTTCGAAGCCAAGCTGGAGAAGGACCTGCTGGCGTACCGCGACAGCCCGATCTACACGGCGACGCGAGAGCGGATCGGCATCGACCTCCTCCTTCTCTTCGACAAGGGGCCACGACCCGACTCCGCGGGCGACCTGGCGGCCAAGGGCTGGTCCACCTCGATGTACACGCCCTTCGACTTCACCCGCCGGTATCGGCGTGGCCCCCTCCCCGAGCCGAACGACGCGCTGGAGGGGAACCGGTGGGTCTTCGCGCGCAAGCCTCTGCCATGACGTCTGCGGCGCTCACGATGACGTCCGCACGCGGTCGGGAGCGGGGGCCGCCACAGGCCCCGCCCGGTGGGGCGCGTCCCACCGAGCGGCAGCCCGGTGGGACGCGGTGCTTGTCGGTCACGCCCGGGGATGCCGCCGACGGACGGTGTCAGACGGCCCGGGCGGCCACCAGACGGTCGCCGGGGATGCCGGCCATGTCCGGCGCGTAGTAGTCCTCGATTCCGGCGGCCCACGTAGCCACGGTGATGCGGTCCTCGGTGTCCGGACCGAAGGCGTCGAAGAGCGCGTGGATGTTCGCCTCCTCGAAGCCGATCGCCCTCATCAGCGACACGAAGAGGGGGCGCTCGATCAGACCGTCCCCGTCGGGGTCGCCGAGAGCGGAGAGCGCCTGAGCGAACTCGGCGATGGTGGGACCGAAGCGTTCGGGGTCGAGCACGAACGGACGGAACTCGTCCACCGTGATCACACCGTCTCCGTTGGCGTCCAGTTCCGTGGCCAGAGTCGTCCAGTAGCGGTGGAAGGCGGCCCGGATGGCGGCTTTGGCGCCGTCGTCCGACGCGGCCGCCGCCTCCAGGACACGGCCGGTCATCAAGTCGAAGTCGTCGGAGTCGATGACTCCATTGCCGTTGGCGTCGAAGAGGGAGAAGACCAGCTCGACTCGCCTGGCGGCTTCATTTCGCATTTTCGTCACCTGTCTTCTGCGACCCGACGATCGCGGGCCTGGCCCGATGAGTGCCTCTGCCTGCCCGTGCGGGGACACGCGGCAACCTCCTGCCACCTGCACCGATGCGAACAACGACCACGGTGTCAGTGCCCTCGGCTGCCCTTCCCCGGCCGACGCGTGCAGCGGCCATGTCCCATGGAACAGCCAATAAGGGTCACCTGCTCACGATCTCCGCTTTTAGTGCCAAAGTGCTGTCATGTGAGCGTATGTGACAAGTCGGATGCCTCGCCTGCTGCAGCAATACTGTTCCGCCCGTCATGTCCGCCGGCACACCGATCGCTGGTCGGCCCGTGCGGGTCGAGCGGACGGTCAGGCGCGCCCCGTGAAGTGCCATTCGCCGTGCGGCACTCGGTACACCACGAACCGCTGCTCCGTGCGCAGCAAGCGCGCCCCCGACGGCGCGGTGACATCGGACCGCTTCTCGCCCGGCACGTGCACGTCGGCTGTCGCGCCGACCGGGACCCCCACCGTCAGCCGTAGCCGGTGGTCGACCTTCGACCAGGACACCGAGGCCTCCCCGCGCACGGTGCGGATCGACGTGCGCGCCCAGTCCACGCCGGTACGGGCGTCGGGCCGGACGAGGAAGGTGCGGTAGCCGGCGTCACCCGGGCGCAGGCCGGCCACATTCTCGTAGAGCCACTGGGCGACCGTCCCCTGGAAGTAGTGGTCGCGGGAGCGGGAGTCCAGCGGCCACATCTCCCACATGGTGTCGGCGCCGTTGGCGTGCCAGTACCCCCAGCTCGGATAGGTCCGCTGGGTGGCGACGGCGTGTGCCACGTCCGGCCGGCCGTGCGCGCTCAGCACCCGCAGCAGCACGCTGGTGCCCAGGGCCCCGGTGTTGAGGTGGTTGCCGCGCTGTTCGATGTCCGCGACCAGGCTGTCCAGGACGGAGGAACGGGCGCCGGGCGGCACCAGGCCGAAGGCCAGGGGAACGGCGTTGGACGTCTGGCGGTAGCCGGGGTCCTTCGCCGTGCGGTAGTGCCCCTCGGGGCCGAGGAAGGCCGCGTTGAAGGCGGACTTCAGGCTCTCGGCGGCCTCCCGGTAGCGGGTCGCGGTCGTCTGCTCACCGAGCAGGTCGCCCAGCTCCGCGGTGTGGAGCAGGGCGCGGTGAAGGTACGCCGTCGCGGTGAGCCGGGTGTCCTCGGGCGGGTTGCCGCCGTAGCCGGGCGGCAGATAGTCGCCCAGCGCGGTGACGGCGAGTCCGTCCTTCAGCCGGGACAGTTCCCAGTCCAGGTAGCGCATCAGGGTGGGCCAGTGCTCGCGGGCCGCGCGTTCGTCGCCGTACACCCGGTACATCTCGCGCAGCACGAACGGGTAGACCGTGGTCCACTCGGGGGAAGGGCCGAGATCGCCGTAGCCCCATCCGCCGCTCGGCACGATCACCGGCAGCTGGCCTTCTCGGGTCTGGCTGTCCGCCAGGTCGCCGAGCCACTTGGACAGCAGGCGGTGCACGCCGAAGTCGTACGCCATGACGGGTGCTCCGAGCTGGGCGTCCCCGGTCCAGCCGTTCTTCTCGTACATCGGGGTGTCGGTCGGGATGCCGTGCAGGTTGTTCAGCAGGGTGCGGCGCATGGCCTTGTCCAGCCACTCGTAGAACGGCTCGGAGCAGGCGAAGGAGCTCACCTCCTCGACCCGGGTGTGCACCACCCGGCCCAGCACCTGGTCCGGGGAGGGGCGCGCCGGCAGGCCGCTGACCTCCACGTAGCGGAAGCCCTTGTAGGAGAACGAGGGCTCCCACGTCTCCTCGCGCCGTCCCGCGCAGACGTACTCGTCCGTCTGGAAGCGGCCCGGCACGTGGTCGGTCGCGGCATGCACGCCGCCGTCGGACTTCAGCTTCTCGCCGTGCACCAGCCGCACCACGGTGCCTTCGGCGGCTCCGCGGACGGTGAGGCGTGTCCAGCCCGCCATGGTGCGGCCCATGTCGACGACGTACGTCCCGGGGCGCAGTTCCTTGATCTCCGTCGGGCGCACCGTCTCGGTGATCTCGATCGGGTCGTGCGGCTGGGCGCGCAGTTTCCCAGCGGGCGCCCGCTGGACGCCGGCCGGGCGCCAGGCGCGGTCGTCGAAGTCCGGTCGCGTCCAGCCGTCGGGTGCCAGGCGCGCGTCGTAGGTCTCCCCGGCGTAGAGGCTGTTGGTGCGGGTCGGGCCTTCGGTCAGGCGCCAGTGGTCGTCGGAGACCACGGTGGTGCGGGAGCCGTCGGGGTGGTCGATCACGAGCTGGGCGAGGAGCCGGGGCTCGCCGTGCCACGGTGGGCGGTGCCAGTTCCAGACGTTGGGCGTGGTCATCCCGAAGAAGCCGCGGCCCAGGGTCACACCGATCACGTTCTGGCCGCGTCGCAGCAGCTCGGTCACGTCGTGCACGGCGTACAGCACGGTCTCGTCGTAGTCGGTGAAGCCCGGGTCGAGGACCTGCTGTCCGACCCGGCGTCCGTTCATGTGTGCCTCGTAGTACGCCAGTCCGCTGATGTACAGCCGTGCTCCGGAGATCTTCTTGCGCACGGTGAACGCCCGGCGGAGGAGCGGCGCGGGCTGTTCCGGCACCGCGACCGTCACCTCGGAGCCCCAGGGGCCCTGCCCGTAGGGGGCGAGCACGGTCGCCCCCGCCCAGTCGGTGTCGTCGAAGTCCGGCTGCTGCCAGCCCGCCCGCTCACTGTCGAAAGTGCGCCAGTCGGCGCCGGTGACCAGTTCGTGGCGCTGCCCATCGGCCGTGTCGACGACCAGGCGCGCCAACAGCCCGCCGGGGTTGACGGACGCACCACCCCGGTTGGTGGCGAGCACGGCCACCACGATGCCGCCCGTCCCGCCTGAGCCATCCGTCCCGCCCGTGCCGCCTGAGCCGTCCGTTCCGGCCGCGCCGCCCGGTGCCTGTTCGGCCGTCGCGGCGCGTACGTGCGTGGTGACGTCGGCGGTGTGGCCCGTGCGCCAGCCGTCCTGCTGCTGCGGGGCGTGCAGTACCTGCTCCCCGTCGATGTACAGCGTGAAGTCGTCGTCGGCGGTGGCGACCACCGTGGCCCGCTCCACGTCCGTGCCGGCGGGCAGCGCCAACCGCGCCCGAAACCAACGCGGTCCCTCGGGCGCGTCGGAGGAGGTGGCGCCCAGTGACCAGATCCACGCGGCTCCCGAGAGGGAGAGAGGCTGCGGCGGGGCGTCGGCACCGATCCAGCGGGCGCGCCAGTCCTCCGTGGACAACGTTGTCTCCCACCAGCGGGGCTCACTCCAGCGCGAAGCGCGTCCCGCCGTGTCCCAGACCCGGACGCGCCAGTGGTAGCGGGTGCGGGGACGCAGCGCGGGCCCGCCGTAGGCGACGCCGGTTGTCCGGTCCGAGGCGACCTTGCCCGAGTCCCACACCAGTCGGCCGCCCCAGCGGGCAGGGGCACGGGACACCTGTATCCGGTACGCGCCCTGGCGGGCACCGCGCCCCGGGGCCGCCAGCTCCCATGACAGGCGTGGCCGTTCGACATCGGTGCCGAGCAGGGCATCCGCGTACTCCACGGTGGTGCGCGTGATATGCAATCCGCCCTCCTCCGTCTCGGAGGAAGGGAGGGCCGTAGCCGGTGCGCCGGCGGACAGTGCGCCGATGCTCGCGCCCGCCGTCGCCATGGTGCCCTGCAGGAAGAGCCTGCGATTCCATCTGTCGTCCATGATCGTGTCCCTTGCTCGCCGTGTCGCTGGGGGATGAAACGATTCAAGTCCGGTGCTGCGGCGATCCTACGGAGCCGATGGGCAATGCCACAAGAGTTGTGACAGCGGAGGGATGACCGCGCTGTTCTGCCGACGGCAGAGCACCGGCTGGACCGGGCTCGACGATCACTACAGTCCACTCTCATGACGACGATTACGACGCGTCCGGTCGAGTATCCGGCCGACGGTTTGACGATGATCGGGCACCTCGCGCTCCCGGCCGGTGTCGACCGCCGGCCCGCGGTGCTGCTCGGACCAGAAGGCATGGGGCTCAGTGACGTCGAGCGCCGCAGGGCCGATGCTCTCGCCGAGCTGGGCTACGTAGCGCTGGCCTTCGACCTTCACGGCGGGCGCTATTTGGGTGACCCCGAGGAGATGCTGGCCCGTTGCCTGCCGCTGCTCGCTGATCCCGACCGGATGCGGGGTATCGGCCATGCGGCGCTCGACGTGTTGCGCGCCGAACCGAGGACCGACCCCGATCGGGTAGCCGCAGTCGGCTACGGCACCGGGGGCGCCGTCGGGCTGGAACTCGGGCGCGATGGCGTCAGCCTGCGCGCGATCGGGACAGTGAACGCAACGACCACGGGCCGACCGGGCGAGGCAGCGCGCATTCGCTGCCCGGTGTGGGCCGGGGTCGGGTCGGAAGATCCGATCATGGCGCCCGCGCAACGGAACGCGTTCACTGCTGAGATGCAGGCCGCGGGCATCGACTGGCGCCTCACGGTCTACGGCGGCGCCTTGCACGCCTTCCACCACCCGCCGGTCGACCACCCCATGGTCCCCGGCGTCGGCTACCACCCACAGCACGCGCAGCGAGCGTGGCGCGACGTCGTCGACCTGCTCGCAGAGTGCCTGCCCGTGACGGGGGACTTGGGGCCATGACCCAGGCAAACATGCTGGCGCCAGGCCAGGCCGGGTCGGCATCGGTCGTCGGGTAAGCGGAAGGTCGGAGAGGAGGAGGCTGCGCAGGTCGGTGCCGCTGGTGGCGTGGAGGGCGACCAGGGCGAGAACCAGGCGGGTAGCGGGGTTGGTGTTGGTCTCCAAGAGGTCAGCGAGGCCCTGCGGGACGTGGCCCCGTCCACCGCCACGCCCGACCTCGATGACGCTGAGACGTTCGCCCTCGCCCGGCCCAACTTCTGGGCGGCCACCAGCCACCAGCGGCTCAACTTCGTCCAGCACGTCTACACCCTGCTGGAGATCGGCGGCCGGGCAGCCGTCGTCGTACCGGACGGCGTCCTCTTCATGAGGGGCGCCGGGTGAGGGAGTCCCGGACCTCGATGGCTGCCGGGTTGCCGTCGAGGCGCTCGGCGCCGTGGAAGAACAGGGTCATGGTGGCGAGGCGCGCCCGCGGTGAGTCAGACCGGAGGATGATGCGGGCTGGACCAAAGTCGAATGACCGTCTCGCCCGTGGTCGAAGGTCTTTCGAGCCGTCGGGCTGATGTGGAGGCGGCTCCGCACGGACAGACTCGTTCACGCGCCGAGACCACGGACACGAGACGGAGAAGCGTGATGGGGGAGAGTAGCTTCGCAGCCCCTGAGGCGGTGTGGATGATGCTCGCGCCCTTCGCCCCGGCGGTGGTCCGCGGTCTGCTCGACCAGGCCTCCGAGTTGCTGTGGGCATCTTCGACGGGGTCCCGGGCGTCTTGCCGGCCGCATGACTCTCCTCGGGTCCATCGCGCTCGTCGCGATGGTTCTCGGCGACTGGTCACACACGCACCGGACGCCGGGCGGGCCGGTGAGTTCGAAAAAGATGCGCTGCCGAGAAACGGCCCGACGCGATCCGGCAACGGCCAGGTCCTGTCCGGCCGGCCTCCAGGCCAGCAGGACCTGACGGCGGGCATTCCGAGCCCTCGTTCCGGCGTCCCCGGCGTCCCCCATACATCCCTTCAGGAAGACACCAGATGCGCAGAACCCTCGCCCTCGCCCTCGCTGCCACCGCGGTGGCAGCGGCGGTCCCGGGAGTGTCGTCGGCGGCGACGCCGGACACCATGCGGTGGGGCCCGTGCCCGGAGGACATCGCCTCGCCCCGTCTCACGTGCTCGACGCTCGAAGTCCCGCTGGACTACCGGAATCCCGACGGCCGGCGGATCGAGATCGCGATCTCCCGGCTGGCGAGCGAGAACCCCTCGCAGCGCCGCGGCGTGCTGCTGACCAATCCAGGCGGCCCCGGCGGGACGGCACTCGACTACCCGGCCGTTCTCGCCGGCTCAGGGCTGCCCCAGAAGGTGCTGGACTCCTACGACGTGATCGGCTTCGACCCGCGCGGCGTTGGCCGCAGCACGCCTGTGACCTGCGATCTGACGCCGCAACAGCAGGCGCGCCGCAACTTCCCGCCGTACGCGCACACCGCGGCCGATGTCGCCCGACAGGCGGGACATGCGCGGACCATCGCCGAGCAGTGCGCCACCTCGCGGACGGCGTGGATGCTGCCGTACACCACCACCGCGAACACCGCACGCGACATGGATCGGATCCGGGCGGCGCTGGGTGAGCCGAAGCTCTCGTACCTCGGCGCCTCCTACGGCACCTACCTCGGTGCGGTGTACACGACGATGTTCCCCAAGCGCAGCGACCGGATCGTGCTCGACAGCAACCTGGGCCCTGGTGGTTACGACGTCACGGCCATGCGGTTGTTCGCCCGTGGAATGCGGGACCGGTTCCCGGACTTCGCGGCGTTCGCGGCTGCGCGTCCCGAGTACGGTCTGGGCGCCACACCGGAGCAGGTGACCGCGAAGTTCTTCGATCTGGCCAAGCGGTTGGAGGCGAATCCGGTCCGGGGCATCGACGGGACGCTGTTCCGCGGGCTCACATTTGAGTACCTCTACAGCGATGCGCTCATGCCCCTGCTGGCCAGCACCTGGCAAGCGCTCGAGAACAACCGGCCTTTGCCACCCACACTGCCGTTGCCGGAGAACATAGAAAACAGCATGGCCTCCCGCTTGGCAGTGATATGCGGTGATACTCGCTGGCCGGGGACGGTTCGGAAGTATCAGCGGAATGTCGCGGTCGACCGGCTGAGGTACCCGATGCTGGGCGGGTCCACGGCCAGCATCGGACCGTGCGCGTTCTGGCCGGGTAAGCGGTCCGAGCCGCCGGTGCGCATCGGTGACCGGGGCCCGTCGAACGTGCTCATGGTGCAGAACGAGCGCGACCCGGGGACGCCGCTGGTCGGCGCCCAGAAGCTGCGGCGCGCGTTCGGATCGCGGGCCACGATGGTGACGGCCGACCAGGGCGGGCACGGTGTCTACCCGTTCGGTCCCAACACGTGCGCGAACGAATCGGTAACGGCATTCCTGACCACCGGGCAGCGCCCGGCGCGGGACCTCGCCTGCGCTGCGGAGCCGAGCGAGTAAAGGGGAGCCGGGACATGTTCAAGAGGTAGCGGCGGCATCGGGCCATGCGGCGGGTCCAGCCCCGGAACCGGGCGAGACGGACGTCATGCGGTTCGTGGGCTGGTGCGGGACCTGCGGAAGACGCGCCAGGACTTCAGTCTCGCCATCCCCGCGTTCGACGGGGGCGGGCCTGCGCCGGCGCTCGGCTGACGGTCGGCTGGGTTGGGGCAACTCTCCGCCGGGAGGGCGTTTGCGCCCGATGGTCACCCAGGGGCCGGCGCCCTGGTAGGCGCGGTCGGCGAGGACAGGGATGCCCTGGCGTTCACAGATCCGGGTGATCTGATGTGCGCGGGCCGCTGTGAGGTCGTGGCCACGGCCCGGCAGCGTGGGCGAGATTCACAAGACGTGGCCCGTCGGGTCGGTGACGACCTGGATACTCACGCCGTGCCGGCGGTGCTTCATGCCCCTGTGTTCGTCAAGCTGCGGTCATGGTCAGTGCACCTTGGTCGGAACACATGATCAGGCGAAGGCCGCATCAACGTCCGGCGAATGCCCAGGTCAGCGACCCAGTTCCAGGCACACTTCGACGCCAGAGGTTAATGAACAAGCTGACCGGCTGCAGGCACAGCGCAGCCTGCAGCCAGGCAAGAGCAAAATCTCAGAAGCCGTTGTCGTACCGGTCATGGTGAGCGTGGGTTCGAGTGCGGCGACTCGGGCGAGTGCCGGATCGGGCGCGGCGGGTTGGGGCATGCTGGGGGTGCGCTCACGCGCTTCACTTCGGTGGCAGGGGGCCGGTCGGTGTTACGCATTCACTTCACAACGGAAGACCTTGCCCGGACACGGGTGGCTGCGACGATCGGCGTCGCAGCGGAGGTCTACTACAGCCTGGAGCTGCTGAGGGAAGGCCGGGAACTTCCGCACTTCCGCACCTGGCGGTCAGTGGTCGCGGGCCAGATGGGAGTTGAGACGCGCCCTCTGACGTCCCTGGTTCCGGTGCGCGGCCCCGGGCTTGATCTGCTGGCCCTGATGGGCGATGTGCCGTGTATCGACCACGCCGTGGACAACCTGCTGCACGCCCCGGTGTCCCGGCTGCGACGCGAGCTCGAGGGCCTCGACTTCCACCCCAGGCACCTGCCATGGGCCAGACGAGTGTCCGAGGGCGACCGTGACGCGAGGCGGGAGCTCGCAGAGGCGGTGCGCGCCTGCCATCGGCTGACCGTGGAGCCCTACTGGCCTCGAGGGCGGTCCGAACTGGCCGCGCTGTCCACCCGTTGCACGAACCTGGTCTTGGAAGGCGGCGTCGATCTGCTGCTGCGTTCGGTCTGCGCACCACTGGTCCGCTGGCGTCCGCCGGTACTCGAAGCGCCCTACCCGCGCCGAGTTGAGGTGCACCTCCGCGGCAGGGGGTTGCTCATCACGCCCACCATCTTCACGAAGCTCCCGGTGAGCTTTCTGTGGGACCCGCTCGAAACCTCCCAGCCGCCCCGACTGACCGTGCCGGCTCTCCGCCGACCGCTGACCGGTACCGAACCGGCAGAAGCGGACGGTTCCGCCGTGCGGAACTTGGAGTCTTTGCTCGGCCGCACGCGAGCCGGCGCCCTGCGTGTGACAGCAGAAGGCTGCACGACGAGCGAGCTGGCCCGCCGCCTCAGCGTCACGGCCGCAGCGGCCAGTCAGCACGCGACAGTGCTGCGGAACACGGGCCTCATCACGACCAGCCGCCGAGGGGGGTCCGTGCTGCACCTGATCACACCCCTCGGACTGGCCCTGCTGCGGACCGATGCCCTGACGGAACCGTGAGCCCCAGGCGCACCAGCGCGGCGTCGGACCGGTGGCGCAGCGCCGTCCTGCGCGGGTGCCACCGAAGACTCGTGCCCAGGTGCGCGAGGCAACGCGCCTGCCGTCCCAGCCCCTTTAAGCCGTGACTTAAGAGCTAGACCGCAGGTGCCCACTCGCCCAGGATGTGAAGCCGCAACCGTCCCATCCCATCCTGGAGATCGCATGAAGACTCACAGCGGGAGCCGTCCATGAAGAAGTTCAGGGCGAGAAGAAGCGTCGCCTTATCCGCCGCCGTCTGCGGGATCGTGGCCAGCGCCACGCTCGTCGGGTCGGGCACCGCATCCGCGTCCGCGAACGCGGCCCCGCCCGGCTACGCGGGCCCGTTCACGGGCGACTGCAAGGGGCACTTGGTAAGAACCGTGCCCCTGCCGGATGGCTTGGCAAAAATCCAGGTCTGGAAGGACCCCGCGGGCAGCGGAACGTACTGTGCCAAGACCTACGACTACCGGACGGGCAGCCACAACATGGAAATCCGCCTGCGTCGCGCTGGGTGGACTACCTCGTGGTACGACAGGGGCGTCTACTCGACCTACGCCGGTGGTATTTACGTCTCTGGGGCCAATGACAACTGCGCCTATGTCAGCGGGTGGGTAGAGGTCAACGGCACCCGACATGCTCGGGGCGAAACCCTTGTCTGCGAGGACTAGGTCCGGATCCACGTTCACAGTCACGGGGTAAAGTCAGATAGCTCATCATCCGTGCCCTCGTTGAGAGGCCGTTGTCGTACCGGTCATGGTGAACGTGGGTTCGAGTGCGGCGACTCGAGCGGGTGATTTCCGGCTTGCCGGGCATGGAGGTAGGGCCTCCTGCGCACCTCGTGGGTGTTGAAGTCCACGAGCAACAGGAGGCCCTGGTGCTGCAGTCTTCCGTGTCGTTGCCTGCTGCCTCCAATGCGGTACCGGTCGGCGGTGAGCTGGGCCTGCCGACGGGCCTGAATCGCAAGCAAGCCGAGCCCAGCTAAATAGAGTTGGCTTGAATGCTTTCGCCCGCGTCGAGGTGCGGCCCTGGCACCGCGAGGACCGTCGGCACTGGGTTCTCGCCCGCCGCAGCGTCAGCAGACCCGAGGAGATCTCCTACTACATCGCCTACTGCCACGCTGGCACCACGCTGGACGAGCTGATCCGCATCGCGGGCAGCCGCCGGGCGGTGGAGTAATGCTTCCAGACCGCCAAGCAGGAGTGCGGCCTGGACGACTACCAGGTCCGCCGCTATCCCGGCCGGCACCGCCACATGACCCTGGCCATGGCCGCCCACGCCTGCCTGACCGTCCTGCGAGCCCGACAGCTGGACGCGGACAAAGCAGAAACGGATCCTCCCAGCTCATCCACCTCAGCCTCACCGAGATCAGACGCCTGATCACCCGACTCACCACACGCCGTCCCACCCCGGTCGACCACATCCTGCACTGGTCGACATGGCGCCGAAGACGACAGCATCAGGCTCGGCTAGGCGGTTTCGTTTGGATCTTCTGAGCATCGGTCTGAGTGTGCCGTTGTGCGCGCGGATCGAGCCGCTACTGTCCGACCGCACTCCGAAGCGGGGCCTGATCACGTGCTCTGGCCGAGGACGCACTGATCGGACTGAGACCGTGTGGATCGTGCTGTGACAGCGCTTCCTGCGGGCGGGGTTGAGGGAGCCGTCCCGGGTGAGGCCCCAGGAGGAAATGTCCTCTGAACCGCTACGCCGTGCGAGGCAGACTGCCTCCCTCGCACGGCGGAGCGGTTCGGCCCGCGAGGTTGATTTCTCGTTGCGCCTGCCTGACAAGGATGAAGCCATGACCCTGAAGATCCTTCACCGGCCCCCGTCCGTCAGTGACACCGAGCGGCCCGTTCCTCGTTGGGCGACGCGCCTGGCCTATGCGCTTCCACTACTTCTGCTGCCGTCGTGTCTGTGGCGGCTGCCCTTCGCTCTGCACTTCGACATGGGGCAGGTTCAAGAGGGCGGCATGCCTGCCTATTGGGTGGGCATCCCGTACATCCTCGGGCTCAGTGCGTTGTCGGAAGTGATCGCGTTCTTGACCATCGGGCTGGTCCGGGGCTGGGGGGAGGTGGCGCCCGACTGGATCCCGATCATCGGCGGAAGACGCGTTCGACCGGTGGCAGCATTTGCTCCCGCTGCCTTCGGCGGCCTGATGCTCACGCTTCTGTTCACCACTGTTCCGATCGGCGGGGGTCGCGAGCTTACCTTTTACGGCGTCATCGACACTGTCGAATACAGCAATGCCGCCTGGGAGGCGGTGGCGACGATGTGTGTTACTCCCCTCGCCGCCTGGGGACCCATCACCCTCGCTCTTGCGATCGCCTACTATCGCCGCCGCACCGTCGCCATCGCCAAGTGAGGGCGCTATCCACCAGAACACCGGCCACCTCGGCATCCCCGTCGAACCGCACCTCACCCTCGCCGAGGCACCTCTCCACAACACCGACACCGACACCGCGTTCAGGTTGCGCGGCACAGAGCGACGACAACGTCCTCGCCGGTGCTCTTCTCACTGAGCCGGTAGTAGCTGATGTGTGCGAGGCGCTCGGATTCCTCGAGCCATCCGCTTCCACGACCTGGCGTCGGGTGCGGGAGAAGACGGTCGGGCCCCCGACCTGACTCCGGCAGTTGCGATGCCGGGTCAGGTCGTTGACTCGGGCGGCTAACCGAGCCAGGTGATGGTGAGGACGGACAGGCGTCGCGAGGGTCTGTTCACCCAGTAGGTGAGGGAGAGCTGGCTGACGGAGGCGTGGCGGACGTCTTCGCCCTCGGGGTCGTCGGCGTTCCACTGCCGAAAGCCCCACGGGTCGCCGGCGGCGGCGTCCAGGACGTCCCACACCATGTCTTCGACGTGCTCGGGCAGAGTGTCGAGGACCTTCGCGGCCGGGGCGGAGAAGCGGACCGCGTACGGCTGTGCGGTCACCGGCGCCTGCCGCGGAGCTCCGCCATGTCGATGAACTCGCTGTCGTCGTATCCGGAGGCGACGAACGCGTCCACGGCCGGGGCGGAGGCGATGAGGCCCTGCCACTCCTGGATGACTCCGTACAGCCCGACGAGGGAGAACGTGCGCCGCGATTCCTCGAGGGCGGCAGCCCACTCCCGCTCAAAGGCCGGCACCCAGGTGTCCGCGCGCCGGTCGGCGCGCAGCTGGGCGAGGAGTTCGGCCGGCGCGCCGGGCGCGGGGGCGTACGGCGTGACGGGTGCGTGGTCGGGCTGCGCGCTCATCTGGTCCTCCCGGCGGGTCTTCCTCTCACCGTACGCGCGCCGGACCGCCGTGGGTGCGGTCATGGGCAGATCCCTCCTACAGGGGTGAGCGGCGGCACGAGGGCCAGGCCCCGGCAGTTGCGGTGGCGGGGACGGCCTGGCCCAAGGTGTGCCGGCCGGGGTCAGGCGGCCGGGTGAGGACCAGGGCGTAGTGGCGGCCGGTGGCCAGGTGGACCGTGAGGGTGTCGCCGTCGGCGGTGGCGGCCCGGTAGGCGGAGTGGGCCAGGAGCGCGGGGACGACGACGTCACGCAGCACGGCGGCGGGAGGTGCACGGCCTCTTCGTCCACGGCGGTCAGCGGGCTCTTGTCGCGGTCGATAGGTGGATGTGACTGAGTGCTTCGCCTGGCGAGTGAGCCAGGCGAAGCACTCAGCTTCGGGTATAGGCACGCGCGTGGCCACTTTGGCGCTGTTTCGGCGTGACGATGTGCGTCCTACCCTGAGACTCATGCAATGGATAACGCTGGCCAGTGCCGTGGTTGGCGCCCTGATCGCGACCGCTTCCGCCGTCCTGCTCGATGGCAGCCGTTGCCGCGTGTTCTGGGGGCGTCCGAGTTCGGCTCAGGTCACCCGGGCCATCCGCGTGAAGGCCGCTGTGGTCGCCGGGCCGGCGATCCCGTCGATCGCGCCGGTGTAGCTGTACCACCTCTTGAGGTAGCGCTGCAACGCCTTCACCGTCTGCGGGCCGACGATTCCGTCGATCGCGCCGCTGTAGTCCCCGGAGCTCTTGAGGAGGCGCTGCATCGCCTTCCAGCTGTCGGTGCCGAGCAGTCCGTCGAGCGCTCCGGTGTAGCCGTTGTTCCTCAGGAACTTGCCCTGGAGGCTCGCGGCGTCTTTCGTCGACAGGCCGAGGTTGTTCACCGCGAGAGGGGCGATCGCCTCCGCGCTCCCCGCCGGGATCCTCTCCGGGACCGCCGCGACGCTGGTGCCTGCTGCGGCCAGGCCTCCTGCGGCTATCCCGGCGGCAGTGACGATACTGACGAGCGCTTTCGTCATGGTGCGCATACGAACTCCTTCATTCCGTTCGGAGTCGCCCGCTGCGGGCGACTCGGGGTGGGCAGGCCGGAACTCCTAGCGGTTCCGCCGGTTCTGTCGGTTCTGTTGGTTCTGGCGGTCGCGCAGGTCCCTGGCGTGGGTCCGTCGCCGGGTGGCGAAGACGTCGGGGACCACGCCGGCACCGGCTACCACGCCGGCACCGGCTCCCGGGCGGGGCTCCCACGCCCTGATGCGCGCCGCGACCTCCGCCAGCTTCTTGTCCCCCGGTGCGACGTCGATCTGGAAGTGGGACTCCTTGGCGCGCTCCTGGTCGCCGCCCCACGCCACCACGCCATCCAGTTCCGCCAGGATGTCCCGGATCGTGGCGAGATCCTGGGGGAAGACATTGCCCTTCGCCCCCGCCGGGTAGAGGGTCGGGAAAACCGTGACGGCCGTCCCGGAGAGGTGGTTGCTCTCGTACGGCGGGCCGATCGCCCGGTCGGTGGTGTGCCCGGCGACGTCCCGGGGGCCGATCGCGCGGACTTCGTAGTGGTAGCGGCGTACCAGGTGGAGCAGGACGGTGGCGACGTCACCGCCGAGGCAGGAGACGCGGGTGCCGCCCGCTCCTTCGACCCGGTGCTCCGGCGCACGCTCGACGACCGGCCAGCCGTTGGCACTGTGTGTGCCGTTCCACCGCCCGGCCGATGGAGCGGCCACGGCCACCCCTGTGCCTCCGGTGGCGGACCACAGGGCTACCCCGCCGATGGCGACGAAGCCGGCAACGACCTGGCGGCGGTGGAGAGGTGTGTGCCGTACGGCGTCCCGGTGCTGGTTCACAGGCGGTCTGCTTCCTCGTCGTGGGTGGTGTGCACCGGCATCCGGCCATTCCGTGGAGTACGTCAGCGAACCCGCTGACGAATTCGCCGAGCTTGGCGTCGGGCAGCGAGTCGGGCAGCGGCGTGCCCATGCCCCCGGTGTTCTGGATGAGAAAGGTCCGTCCGGCCGCGATGACGGGGCTGTTCGTCGTGAGGATGTCCCGGGCCAGCGCCTGGGTGTTCGCCTTGCTCCCGAAGCGCTGGCTGCGGTAGTCACGGAACCGCCCATTGCTCCCACCGCTCTCGTAGTGGCGCAGGACCGCTGTGGCGATGTCGAGACCGGCGCTGACGCGTTTGGCTATCAGGTATCCGTCCGCGTCCTCCAGGAGGTCCGAGTAGCCGAAGGTCGAGGGGATCCCGGTCTTCGCCAACCGCTCCACGCAGTACTGGTAGCCAGAGGCGTAGCTGTCGCGGTCGCGCTGCCATTCGGCGTAGAAGGTGATGAGGTCGCCGCCCCAGCCCGCGACGTCTCCGTGGTTGACCTGCTGTGCGTCAGCGGGCTGCGGATGCTGGAAGTGGCCGTTGCAGGTGGCCATGAGGTGCTCGATGCCCATCTCCTGGCCCGTGGAGCTGTCGACGAAGTCGGTTTTCCAGCGGGCGCCGCGCGCCGTGGCGTAGGTGATGAAGTCCCGGTCCGGCGGGCCGATGAGCGCCGTCCACTGCGCGTTGTCGTACGACCTGTGCCGGAGGTATTCCATGACGAGCCGGTTCGGGTTCCCCTGGCCGTAGTCACGGGCGTACGCGTAGATGTCCCTGACGTACGTGATGAATTCCTCGGACGGGGAGACGATCTCGTTGACGCTTCCCTGGCCTTCGTCCGTCTTGGGGCGGTGGGCGTTGTTGTCGAGGTCGAAGGAGTCCGAGCCGTTGGGGAATCGGAACTCCTTGATCTGGTTGAAGGCCCAGTTGGCCGGCAGGGGGAACCCGAGATTTCCGGAGAAGCCCCACGACATACCGGAAACGAACGACCAGCGCGCGTACGTGGCCTCGGTGACCCGGGCGCATACGTTGCGGGATCCGTAGACACCGTGCACGTACCGCTTGCCCTTCGAGGCCAGCCCGCCGGCCACTCCCTGGAAGTAGGGGATGATGTTGGACGTGATCTCCGGGTCGGTGGCATCGTAGTCGACGGCGAAGTAGATGACCGTGCCCCGGTTGAATCCGTAGCCGACCGCACGCTCATGGGCTTCCTGCGCATGCCGGTATCCGGTGCTGTGGCTGACGTCCCCGAGCTGCCGTGCATTGTCCTGGTAGATCGGGAAGACGCGGAGCTTGTTGCCGAAGATGTTGTCGAGCTCGCCCGGCTGGATCTCCTTGTCGAGAGTGCTGCCGGGCGGGTCGTAAATGTAGCGTCCCACGTACACGTAGCCCTCCGCGGCCAAGGCGCGTGCCCGGGAGGCGGTGATCGTGAAGCGGGTGTCGCAGGCGTCGACATCGCGCTCCGGATCTCCTGTGGACACCAGCAGTTGGGCCCAGGTGGGGTAGTCGGCCCGACCGGTATCGTCCAGGATCGAGAACCGCTGGAAAGCCCTGACAAAGTCGACGAGACCGGAGTCGTAGGTGTCCTTGAACGAGGTGACGTAGTGCGAATCCCCGTAGGGGACCGGCTCGTTGAAGACGCATGCCGCGGAGAAGAGCCTCACGAGGGTGCCGGTGTCGCCCTGCGCCAGGGCGTTGGCCCTCAGCCCCGCCTGGGTGCCCGCGCCGAAGTTCCCGTTGGCCTGATCTTCGGGGATGCCTATCTCGTACTGGATGGCCTTCATGAGGGCCGTCTGCACATCACGGGAGTAGTGGCCGTCGCATGGTCCGATGAAGAAGGTGGACTTGTTGAGGTAGGTCCGGTTGAGCCACTGCTGGATCGCACGGATCTTCTCGGTGCCGCCGGCGAGGACGACGTACGCGTCCATCGTGAGCAGCGCCTTGAACACCTTCGGGGTGACCGTGCCCTCGTAGTCCGGCGCGCCCATGTCCAGGGTGATCTTGATGACGGCTTCCTTCGTGGCGGCATCGAAGACGCCGTCGCCGTTGCCGCCCCAGTAGCCCTTGCAGAACAGGGCGTACTGGACGAGGTTGTTCATGTTCGCGTTCGCGTGCCCCTGCTTGATCGTGCCGTAGGCGGTCAGCCGCGAAAGGGTGGAGGGGCCGAACGCCGCGGCGATGGGGCTGATGCCCAACTCGTGCTGGAGCCCCATGGTGAGGGAGTACATGGTGCCCCAGCCCGTCTGCCCGTCCTCGGCGCAGCGCCGGTAACCGGGAACGCCGCCGTAGGTGCGGTTGACCCATTTCTGGGCTTCCAGGACTTTGGCGTCTGCCACTGCTGTCTCCGTCTGTCCGTCATGCTCCGCTGGGTTCCCGCCGGGTGGCTGAACAGATGCTCGTGCCAAGTCGAGAACCCCCGGTAGAGCGGTGGGACCGGTTGGGACAAGATGGGAACCGGGACGCATCAACAGGCTCTGTACCAGGGGACACAGCGTGGAAGGACGAATCGTGGCGGGACAGGCTGGGAGACCCAGGGCCGGGGAGGCGCACCGGGAAGCCGACCTTCTGACCGAACAACTCCGGTTACTGCGGCGGCGCAACGGAATGACCCTCGCCACGCTCGCCAACCGGACGAGCTACAGCAAGTCGTCGTGGGGGCGCTACCTCAGCGGCAAGGCGCTACCGCCCCGGCAGGCGGTGCGGGAATTCACCCAGGCGGTCTCGGTGAAACCCGACCGCCTGCTTCTCCTGCTGGAGCTCGCCGAGCGAGGTCAGTCGCAGCCGGACGGAAAGGCACCGAAGGACGCCGCCGCCGAGGCACCACCGACGGCCGCCCAAGATCCCGGTACCGATACCGATACCGATACCGATCCCGAGCCCGATCTGGTCCCGGGCGCGGAGGCGTCCCCAGCCTCTGAGACGGAGTCGCCCGAGGCGCGGCCGCCGGAGCATCCCGCCCCTGCCCCCACTTCTGCCCCCGCCGCCTCGCCGCGTCGGCCCCGGCGCTGGGGCCTCATCGTCGGGGCCGCCACCGGTGTGGGGATGGCCACGGGGCTGCTCGCGGGCATGCTCGTCGGCGCACCGGAGAGCCAGGGGGAGCCGACGTCCAGAGTCAGTTCCGCGAAGTGCACCGGGTTCGAATGCCGGAACAAGGATGCCCAGGGCATGGAGTGCCACATCGGGGTGTGGACCGCCGCGGCGGAGAAGGTCGACGGGATCCACCTGGAGCTGCGCTATAGCCCCCGCTGCGGAGCCGCGTGGGCCAGGATCACCGAGGGCCGGGTCGGGGACAAGGCACGGGTCGAGGGGCAGCACAACCACTCGGCCGCACGCGCGATCACCTACGACCGGGACACTTACTCACCCATGGTCGAAGCCCCCTACCCCGCGGCCGCCCGGGCTTGCGTGGTAATCAAGGACGGGGGCAAGGAGGTCTGCACCGCGCACGGCGGCGCCTCGCCCCTGCCCGAAGCGGTCACCGACGAGCGGAAGCCGTAGCCACCGCCTGCCCGAGTCCGGTCAGGCGGTGGGGGCGAGCTTCGGCCGGCCGACCGGCCGGGCAGGGACAGGCCATGGGCATCACCGGCATCGTGGTTCTGCCCCTGAGACAGAACCTGCCCGGCTGGTGGCTGCGGGACCGGGTGCTGACCGTACGGTTCGACGGGATACGCCAACCGGCCTCCCTGCAGCGACGCCTTCGGGGGCTGACGGCCCTGGCGAAGGCGGTTGCCGGGCGAAACGACGGAAGTCGCCGCCTTGCGCGGGGCCTGCCGACCGCATCTCGCGTCAGGCGACGACTCCGGTCCGCCACCCCGTGCACGCCCGGTGTCCGCCGCCCGGTGCCTACAGCATGCGTCACGAGTGTGCGCTCTGCCCGAGCCGGCCGCATCCCTTTTCTGCCCCCCCCAGAGCCCTTGACGGCCACCGCGCCGCGGAGGAACGCTCGTGCATGCTGTGATGCAACTCTCGACAGCGGGAGCTGGCCTTAGCGACCAGGAGGGTGGTCGGGCCCGCGACGTATGCCTCGATGCGACGGAGGTCTCCGGGGGCCAGGCCGCTGATCGTCATGAGTGAACGGTCGACCGCGGCCACTTCGAGGCCGGGTACCTTCTTCGTCGCCCATTCGTGGTGGGGCGGCAGCTCTGTGTGGCGTCTGTTGTTGGGGCGCGGCGCAAGGTTGTACGGGACCAGGAGCTCTGCCTCTACTGGGACGGTGAGCGAGCTGACCTGCTGGGGGCGTTCCCACAGACCGGACTGGTTGTCCCGCCGGGCAAAGCCAGCCGCGTGCATGGCCTGCTCGAGGAGCGGATCGTCTCCCAGTTGCTGGGGGTCGATGCTGATGTCGCCGTCGGAGGTGTAGGCAGCGTTGCGCAGCGTTGCGGTCTGGGTGCGCAGGTAGACGGCTTGCGCCCCGACGATGGTCAGCGCATCACGATGATTCCGCAGAGCGCTGAGGGCATCGAGCAGGGCACTGCGTGCTGCTTGGTTGAGTTCCGCCACCACCTCGGGCCTGACGAGGGCGACCTCCAGGGCGTCACGTGCAGCCCAGCCAGCAGTAAACGTGCGCCCTGCCCACGGAGGGTCCCCGAGCAGCTCCACACCAAGGCCGGCACCCGCCGCCGCACCCAGCGAGGTGCCGCGTGACCAGCCGCCTGCTCATGTTCCTGATGCCCGTACTCGGTATGGGCATCTGGCACCAGAAGCCATGTCACGAAGCGTGTCGGAAGACGGTGGGTGGCGGGGCCCGTAACCCGGGACCCGAACTTGTCCCGGAGGCGGTATACGGCCGTTTCGGCCACCAACCGGGCCTCTCTCGCCTCGTCGAGGCTGATCTGCTAGGCGGCCTGGCCGGCGTCGATGAGGTCCTCGGCCTTGAGGGTGAGGGCGGTAAGCCGTCCGCGTTGCAGGACGGCGGCGTCGATCAGCCGGGAGGCCATGGTGCGCAGGTCGCCGTCGTGCGCGGACGCCTCCGGCGGACGCCGGGTCTTGTCCCCAGTTGGTGCCGCCGGCGAAGCGCAGGGACAACGGGAGGGCGCGGGCGGCCTGGCCGCGGCGGCGCAGCAGTAGCCGGAGCTGAGTGAGGAGGTCGAGGAGGGTGGCGCGGGTGTGGGTGCCGCCGAGGGGGGGTGGTGGGTAAAGGTGTAGCGGACGGTGGCAGCGGCGGGCAGGGTACGGAGGACAACGTGAGGGGGGATGCCGCGGGCGTTGTCGGATGCGGTGCGCACCGAGAAGGCGCTGGACGGTGGCGGGGTCGATGGCGGTGAGGAGGCCGACGGTGTGGATGGGGGGCGCGGTCGGGCGTTTAGCGAGTGCGCCGCCCGTGTGGGTGGAATGGTCGTACCGGGACGGGCCCCTCTGTTTCGATCACAGGCCTGACTACACCGTGTCGTCCTCTGTGAGCAGCGTCAATTCTAGTCCTGCGCCAGTAGTTGATCGTTAGTAGTTGCCTGACTTCTGCTGCTGGTGCGTCAGTTCCTCGTCGGGGCCCGAAGCTGGAACCGTTGCTGCTGTCTGAGGCTGAGGACGAGCGTGCGACGTTGGAGCGGTGGACGCGTCGGGCGACGTCGGCCCAGGCTTTGGCTCTGCGGGCCCGAATTGTGCTGGCGTGTGCGGGGCCGGAGGTGCCGCCGATCGTGGCGGTCGCCCGGGATCTGGCGCCTGGCTGGCCAGGCATCCCAGGTTCGAGCTGCACTTCGCCCCGACCGGCTCCTCCTGGATCACCCAGGTCGAGCGGTGGTTCGGCTACCTCGCCCACCAGATGATCAGTCGCGGCGCACACAAGAACATCCAGGCGCTCGAAGCCGACATCCGGGCCTGGGTCAAGGGCTGGAACGAAGACCCCAAGCCGTTCATCTGGACCAAGACAGCCGAAGAGATCCTCGACTCCCTCGCCCGCCTCTGCCGACGAATTTCCGGCGCAGGACACCAGAGCAGCCGTCAGGTCCCACAGCCCGGCGCGAAGGAGGGCTGTCGCACGGCTGAGAACCTGCGTATGTGGGGGCGCGAGGCCGGCGCCCCCACGCGCCGTGCGGGTCTGATCGTCGGCGCTATTCGGCCCAGTTGTTGCCGCAGGCGGTGTAGACAACCCAGCGGTGCGAGCTGATGGCGTTGTTCACCGTGACACCATTGGAAAACTCGTCGTCGGCAAGGTTGGAGGCGAACCCCTCGTTGCGGGACAGGCAGATGTAGCCTCCGGTCCACCCCGTGCCGGTCCCGTTGAAGAACTGAACTTCGAGCGTCGTACCCCTGTTGAGGATCGATGAGGCCTTGTTGGTGGCTGAAGCCTGATAATCCCCGATGCCGTCGCCCCAGTTGGAGTCCCAGCCGTCGTCCTTTCCGAGGAATTTGGTGCAGTTGGTGCCGTCATAGGCGTACATGTAGGTGGGCGTCGCACCACCATCCCACGCGTCGTCGCAGGCCGTGGCCGCATGCGCGGTAGAGACCGGGAGAGCAGTTCCGAGGGCGGCCATGGCCATGACGGTCAGGACGGCGGGGAGCTTGCGCATGAGGGACTCCTTGTAGATTGATTCTTTCCGCGACCATTTGGTCGGGTTTTTGGGAGGGTTGCGAGTGTGCTTCAGAGGTTCCGTGCCCGGGCAAGGGCGGACAGCCTCATCTGCCGGTACGCGGTGAATTCCTCGGTGTAGTCGCGTGCCACCTTGTCTCGGTATTCCGCCTCCAGGGCACGCGCGGTCTTTCCGAGGGATGCCTGTTGGGCGCACTCGGCCTCCGTCACGGCCAGGGCGGATTCGGATCGCAGGGCCTGCGACTCGGTCATCCCGCGAATCAGGCTTTCCCTTTCGCGACGGATGGCGTCGGGGCTCTGAAAAGGCCGGCCCGCTGCCTTCATGCAACGAGACCACGCCGCCACGGTGCTGATCAGACGTTCGTCCTGGAGGATGCGCGGAACGTACAGAGGCGTCAGCGAGGTCACGGTCTTCTTGGCGCGGAACCAGGTTGCATGATCCCCGTAGAGCTGCTCCTTGACCTGGGCGTAGCAGCCGCCGCGCGGGGTGCGGACCGAACCGCCGGACGGCAGATCGATGGTGATGGTGTCGGTGAAGGTCCCGTCGAGTGCCCTGGAGTATCTGACGCGTTCCTTCTTGGGAAGCGCCCTGACGTAGGTGATGTTGGGATGGTCGCGGTTGGCCTTCTGGGCTGCGGTTTCGAAAGTCCGACCGTAGCCGTACTGGCGGGCCCAGGCGACGTCGTCCACGACGTAGGCGCCGACTTTGCGTGCCGGCACGCTCAGCACTGGCAGGGGCCAGTAGCGGAAGCCCTCGCGCCGCATGCACTGGGTGACGAGGTCCTGCTCCGCGCGGTCTATCTCCACTTCTTCCGCGAGGGTGAGGTCCCTTACCCGGGGGCCATGCGTGGAGGCGGCTCGTTCCTGGTGTTGTCGACTGGTATCGGCCGTGCTTCGCGTGTCGCTGCTGCAACCGGCCGTCACGCAGGCCAGAAGGGCGGCCGAAAGCAAGATCCCTCTCTTCCTCCGCACTCCGTGCCCTCGTTCCTCTCGGATTCCTCAGCGGCGCTCCTTGCGGACTTGCCGCGCTTCGACAGCAGAAGACTAGAGGACGGCGAGAAGCCCAACTTTGCTGTGTGTGCACAGACGTTGGTCGGTTGTGCAGTCAGCGAGCGTTTTCAGCGTGGTCCCTGATCGGGTGATGCCGTGAGGTCGAGTGAGGGCAGCAACGCAGGAAGCTCCCTGGGGGGCGGACGGCCGGCGAGCCCTACCCAGCCCTCTCCGCAAGGTGAGCCCATGACACTGTCCCCGTCCCCCTGGTCGTCGCCCGGTGAAGTTACGTCCCTCATCGGGCCGCTTCCGCACGTCGACTGGATCGACCAGCTCGACACGGACCCCATCCGTGCGTTGGAGATGCTTGTTCTGGGGTGGTACCCCGCCGAGGAGGCCGACCCGGATGCCAAGGCGCCCGCGGACGGTGATCTCGCAGGCCTGCCGTCTTCGCTCGCCGCCTTCCACCGCCTCGCTCGCCTGCGTCCCGCCCTGCGCCGCTTCAGCAACCCAGTGCTCCTGCAGCCCCAACGAGCAGAGAGACCGCATGGCAGTCAGTTGGTCTTCGCGACAGACAACCAGGGGTGCAGGGACTGGTCCATCGCTTGGCCGCCTCAGGACGGGCCGACGGACTCCGATCCGCCTGTCTGGTTCACGGAGGACCCCCACTGCGACGACGATCCGGAGACCATCCTCGAGGCGGAACCCCTCAGCCGGTTCCTCCTCCAGTTCACCCTCAACGAAGCCTGCGGCACGGCACCCTTCAACGCCTGGGCCCTGGTCATACCCATCGAGCGCCTCGAACCGCTGTGGGACTTCCTACGCCCCGTCCCCCTCAGCCCCTTCCTCCCCACCTACACAAGCGACCTGTTCTACGCCGCCCCCGGACTACTGGCGAGCGTCAGCGCCGATGAGACCGAGGCAACCATCGCGTTCGGCGCACGACACCGCGAAACCCTCGCCCGAACCCGGCCGCGATGCGGGCCAGGGCGTCGTGGCGGCGCAAGTACACCAGAGCGACGAGCGCACGCTGGTGCGGCGGGAGCTTGCACCGCCGGTCACCCTCGCGGGTAACGATGAGCATCGTGACCCACTCGACCAGGGGGTGAGGGAGGTCGAGTGCGGCAGGATAGGGGACCAACATGGCTCCTGCGCCGGTGGGTTGAGACGTCGAACACCTCCTTCAACGGCACGGGAGACTTGTGCGTTGCGGCAC
Organism: Streptomyces sp. NPDC028991; assembly: GCF_055564775.1. Taxonomy (NCBI): domain Bacteria; kingdom Bacillati; phylum Actinomycetota; class Actinomycetes; order Kitasatosporales; family Streptomycetaceae; genus Streptomyces; species Streptomyces sp. NPDC028991. The sequence continues at coordinate 15,532 of NZ_JBVHVP010000021.1, read as the reverse complement.
TCGCCTCTACCTCACGGGCGTCACCCGATGAGTGGTCACGCTGAAAACGCTCAGTTATTCATTTACAAGCTCCCCGAGGTTCCGGTGTACTGCCGGCCCACCCCGGCCGAGGTAGTGCCCTTCTTGACGAAGCCGGTGTCGTCGATGATCAGCACTCCGCCCGGGCCCAGCCGTTCGGCGACGTAAGCGCGCACGTCGTCGCGGACTGCGTCGGCGTCCCAGCGTGCACCGTTCAGCAGGTGCTGTAGGCCCGCCGGGTCCCGATGACCGGCCCACTCGGCCAGCTGCCAGCCCGTTCTTCCGCCCGATCGGCGCCAGCAGGCCCCCGCGCGTAGTCCCGCATCCGCCACCGCGGATCCGCCCGACCGAACCGGCCCGCGATCCGAGCGAACACCGACTCCAACTCGGCATGCCAACAACCGACTTCAGGCATCACGTCCATACCCGGCCAACGCCTCGCTAGTTATCTGAACAGAATTCCTGACTCAGAAGGCTAGGGCGTGTTGTGAAAGTGGATCTTAAGCATGGATGATAACGGGCGGTGGGGCGTGGTGAACTGACGGCGACGGACCGGGACGGGTGCCTCCTGGCGCGATGTGCCGGAACGCTACGGGCCATGGGGCCGGGTCTACGACCTGTTCCGCCGCTGGCAGCGAGACGGCACCTGGGCCAGGATCGTCACCCAGCTCCAAGCCCAGGCGGATGCGAAGGGCCTGATCACCTGGGACGTGAACGTCGACTCCACCGTGTGCCGTGTGCCGGGCCCACCAGCACACCACCGGGGCGGCGAAAAGGGGATCTGCAAAAGGAGCCGCCCGGCGGCATTGCCGTCGAGCCGGCCGATCACGGCCTCGGACGCTCCCGAGGCGGGCTGACCCCAACGATCCACCTTGCCGTCGAGCAGTGGCAGAAGCCCCTTTCGGTGCTGATCACGGCCGGCCAGCGAGGCGACTCCCCGCAGTTCGAACCTGTCCTGGACGCGATCCGGGTGCCGCGGATCGGTTCTGGTCGGCCCCGCAGGAGACCGGACCGGGTGCGCGCCGACAAGGCGTACGGCTCCCGCCGCAACCGGGCGTATCTGCGAAGACGCGGTATCAAGGCGACCACCCCGGTCCCGGCGGACCGGGTCCGCAACCGCCGGAAACTTGGCTCCCGAGGCGGTCGGCCGCCAAAGTTCGACAAGACCGACTACCGCGAGCGCCACGCGGTCGAGTGCGGGATCAACCGCCTCAAGCGTCACCGGGCCGAGGCCACGAGATACGACAAGATTGCCGTCCGCTACGAGGCGACCGTGCTAATGGCAGTCCTCAACGAGTGGCCGTGACCAGCAGGTTCGCGGTCCACCTCAGTCTGTCGGTGTCGGCATGGCGCAGGCTTCGGAGATAGCCCGCGTGTCCCAGTAGAACGGACGGACCTCGGTGATCCGGCCATCCTTGACCGTGATCGCTTGCAGGACCGGGAAGCTGAGTTCACGGCCGGTCGCACGAGCGCGAGCACGGACCTGTGTGAGTACGACCGCAGTCTCACCGTTGGCAAGAAACTCCTGCTCCACCATCTCGAACGACTCCCACACCTGCCCCATCCTGAGGAAGAACTGCGTCATGCCGTTGTGCCCACGCCACGTGCCTCCGTAGGGCAGAGCGTCTGCTTGATGCAGCTCGACATCCGGCGCAAAGAAGGGGGCGAGCAGATCGAACGAAGCTGTACCAGGGCCTCCGGCTGCCAAATACTCCGCCTCAGCCGCATACATGCCGGTGAGGACTGTTACTGAGTCCGTAGTGGATGACATCGTCATGCCGCCAGCATGACGACTACAGGCAAATCCTTCTGGCGGCAATCAGACATCGTTGTGCGGCGCGGTCCACACTTCCGCAACACGCCCTAGTTTGATCTTTAACTCGGTGCCTCGAGTGCTGCGTCGAACTTGATCGCTCGGTCAGGGGAGTGGCTTACAGCAAGGCGGCCCTCGTCTGAACATGTGATCCGACCAAGGAACGCACATCTTCAGTACGAAGGCCGTGAGGATGAGTCTGCTGCGTAGTGATGCTCGGCGGGAGTCGTTGGCCCGGCTGTCATCCTTCCGGGAGGAGTTCCATGCCAGCCTCACCGCCCGTTCGGATGTGCTGTTCGAGTTGGCCGATGCTGTGTTGTGTGGGGACGGGCTGGTGGGGTCACTGGTTCGGGCTGTCGTTGGTGGGCGAGCATCGCCGCGGTCACGGTGGTCTCTATGCCGCTGTTGCCCGGGGGCGTATCAATACCGACCGCCTGCGGGAGACACTGGCCTCGGCACCGCTGCCGCGAGCCGTCGACGGCCGATTGGTCCGGGCCGTGGATGTCACCTGCTGGCTGTGGCCCGCTGCCCACACCTCACCGGAGCGGATTCTCTGCCACACCTACGGACGAGGCAAGGACCAGCACATTCCTGTCCCCGGCTGGCCCTACTCCATCGTCTGTGCGTTCGAGCCGGGCCGCGGCTCTTGGACCGCGCCCCTGGACGCGCGTCGTCTGGCACCAGGCGACGACACCGCCACCGTCACCGCAAGACAACTGCGTGACCTGGTCGAACGACTCATCGCCGTGAACCAGTGGCAGCCGGGCGACCCGGGCATCCTCATCATCGCGGATGCCGGCTATGACGCACCCCGTCTGGCCTTCCTGCTCAGTGACCTACCCGTCCAGGTCCTGGCCGGGATGCGATCCGACCGCGTCATGCGCAGGTCCGTCCCGCCCCGGCAGCCACACACCCTGGACCGGCCACTCCGGCACGGCGGCGAGTTCGTCTTCGGCAAGCCCGGCACCTGGGGCACATCAGACGTCGAAACCCTCAAAGACACCCGCCTCTACGGCACCCGCCTCTACGGCACCCGCCTCTACGGCACCGCTCTCGTCCGTTCCTGGGACCGGCTCCATCCGAAACTGACCCACCGCTCGTCCTGGGCGGCAGCGGACGGGACCTTGCCGATCGTGGAGGGCACAGTGATCCGCCTGGACATCGACCACTTGCCGGTGGAGCCACTCCCGAACCGGTCTGGCTGTGGTGGTCGGGCACCGACGCCGACAGCGCGGACATCGACCGCCTCTGGCAGGCCTACCTCCGCCGCTTCGACATCGAGCACACCTTCCGCCTGTCCAAACAGACCCTCGGTTGGACCTGCCCCAAAATCCGTACTCCCGAGGCAGCCGACCGCTGGACCTGGCTCCTGGCTGTCTACACCCAGTTACGGCTGGCCCGCACTCTGGCCGCCGACGGTCGACACTCATGGGCGAAACCGAGCTCTCCGGACAGACTCACTCCTGCCCGCGTCCATCGCGACTCTCGGCACATCCGCCCACAGACCGCCTGCCCAGCCCCGGCACCGAAACCCTCCCGCCCAGGCACCGGGCGGCCACCAGGAGTCGCGCAGGCGGCCTGGACGTGCTCAATGGCCGCCCGTGTACGAGCGCACGGGGCGTGGCAGTGGCTGACGCCAGTCGCCCAGTGTCGTGAGGAGAAAACGGCGGGCGAGAGGACGGATGTCGTCCCACGCCCGATCTGTGGCCAGGGCATTGGCCCAGAGGCCGACACGGCAGGCGGTATCGATCTCGCCGAGGCGGCGGCCGATGGCCCGAAGATCGCGCAGATCCTCGGGCTCGAAGGCTCCGCGCTCCCCGAGCCCTTCGGAAACGCGGCAGAGGAGCTCCACCTCTTCAACGACGTCCCTCGTCTCCAGCTCACGCAGGCCCAGCCAGGCCAGTTGATCCTGGGTGTCGGCTGCGAGGAGGGCCATAAATCGCAGCGTCCAGGTGCGAAGGTGCGCATCGCCCAGATGGTTCATGCATGCAGGATCGCACCTTGCCCCCGCAACCGTGTTCGATGGCACGGCAGGGCGTCAACAGCCGACGCGGCGCCCACGGAGGTTGAGGCACGAGTGCTGCTGCCGCAATCGAACAGTGCCAGACAGCGGTGCCTCCCGAAGTGGTGAACATCTGCTGTCCGTTCTCAGGCTCTGGCTCAGATTCTGTGACCTGTGCACGCTGAGTGACGGTTCGCGCTCGGGTTGGCCTTCGTGGCCGACGGGCCACCGGTTCGCCGACCGAACCCGGTCCAACCACGCCGCCGTCCACGCGCTGCTGGCAGCCGGCCACAGCCGCCGCGCGATCCAGCGACAGCTCGGCATGGCCTGTCGGCTCCCCCTTTTCAGGGCCCGCATGTTGACCGAGTCGATCGCGCACCGGCGGGATCCCAGCTCGTCGAGGACCAGGCGGTGGAGTTTGGCCCACACCCGGGCCTTCGTCCACTCAGTGAACCGACGGTGAGCCGTCGCGCCGGACGGCCCGAAGGAGGCAGTCGGCAACTGCTGCCACGTACAGCCCGAGGTCGCCACGAAGACGATCGCGGCCAGCACTTCGCGGTCACCGTGCCGACGCCGGCCACCGCCCTGAGGCCGCGACGGGGCCTCAGGGCGGTGGCCGCTGGAACAACTCCCACAACTCATCCGGCACCAGCCGCTCAACGATCCCCACCACGACCGGCAGCTTACCCAGCCAAATGAGATGAAGTCTTATGATGCGGGAACCAACCCTCCGGGCAGCAGTCCCAACTGACAGCGAGGGTGTGTGGCACGCGTGCGCGGCGCTGCTGCCACGGGACGTCGCCGTGCCGGAGCAGCTTCCAGTGCGCCACGGTGACGTGCATCTGTCAGTCGGCCGACGTTCGCGTCGGCCCGCGCCTGAGAGGCTGTCAGCTCAGACCGGGAGCGGCAGACCGGCGGCGTGGAAGAGCCGGTCCCGAGAGGCCGCAGCATCGTCGAAGACGGCGTTGCCTCCCTTCAGCACACCGTTCTCCTTGAGGACGTCACCGGCCACCACGACCAGGTCGACATTGCCGGCATGGCCGCCCGCGACGATCGTGGCCGCGACGTCCGTGGCGGGCAGCATGTTGGCGTGATCGAGGCGGATCATGATCAGGTCGGCCTCCTTGCCCGGGGTCAGGCTGCCGGTCCTGTCGTCGATGCCCGCGGCCCGGGCGCCCTCGATGGTCGCGAAGGACAGCAAGTCGGCGGCGTTGAACGTGGGTAGGCCAGGAGTACGGTCCATGGGTCCGGCCGCACCGGCGAGGATCAGTTGCTGATAGGCGAGCGTTGCCCGCATGACGCCGAACATGTCACCGCTCACGATCGTCTCGGTGTCCACGCTGAGGCTCGGGCGGACACCGGCGGCCAGCAGCCGGTTGGTGGCCGGCTGGCCCAGGCCCGGCATGAAGACCTCCAGGGCGCCGGCCACGGACGCGGTGGCGCCGCGTGCGGCCAGCATTCTCAGCTCCTCGTCGGTCGACGTGCACAGATGGATGAATGTCATGTCCGAGGCGAGCAGCCCGGCCCGCTCCAGCTGCCGTACGGCCTGCTGCTCCGCCCCCCACTCGCCGAGGCCCACGTGCATGCTGATGCGCAGGCCCAGCTCACGGGCGAGCCGGATGTCATGCTCGGACACCTGGGGGGTGGACAGCTCCGGTCCGCGGAGCATTGCATTGAGGGTCACTCGTGCCGAGTCGTCGGAGAGCACCTCGTTGCGGATGCGCCGAATGTCGTCGGGATGAGTGCGGTCACTGCCGAACTGCCACTGCTCGGCCTCCGTCGACGGCCAGCCGTGGTCGAAGACGGCGCGGATGCCCGATTCCCAGTGCGCGGCGATCGCCGCGTCCGAGTGCTCGGGGCTGTTGCTGATGTGCGACTCGTCCCGCACGGTCGTCACCCCGGAGTCGAGGGACATCAGGTCCGCCGCCAGGTTGCCGACGTGTACGTCCCGGGGATCGAAGTACTGTCCGAGGCCGATTTGCACCTGGCTGCGGTACTCCTGGTAGGTCCAGGCGGGGCCGAGGTTGCGCAGTGCTCCCTGCCAGTTGTGGCGGTGGGTATCAATGAAACCGGGCAGCACGGCGTTCCCTGTGCCGTTGATGACCCTGGCCGGGTCGTCGGACAGGTCCCGGCCGATCTCAAGGATCCTGCCGTCGGCGAGGAGGACGTCGCCCACGAAGTTGCCGAGCTGATCGTCCTGCGTCATCAGGTACGCGCCCTTGATCAGGATGCGTTCCTTGTTCTGCGGCTGGTTCTGGGACACGTGTGGTTCCTTTCGTGCCGTGGGGGCACTGTGTTGTTTGTCCGTCGAGAGGGAGGGGGACGGGTCCGCGTCCGGTCCAGGCGCGGATGTGGATCACTTCGCGGGGGTGCCACGTGGGCGCCGGGAGGCAATCCAGACGGCACCGAACGTGAGCAACGCGCCGAGGATGGTGAGGACGGAGGGGGATCGGCCGCCCGAAGGGACCAGGAAGTCCAGGGCGATCGAACCAGTGAGCTGCCCCGCGATAGAGGCCATGCTCAGCAGCAGGACACCGATCCGGCGCACCAGGAACGCCGAGGCGCCGATGAACACCACGCCGCACAGACCGCCGAGGTAGACCCACGAGCTGGTGGGCAGCGGGTGCCCCGGGGTCCCCTGCACGAGTGCTTTCACCCCCCAGGCCGCGACGAGGAACACCGCACCGACAAGGAAGTTGAGCCAGGTCGCGGCGAGCGGCGAGCCCGAAGCGGCCGTCGTCGCTCCATTCAGGGCTTGCTGCACACCGAGGAGAAAGCCGGCGGCGATGGCGGCGAGGGCCGGCAGGATGATCGTGACCGGCGAGAGGGTGTCGGCCAAACGGGGCAGGGCGGACACGACTGCGGCCACCAGAATGACGGCCGCTCCCGTGAGCCGGGCAGCGCCCGGGCGCTGCCGCAGGCCGCCGCCGATTCCCCGGCTGTCCACGATCAGACTGCCGAAGGTCTGACCGGCGATGGCCGACACTGTGAATACGGCGACTCCAGTGACCAGCGCGGCGGTGGACTGGGCCAGGGCGAACGTGCCGCCGAGCACACCGGCAAGCAGGTACCGGCGGGGGAGCCGGCCGTCCCGTGAAGCGTCCCCGAGGCTGCGCAGCGCACCGCGCAGCCTGGGGGAGAAGAACGCGAGGAAGGACAGCAGGACGAGTCCGCCCGAGAAGCTGATCGCCGCCGCGGCGATGCCGTCGTGGAGGCGATGGCTCAGCTCGCCGTTCAGACGGGCCTGTACCGGTATCACCATGCCGGCTGCGATGGCTGCCACGACGGCCAGCGAGCCGCCGCGAGGCACGGATGGGCGGGACTGTTGCGTCGGCTGGGGACCGGGCCCAGAAGGGCGGCGATGACCTGACCCGGGTGGTGCGGTGGGAGTACTCATGTCGAAGTTCCTCAAGAAGGGTTGCGGCGGCCGGACAGGGCCCGGTCGACCCGGCCGCTGATGGTCGGTCGGGTCCCGCCTGGGCGGGGCCCGGGTCTCTCAGAAGCCCGTACGCGCGATGTCGTCGAGGACCGACGGCCCCGTGGGGGACCAGCCCAGGACACGCCGGGCCGTGTCGCCCGATGCCTGCTGGTCAAGGAGAAGGGCCTCGCCGAGCAGGCCGAGCCGGTCGAGCGTCTGCACGACCGGCTCGGGCTCGACGCGTCCGGCCAGGCCGATAGAGCGGCTCACGGCTTCGGTGATCTCCCGTACGGTCGGGTTCGCGCCGCTGGCGCCGATGAAGTACGAACTGGCCGGGGCCTTCTCCAGCGCGAGCACGTACAGCTCGGCCAGGTCGTCCACGTGCACGGTGCTCCAGTGCTGGTCACCGGGACCGATCATGGTGAGCGCCGGGGTGTGTCCGGCGGTTCGAGGACCGGTGGCGACGAGGTTCAGCAAACCGCCGCCGTGGCCGTACACCACTGCCGGTGCGATGACCGAGGTTCGGACGCCCTGCGCGTCGCTCACGAGCTTGCCGAGCGGCGCCCGCCAAGCGGTCAGCCGTGGGGCGTTCATGCCGGCCGACTCGGTGATCGCCGAACCGCTGCCGTGCAGCCAGACGCCGGTGGTGTACACGAACGGCCGGTCCGTGTTCCGCAGCGCGCGCAGGAAGCTGGTGACGGCCACCTCGTCGACGGTCGCGCTGGTTTCGTCGCCCGGCGACGCCACGTGGATCACGCCGTCGCTCGCAGCCGCGAGTTCCTCCAGGGCGACGCCGTCTGCCAGGTCGGCGACCGCAGGCTCGGTGCCCTTGGCCCGCACCAGCTCGGCCTTCTCGGCGGAGCGGACCACGGCGGTTACCTGGTGGCCGCCGGAGATGAGCCGATCGAGCACCGCGGCTCCGATGTAGCCGGTGCCGCCAGTGAGCAGTACGCGCATGGTCATCCTCTTTCGCTGACGTTTCCTGGTCGGGGTGTTGGCCCGCATGGCAACAGTCGCTCCGCCCGGCTATCGTGTCCAACGAATGTTTTCGAATGCTCAATCGGATACATCGATTAATAAGGGATGGACGTGGACCAGAAGCGGCTGGAGTACTTCATCACCGTCGCTGAAGAGCTGAACTTCACGCGGGCGGCCCAGCGGATGCACGTCACTCAGTCCACGCTCTCCGCCGGCATCAAGGCTCTGGAGCACGAACTCCGGACCGAGCTGCTTCTCCGCTCCACGCGGTCGGTCAGACTGACGGAGGCCGGCTCGGCGTTCCTCCCCGAGGCGCGGACCGCGATCGAGGTACTCGACCGGGCCCGGGCGGCAGTGGAGCCACTCTCCACGGGGCTGCGTGGGAGCCTCACTGTGGGCGTCCTCAGCGGGCTGACGGTAATCGACGTACCCGCGCTGGCCGGTGCATTTCACCGGCGTCACCCCGAGGTCCGGTTGCGTACCGAGACCTCCCCGCGGGGAACCTCCGGGCTGATCGAGCGGATCAAGGAGAGCCACGTCGACGTGGCCTTCGTGGGAGCCGACATCAAGGACGCACACCTCAGATCGAGGGCCATCAAGAGGTACGAGGTTCAGCTATTGGTCCCCGCCGATCACCCATTGGCCCGCCGGAGGAGCGTGCGGCTCAGTGACGTCGCCGGGGAAACCTTCATCGACATGCCCGCAGGTTTCGGGCAACGCCAGATCGTCGATGACGCGTTCACGAGGGAGGAGTTGTTCCGACAGGTCCTCATCGAGGTGTCGGACATCACCACGATCGCGGACTTCGTGGCGCACGGCCTGGGCGTGGCGCTGTTGCCCCCGGAATTCGCCGCGGCGGCCGGGGACGCCATTAGTACCGTCCCTCTGGCCGACGCCCGACTGGCCTGGACGCTCAGCGTGGTCACCTCTGCGACGCGTCCGCCGACGCGGGCGCTGCACGCCTTCCTCGACCTGATCCCGCACCACATCCGCCGCGACCGCGTGTTCTGAGGCATCCCCGGCCGTATCCGCATCACGTCCCCAGATCCACCGGGCTCCGCGTCGAAGTGGAACGGGGCGCTTGCTCATGACTGAGCTCCGGTTGAAGGCGTTCATGGAGATCGAGCACGAGCCCGAGGCAACCACGTATCGGTTCGCGGCCCTCTCCGGCGGCGCGACCGGCACCTCGCCCCGACAGATACTTGGTGACCGTGCGACGGTTCAGCCCGGTCTCCTTCGCGATCTTCCGCAGGCTAGGCCCTGTCCGGCGGATCTTGGATGGTTGCTCCCCGCGGAGGCTATTGATCAGAAACTCATGGGGTTCTCGTGCAAGACGTAGCGGATGTGCGGGCCGCCGAAGTAGCCGCGGACGATGTGCGGCTGACGCTGGCGTTTGCGGAAGAACTGCCGCGAGCGGTACGAATCAATACCGTCCAGCCCGCGAACCTGCCTGCGCGCGTACCGTGAGGGCAGGATCCGCCGGGAGGACCAGATGAGCGCGCAGCCCGACCACGCCCCCGTCACGCCGTACGCCCCCGCGCCCGGGGCGGGCGCCGGCCGAACTCCTCGCCCAGCTGCGCGCCGACAAGCGCGCGGCGACGTGGGTGCCGGCCTTCGAGCGCGAGTGGTCTGCCGCCCTCGAGGAATCCCGGCGCACGTTCTCCCTGGCCGGGCTCTACGAGGTTCTCCAGGACTGGCAGGGCCGCATCGCGCACGCCCCGGCCGTCGACGCGTTCGTCGCCTCCGGCTACGACGACAGCGACGCCGTCGACCTGGCGGAGCTCCGCCGCCGTCGCGGGTGAGCCCGTCGCCGTACGCGGTCCGCGTCTCCACCCCGGCCGCCAAGGTCCTCGACGCGCTGCCCGAGCACGCGGTGGACACCGTGTGGGACATCCTCGCCGCGGCCTCCGACGATCCGTTCGGCTTCCGGCAGTTCGACACCGACGACGAAGGCGAGGACGTCCGCTACGCGGCCGTCGGCCAGCTCTCCGTCACCTTCTGGGGCAACCGGCCCCGGCACAGCCTGACGGTCCTGAACATCGTCTGGCTCGGGTAGCCACCCTGTGGCAACGGCCCGGCCCCGGCATTGCAGCTGCCGGGCCCCTGCGCATCGTAGCGGGCCGCGAACCAGCCGGGAACTGTGGATGGCAGCACGGCGGTTTCTCTACTTGTTCTGGAGCTTATTGATCGCGAGGACTGTGATCAGGCCGCAGGCCAGGCCCGCGAGGCCCCAAGGACCACTCGGGCTGTAGTCGTTGAGGTAGTAGCCGATGGTGCAGAAGACAACGGTCACGGACAGGACGATGAGTCCCCAAAAGCGTCTTCCGGGCATCCGTCTACTCCTTCTTGTGATGTCGGATCGTAAGATCTTCCTGCGGTTCCAGCTGAAGCATGGTGCATGTGGGTCCAAGTCGGACCACTTGGGGAGTAGAGCCTGTACCGGGCAGGCCAGGCCCCTGGGGTTTCCGGGAGCACACGACCGTGATCGCGAAGGTCAGCTCGCCGTCGCGGCAGGATATGGCAGCTGATGATCCGGCCCTCGGCCGGACCAACGCCCACCAGCCGTCATCGGGGCAACACCGATGCTGTTCAGGGACGTCTGCGAGCAGCGCGATCACCAGATGCTGCCGCGACCCGGAAGACAACGCTGTTCGAAGAATGCGGGGCCAGGGCCGTTGTCACGCACATTGCCGGGTTCCGGAAAGCAGCTGGGCAGGTCGTTTGCCGTGCCCGGTGGGTGAGCGGCAGTGCACGGGCAGCCATCATGATGAGCCGGGGGCGGACCTGCTGTTCTGAGGCCCACAGGACGTGACAGGCGGAGGGAGGGACAGATGCTCGGGACCGTGGCCGGGGTGTTCGACAGGGTGATGGACATGCTCGTGGTGGCCGTGGGACTGGGCTGTGTGTGGCTCGGATGTGGGGCCGTCATCCGGCCGCGCCGGCCACCGGAGCCCATACGGGGACCCGTGTGCGTAGTCCGCACCTGGGGGCTCGGCTTTGTCCTGCTGGGGGTATCCCTCTCCATCGAGACGATCACCTTGATGACCGGCGGGGAGCCCGGCTGGGCGGCGGATGTGATCCGCTGGGTCGCCGGGCCGCTCGTGGTCGGCTCGATCGTCGCGGCGTTTGTTGCCCGGCGGTGGGCGCGCCGCCGGACGCGGACTGTGAAGGGCAGGCGGCGGGCGTGAGACGATCCGTCTCCTGGCGCGAGGCTGCGCTGGTCGCCGCGGCATGCTGGGTGGTCAGCGGCCTGGGGTACACCGCGAGTGCGGCCCTTGGAGAGCCACAGCTGTCCGTTGCTTTCTTCATCGGCGCCGGGCTCATGCAGTGGTCCTGGGCGCGGCACCGTTCCTGGCCTGCCGGGTTCGCGGCTGGCCTTGTAGGGGTTGCCGTACTGTTCGGCCTCGTCGATATCCTGCGGCCGGAGTTGGGCCGGTACGTCGCGGACGCGCTGGCGACGGGCGCGTCGGCGACCGCTTCCGTATCCGTGCTCACCCTGCGGGGCCGCGTTAGAGGACGCAGTCATGCCGCCGCGCGGTAACCCGCGCGTGAACCACCGCATCAGCCTGCCGCCCGAGCCGGGCGACGTCCGGCGGCGTACTGTCTGGCATCGCGTGTGGGGGCTGGGCGCGGCGCTGCTCGGTGTCGCGATGCTCCTCCTCGGTGCCGCGGGGCTGGCCATCGTGCCGGACCTGATCGAGGACGAGAAGGCATTCGGGACCGCGACTGCCTGCACCACCCCGTCCTCTCCCCATGACGACTGCCTGCGCTCCTTCGACGCGACCGTGATCCGCACGGTGATCAAGGAGCAGAACAAGTCATCGGAGTACACGCTGTACCTGACCGGCCCAGCACGTGTGCCCCGCAGCATCGGCATGGGCGACTCGGAGCCGCTGCTCAAGCGCTTGCGTCCCGGTGATGACGTGACGGTCACCATGTGGCGGGACTACGCGACCGAAGTGCGGCAGGGCAAGATATCCCAGGAGACCGCCGATACGCCGGAGGGCGAGCCGGTCTTCGTGTGCGCGCTCGCCCTGGCGGTGATCTGCGGCGGCGCGTACAGCCTGTACGCGGGAGGAACAGCCCTGGCCCGGGCTCGGCGCCACGCTGTGAGGGGCCTGCCCGCCACACTCGTGACGCGGGGCAAGGAAGCGGCCGGAGCGGCCCTGTGCGCGCTTCCGTCCCTGGTCGTGGGCGACTTCACGAACGTGCCGGTCATGCTGGTGGTGTGGCTGGGCTTGCTGCCGCTGGTGCGGTGGGTCGTGCAACGCCAGCAACAGCGGAGCACCGGGCGGCACGCCCGGCCGCCGGTGCACACGGTCTGACGGGCGCACACTATGGAAGCACCTGACGCGAGCCGGGCCCGCCTCCTCGCCCTCGGCTGTGCGGCGGTGGCCTGGGCGCCCACCCGCGGCATGCCCGGCCAGCGCGTGATCGCCTTTATCCGGTTGACGTTGTTGCAGCCCAGAGGCTCCAGCGGTCCGTACCCGTCGGCGCCCACCCCGGACGCCACCACCCGGAAGGAAGCTCATGAACGCACGACACAGGGGGTGTCATGATCACGCGGTGTCCGGCGTGGGCCTGGCGCGCAGGGAGGGAACATGAGGCTCTACTTCGGCATACCGGTCGTTGTGCTGGCGCTGCTCATCGCCGCCTCGGGGGTAGCGGCGATTACTCGCGGATGGGTGCTTCCCACGAACCGGCAACCCATCCGCCGCCCGCAGGTCTACGGCTGGGGGCAGTTGGTGATTGCCATCGCCCTTTGCTGTCAGGCGGTCTTCGGGCTGATGACCGACGACCTCGACACCCGGCAGTGGGGAACCCTGACCGGCAGCGTGCTCATGGTGACCGGCATCATCGTGATCGCAGTAAGTCAGCGCACGCCTGGTCATCGGCAACGTAATAGCGCGCCCTGAGTGGGGTCCTAGATCAGCACCAAGGGGCGGATGCACTTCATGGTCTTCACCGAGAGCTTCACCGCCGAGGTGATGTGCCGCTTCCTCGACCGGCTCGCCGGCCACTTCGACCGCAAGGTACATCTCGTGGTCGACGGGCACTCCGCCCACCGTTCCAGGAAGGTCCGCGACTGGCTGGCTGTCCACCCCGACGACATCGAGCTGCACTTCCTGCCCCCGTACTCGCCCGAGCTGAACCCCGACGAGCTGGTCAACGCGGACCTCAAGCACAGCCTGCCCAAGCAGCACCGGGCCCGGAACCAAGCCGAACTCGCCGCGGAGACCCGCCGCTTCTTCCACAAACGCCAGCGTCAGCCGCACATCGTCCGCGGCTACTTCGACGGCCCGCACGTCCGCTACGTCTTGAACGAGAACCCCATGAGTTTCTGATCAATAGACGCGGTCCGTGTCGCGTCGGCCAGGGTGGGCGCCAGGCCGGCCAGGAGCTCGACAGCCTCGGTCGCGTACCGGTAGGCGGTGGTGGTCCCGACACCGAACCCGGCCGCGAGCTGGGCATACGGGTGACCGTTGCGAAGGTGGGCGAGCGTGAGCAGGGCCTGCCGACCCGGACTCAGGCGCCGCCAGCGGGTGCCGAGCTCCAGCCGATGCTGGCGGAGCTTGGCGGACAGGAAGCGCAGGGCAGAGCTGGACACGTCGACGCCGGACGGGTAGACAAGCACACGAAGCCTCTGGTGGGAGACGGTTCTCTAGGTCGAAAGCCATCTACCAGGGGTTTCACCTGCCTGTCAGCTCAACTGTCAAGCCCGCCCGCCGGGCTGGAAGGGCCAGCGCGTAGGCCACAGGGAGGACGAGTTGCTGCGTTGCGAGGCAGTCGGCAAACGTTACGGCCGAGGACGATGGATCCTCCGCGACGTGGACATGAAGGTCTCGGCCGGTGACGTTCTCGCGGTGGTGGGCAGCAATGGTTCAGGGAAGTCGACCTTGCTGAGGATCCTCGTGGGACTGACCCAGCCCACCTCCGGAAGCATGTCGGGCCGACCACCGCACATCGGTTACGTACCGGACCGCTTCACCGCCCACGACCGTATCTCGGCGATCTCTTACCTTACCCATATGGGGCGCATTCGTGGCCTGTCGGCCTCCGCCGCTCGAACCCGGGGCGATCACCTGCTGGAGCGGCTGTCCCTGGTGGGCGGTCGGGATGCGTCGCTGCGCACGCTGTCGAAGGGCAACGCGCAGAAGGTGGCGCTCGCCCAGGCCCTGCTCGTCCAGCCCGACCTGCTGGTCCTTGACGAGCCCTGGTCAGGTCTGGACGCCTCGGCCCACAGGGTCCTCGCCGAGTTCATCGACGAAGTGGCCGCACAGGGCGGGGCGGTGGTCTTCACCGACCACCGCGAGGCGATCTCCGAGACGCAGGCCGGCGGCGTCTACGTCATCAGCGACGGCCGGGTCATTTTGCGCGGCGGCCGGCGCGCCGGGGGGCGGGCCTCGATGGTTGAGTTGGTCCTGACGGTGTCGCCTACCGGCGTCATGCCGGTCGAGGTGAACTGGTCTGCGCTGCCGGGGGTGGCGGACTCCGCCCGGCGCGGCGGGGCGATCATCCTGCGGGTGTCGCGGGAGCACTCGGACGCGGTACTGCTGACGGCGCTGCGGCACCGGTGGTCGGTGGCAGGCCTCACCGGGGCCGCGGGTGAACACGATCACCGGTTCGATGCGAGGAGAACCGCCCTGTGATCGCCCTGGTCCGCTACATGTTCACGGTGCTGCTGCTTTCCCAGCGCTACCTCGCGCCGCTGCTGCTGTTCCTCGGTCTGGTGGCCGTGCTGACCAGCAGCGACGCCGGCCCGCTCACCGCGACCTACGCCTCGGTGGCCGGGGCCATGCTGCCGTGCTCGGTCTGGCTGACCATGGCACTGATCGGTCTCGAGGACCAGGCGCACCGCTCGATCGTCGTCGTCAGCACCGGCAGCCATCTACGCGTTCTGCTCGCGACGGTCGGGACGGCCGCCGTGTGGTGCCTGCTGCTGACGGCTGCCGGTCTGGTGCTGCCGCTGATGTTCGGAAACCACACACCCGGCCTTGCGGACCTGGTGCTGGGGACCGAGGCCCAACTCACCTGCGCTTTCACCGGCATGGCCATCGGACTGGTCTGCTCACGGCTGGTGTTCCGACGGCACGGCTACGCGCTCGTCCTCGCCCTGGTGCTCCTACTGGCCGTGCTGCTGGGCAAAGGCGTTTCCCCGGTCAACATCATGCTCACGCACTTGCAGAACACCTCGGACTCCACGGATGCCCTAGGAGTCGTCTTCAAAGGTGCTCAAGTGATGAGGGATCATGCTTGTCGTGGTGCGTCGTCATGAGCTTTCGGATGCTGAGTGGGCTGTGTT
>NZ_JBVHVP010000020.1:0-99299 GCF_055564775.1 Streptomyces sp. NPDC028991 | reverse complement strand
GGCGAGGAGATCACCCAGAACGGCCTCGGCGGCGCCGACGTGCACGCCGAGACGTCCGGCGTCTGCCACTTCGCCTACGACGACGAGGAGACCTGCCTCGCCGAGGTCCGCTACCTCCTCTCCCTGCTGCCGCAGAACAACCGCGAGAACCCGCCCCGCACCGAGCCCGCCGACCCCGCGGACCGCCGCGGCGACACCCTCCTCGACCTGGTCCCCGCGGACGGCAACCGCCCGTACGACATGGCCAAGGTGATCGAGGAGATCGTCGACGACGGTGAGTTCCTGGAGGTCCACGAGCGCTGGGCGCGCAACATCATCTGCGCTCTGGCCCGGCTGGACGGCCAGGTCGTCGGCATCGTCGCCAACCAGCCGCAGGCCCTGGCCGGCGTCCTGGACATCGAGGCCAGCGAGAAGGCCGCGCGCTTCGTGCAGATGTGCGACGCCTTCAACATCCCGATCATCACCCTCCTGGACGTGCCCGGCTTCCTGCCCGGCGTCGACCAGGAACACGGCGGAATCATCCGCCACGGCGCCAAACTCCTCTACGCCTACTGCAACGCCACCGTGCCCCGGATCTCGCTCATCCTGCGCAAGGCGTACGGAGGTGCTTACATCGTCATGGACAGCCAGTCCATCGGCGCCGACCTCACCTACGCCTGGCCGACCAACGAGATCGCCGTGATGGGCGCCGAGGGCGCGGCCAACGTCATCTTCCGCCGTCAGATCGCCGACGCCGAGGACCCCGAGGCCATGCGGGCCCGCATGGTCAAGGAGTACAAGGCCGAGCTGATGCACCCCTACTACGCGGCCGAGCGCGGCCTGGTGGACGACGTCATCGATCCGGCGGAGACCCGCGAAGTCCTCATCCGCTCCCTCGCGATGCTCCAGACCAAGCACGCCGACCTGCCCTCCCGCAAGCACGGCAACCCGCCGCAGTGACCCGAGGAGCCACGTCCATGTCCACTCCCGACATCCGCGTCGAGAAGGGCCACGCCGAGCCCGAGGAGGTCGCCGCCATCACGGCCCTCCTCCTGGCCCGTGCCGCCGCCCACCCCGCCGAGACCGCCCCCACCCACGGCGGCGGCCCCGTCCGCGCGGGCTGGCGCCGCCTGGAACGCGAGCCGGGCTTCCGCGCCCCGCACAGCTGGCGCTGACCTGTATCTGCGAGCAGGGCCCCTCCGTGAGGAGGGGCCCTGCTCGCGTCTTCAGGGGCGCGGGGAACCGCGCGACCAGCCACGCCGCACTCGCACCCGACAACGAAACCGCCCCCGGCAGCCCGGTGGCCGCAGGGGGCGTCGCGCAACCCGGCGTAGCGGGGTGCCGCCTGCGCCCACCCGTGCCGCCCCTGGGGGCACCCCCCAGGCCCTTGAGGCACTGGGGGAGGCACGACTCCGCAGGCTAGGTGCGTGCTAGCGCAGCCGCGCCATCAGCGCGTGCTCGACCAGCGTGATCAGGGCACTCTTCGCGTCGGCCCGATGCCGCGCGTCCGTCGTGATGATCGGCGTGTCCGGCCCGATCTGCAGCGCCTCCCGGACCTCGTCCGGGTTGTACGGCTGCTGCCCGTCGAAGCCGTTCAGCGCGATCACGAACGGCAGACCGCTGTTCTCGAAGTAGTCGACGGCGGGGAAGCAGTCGGCGAGCCGCCTCGTGTCGACCAGAACGATCGCGCCGATGGCGCCGCGCACCAGGTCGTCCCACATGAACCAGAAGCGGTCCTGGCCGGGTGTACCGAAGAGGTACAGGATCAGGTCCTGGTCGAGCGTGATGCGTCCGAAGTCCATGGCGACCGTCGTGGTCGTCTTGTCCCCCGTATGGGTGAGGTCGTCGATACCCGCGGACGCGGATGTCATCACGGCCTCGGTGCGCAGCGGATTGATCTCCGAGACGGCGCCGACGAACGTCGTCTTGCCCACGCCGAATCCGCCCGCCACCACGATCTTCGCGGAAGTGGTGGAGCGGGAAGGCCCTCCGCTAGAGCTTGCGAAGTCCACTGAGCACCCTTTCGAGCAGTGTCACGTCTGGCTGGCCGCCGGCGTTCTCGTCGCCGCCGGGCTGATGGATGGCGACCAGGCCCGCCTCCGCCAAGTCGGCGACGAGGATCCTGGCCACGCCGAGAGGGATCGTCAGGAGGGCCGAGATCTCGGCCACCGACTTGATCTCCCGGCAGAGGTTGCAGATCCGCTGATGCTCGGGCAGCTGGCCCTGCATCTGGTGCGGCTGCGCGGTGGTGTGCACCAGCGCCTCGATGGCGAGCTGGTAGCGCGGCCTGGTGCGGCCGCCCGTCATGGCGTACGGGCGCACCAGGGGGTTGTTCGACGCCCCGGCGGGCGCGGGCTCAGGGGTGCGGCGCTGCGGCTGCACGGGCTGGATGCGTGGAGCGTTCGGCTGGTCGTACGGCGAAGGGCCGGGGCCCTGCGGCGCGTACGGCTGCCGGTGGCTCGGCACGGAGGGGTAGCCGTACCCGTTCGCCGAGCCGTCGTTCCGGCCCTGGCCAGGGCCGTACGACCAGTCGCCCGAAGACGGACCGTCTGGGGGTGTTGCCACTTTTTCCTCCTCCGACTGTGCCTGGCATCCATCACTGTGGAGCCGCGTCCCGAAACTTTACGGCCACGGGACGCCAAAACGCACCGTCTGTCCTTTAGTTGAGAAGGCTGCCTTGGAGCTCAGCCCGCAGATCGGGCGTCAGAACCGTGCCCGCACGGTCCACCAGAAGCGCCATCTCGTACCCAATGAGACCGATGTCCGCCTCCGGGTGTGCGAGAACCGCGAGCGACGAGCCGTCGGAGATGGACATGATGAACAGGAATCCCCGCTCCATCTCCACAACCGTCTGGTTCACGCTGCCGCCCTCGAAGATGCGCGAGGCACCGGCGGTCAGCGAGGTCAGACCGGAGGCGACGGCCGCGAGCTGATCGGCACGGTCGCGCGGGAACCCTTCGGACATCGCCAGAAGGAGTCCGTCGGCGGAGACCACCACCGTGTGGGACACCCCCGGGGTGTTGTCCACGAAGTTGGTGATCAACCAGTTCAGGTTCTGCGCCGCCTGGCTCATCGGGCTCACACTAACGCTCCTGGTTGTAGGTGCTGTCAGGACCACGGTGTTCATTCCTTGTGTCCTGGCCGTTCGTTTCACTGCCTGCGCTGCGGCCTCGCTCGACGCCGCGCCGCAGGTTGCTCAGCCTGCCCCGGACGTCCTCCGGGGCGCGGGAGACCTGCGGGCCTCCCTGTGGAGTGGTTTCGGCGGCGCCCTCGACCAGGTTGGCCTTGGGTACCCGTCGCGGGAGGCCCGAGGAGGTCACCCCGCCCGCCTTGGGCTTGCGCAGCGCCGAGGCCTGCTGCCAGCGGTCGTCGTTGGCCGACCGCCAGTTGTCCGTGCCGCCCGCCCCCGGTGCGGCGGCCGACGCCTCCTGGCCCACGTGCTCCGCATCGCCTGCGGTGGACCCGCGGCGGGGAAGACCGGCGTCGGTCATCTCGTGGGCGGCGGAGGGGGCCGGACCCGGACGGTCGAAGCCTACGCGGTCCGCCTCGTTCACGTCAGCGGCCTGTGCGGATTCCGCCTCCGGAGCACCCGCGGGGTACTGGCCCGGATAGCCGTTCTGGTAGCCGTCCTGCTGGGGCCAGTCGTCCTGGTGGCGCCGCTGTTCGAAGGCCGAGTAGGTTTCCTGGCCGCCGCCCGCCTGCTGGTGCCCGTTCCGGCCCGGCTCCGCGTAGGAGGGGTCCGGGTAACCGCCGCCCGCCGGGTAGCCCTCGCCCTGCGGCAGGCCGCCGTTCGGCGCGTAGTACCGCTCGTCGTACGACGCCTGCTGCGGCTCCCGGTACGCCGGCTGCTGCTGTTCGGCGTACGCCGCCTGCTGGTCGTACCCGCCGGTCGGCTGCTCCTCGTAGCCGCCCCGGCCCTGGTCGTACGCCGGCTGCTGACCGGTGAACTGGTCCTGGAACCCGGGGGCCTCGGCCTCTTCGCGGCCGCCGTGTTCCGCCGGTCCGGACAGCTCGGGCTGCGACTGGGCCTCCAGCGCCGCGCGGCGTTCCTCGCGCATCAGCGAGCGGCCGACCGGGTCGAGCTCGCGTATGTCGTCGGGGACCTCGGAGTACCGGCTGTCGTCGAAGCCCAGCTCGGCGGCGGTCCGCATGGGCTGACCGACCTGACCGAAGCTCTCGCCGCCCTGGAAGTTCTGCTCCGGGATGATCTGCGAGACGGTGAACTCGTCGCGCGGCTGCTGCTCACCGCCGCCACCGTGCGTGATGGCGTCCGGGAGCATGACCAGCGAGGTGGTGCCCGCCTGCTCGCCGGAGGGGCGCAGCTGGACGCGGATGCCGTGCCGGTCCGACAGCCGGCCGACCACGAACAGGCCCATGCGCTGCGAGATCGCGGCGTCCACGGTCGGCGGGTTGGCCAGCTTGTGGTTGATGTCCGCGAAGTCCTCGGCGGTCAGGCCGATGCCCTTGTCGTGGATCTCGACCATCACGCGGCCGTCGGGCAGCCGGGTCGCGGTGACCCGGACCTTGGTCTGCGGCGAGGAGAACGTCGTCGCGTTCTCCAGCAGCTCGGCCAGCAGGTGCACGAGGTCGGTCACGGCACGGCCGTGGATCTCGGCCTCCGGCACGCCGGACAGCTCGATGCGCTCGTACTGCTCCACCTCGGAGGAGGCGGCGCGCAGCACGTCGACCAGCGGGACCGGCTGGTCCCAGCGGCGGCCGGGCTCCTCGCCGGCGAGGACCAGGAGGTTCTCGCCGTTGCGGCGCATACGGGTGGCGAGGTGGTCCAGCCGGAAGAGGTTCTCCAGCTGGTCGGGGTCGGCCTCGTTGTTCTCCAGGTCGGTGATCAGGCTCAGCTGGCCCTCGATCAGCGACTGGTTGCGGCGCGACAGGTTGGTGAAGATCGCGTTGATGTTGCCCCGCAGCAGAGCCTGCTCGGCGGCGAGCCGGACGGCCTCGCGGTGCACCTGGTCGAAGGCGCGGGCGACTTCGCCGATCTCGTCGGTCGAGGTGATCGGGATCGGCTGGACCCGGGTGTCGACCCGGCCGGGGTCGGTACGGGAGAGCTGGTCGACCAGCATCGGCAGGCGCTGCTCGGCGATGCCGAAGGCGGCGTTGCGCAGCTGGCGCATGGAGCGGCTCATCTGGCGGGCCACCATGCCGGCCAGGATGAACGCGGCGAGCAGCGCGATCACGACCGCGGCACCCGTGATGTAGGCGTCCCGCTCGGCGTCGTCGGCGATCGTGGACGCCTCGGACACCGCCTTGTCGGCCAGGTCCGACTCGATCTTCTGGTAGGCGTCGAACTTGAGGGTGTTGACCGCCCACCAGTTTTCCGGCGTGATGCCCTGCTGGGCCAGGTCGGCCCGCGCACTGGTGTCCGTGGAGTCCAGCCGGGCCAGCTCCGAGATCATCGTGGTCGGGTTGGTGGGCGGCGGCACGTAGTCCGGGTCCTTGGCCTTGGCCTCCTTGGCCATGGCCGCCCCGTCCTCCTTGAGCTGCGCCTCGGCGTCCTCGAGCTTCTGCGCGTCCGCCTCGGTACCGCCGCCGATGTACTCCTCGATGGCGATGCGCTCGAGGTAGGCGTACGAGGAGAGCGCGACGCGCTGGCTGGCGAGGTGGCTGGGCTCCGGACCCGGCTTGATCAGCATGTGCATGCCGATGGAACGCTCCAGGGAGAGCGCCGCCTTGGTCAGCGAGATCGCGTAGACGGTACGCCCGTAGGAGGTGATGTTGCCGGTGCCCAGACCGAGCTCGTTGGCGAACTCCATCAGGGGGTGGGCGATCCCGGTGTAGCCCTCCTCGGTCTCCACGCCCTTGAGCTTGGAGGTGTACGCGGCCACGCGCAGCGTCTGGAGCTTCGGCTCCTGCTCGCGGAACACCTTCAGCCGGCGCTCCAGGCCCGCCTTGCCCGGCATGTCCTGGGCCGCCTCGTCGAACGCGTCGGCCGCCTCGTCGGTCGCCTGCCGCGCCTTGGAGACGGTGGCGTCCTTCTGGCCCTTGCCCTGAAGCAGCGGTGCGGCCGTGATGTCGCGCTCGGTGTAGAGGGCGCTGGCGTAGCCGAGGGAGGCGCGCACGAGGCGCGCGGTGCTCTCGGCGTCCTTGGCGTCCTGCCAGGTGTCGATCGAGCTCTTCACCTGGAAGCCGCCCATGACGAGGCCGACCAGCACGGGTATGAGCAGGATCGCGTTCAGCCGCGTGGTCACCCGCCAGTTGCGCGGGGAGAAACGGCCGCCGCTTCCGGCGGGCTCGGCCTTGGGTTCCGGAGCGGGCACGGGGGCGGGCGCCGCTGTGCGCGGCGGCGGGGTGAAGTTGCCCCGGGCCGATGGCTCGGGACTGTTCTTGCTTCGCCTCACTCGACCAACAACCTCTCGGCGGTCGGCACCTACGTCGTGCCGCTGTGTCTCAGAGCCCAGTTCGTCATCGAGTACGCGCTACTGCTGAGTACGTCTTTGACCATTGGGCAGTTCCGGCATTCCAGCACGGCGACCAGCGCTCTTCCAAACAGTGGAACGCGGGGGTTACACGTGATGTAAGCCCCGCGTAAAACGGTCATAAAGAGCGAGGCCCGTCAAAAGACGGGGCGTTCGTGCGCGCAGCGAGACCAGTTGACCGCGTCGCGTGTCGATACCACCCGATTCCTCTGCCGAAACGTTATGAACGGCGGAGCCGACCGTGTCAAAGGACACAGTCGGCTCCATCCCGCCTACGACAAGTGGCGTAGGCTCCTGCCGACTTGGCTGCGACCGGCCGCGGACCTACCGCAGCCGTGCCATCAGCGCGTGTTCCACCAGCGTGATCAGCGCGCTCTTCGCGTCGGCGCGGTGCCTGGCGTCGGTCGTGATGATCGGGGTGTCCGGCCCGATCTGCAGCGCCTCGCGCACCTCGTCCGGGTTGTACGGCTGCTGCCCGTCGAAGCCGTTGAGCGCGACGACGAACGGCAGGCCCGAGTTCTCGAAGTAGTCCACCGCGGGGAAGCAGTCGGCCAGCCGGCGCGTGTCCACCAGCACCACGGCGCCGATGGCGCCGCGCACCAGGTCGTCCCACATGAACCAGAAACGGTCCTGGCCCGGTGTGCCGAACAGGTACAGGATCAGGTCCTGGTCGAGCGTGATGCGTCCGAAGTCCATGGCGACCGTGGTGGTCGTCTTGTCCCCGGCGTGTGTGAGGTCGTCGATCCCGGCGCTGGCAGAGGTCATCACGGCCTCGGTGCGCAGCGGGTTGATCTCGGAGACGGCGCCCACGAACGTGGTCTTGCCGACGCCGAAGCCGCCGGCCACCACGATCTTCGCGGAGGTGGTCGCCCGACCCCCGTCAGAGCTTTCGAAGTCCACTGAGCACCCTTTCGAGCAGTGTCACGTCCGGCGCACCGCCATTGTTCTCGTCGCCGCCAGGCTGGTGAATGGCGACGAGCCCGGCCTCCGCGAGGTCCGCCACGAGGATCCGGGCCACGCCCAGCGGCATCGCCAGCAGGGCCGACACCTCGGCCACCGACTTCACCTCGCGGCACAGGTGGCAGATGCGCTGGTGCTCGGGAAGCAGCCCCATGAGCGCTGCCGGGTCGGCCGTCGTGCTGATCAGTGCCTCGATGGCGAGCTGGTAGCGCGGCCTCGTCCGGCCGCCGGTCATCGCGTACGGACGTACCAGCGGCTGGTCGCCCTCGTCCTCGTACGGCTCCGCGTACGGATCATGAGAGGCGGTGGGCGGGGTCATGAATCCTCCGGGCGGGACAGCAGGTTGGTCAGTCGTGCCGTCTGACGAGGCCGGTGGGGGGATTGTGGCGGCCGGACGGTGATTTGGTAACACGGGTGGTGCCGGGGCCGTTCAGTGGAGCAGACTTCCTTGCAGTTCGGCGCGCAGGTCGGGCGTGAGTACCGCCCCCGCGCGGTCGACCAGGAGTGCCATCTCGTAGCCGACGAGGCCGATGTCGCACTCCGGGTGGGCGAGAACGGCCAGCGACGAGCCGTCCGAGACGGACATGAGGAAGAGGAACCCGCGTTCCATCTCCACAACCGTCTGTGCCACGTTGCCGCCCTCGAAGATCCGGGATGCCCCGGCGGTCAGCGAGGTCAGCCCCGAGGCGACGGCCGCGAGCTGGTCGGCGCGGTCGCGCGGGAAGCCTTCCGACATCGCCAGAAGGAGTCCGTCGGCGGACACGACGACGGTGTGGGACACCCCTGGGGTGTTGTCCACGAAATTCGTGATCAACCAGTTGAGGTTCTGTGCCGCCTGGCTCATCGGGCTCAACTAACGCTCCTGCTGGTGAGTGGGCCGCGGATGGCTGCCGGTCTGGTTGGTACCGGCCTGGCGGCCCTGTGCGATTCCCCGACGGAGATTGGTCAGCCGGCCGCGCACTTCGTCGGGCGCACGCGATACCTGCGGACCGTTCTGGTGCGACTGCTGCTGAGCCGTGCCCGGGACGAGGTTCGCCCTGGGCACCCGGCGCGGCAGGCCGGACGTGGTGATACCGCCGGCCGCCGGCTGGCGGACGCGCTCGGCCTGCCGGACGAGGTCGTCGTTCGGCGAGCTGCGCCAGGCTGAGGTGGCGGGCCGCTGGGGGGCCGCCGGGGTCTGGGGCTGGGCGGGATGCGGCTCCGGGGCCGCGGCCGGGGCGCCCTGCTGGGCCCTCGCCTCGCGGTCGCCGTGGAACCAGTTGGTCTCCAGGGTGTCGTACAGCGGTGTACGTCCGTCACCGGGGCCGGAGGCAGGGGGCAGCGCCCATCCGTCTCCCGGCCGCTGCGCGGCGGCCCCGTTGGTGTTCCCGTTGGCGTTGCCGCCGGCGGGCTCCTGCCGGGCCGGACGCTGCTGCGGGGCCTGCGGCTGCGGGGCACCGAAGCCGTTCCCGCCGTGCGTGCCGTTGACCTGCGGGCGCTCGAACTGGCCGGTGGCGGAGGGGGTCTGACGATCCGGCATACGGTGCTGACCGGTCGAGCCGTCATCGTAGCCGCCCTGGGCGCCGGCGAACCGGCCGGTCGAGGCCGGGTCGCTCGGACCCGCCTGACCGGGCTGGCCGCCGAAGACGTCCGAACGGACGAAGGACCCGCCGTTCTGCTGCGGGGCGGTCGGCTCGGGCCGCGCGAACTGGTCGTTCTGCGGGGCGCTCACGCCGTCCTGGCCGTACTGGTCCTGGCTGTACTGGTCCTGGCTGTACTGATCCTGACCGAACCGGTCCTGACCGTACTGATCCCGGCCGGGCTCCGCGAACCCGCCCGTGGTCTGCGGGTCGTCCCGGCGAGGTGCCGGGGTGTCGAAGTCCGGGCGGGCGAACTCCGCCGTGGCGGCCGGGCCCTGGGACGCACCGGGCCGCGGGATCGCCGGCATTTCGGCGGTCGAGCCCGGACCCTGCCCGTCGTCGAAGCGCGGGGTGCGGTCCGTACGGGAGCTGTCCGGCTCCTCGTGGCCGCGCGGGGCGTCCAGCGAGGCACGCGGCACGGGCGGCTGCGCGTTCTCGTCGCTCCAGCTGGGTGTGCGGGGCTGCGGGTTGCCGCCGGGCAGCTCGGCCCGCGGACCGCCGCGCGGCGGCAGCTGCGGCCGACGGCCCTGCTCGGCGTCGCCGTTCCCGCCCCCGCGGCGCTTGCCGCGCTGCGGGGGCGCGGACGGACCGCGTCCACCGCCGAAGGCGTCCTGGCCCTGCGACGCGTTGCCCTGCGGAGCGTTCATGCCCGCGGCCTGCAGACCCTGTGGAGCACCGGGCGCCTGACCGGCACCCGCACCGGCCGGAGCCGGGCGGTTCTGCTGGTTCGGTCCCGCCGGGGACTGGGGCCCGCGCGCGCCGCCCGGCGCACCCGGGCGTCCGCCCGCGTCCCGACCGGGCAGTGCGGCCCGCGGCCCCTGGCCGGCGCCGAGCCGGCCGCCGCCCGGAGCGCCGGCGCCGAGGGCACCGCCGCCACCGCCGCCACCGCCGCCACCGCCGCCGAAGGCTCCGCCGCCACCGAGGGCGCCACCGCCCTGGCCACCACCACGCCGGGCCGCCGCCACACCGGCCGCTGCCTGCGCGGCGGCCGGACCACCGGTGCCCGAGGCGGGCTGACCCGGCTTGGGCTGCGGCTTGCGGCCGCCCTGGGCGACATCGACGGGCAGCATGACCAGCGCGGTCGTACCACCGGAGTCGGAGGGACGCAGCTGGATGCGGATGCCGTGGCGCTGCGAGAGGCGGCCGACCACGAACAGACCCATGCGGCGGGAGACGGAGACGTCCACGGTGGGCGGCGAGGCGAGCCGCTCGTTGATCGCGGCGAGGTCCTCGGGGGAGAGGCCGATGCCGGTGTCGTGGATCTCGATCAGCACCCGCCCGTCGGGCAGCGCGTGACCGGTGACCTTGACCTTGGTCTGCGGGGAGGAGAACGAGGTCGCGTTCTCCAGCAGCTCGGCGAGCAGGTGCACGAGGTCGTTGACCACGCGGCCGGCGACCTCGGTGGTCGGCACGGAAGACAGCTCGATGCGCTCGTACTGCTCCACCTCGGAGGCGGCGGCACGGAGCACGTCGACCAGCGGGACCGGACGGGTCCAGCGGCGGCCGGGCTCCTCACCGGCGAGGACGAGGAGGTTCTCACCGTTACGGCGCATGCGGGTCGCGAGGTGGTCGAGCTTGAACAGCGAGGACAGCTGGTCCGGGTCGGCCTCGCGGGACTCCAGTTCGGAGATCAACGACAGCTGACGCTGGATCAGGCCCTGGGAACGGCGGGAGAGGTTGGTGAACATCGCGTTGACGTTGCCCCGCAGCAGAGCCTGCTCGGCGGCGAGGCGGACCGCCTCGCGGTGCACGTCGTCGAAGGCCGCGGCCACTCGGCCGATCTCGTCCCGGGAGTGCACACCGACCGACTCCACCGAGGTGTCGACGTCCTGCGGGTCGGTCTCGGACAGCTGCTTGACCAGCTCGGGCAGGCGGTCCTGGGCGACCCTGGTCGCGGTGTCCTCCAGGCGGCGCAGCGAGCGGATCATGGAGCGGGCCACGACGAACGCGCCGACCAGGGAGACACCGAGCACGAGCAGGATCAGCACACCGGAGATGATCGCCTCGCGCTCCGACTCGCTGCGCAGCTCGCGGGCCTTCTGCTCCATGTCCTCCAGCAGGGTGAGCTCGATGTTCTTCATCTGCTGGATCTTGGTGGAGCTGTCGTCGAGCCAGTCCTGGTAGGACCGCTTGCTCAGGTCGGCCAGACCGGTCTTGCTGTCGAGGGCGCGGCCGGCGTACTTGTCGGAGGACTCGATGGTCGGGTTGCCCTCGGAGATGGGCTTGAGGAGGTCCTCGGCGCCATCGCCGTAGATGCTGGTGAAGCTGCGCAGTTCGGAGCTCTGGCTCTGCAGGGCCGACTGCGCGTACAAACGGTCGTTCTCGGAGAGGTCGGGCTTGCCCGTGTTGCTCGCGGGGAGCGCTGCCGCGAGGACCGCGCGCTGGATGGACGCGTACTCCTTGGCCGAGGAGAAGGCCGACAGGGCGCGGGTGCGCTGGATCATCTCGGGGTTGCTGGTGGCCTCCGCCATGTCCTGGGAGAGGTCGAGCAAGTGGGTGATCAGGCGGTGGTAGGACTCGACCGTCTGGGTCGAGTTGTCCTCGGCCGTGTACGCGCTGCTGCGGATCCGGTTCAGGTCGTTCAGATCGCTCGCGAGGCCGACGAGGCTGTCACGGACGCCGACGAGGTTGCCGTCCTTGCTGGCGGCGTCGATCTCCTCGGAGCTGTCGAGGAAGTTCTTCAGGGCCCGGTCGGTCTTCTCCCGGTCGCCCTTGACCGCGATGGCGCTTGACGTCGAGCCGTGGGCCAGGGGGCCGGCGGACTGGTCGCGCTCCTCCTGGAGCGCGGCGGCCAGCTCCGTGGCCTGCTTGGTCATCTCGGTCAGCAGCTTCATGTTGTCGAGCTGCTGGATGTCGTCCATCGACTGGTTGATGCGCAGCGCGCCCAGTGAGGTGGCCGCGACCACCGGAAGCGCGAGCAGCGACACCAGACGGGTGGAGATCCGCCAGTTGCGCAGGGCTATTCGCGGGCCGGGGCCGGTCGAGCCCTTGGCCGGCTTCGCGGGCGGCTTCTGGCCGGCGGCGGCCGAGGTCCCCGTCTGGCCGGGGCGGTCCCCGTTCTCGCCGGACTGGCCCTGGCCCGGGTTCTGGGCGTGCTGGGGCGAGGAGCCGACGGCCTTGGGGCCAGTCCCGCCGTGCGGCTCCGGCTCAGCCGAAGCGCTGCCATCCCTCTTGAAACGTCCCTGCACTAGCGTCGCAACCTCTGGACCAGGCGCCCGTCCGCGTGAACGGCTGGGCACGGTGTCGGCGTCATAGGGGCGCCCTGAATACGCCCCCGTGGTGGTCGTGAGTGACCGGCTCTGGTTCCCCCATCTCGCCGCCGTTCGGCGCTGGTGTGCGCCCCCTGTGCGCCGGCTCGATCCCGCAGCGGTCCGTGGAATTCCAGCACAGTGCAGGATCTCCAACAAGGCCCGTGGGCCACCCCGTGACGTAGGTGACACCACGTGAGGGTCGAGTCACCGGACGTAGAAAGTGATCACCCGCAAAAAGGACGTATGTCCGCGAGTCGACAACGGAGGGGTGGTGTCCCAGTCGACATGATCAGGAGCGGAATGATGGCTTCAGGTAGACAATGTCGCTTTCGTCGCGGTGTTACGTGGGTCTGAATTGACCGGTTTGACCCTTGATAAGTGAGCAAACTCACACGCGGATCAGGGGCCTCGCTCGGGTTGACGGGGAATCGCATGTTTAGCCTGACGCTTTACAGAGAAGGCAAAACCGACAACCCGCGCCCTAGCGGGGGTTCTTGCGGACCCCCGGCGCCCGGACACGACAGGGTCTCGTACAACCGTGAAGACGACGATGATGTTCCACAAGATCGCCAACCCGCGACGCACGACGCTGGCGCACCTCGACGGCGCCGACGACCTGCAGACGCCGGAACAGCCGGAGCACGCCGTCGAGCTCCCCGCCCAGACCGCCAACCCCCGGCGCACGGTGCTCATGGAGATCCCGGTCGCGGCCTCCGCCGCAGAGTAGTACGTCACCCGGCCGCCGGACGTTCAGGGCGGCCGTACGGCACACGGGGCGCCCGCGCCCACGAACCACCGCCCCCGGGCCACGGCACGTGCTGCGCGAGGCGCCCGCCCTGTGGGGCCTGCCCGCCGCGTTAGCCTGGAGCGTCAGACTCCAGCCAGCTCAGCGAGGGGCCAAGCAACCCGTGCGCATCGCCAGGTTCTCCATCGACGGGAACGTCGCCTTCGGCGCGGTCGAGGGCGACCAGCCGGACCAGCTCGTCCTCGACATCATCAAGGGCATCCCGTTCGCGGACTTCGAGCTTTCCGGCACCAGGGTGCCCCTGAGCAAGGTGCGGCTGCTGCCGCCCGTACTCCCCAACAAGGTCGTCGCCTTCGGCCGCAACTACGCCGAGCACGCCCGCGAACTCGGCAACGAGGTGCCCGACGCCCCGTTCGCCTTCTTCAAGCCGTCCACCTCGGTCATCGGCCCCGGCGACGCGATCCAGTACCCCTCCTTCTCCGAGGAACTGCACCACGAGGCCGAGCTCGCCGTGGTCATCGGCCGCATGTGCCGCGAGGTCCCGCGCGAACGCGTCAAGGACGTGATCTTCGGCTACACCTGCGCCAACGACGTCACCGCCCGCGACGTGCAGCGCCGCGAGAAGCAGTGGGCCAGGGCCAAGGGCTTCGACTCCTCCTGCCCGCTGGGCCCCTGGGTGGAGACCGACCTCGACCCGGCCGACCTGACCATCCAGCTCACGGTCAACGGCGGCCAGCGCCAGCTCGGCCGCACCAGCGAGATGATCCACTCCATCGAGGATCTGATCGTCAACATCTCCGAGGCGATGACGCTGCTTCCCGGCGACGTGATTCTCACGGGCACCCCGGCCGGCGTCGGCCCCCTCAACGTCGGCGACGAGGTCGCCGTCACCATCGAAGGCATCGGCACTCTCACCAACAAGGTTGTCAAGCGTGGCTAGCGCACCCGGCTCCCCCGTACGCGTCCGTTTCTGTCCCTCCCCGACCGGCAACCCCCACGTGGGCCTGGTCCGCACCGCCCTGTTCAACTGGGCGTTCGCCCGGCACCACCAGGGCACGCTGGTCTTCCGTATCGAGGACACCGACGCGGCCCGCGACTCCGAGGAGTCCTACGACCAGCTCCTGGACTCGATGCGCTGGCTGGGCTTCGACTGGGACGAGGGCCCCGAGGTCGGCGGCCCGCACGCGCCGTACCGCCAGTCGCAGCGCATGGACATCTACAAGGACGTCGCCGCCAAGCTGCTCGACGCCGGCCACGCCTACCGCTGCTACTGCTCCCAGGAGGAGCTGGACACCCGCCGCGAGGCCGCCCGCGCCGCCGGCAAGCCCTCCGGCTACGACGGCCACTGCCGCGACCTGAGCGACGCGCAGGTCGCGGAGTACGAGGCGCAGGGCCGCGAGCCCATCGTCCGCTTCCGGATGCCCGACGAGACGATCACCTTCACGGACCTGGTCCGCGGCGAGATCACCTACCTCCCGGAGAACGTCCCGGACTACGGCATCGTCCGTGCCAACGGCGCCCCGCTCTACACGCTCGTCAACCCGGTCGACGACGCCCTGATGGAGATCACCCACGTCCTGCGCGGCGAGGACCTGCTCTCCTCCACCCCGCGCCAGATCGCCCTGTACAAGGCGCTGACCGAGCTGGGCATCGCCAAGGAGACCCCCGCCTTCGGCCACCTGCCGTACGTCATGGGCGAGGGCAACAAGAAGCTCTCCAAGCGCGACCCGCAGTCGAGCCTGAACCTCTACCGCGAGCGCGGCTTCCTCCCCGAGGGCCTGCTCAACTACCTCTCCCTGCTCGGCTGGTCGATCTCCGCCGACCAGGACATCTTCTCGATCGAGGAGATGGTCGCGGCCTTCGACGTCTCGGACGTCAACCCGAACCCGGCCCGCTTCGACCTCAAGAAGTGCGAGGCGATCAACGCCGACCACATCCGCATGCTGGAGGTGAAGGACTTCACCGAGCGCTGCCGCCCGTGGCTGAAGGCCCCCGTCGCCCCCTGGGCGCCGGAGGACTTCGACGAGGCCAAGTGGCAGGCGATCGCGCCGCACGCGCAGACCCGCCTGAAGGTCCTCTCCGAGATCACCGACAACGTCGACTTCCTGTTCCTGCCGGAGCCGGTCTTCGACGAGGCGTCCTGGAACAAGGCGATGAAGGAGGGCTCGGACGCGCTCCTGCGTACGGCGCGGGAGAAGCTCGAGGCCGCCGACTGGACGTCCCCCGAGTCCCTCAAGGAGGCCGTCCTGGCCGCCGGCGAGGCACACGGCCTCAAGCTCGGCAAGGCCCAGGCCCCGGTCCGCGTGGCCGTCACCGGCCGCACGGTCGGCCTGCCCCTCTTCGAGTCCCTGGAGGTCCTGGGCAAGGAGAGGGCGCTGGCCCGGATCGACGCGGCGCTGGCGAGGACGGCGGCGTAGCCGACGCGCGCGAAGCGGCAAGGGGCGGCACCCGGAACCCCGGGTGCCGCCCCTTGCCGTCCGGCGCTCGCCGGGCAAGGCCTCACACGTCGTACGGCCTGGACCGCGAACCGGACGTGCCACTCGGTCGTGGGGGCCCGGTCGGCCTTGCGCACGTCGATCACCTCCGCCGGACATCCGCCCAGGCCGAGACCGCCGAAGACCACCCCGGCCGCCCGGTCCCGGCGCTACCGTCGGATCATGAGCATCCGAGCCGTGGTCTGGGACGTCGACGACACCCTCTTCGACTACACCACCGCCGACCGCGAGGGCATGCGCGCCCATCTGGTGGCCGAAGGGCTCCTCGCCGGGTACGGGTCGGCCGAGGAGGCCCTCGTGCGCTGGCGGGAGATCACCGACCTGCAGTGGGCCCGGTTCGCGGCCGGCGAGGTCGACTTCGTCACACAGCGGCGCGACCGCACCCGGGTCTTCCTGGGCCGCCCGGAGCTGACGGACGCCGAGGCCGACGACTGGTTCCGGCGCTACGTCGCGCACTACGAGGCCGCCTGGTCCCTCTTCCCGGACGTCATGCCCGTCCTCGACGCCCTTGCCGGCACCCACCGGCACGCGGTGCTCTCCAACTCCAGCCTGACCGTCCAGGACCGCAAGCTGCGCGTCCTCGGCGTCCACGACCGCTTCGAGGCCATCCTGTGCGCCGCCGAGCTGGGCGTCTCCAAGCCCGAGCCCGGAGCCTTCCTGGCCGCCTGCGACGCCCTCGGCCTCGCCCCGCCGGAGGTCGCCTACGTCGGCGATCACCCGGAGATCGACGGACGGGGAGCCGCCGACGCCGGGCTGCTGTCGGTGTGGATCGACCGCGGCGGCGTGTACGCGACCGTCGACCCGCCCGTCGGGCCCCGCCGCATCGCCTCGCTCTCCGAACTCCCCGCGCTCCTCGGTGCCGATACTCGTTTTGGAGCCCCGTCCACCTTCGGGTAATGTTCTTCCTGCGCCGCCGGGGAGCGGGCCGAAAGGCCGGAAACCGGAAGCGCAACGCTAGAACAAGATCCCCCCGGGGCTTGCGTTCCAGTGGCCTATGGTGTAATTGGCAGCACGACTGATTCTGGTTCAGTTAGTCTAGGTTCGAGTCCTGGTAGGCCAGCTCGCAGAGCTTATCTGCGCCGCGGAGCACATCCGCAAGGCCCCCGTTGTGTAGCGGCCTAGCACGCCGCCCTCTCAAGGCGGTAGCGCCGGTTCGAATCCGGTCGGGGGTACAGATCCTTCCCGCGAGGACAGTCAGGGTAGCTCCCGCTGACCTCGATGCAGGATCGCTAGGGCCCCCGTTGTGTAGCGGCCTAGCACGCCGCCCTCTCAAGGCGGTAGCGCCGGTTCGAATCCGGTCGGGGGTACAAACTGGTCTAAACCACATTGGTCTATGGTGTAATTGGCAGCACGACTGATTCTGGTTCAGTTAGTCTAGGTTCGAGTCCTGGTAGACCAGCTCGGATCTGCGGCGGTGTAGTTTTCAACGCTTGCAAGATCCTCGCCCCCGTTGTGTAGCGGCCTAGCACGCCGCCCTCTCAAGGCGGTAGCGCCGGTTCGAATCCGGTCGGGGGTACGAGTCCCAAGGGGGCTCCCGCTCAGGCGGGAGTCCCCTTCGGCGTTCATTCGTTGCCGTGGCGCCGCGCAGGCTCCTCCTCCTGTGCCGGCCGGTGCGTTGCCCGCGGCACCGGCTCGAAGAGCACCGCCGACGCGACCGTCCTCTCGGCCTTCTCCGCCTCCGGGCCATGGGTCTCCATGAAGTCCGGCTCCCGCCGGGCCGCCTAGTGCGTCAACTCCGCGTAGGCGGCGATCAGTTCGGCGGCTCAGGGATGGTCGAGCCGCCTCGGCGCGGCCTCCGCCGTCACCAGCGAACGGCGCACGAGGGAAAGCGCGGCCGGCTCCCGGGAGGTCTCCTCGATCTACGCGGACAAGACCGTCTTCGGGCCGGCGGCGTACGGGCAGGTGCCGCCCGGGCAGGCGGGGCTGGCGGGGCAGGCGGGCCCAGGACCGGTTCGCGCACCGCTCGGGGGAGCGGGCGGTGTCCGGAAGGCGTGCGGGCGGGGGAGGGCCTGCCGCGGCGTTGGGGCGGGCCCGTTCCCGGTCACGTACCGAGGTGGGCGAGTCAGCCCGTGCGGCGCAGGGCCTCGGAGAGTCGGCCGGCGGCATCGATGATGGCCTGGGCGTGCATACGGCCGGGGTGGCGTGTCAGGCGCTCGATCGGGCCGGAGACGGAGACGGCGGCAACCACTCGGTTGGAGGGGCCGCGCACGGGCGCGGAGACGGACGCCACGCCCGGCTCCCGCTCGCCGATGGACTGCGCCCAGCCCCGGCGGCGTACACCGGACAGCGCCGTCGCGGTGAAGCGGGCGCCCTGCAGTCCGCGGTGGAGGCGCTCGGGCTCCTCCCAGGCCATGAGGATCTGCGCCGAGGAGCCGGCCTTCATGGTGAGCGTGGAGCCGACCGGAACCGTGTCCCGTAGGCCCGACAGGCGCTCGGCCGCGGCCACGCAGATGCGCATGTCGCCCTGGCGGCGGTAGAGCTGGGCGCTCTCGCCCGTGACGTCGCGCAGGTGGGTGAGGACCGGGCCCGCCGTGGCGAGCAGGCGGTCCTCACCGGCCGCCGCGGCCAGTTCGGCCAGGCGCGGGCCGAGAATGAACCGGCCCTGCATGTCGCGCGCCACCATACGGTGGTGTTCCAGCGCCACGGCCAGGCGGTGGGCCGTGGGTCGTGCCAGTCCGGTCGCACCGACCAACCCCGCGAGGGTGGCCGGGCCGGACTCCAGAGCGCTCAGGACGAGGGCCGCCTTGTCCAGAACGCCGACGCCGCTACTGTTGTCCATGAAACGATACTCCCGTCTCACTCTGTGAAACGCAAGTTCAATTTTCCATGGAACCCGCCACTCTTGATGGCAGGAAGTCACAACGGCCCGTGATGAGTGGGCCTGGTGGCGGTTGCCCGGAAACACAGGGGTGCGGGCACCGCTTCCCCAAGATCTCTAGTTGGGTCGGCGCTTCGCCGTCGGCCGGAGGGAAAGCGATGGGTAGGACACTCGCGGAGAAGGTCTGGGACGACCACGTCGTCCGGCGCGCCGAGGGCGAGCCCGACCTCCTCTTCATCGATCTGCACCTGCTGCACGAGGTGACCAGCCCGCAGGCCTTCGACGGCCTCCGCAAGAGCGGCCGCCCGGTGCGCCGGCTCGACCTGACCATCGCCACCGAGGACCACAACACCCCGACGCTCGACATCGACAAGCCCATCGCCGACCCGGTCTCCCGGGTCCAGCTGGAGACGCTGCGCAAGAACTGCGCGGACTTCGGCGTCCGGCTGCACCCGCTGGGCGACGTCGAGCAGGGCGTCGTGCACGTCGTCGGCCCGCAGCTCGGCCTGACCCAGCCCGGCACCACCGTGGTCTGCGGCGACTCGCACACCTCCACGCACGGTGCCTTCGGCGCCCTGGCGTTCGGCATCGGCACCTCCCAGGTCGAGCACGTGCTGGCCACCCAGACGCTGCCCATGACCCGACCGAAGACCATGGCGATCACCGTCAACGGCGTGCTGCCCGACGGCGTCACGGCCAAGGACCTGATCCTCGCGATCATCGCCAAGATCGGCACCGGCGGCGGTCAGGGCTACGTCCTGGAGTACCGGGGCGAGGCCATCGAGAAGCTCTCGATGGAGGCCCGGATGACCATCTGCAACATGTCGATCGAGGCCGGCGCCCGCGCGGGCATGATCGCCCCCGACGCGACCACCTTCGCCTACCTCCAGGGCCGCCCGCACGCCCCCGAGGGCGCCGACTGGGACGCGGCGGTGGAGTACTGGAAGACGCTGCGCACGGACGACGACGCCGAGTTCGACGCCGAGGTCGTCATCGAGGCCGCCGAGCTGGCGCCGTTCGTCACCTGGGGCACCAACCCGGGCCAGGGGTCGCCGCTGTCCGCCGCCGTCCCCGACCCGGCTTCGTACGAAGACGCTTCGGAGCGCTTCGCCGCCGAAAAGGCCCTGGAGTACATGGGGTTGGAGGCCGGGCAGCCGCTGCGCTCCATCAAGGTGGACACCGTCTTCGTAGGTTCCTGCACCAACGGCCGCATCGAGGACCTGCGCGCCGCCGCCGAGATCGTGAAGGACCGCAAAGTCGCCGACGGTGTACGGATGCTGGTCGTACCCGGTTCCGCGCGGGTGGGTCTGCAGGCCGTCTCCGAGGGCCTGGACGTGGTCTTCAAGGAGGCCGGCGCCGAATGGCGGCACGCGGGCTGCTCGATGTGCCTGGGCATGAACCCGGACCAGCTGGCCCCGGGGGAGCGCTCCGCGTCCACCTCCAACCGCAACTTCGAGGGGCGGCAGGGCAAGGGCGGCCGCACCCACCTGGTGTCGCCGCAGGTCGCGGCCGCGACGGCGGTCCTGGGCCACCTGGCCTCCCCTGCCGACCTCGCCGCCGCCGACGTCCCCACGCCCGCTGGAGTCTGAGAGCCATGGAAGCATTCACCACCCACACCGGCCGGGCCGTCCCGCTGCGCCGCAGCAACGTCGACACCGACCAGATCATCCCCGCCCACTGGCTCAAGAAGGTGACCCGGGACGGATTCGAGGACGGGCTGTTCGAGGCCTGGCGCAAGGACCCGGAGTTCGTGCTCAACCGGCCCGAGCGCGAGGGCGCCACGGTCCTGGTCGCCGGCCCCGACTTCGGCACCGGTTCCTCCCGCGAGCACGCTGTCTGGGCGCTGCAGAACTACGGCTTCAAGGCCGTCGTCTCCTCCCGCTTCGCCGATATCTTCCGCGGCAACTCGCTGAAGAACGGCCTGCTCACGGTGGTCCTCGACCAGAAGATCGTGGACGCGCTGTGGGAGCTGACGGAGAACGACCCGCAGGCCGAGGTCACGGTCGACCTCGAGGCCCGTGAGGTCCGCGCGGAGGGCATCACCGCCTCCTTCGAGCTGGACGAGAACTCCCGCTGGCGGCTGCTGAACGGGCTGGACGACATCTCGATCACCCTCCAGAACGAGGCGGACATCGCCGCGTACGAGGCGAAGCGCCCGTCGTTCAAGCCGCAGACCATCCAGGTCTGACCCCCCGGGGTCCTTCGGAGGCTTCCCGCAAGGTCGAGTTTCGGCCACCCAACACCCCGGCTGTACCCCCGATCGGCCCGATCGGGGGTACAGCCGTTTCTGCTGCCGGTCGCGCGTGCCGGTCGCGGCCGGATCGCACAACTTCCCACGTTAGAGGCGTGGTTGACGGGGTACGGGACGCGTGGAGGCGAGGCTTCCGGGTGTGCTCGGGAGGCCGTTTGAGGCGGCAGTTGCCCCCTGCGCAGGCGACAACTCGCCCCAGATGGCACAATCTGTGCATGGAACACGACGGCCAACTCGAGCTCTATACGGCGGTCGCGGTCCGGCTCAAGGAAGCGCACACAAGAGTGCGCGCACTGCAAGTCCCGGAGGGCGTACGGATGGCGCTGACCCGGAAGCTGCTGGTCATTACGGCCGCGGCCAAACACGATCTCGCCGGTGCGGCAAGGCGCCTGGATCGGTTCACCGCCGACCTCGACGAGGGGCGATTCCCCGAAGAGGAAGGCTGAACAGGCCGGGACGGCCCGAGTCCGTTGCGGCACAAGGGTGATTAGCCCGTTTCGTGTTTGATTTGCGGTATATATCTGCCTAACGTGCGAAAAAGCTTGAACACATTCGTTCTGGCGATGTCTCCGAAGGGGAAGACGTGAACAAGGCGCAGCTCGTAGAAGCGATTGCCGACAAGCTGGGCGGCCGGCAGCAGGCCGCCGACGCTGTCGACGCGGTCCTGGACGCCCTCGTCCGTGCAGTGGTCCAGGGCGACCGGGTGTCGGTCACCGGCTTCGGTTCCTTCGAGAAGGTCGACCGTCCGGCCCGCTACGCCCGCAACCCTCAGACGGGTGAGCGGGTTCGGGTCAAGAAGACCTCCGTGCCGCGCTTCCGCGCGGGTCAGGGCTTCAAGGACCTGGTGAGCGGCTCGAAGAAGCTCCCGAAGAACGACATCGCGGTCAAGAAGGCCCCCAAGGGCAGCCTGTCCGGCCCGCCGCCCACCATCTCCAAGGCCGCGGGCAAGAAGGCCGCCGCGAAGAAGGCCACGGGCGCGGCCAAGAAGACCACGGGCGCGGCCAAGAAGACGACCGGGGCGGCGAAGAAGACGACCGCGAAGAAGACCACCGGGGCGGCGAAGACGGCGACGGCGAAGAAGGCCCCCGCCAAGAAGTCCACCGCCAAGACCACCACGTCGGCGGCGAAGAAGACCACGGCCAAGAAGGCCCCCGCGAAGAAGGCGACGGCGAAGAAGGCTCCGGCCAAGAAGTCGACCGCCCGCAAGACCACCGCCAAGAAGGCCACCGCCCGCAAGAAGTAGCAGGTAGCAGCAGGACACAGCAGGCGATCGGGCACAGGGGCACTCACGCGCCGGGCCGGACTCCCTCTCGGAGTCCGGCCCGCGGCGTGTCCGGGACCCGTGGACCGGTTCGCAGGGCCCGGCGGATCGGAACGATCAGAACGTCTGGAGCGTCACCAGCGTGATCCGGCGCTCCGCGCCCGCGCCCTCGGTCTCGATCCGCACCCGCTGCCCGGGCCGCAGCAGTCTCAGACCCCCCGCGTCGAACGCCGCCGCGTCGAAGGGCACGGGCGTGCCGTCGTCGAGCAGCACCTGCCCGCCGCGGCTTTCGGGGTCGTACGTATACGCGGTCGCCTGCATGTCGGCAGCCTACTGCCCTGCGATCAGCAACCGCGCCGCCACCGCGGCCGTACGGGGCCCCACCCCCAGCGCCAGCGCGGTGCGCAGATCGCCGCCGGTGTCGACGTCCTGCCGTACGGAATCCACCGCCCCCAGACGCAGTTCCACCGCGCCGGACGCGCGGTGGCGGGCCCGGGAATCCGTACCGAATGCGGGAGCCAATTCACGCCCCGGCGCCGCGGCCAGCAGAGTCGTGCCGATTCCGGCAGCGTCCGGGAGAAAAGCGCGCTGGAATTCCGTGGCCGCCGCCAGCACCCGCGCCAATTCCGCCGGCCGCAGCGCGGGCAGATCGGCGTTGAGCGCGGCCACCGGAATGTCGGGCCGGGCCGCCCGTACCGCGGCCGCCCCGTGTGCCAGGGCGGCGTTCAGACCGCCGCCGGGTTCGTCCGGGACCACCTCCGCGCCGAGCGCCGCGAGCTCCCGTGCGGCCCGTGCGTCGTCCGTGACGACTGCCACATCCGCCACCGCCCGGCAGGCCAGCGCGGCTGCCACGGTGTCCTGCGCGAACGCCAGCGCGAGACCGGGCCGCACCCCGTCGTCGGCGGTGTCCGACAGCCTGCTCTTGGCCCGGGCGAGGGGCTTCACGGGTACGACCAAGGTCCACTGCACGAGCGTTCCGTCCTTCTCTCGTCGCCGCCATTGTCACCTGGGAGATCTGGCGGTTCACTCGCCGGGGCGTACGGTGTTCTCGACAGACGGGCGGCCCGGGGCGACACTTGTCCGGCCCCAGGCCCTGGAGGAAAGGTGTCAGCGTGCCCCGCCGCAGAATCGGCTTCTGGTACCGCTTCGCCGCGGTGATCTGCAAACCGCCGCTCGTGGTTCTGATCAAGCGGGACTGGCGGGGAATGGAGAACATTCCGGCCGACGGCGGATTCATCACGGCCGTGAACCACAATTCGCACGTCGACCCCTTCGCTTACGCGCACTACCAGTACAACACCGGGCGCGTCCCGCGATTCCTGGCGAAGAGCGGCCTTTTCAAGAAAGGATTCGTCGGTGCCGCGATGCGGGGCACCGGGCAGATCCCCGTCTACCGCGAGAGCACGGACGCGCTGAGCGCCTTCCGGGCCGCGATCGACGCCGTGCAGCGCGGCGAGTGCGTCGCCTTCTACCCCGAGGGCACCCTCACCCGCGACCCGGACGGCTGGCCGATGACCGCCAAGACCGGTGCCGCGCGCGTCGCCCTGCAGACCAAGTGCCCGGTGATCCCGGTCGCCCAGTGGGGCTGCAACGAACTGCTGCCGCCGTACGCCAAGAAGCCGAACCTCCTTCCGCGCAAGACCCACCAGGTGCTCGCGGGGCCGCCGGTCGACCTGTCGCGGTTCTACGACAAGGAGATGACCGCGGAGGTGCTCAAGGAGGCCACGGAGGTCATCATGGCCGCCGTCACCCGCCAGCTGGAGCAGATCCGCGGCGAGAAGGCGCCCGAAACCCCCTACGACCCCCGCCGGGAGCGGATCGAGCAGCGCCGCCGGACACAGGCCCAGAACGAGCAGGCGCCGAGCCGGCGGGTCCAGAACCAGCAGGCACAGAACGAGCAGGCCTGGAACCAGCAGCCGCAGACCCGGCAGTCGCAGCAGGCAGAAGGGCAGAGCACGTGAGCAACCCGGTCAAGGCGGCCGTCTTCGGCACCGGATCGTGGGGCACGGCCTTCGGCATGGTCCTCGCCGACGCGGGGTGCGACGTCACCCTGTGGGGGCGCCGCGCCGCACTCGCCGACGCCGTCAACTCCACCCGCACCAACCCGGACTACCTGCCCGGCGTGGAACTCCCCGCGGGCCTGCGGGCCACCACCGACGCCGCCGAGGCCGCGCGCGGCGCCGACTTCACCGTCCTCGCGGTCCCGTCCCAGACGCTGCGCGCCAACCTCGCCGACTGGACGCCGCTGCTGGCGCCCGGCACGGTCCTGGTGTCCCTCATGAAGGGCGTCGAACTCGGCTCCGCCATGCGGATGAGCGAGGTGATCGACGACGTCGCCAAGGTCGGCGCCGAGCGCATCGCCGTGGTCACCGGGCCCAACCTGGCCCGGGAGATCGCCGCCCGCATGCCGGCCGCCGCCGTGGTCGCCTGCCCCGACGAGTCCGTCGCCCAGCGCCTCCAGACCGCCTGCCACACGCCGTACTTCCGTCCCTACACCAACACCGACGTCGTCGGCTGCGAGCTCGGCGGCGCCGTCAAGAACGTGATCGGGCTGGCCGTCGGCATCGCGGACGGCATGGGCCTCGGTGACAACGCCAAGGGCTCCCTCATCACCCGCGGCCTCGCCGAGACCACCCGCCTCGGTATCGCCCTCGGCGCCGACCCCCTGACCTTCTCCGGACTGGCCGGTCTCGGCGACCTGGTGGCGACCTGCTCCTCGCCGCTGTCCCGCAACCACACCTTCGGCACCAACCTCGGCA
This sequence comes from Streptomyces sp. NPDC028991, assembly GCF_055564775.1. NCBI lineage: Bacteria > Bacillati > Actinomycetota > Actinomycetes > Kitasatosporales > Streptomycetaceae > Streptomyces > Streptomyces sp. NPDC028991. The sequence continues at coordinate 74,730 of NZ_JBVHVP010000020.1, read as the reverse complement.
AGGGCATGACCCTCCAGGAGACCATCGCGGTCACCAAGCAGACCGCGGAGGGCGTCAAGTCCTGCGAGTCGGTGCTCGATCTGGCCCGCAGGCACGGCGTCGACATGCCGATCACCGAGACGGTCGTCGGCATCGTGCACGAGGGCAAGCCCCCGGTGGTCGCGCTCAAGGAGCTGATGTCGCGCAGCGCGAAGCCCGAACGACGCTGAGCGACGCCGGAACGCAACCTGTGCGCCCCCGCGCCACGCGGCCCCGCCGACGCTGTCTCGCGACCCTACGGGCGGGTACTCTCAACGCGATATGAGCACCGAGAACCTCCCCCAGAGCCCCGAGCAGCCGCCTCGCAAACCGCGTGTGGCCGTCGTGTTCGGCGGGCGCAGCTCCGAACACGGGATCTCCGTGGTCACCGCCGGCGCCGTCCTCGCGGCCATCGACCGGACCAAGTACGACGTCCTGCCGATCGGCATCACCCGGGAGGGCCGTTGGGCCCTCACCGCCGACGAACCGGAACGCATGGCGATCACCGAGCGCCGTACGCCCGACGTCGACGAACTGGCCGAGTCGACCGAGGGCGGCGTGCTGCTGTCCGTCGACCCCGCCAACCGCGAAGTCGTCTACAGCGAACCCGGCTCGGTGCCCAAGGCGCTGGGCGAGGTCGACGTCGTCTTCCCCGTGCTGCACGGCCCGTACGGCGAGGACGGCACCCTCCAGGGCCTGCTCGAGCTGTCCGGCGTGCCCTACGTCGGCGCGGGCGTCCTCGCCTCGGCCGTCGGGCAGGACAAGGAGTACATGAAGGCGGTGTTCACTTCCTACGGGCTGAAGGTCGGCCCGTACGCGGTGGTCCGGCCCCGCGAGTGGGAGCAGGACCGTTCCGGCGCCCGCAAGAAGATCGTCGACTTCGCCGGCGAGCACGGCTGGCCGCTGTTCGTGAAGCCCGCCCGCGCGGGTTCCTCCATCGGTATCACCAAGGTCGACGACCTCTCCGGCCTCGACGAGGCGATCGAGGAGGCCCGCCGCCACGACCCGAAGATCCTGGTCGAGGCGGCGCTGCGCGGCCGGGAGATCGAGTGCGGGGTGCTGGAGTTCGAGGACGGCCCCCGGGCCTCCGTCCCCGCCGAGATCCCGCCGCCCTCGGAGCACGCGTACTACGACTTCGAGGCCAAGTACATCGACTCCACGCCCGGCCTCGTGCCCGCCCCGCTCACGCCCGAGAAGACCGCCGAGGTCCAGCGGCTCGCCGTCGAGGCGTTCGACGCGGCCTCGTGCGAGGGCCTGGTGCGCGCGGACTTCTTCCTCACCGAGGACGACGAGTTCGTGATCAACGAGATCAACACGATGCCCGGCTTCACGCCGATCTCCATGTACCCGCAGATGTGGCAGGAGAGCGGCGTGAGCTACCCGGAACTGGTGGACCGACTGCTCCAGGCGGCGCTGCGGCGGTCCACGGGACTGCGCTGACGTCCCGCTTCGCGCACGCCCCGCGTCCGGTCCGGAAGGCGATCCCCTCGGGGATCGCCTTCCGCAGTATGATCACCGGGTTTCCCCAGCCCGCCGCCCGCCGGCGGCAGCGTCTTGTCCGGGTTCCGGCACAGCTTGGTGACCTCGTGTCCGGGCCGGGAACCACCGCCGGCCCGCTGCCGTCTGCCGAGGAGCAGCCTGCGGTGGCGATCAGCGAAGTGAGAGCGAGCGGGCGGAAGAGGGTCAGAGATGAACGACCGGGCAGGTCAGAGTACGGGTGATGCCGTCCACTTGCTGGACTTTGGCGACCACCATGCGACCCAGGTCGTCGACGGTGTCGGACTGGGCGCGGACGATGACATCGTAGGGTCCTGTCACGTCCTCGGCCTGGATCACTCCAGGGATCTTGCCGATCGTCTCGGCGACGGTCGACGCCTTGCCGACCTCGGTCTGGATCAGGATGTACGCCTGTACCACGGAACCTCCAGAGCGGCCACGAGGATCATGTGGGGAAAAGGAACGCCACGGTATCGCGCCGCCGCTCTCCGCGGGGAGACCCGCGGGGTGCGGGTTCCGCGCGCCGGGGTGCCGGAATGACACGAGTTGACGATCACGCCGACCGTGGTGGCGGTCATTTCGACCGTAACGAGGACACAGATGACGCGCGACCGGGCACGGACAGGGACGGAAGGGGAGCCAAGGCGATGAAGGGCACTGTTGGTGAGCTGGGAGAGTTCGGGCTCATCAGGGAGCTCACCTCCCGTCTCACCACGACCCCGGCGGTCCGGGTCGGTCCCGGCGACGACGCCGCGGTGGTGGCCGCGCCCGACCGCCGGGTGGTGGCCAGCACCGACATCCTCGTGGAGGGGCGGCACTTCCGCCGGGACTGGTCCACCGCGTACGACGTGGGCCGCAAGGCGGCGGCGCAGAACCTCGCCGACATCGCCGCCATGGGCGCCGTACCGACCGCGCTGCTGCTCGGCCTGGTCGTGCCCGCCGAACTGCCGGTGACCTGGCCGACCGAGCTGATGGACGGCCTGCGCGACGAGTGCCAGGTCGCGGGGGCGTCCGTGGTCGGCGGCGACGTGGTGCGCGGCGACACGATCACCGTCTCCATCACCGCGCTGGGCGACCTGCGCAACCAGGAGCCCGTCACCCGCGGCGGCGCCCAGCCCGGCGACCTCGTCGCGGTGACCGGCTGGCTCGGCTGGTCCGCGGCCGGGTTCGCCGTGCTGTCCCGGGGGTTCCGTTCGCCGCGCGCCTTCGTCGAGGCCCACCGCCGCCCCGAGCCGCCGTACCACGCGGGCCCGGCCGCCGCGGGCCTCGGCGCCACCGCGATGTGCGACGTGAGCGACGGACTGATCGCCGACCTGGGCCACATCGCGGAGGCCAGCAAGGTCAGGATCGACGTCCGCTCCGGCCAGATCGACATCCCGACCCAGATGAACGACATCGGTCAGGCCGTCGGCGTCGACCCCATGCAGTGGGTGCTCACCGGGGGAGAGGACCACGCGATCGTGGCGACCTTCCCGCCGGACGTGAAGCTGCCCGCCCGCTGGAAGGTCATCGGCGAGGTGCTCAACCCCTCCGCGCTGCCCCAGGTGACCGTCGACGGAGCGCCCTGGACCAGCAAGGGCGGCTGGGACCACTTCGGTGAGGACGCGGACTCGTGACCGCGCCCCTGGTCCTCACCGTGGCCGGCTCCGACTCCGGCGGCGGCGCCGGCATCCAGGCCGACCTGAAGACGATGCTCGCGCTCGGCACCCACGGCATGAGCGTGCTCACCGCGGTGACCGCGCAGAACTCCCTCGGCGTGCACGGTGCCTGGGAACTGCCCGTCGAGGCCGTGCGGGCCCAGTACCGTGCCGTCGTGGACGACATCGGCGTCCAGGCGGTCAAGACCGGGATGCTGTCCTCCGCGGAACTGGTCGAGACGGTCGCCGAGTTGATCGGCGGCACCGACGCCCCGGCCGTCGTCGACCCGGTCGGCGTCTCCAAGCACGGCGACGCGCTGCTCGCCGCCTCCGCGCTGGACTCCGTACGCACCAGACTGCTCCCGGTCGCCACCGTCGCCACTCCGAACCTCGACGAGGTCATGCAACTCACCGGCATACGGGTCGAATCGGACACCGACCTGCGCCGGGCCGCGGCGGCCGTGCTGGAGTACGGACCCCGCTGGGTGCTGATCAAGGGCGGCCACCTGGCCGGCGACGCCGTCGACCTGCTCACCGACGGCTCCGAGGAGCACTGGCTGCGCGCCCCGCGCCTCGACAACCGGCACACGCACGGCACCGGCTGCACCCTCGCGTCGGCCGTCGCCTGCGGTCTGGCGAAGGGACGGTCGGTGCCGGAGGCGGTCGCGGCGGCCAAGGAGTACGTCACCGGGGCGATCGCGGCCGGATTCGCGCTCGGTGGCGGCATCGGGCCGGTGGATCACGGCTGGGCGCTCGGGCGGGATGCCACCTGAGGTGAATCCGGCAGACGGTGCCCGCCGCCCCGGCTGCGGATGCGGCCCTCGGTGGGCGGGCCGAAGAACGTGCCCGCGTGGCCCTGGATCTCCGCCCGCGGGACGAGCCGCGCGCGGAGGCGGAAGATCATTCCGATACGCGGAAGGGGGCCGGTACGCGGAAGGGATCCGGTACACGGAAGGGATCCGGTACACGGAAGGGATCCGGTACACGGAGAGATCCGGGCACGGCAAAAAGCCGGCCCACCAGAGGTGGACCGGCTTTGTGCAGCGGACCAGGCAGTGGCCGCGCGCTCAGCTGTCGCGTCAGCGCGAGACCTTGCCGGCCTTGATGCACGAGGTGCAAGCGTTCACGCGCTTCGGCGTCCCGCCGACCACGGTACGCACACGCTGGATGTTCGGGTTCCAGCGACGGGACGTACGGCGGTGCGAGTGCGAGATGTTGTTGCCGAAGCCCGGCCCCTTGCCGCAGACGTCGCAGTTGGCAGCCACGGGTCACTCCAAAGACTTCAGATGCACTTACGGTTGATCCCGGCATGCCGGGATCAAGGTCTCGGAGTCGCGAACGATCCGGGATCTGAGTGGCGGTGCCAGGGGGAGAGCCCGATCGGGATCGGGCAACCGGAGCAGCATACAACGGCTGCTCCCGTACAACGAAACTACCACGGCAGCTCAGGGGTCCGCCCCCGGCCCTCTTCCGGTGGGCACCCTCCCAAGGTCTACGCTGCCTGCCACGTCCAGCAGCTCAGGGAGGCGCAGGTGGCGCAGGTGCCGCAGAGGTTCTTCGACGCTCTGGCGGTGCGCACCTGGTGCGGTCTGTCGCTGCGCGCGCTGGGACGGGCGCGCGAGGAGATCGACGCGATCAACGTCTATCCCGTCGCGGACGGGGACACCGGCACCAACCTGTATCTGACCGTCGAGTCGGCCGTCGCCGCGGTCGAGGCGGTGTTCGAGGCACACACGGTGGATAGGGCGGACGCGGCACACGTGGTGGACGTTACAGGCGTGACTGACGTCGTAACTGACGTGACGGACGTGATGGACGTGACGGACGGCGGGGGGCCGGCCGCGGGCGGTGGTCCTTCGCTGGCCGAGGCCGTGGGCGCCATGGCGCACGGCGCGCTGATCGGCGCCCGTGGCAACTCGGGGACCATCCTCGCGCAGCTGCTGCGCGGCATGGCCCAGGTGCTCACCGCCCGGGGCGAGCCCGCTCACACCGACGGCCCGGGGCTTCGGCTGGCCCTGCGGCACGCGGCCGAATCCGCCCGGCAGGCGGTGGCCCATCCGGTCGAAGGCACCGTCCTGACGGTCGCCTCGGCCGCCGCCGACGCGGCCGACGAGGCGACCGGCAAGGCGACCGGCGGTGCCGAGGGCGGTGCGGAGGCCGACTGTGCGGCGGTGGCCCGCGCGGCCTACGAGGGCGCTCGCGCGGCGCTCGCCGCGACCCCGGGCCAGCTGCCCGTCCTGGAGCGCGCCGGAGTGGTCGACGCCGGCGGACACGGACTCGTCACGGTCCTCGCGGCCCTGGTGGAGACGTTCACGGGCCGGGCGCCCGGAGCGGTCGCCGTGCCGCACGCGCGCGTGGCGCACGGAGGTGAGGCCCCCGTGGGGGAGTGCGCCGCGGAGGAGGACGACGAGAACGGCCCCGCCTTCGAGGTGATCTACCTCCTGGAGGCCGAGGACGCGGCCGTCGCACGGCTGCGGCGGCGGCTCGACGCCCTCGGCGACTCGCTCGTCGTGGTCGGCGGCGACGGACTGTGGAACGTCCACGTACACGTCGACGACGCGGGCGCCGCCGTGGAGGCGGGCGTCGAGGCCGGGCGGCCGTACCGCATCCGCATCACCCACTTCGGCATCGGCGACGCGCACACCACCACCGGCACCGAGCGCCCGCCCCGGGAGCGCACCCAGCGCGCCGTGGTGGCCGTCGTGCCGGGGGAGGGCCTGGCCCGGCTCTACACCGAGGCCGGCGCGACCACCGTGCTCGCGCGCCCCGGGGAGCCGCCCGCGAGCGGGGAGCTGGTCCAGGCCGTACGCCGGGCACACGCGCGCGAGGTCGTCCTGCTGCCCAACGACGCCGAGCTGTGCCACACCGCCGCCGCGGCGGCCGAGCAGGCCCGCACCGAGGGCATCCGCGTCGCCCTCATCCCGACCCGCTCCGCAGTCCAGGGCATCGCCGCGCTCGCCGTGCACGAACCGGAGCGGCGCTTCGACGAGGACGTGGTGGCGATGACCTCCGCGGCCGGCGCCACCCGGCACGCCGAGGTCACCGTCGCCGAACGCCAGTCGTGGACCACGGCGGGCATCTGCCAGGCCGGTGACGTACTCGGACTCGTCGACGGCGACGTGGCCGTGATCGGCGCGGACCTCACGGAGGTCGCCGCGACCGTCCTGGACCGCATGCTCGCGGCCGGCGGCGAGCTGGTCACCCTCGTCCTCGGCGACGGGGCCCCGGGGACCGTCGCCACCCACCTGGAGGCCCGTGTCCGCGAGGCGTACCTCGCCGTCGACACGGTGGTCTACCGGGGCGGCCGGCAGGGTTCGCTGCTGCTGATCGGCGTGGAGTAGCGCGGCCGGTACCGCCCCGGCCTTCCGGGAGGTGCCGGCCGTACCGCGCCGCCGCCGGTTTTCCGGGAGGTATGGGGCCATTGTCAGTGGCGTGGTGTGCAATGGATCTCGTGCCCGCACTGCAAGAACCCCTGAAGAAGGTGCTCGGCCCCGCCACCGCGAAGGTGATGGCCGAGCATCTCGGCCTGCACACCGTCGGCGACCTGCTCCACCACTACCCCCGCAGATACGAGGAGCGCGGCCAGCTCACCCACCTGGCCGACCTGCCCATGGACGAGCACGTCACGGTGGTGGCCCAGGTCGCCGACGCCCGCTTGCACACCTTCGCCTCGTCGAAGGCGCCGCGCGGCAAGGGGCAGCGCCTCGAAGTGACCATCACGGACGGCCACGGCCGCCTCCAACTGGTCTTCTTCGGCAACGGCGTCCACAAACCCCACAAGGAGCTCCTGCCCGGCACCCGCGCGATGTTCGCGGGCAAGGTCTCCGTCTTCAACCGCCGACTGCAACTGGCCCATCCGGCGTACGAACTGCTGCGCGGCAGCGCTGACGACGACGGGACCGAGAGCGTCGAGTCCTGGGCGGGTGCCCTCATCCCCCTCTACCCGGCCACCGCCAAGCTGGAGTCCTGGAAGATCGGCAAGGCGATCCAGACGGTGCTGCCCAGCGCACAGGAGGCCGTCGACCCCCTCCCCGGGTCCCTGCGCGAAGGACGGGGCCTGGTCGCCCTGCCCGAGGCCCTCCTGAAGATCCACCGTCCGCACACCAAGGCGGACATCGAGGAGGCCCGCGCCCGTCTGAAGTGGGACGAGGCCTTCGTCCTCCAGGTCGCCCTCGCCCGCCGCCGCCACGCCGAGACCCAACTCCCCGCCGTCCCCAGGAAACCGAGTCCGGACGGCCTGCTCGCGGCCTTCGACGACCGCCTCCCGTTCACCCTCACCGACGGCCAGACGAAGGTCTCCCGGGAGATCTTCGACGACCTCGCCACCGACCACCCGATGCACCGGCTGCTCCAGGGGGAGGTGGGGTCCGGCAAGGCGCAACCTCTCGACTCCCTGGTACTGACACCCACCGGCTTCCGGCGTATGGGCGCGCTTCGCGTCGGAGGCGAAGTGGTGGTGCCCAACGGGGAGGTGGCATTGATCGATGGTGTCTTTCCCCAGGGAGAGCGAGATGTGTGGCGGCTGGTGTTGTCCGACGGCAGCTCCGTCGAATGCGATGACGAGCACCTCTGGATCGTCGGCACAAGCCGTGGGTGGCACCGTGGCCAGGACCCCGAGATCCTGACCACCCGAGAGATCCGCATGGACACGTACAAGGCCGACGGATCTCCGAAGTGGTACCTCCCCGTGTCGACTCCGGTGGACCTCGGCGGAGATCGTCCCCTGCCGTTGGACCCCTATTTCTTCGGTCTGCTGCTGGGGGACGGTTCCTTCCGGCACGACCTCCGGTTGTCCACTGTCGACGACGAGATCCGGGACGCCGTCGCGGCGGCTGTGGCGCCCGAATGCCGCCTGGAGCCGGTGCGGGGGGCTCGCTGCGACTTCACGATTGAGCTGACGCGCAGAGCCGGCGGCGCGCGGAATCCTGTGATCGAAGCCTTGCGCGAACTGGGGCTGTGGGGTGAGACGTCGCACGGCACGTTCATTCCCGACATGTTCAAGAACACGTCGATCAAGAATCGCCTCGCTCTGCTGCAAGGGCTTCTCGACACCGACGGCACCGTGCACGCGGACGGCTTCGGCGTAAGCCTTCGCTCGGCCTCGCCCCGGCTGGCGAACGACGTCGCCTGGCTCGTGCGTTCTCTGGGCGGACGGGCACGCGTGCTCCCAGGCGAGGCGGCGTTCGACGTCTCGGTGGCGCTGCCGGACGAGTTCGCCCCGTTCAGGCTGGCACGGAAGGCCGGACGAATGCGTTCCCGGCCCGAGCACGACACCTTCCGGCGGGGGATCCGTGCGGTCGAGTACGTGGGGCGCAAGCCCGTCCAGTGCATCAGCGTCGCTCACCCGAGCCACGCCTATGTCACCGACCACTTCACCGTCACCCACAACACGATGGTCGCCCTGCGAGCCATGCTGGCCGTCGTCGACGCGGGCGGGCAGGCCGTGATGCTGGCGCCCACCGAAGTGCTCGCCCAGCAGCACCACCGGTCGGTCGTCGAGATGATGGGGGAACTGGCCGAGGGCGGCATGCTGGGCGGCGCCGAGCACTCCACCAAGGTCGTGCTGCTCACCGGCTCGATGGGCGCCGCCGCCCGCCGTCACGCACTGCTCGACCTGGCCACCGGCGAGGCCGGCATCGTCATCGGCACCCACGCGCTGATCGAGGACAAGGTGCGGTTCCACGACCTCGGCCTGGTCGTCGTCGACGAACAGCACCGTTTCGGCGTCGAGCAGCGCGACGCCCTGCGCGGCAAGGGCAAACAGCCGCCGCACCTGCTCGTCATGACCGCCACGCCGATCCCGCGCACCGTCGCCATGACGATCTTCGGCGACCTGGAGACCTCCGTACTGGACCAGCTCCCGGCGGGCCGTTCCCCGATCGCCAGCCACGTCGTCCCGGCCGCCGACAAACCGCACTTCCTGGCCCGGGCCTGGGAGCGGATCCGCGAGGAGGTGTCGAACGGCCATCAGGCGTACGTCGTCTGCCCGCGCATCGGCGACGAGGACGACGCCCCGAAGAAGGGCTCCCACAAGCCCCCCGAGGGTGACGCGGAGAAGCGGCCCCCGCTGGCCGTCCTCGACGTCGCCGAGCAGCTGGCGAAGGGCCCGCTCCAGGGCCTCGGGGTCGAGGTCCTGCACGGCCGTATGCAGCCCGACGACAAGGACGCCGTCATGCGCCGCTTCGCCGCCGGGGAGACCGACGTCCTGGTCGCCACGACCGTCATCGAGGTCGGCGTCAACGTCCCCAACGCCACCGCCATGGTGATCATGGATGCCGACCGCTTCGGTGTCTCCCAGCTCCACCAGCTGCGCGGCCGCGTCGGCCGGGGCTCCGCCCCCGGGCTGTGCCTGCTGGTCACCGAGATGCCCGAGGCGAGCGCGGCCCGGCAGCGCCTGGGCGCCGTCGCCGGCACCCTCGACGGCTTCGAGCTCTCCCGCATCGACCTCGAGCAGCGCCGCGAGGGCGACGTCCTCGGCCAGGCCCAGTCCGGCGCCCGCACCTCCCTGCGCGTCCTCGCCGTCATCGAGGACGAGGAGATCATCGCGGAGGCGCGGGAGGAGGCGGCGGCGGTGGTGGCCGCCGACCCGGAGCTGACCGGCCTGCCCGGCCTGCGGACCGCCCTGGACGCGCTCTTGGACGAGGAGAGGGAGCAGTACCTGGAAAAGGGCTGAGCCGCGGCCCCGCCCAGGGCGCGGGACCGGGCCCGTGTGCGGCCCGGCCGCGTGGGGCGGAGCATCGCGCATGGCTGAGCACCGCCACGATCCGGCACTCCGCCGCTCCACACGAGGCACCCCCCAGCCCCGCCTGCCAGACTGAACCGAACACACCCCACGACCAAGGACCCAAGATGACCCGCGTGATCGCCGGCAAGGCCGGCGGGCGCCGCCTGGCCGTCCCGCAGGGAACCGGCACCCGCCCCACCTCCGACCGTGCGCGCGAGGGACTCTTCTCCACCTGGCAGTCCCTGCTCGGCGGCCCGCTGGACGGCGAGCGGGTCCTCGATCTGTACGCCGGTTCCGGAGCCGTCGGCCTGGAGGCGCTGTCCCGGGGCGCCGGGCATGTCCTGCTGGTCGAGGCCGACGCCCGTGCCGCCCGTACGGTCCGGGAGAACGTCAAGGCACTCGGCCTGCCCGGCGCCGAGGTCCGGGCGGGCAAAGCGGAACAGATCATCCGCACCCCGGCCCCGGCCGACCCGTACGACATCGTCTTCCTGGACCCGCCGTACGCCGTCTCGGACGACGATCTTCGGGAGATCCTGCTCACACTCCGCACGGAGGGGTGGCTCACCGGGGAAGCGCTCGTCACCGTGGAGCGCAGCACCAGGGGCGGCGAATTCCGCTGGCCCCAGGGCTTCGACGCGATCCGGGCCCGTCGCTACGGCGAGGGAACGTTTTGGTACGGTCGCGCCGCCTCTACGTGCGAAGACGCACGATGACCGGACCGGAGAGCGAGGGAACTCAAGTGCGCCGCGCCGTCTGTCCCGGGTCGTTCGACCCGATCACCAACGGACATCTCGACATCATCGCCCGGGCCTCCAGCCTCTACGACGAGGTCTACGTCGCCGTGATGATCAACCAGTCCAAGAAGGGCCTGTTCGAGATCGAGGAGCGGATCGACCTCATCCGCCAGGTCACCGCGGAGTACGGGAACGTGCGGGTGGAGTCCTTCCACGGCCTCCTCGTCGACTTCTGCAAGCAGCGGGAGATCCCGGCCATCGTCAAGGGCCTGCGCGCGGTGAGCGACTTCGACTACGAGCTGCAGATGGCCCAGATGAACAACGGCCTCTCGGGCGTGGAGACGCTCTTCATCCCCACCAACCCCACCTACAGCTTCCTGTCGTCCTCCCTGGTCAAAGAGGTCGCCACGTGGGGCGGCGACGTCTCCCACCTCGTGCCCCCGCTGGTCCTCGAAGCCCTCTCCGAACGCCTGAGACAGGACTGAGCCGCGCCCCCGAGGCACGCCTGAGGCCACCGCCCGCCTCCACCCCGCCCGCACCCGCGCAGCCCCGGAGACTGACAATCCGTCACCCGGTGTCCCCCGGACACCCCAGGGTCGTACAGTCGTCCCGTCCGTCTCCAACACAGCTGTAGAGAGTGGCGAGCACACGGTGGACGTGCAGAAGAAGCTCGACGAGATCACCGCGATGGTCTCCGGCGCCCGAGCCATGCCCATGTCGGCCTCGTGCGTGGTCAACCGCGCCGAACTGCTCTCGATGCTGGAAGAGCTGCGCGCCGAGCTGCCCGGTTCCCTCGCCCAGGCCCAGGAGCTGATCGGCGACCGCGAGCAGATGGTCGCGCAGGCCCGCCAGGAGGCCGACCGGATCATCGAGAGCGCCCAGGCCGAGCGCGGTTCCCTGATCTCCGACACCGAGGTCGCCCGCCGCTCCCAGGCCGAGGCCGACCGGATCCTGGCCGAGGCCCGCCAGGAGGCCGAGGAGGTCCGCGCCGAGGCCGACGACTACGTCGACTCCAAGCTCGCCAACTTCGAGGTCGTCCTCACCAAGACCCTCGGCTCCGTCGGCCGGGGCCGCGAGAAGCTGCTCGGCACCGGGCCCGGCATCGACGAGAACGGCTACGAGGACGAGGACGCCCCCGAGCGCAGCCACGACCCGGAGATCCTGCGCCGCGACGCCGACGCCTACGTCGACACGAAGCTCGGCGCCTTCGAGGCCGTACTGGCCAAGACCCTGGACGCCGTCGGCCGGGGCCGCCAGAAGCTGCACGGCCGCATCGCCACCGACGACCTCGGCGCCCTGGCGGACGACATGACCACCGTCCAGCACTCCAGCGACGCGGACTACCTCGCCGATCTGGCCGGCCTCTCCGACGCCCCCGCCGGGCAGCCGCACCAGCGGGAGTACGGCGAGCAGCAGCCGGCGGCGGCACAGGTGCCGGCCCAGGCCGTGCCGGAGATGCCGACGCAGCAGCCGGCCTACGGCTACGCGCAGCAGCAGCCCGACCCGTACGCCGCCTACCAGCAGACCTACGGGGGCGGGCAGGACCCGTACGGCTACCAGCAGACCGCCGACCCGTACGCCTATCAGGGCTACGACGCCCAGCAGCAGGCGTACGACGGCGCCCAGGGCTACGCCCAGCCCCAGCAGCCGGAGCCCCAGCAGCCGCAGCAGCCCCCGCAGGCTCAGCCGCAGGCCCTCGACGAGACCAGCCTCTTCGACACCGGAATGATCAGCGCCGAGCAGCTGAGGGCCTACGAGCAGGGGCGCGGTCTCTAGGACGGGCACCGCCTCGAAAGCCGCCTCCGGGACCGGATTGGGCCGAGAGCGAATGGTCAAGTATCCTGGCTCTTCGGTCGCGCGTACGTCCGCGATCGCAGCTGCCCGGGAACACCGAAGGGCGGCATTCCCACAGCCACGAAGACCGAGAGCAGGAATGGTTCTGAACGCGCGCCTCGACCACCGCGATCCCCTCGTGTTCGACACACACGAGCTGGGACGGCGGCCCGGTGCGCTCCAGCGCCTGACCCGCACGGTCGACGCTCCCAAGGACTTCGGTATCCAGGGAGTCATCGGAGTGCCGGAAGGCGCCCCGGTGGAACTCGATCTCCGGCTCGAGTCGGTCATGGAAGGGGTGCTCGTCACGGGCACCGCCCGTGCCAAGGCCGCGGGGGAGTGCGTAAGGTGTCTGGAGCCGCTCGAGCAGCAGCTCGAAGCGGACTTCCAGGAGATGTTCTCGTACCCTGACGCCGACGACCGGGGCCGCCCTGTGGCGGAACCGGCCGACGACGCCGAGGAAGACGAGGACAGGCTCTTCGTCGAGGACGGACTGATCGGCCTCGAACCCGTGCTGCGCGACGCGGTGGTGCTCGCACTGCCGATGCAGCCGGTGTGCCAGGAAGACTGCCCGGGTCTGTGCTCCGAGTGTGGAGCACGCCTGGCGGACGACCCGGACCACCACCACGACGCCGTCGACATCCGTTGGGCGGCTTTGCAGGGACTCGCCGGTTCACTCGAAGACGGCGAGAAGGACGAGATGAGCGGCGCCGAACCTGGCGTCGACGAGAAGCAGGAGAAGTAGCCGTGGCTGTTCCGAAGCGGAAGATGTCGCGCAGCAACACGCGCCACCGCCGGTCGCAGTGGAAGGCTGCGGTCCCCACCCTGGTTGCGTGCGAGCGCTGCCACGAGCCCAAGCAGCAGCACATCGCGTGCCCGTCTTGCGGCACTTACAACAAGCGCCAGGTCCTCGAGGTCTGAGCGGCTGGTGAGAGGCACTGTGTCAGTCCCCAAGAAGGCGGAAGACGCCAAGGCGGACCCACCCGCCAAGAAGAAGGCGGACACCCAGGCCTCGTCCCACACGCTTCTGGAAGGGCGGCTCGGCTATCAGCTCGAGTCCGCCCTTCTGGTGCGCGCACTGACCCACCGTTCCTACGCGTACGAGAACGGCGGTCTGCCGACGAACGAGCGGCTGGAGTTCCTCGGTGACTCCGTCCTCGGTCTCGTCGTCACGGACACGCTGTACCGAACCCACCCCGACCTGCCCGAAGGCCAGCTGGCCAAGTTGCGGGCCGCGGTGGTCAACTCGCGTGCGCTGGCGGAGGTGGGCCGTGGGCTCGAACTCGGCTCCTTCATCCGGCTCGGCCGCGGTGAAGAGGGCACGGGGGGCCGGGACAAGGCATCCATCCTCGCCGACACCCTCGAAGCGGTGATCGGCGCGGTCTATCTCGACCAGGGCCTCGACGCGGCCTCCGAACTGGTGCACCGCCTGTTCGATCCGCTGATCGAGAAGTCCTCGAACCTCGGCGCCGGCCTGGACTGGAAGACCAGCCTCCAGGAACTCACCGCGACCGAAGGGCTCGGTGTCCCCGAGTACCTGGTCACGGAGACCGGCCCGGACCACGAGAAGACCTTCACTGCTGCCGCCCGCGTCGGAGGCGTCTCGTACGGCACCGGCACCGGCCGCAGCAAGAAGGAAGCGGAGCAACAGGCCGCGGAATCCGCGTGGCGGTCCATCCGGGCCGCGGCGGACGAGCGGGCCAAGGCGACGGCGGCCGCGGCAGCGGCCGAACCGGCCGCCGAAGCGACGGAACAGCCGAGCGCCGACGCCCCGTCGGCCACCGCCTGATCCATCCGCTCCGTCTGATTCACCTGATTCATCTGATTCATCGCGCGAGCCGAACGCCCGCCCCCACTCAAGGGGCGGGCGTTCGACTCGTCCACCCGCCCACCCGAGGGGATGCCATGCCCGAGTTGCCCGAGGTCGAGGTCGTGCGGCGCGGCCTGGAGCGCTGGGTCGCCCATCGGACCGTCGCCGACGCCGAGGTGCTGCACCCGCGCGCGGTACGGCGTCACATCGCCGGGCCGGACGACTTCGCCCAGCGCCTCGAGGGCCACCGCATCGGCACCCCCAGCCGCCGCGGCAAGTACCTGTGGCTGCCTCTGGAGGACACCGGGCAGGCGATCCTGGCGCACCTGGGCATGAGCGGTCAGCTGCTGGTCCAGCCGCACGAGGCACCCGTCGAGAAGCACCTGCGCATCCGCGTCCGCTTCACCGACGCCCAGTCCACCGAACTCCGCTTCGTCGACCAGCGCACCTTCGGCGGCCTGTCGCTGCACGACACCAGCCCCGACGGACTGCCCGACGTCATCGCGCACATCGCCCGCGACCCCCTCGACCCGCTCTTCGACGACGAGGCGTTCCACGCGGCGCTGCGCCGCAAGCGCACGACGATCAAACGGGCCCTGCTCGACCAGTCACTGATCAGCGGTGTCGGCAACATCTACGCGGACGAGGCCCTGTGGCGCTCCCGCCTGCACTACGAACGCCCCACGGCGACCTTCACCCGTCCCCGCACCGCCGAGCTCCTCGGCCACGTCCGCGACGTGATGAACGCGGCCCTCGCCGTGGGCGGCACCAGCTTCGACAGCCTCTACGTCAACGTCAACGGCGAGTCCGGCTACTTCGACCGGACGCTCGACGCCTACGGCCGTGAGGGTCTGCCCTGCCGCCGCTGCGGCACGCCGATGCGCCGCCGGCCCTGGATGAACCGATCCAGCTACTTCTGCCCGAAGTGCCAGCGCACGCCGAGGATCACACCGTAGGCAGCCGCTGAGCGTCGTACCGCTCACGCGAGGCCAGCACCTCGTCCATCCGCCCCTCCAGGCACTGGATGAGCGCGATCAGCCGCCCGGCCACCTCACGTCCCAGCGTTGTGAGCTCGTAGTCCACGCGGGGCGGATTGGTGGGCTGGGCCTCGCGGTGCACCAAGCCGTCGCGCTCCAGCGCGTGCAGGGTCTGGGCGAGCATCTTCTCGCTGACGCCGTCGACACGGCGCCGCAGCTCGTTGAAACGGAAGGAGCCCTCGTACAGCGCGCCGAGGGTCAGCGCGCCCCAGCGCCCCGTGACGTGCTCCAGGGTGACGCGCGAGGGACAGGCCCTGGAGAACACGTCGTACGGAAGATCCTGCTCCTCCGCGCGCTCTCGCATGGTCGACATGCACCCAGCGTACGTGAGCGCAGCGCTGAGTCGCAGGCAGCGCTGCGTCACGGACAGCGCCCCGGCGCCTCCTCGGGCCCCGCGGCTGCCTCAGTAGCCGAAGTTCTGGGTCCACCAGGGGCCGCCGGAGCCGAAGTGGACGCCGACCCCGAGGGTCTGGAAGTCGCAGTTCAGGATGTTGGCCTTGTGGCCGGGGCTGTCCATCCAGGCGTCCATCACGGCCTGGGCGTCGGTCTGCCCGCGGGCTATGTTCTCGCCGCCGAGGTTGCTTATCCCGGCCGCCTCGGCCCGGTCCCAGGGGGTCGCGCCGCTGGGGTCGGTGTGGTCGAAGAAGCCCTGCACCGCCATGGCCTCGCTGAAGTCCTCGGCCAGTTCGCGCAGCGCGCTGTTCGCGGCCACCGGGCTGCAGCCCACCTTGGCCCGCTCGTCGTTGACGAGCTTGAGCACCTGGGCCTGGGCGACGGCCTCGTCCGACACGGCGGCGGGCGCGCTGGGCCGGTCGGGCTTCTTGTCCGCCGGACGCGACGGCGTGGGCTTCGGCTTCGTGCTGGGGGTCGTCTTCGGCTGCTTCGTCTTCGACGGCGTTCCGGCCGGGGCGGCGGGCTTGGACGCCGATGCCGAGGGCGAGTCCGAGGACGGCGAAGGCGAGGAGGACGAGGGGGAGGACGACTCGGAGGAGGACTCGGAGGGGGAGGACTCGGACGGGGAGGACTCGGCGGACCCGGAGGGCGACGAGGACCGGTCGGAGCCGCGGCTCGTGGCGGAGTCGCCGGCCCGGCCGGCGTCGGCGCTGCCGGAGGTGCCGCCCTGCTCGGTCGGGCTGTTGGTCGGGGCGTCCTGGGACTGCACCCGGCCGCCCCCGCCGCTGCCGCCGCCGATCCGGTAGTTGTCGAGCCCGGGCACTGTGCCCGTGGCCACCGCCACCGTGCCGAGGGCGACCGCGGCGGAGACGCCGAGCAGACCCGTGCGGACCGGAGTGACGCCCTTCTTCTTGCGGCGGCGGTGCGTACCCGCGCGCTGCGGACCGTCGGCGGGGGCGAAACCGTCGCTCGGGAAGGGAACCGTGCGGCCGGCCTGCGGGTGCCCGTCGCCCCCGCCGCCGTCCGGGTCGTCCGGCGCGAACAGGTAGGCGTCGCTCTTCGCGCGGACCTCGGCGTACGCCTCGGGGTTCAGGTAGGGCGCGATCCCCATCGTGGGGTGGTCGTCCGCGCCCGGGGCCCCCGCGCCCGGGGACTGCGGGTCGCGGCCCCGTCCCGTCGGACCGTCCGGCTGATGGCCGCCCGCGGCGCGGCCCGTGGCGGCGCGGCCGGCGGCGGAGCGTCGGTGGCGTCCCATGTTCTGGCCTTCCTCGTCCTCGTCCTCGCGCTGCACGTGTCCTCGCGGTCGACTGCTCGCGGTCGACGTGTCCTCGCGATCAACACGGAACTCACACGTTCGAGTGAGTTTCAGGTGCGATTCATTGGGTGGGGACGGTACCGCATGGCGCCAGGGGGTGAAGTGTCCGGCGAGACATTGACTGGTTAGCTTGCAGTCATGAGCGAGGACGTACGGCTGGTCGCGTGGGTGCGCGGACAGGTTCAGGGTGTGGGTTTCCGCTGGTTCACGCGGGCCAGGGCGCTGGAGCTCGGCGGGATGAGTGGTTTTGCTCTCAATTTGGCCGACGGGCGCGTCCAGGTCGTCGCGGAGGGGCCGCGCGAGCGCTGCGAGGGCCTGCTCGAGTGGCTGCACGGTGACGACACGCCCGGACGCGTGGACGGTGTGACCGAGATCTGGGACACACCGCGAGGGGGCTACGAGGGCTTCGCCATCCGCTGACGCCGGACCGCGTGGAGGGCTCCTGGCGTTCGGTGCGGCCGTCCAGGGAGAGGTGCCCGGGGCGGAAACGGGCAGGTGGTTGCCAAGAACGACGTGCCGTGGCAGGCTCCGGACGCAGGATGATCGCCACGCCCCCAGGGGTCCGCAGGAGTCGCCGCGACGCCGTTTCCAGGCCGCGAGCCACCGGGCACCCGCCGATACGGGGCGTGATCGTGTTGACCGTCAAACTTTTTGGTGAGACGCTAAAAGCCCCGCGCACCTTAGCTGTTTGGCATGGTTGAACGGCAGAAAAAACTCCATAGTGCCAAGCACCGCGGGTGCGAATCCCTCACGACCCAAACCGCATCGGTCGGTCACTCATTGTGGAGGACCATCCATCATGGCAAAGGCGCTTCTCGGTTACGTCGGCGGCTCCGACCCTCGACTCCTCGCCGAGATGCGACGGCTCCAGCAGCGCGTCCAGGACCTGGAATCCGAGCTCGGACGAATCCAGGCGGAGAAGGACGCGTTGGCGGCTGCCGCTTCTCACGACAGGATCATGGAGAGCATGGAGAGCGTTGACGCACACCAGGCGGAGCCTGCGCTCACCTGATCACTGCATCGCTCCACACGGCACGGCAGTGGTCGGGCCCGCCCGTACAACCGCTCAGGTGTCAGAGTCTGCAAGGGACGCTTCGGCGTCCCTTCTTTCTTTCCTGCCCCCGTCTCCGCCGACCGGCCCGCCCCCGTGCATCCTTTCACCCTCTTCAACGTCTGATGTGCCCTGCACGTTCACCGGTGAAACCGCGGCGGTTCGCCGGTTCATGGAGTGAGACACGCGTGAAAGGTAGAGTCCGGCGGCGTGCACCTGAAGGCCCTGACCCTCCGCGGATTCAAGTCGTTCGCCTCGGCGACCACGCTCCGGTTCGAGCCGGGCATCACCTGCGTCGTCGGCCCGAACGGTTCGGGGAAGTCCAACGTCGTCGACGCGCTCAGCTGGGTCATGGGCGAGCAGGGCGCCAAGTCGCTGCGCGGCGGCAAGATGGAGGACGTCATCTTCGCCGGCACCACCGGCCGCCCGCCGCTGGGCCGGGCCGAGGTGTCCCTGACCATCGACAACTCCGACGGGGCCCTGCCCATCGAGTACGCCGAGGTCACCATCACGCGGATCATGTTCCGCAACGGCGGCAGCGAGTACCAGATCAACGGCGACACCTGCCGCCTCCTCGACATCCAGGAACTGCTCTCCGACTCCGGCATCGGCCGCGAGATGCACGTCATCGTCGGCCAGGGCCAGCTCGACTCCGTGCTGCACGCCGACCCGATGGGCCGCCGCGCCTTCATCGAGGAGGCCGCGGGCGTCCTCAAGCACCGCAAGCGCAAGGAGAAGGCGCTCAGGAAACTGGACGCGATGCAGGCCAACCTCGCGCGCGTGCAGGACCTGACGGACGAGCTGCGCCGCCAGCTCAAGCCCCTGGGCCGACAGGCCGCGGTCGCGCGCAGGGCCGCCGTCATCCAGGCCGACCTCCGGGACGCCCGGCTCAGACTCCTCGCCGACGACCTCGTACGGCTGCGCGAGGCGCTTCGTGCCGAGATCGCCGACGAGGCCGCGCTCAAGGAACGCAAGGAAGCCGCCGAGCAGGAGCTGGGCCGGGCGCTGCGCCGCGAGGCGGACCTTGAGGAAGAGGTACGCCGGCTCACCCCGCGCCTCCAGCGCGCCCAGCAGACCTGGTACGAGCTGTCCCAGCTCGCCGAACGGGTGCGGGGCACCATCTCGCTGGCCGACGCGCGCGTGAAGAGCGCCACCTCCGCGCCCCCCGAGGAGCGGCGCGGCCGCGACCCGGAGGAACTGGAGCGCGAGGCCGCCCGCGTCCGCGAACAGGAGGCGGAACTCGAGGCGGCCCTGGAGGCGGCCGAGCACGCCCTGGAGGACACGGTCGCCCACCGTGCCGACCTCGAACGCGAACTGGCCCTGGAGGAGCGCCGCCTCAAGGACGCCGCCCGCGCCATCGCCGACCGCCGTGAGGGACTGGCCCGGCTCAGCGGCCAGGTCGGCACCGCCCGCTCCCGCGCCGCCTCGGCCCAGGCCGAGATCGAGCGGCTGGCCGAGGCCCGGGACGAGGCCCGGGAGCGCGCCGCCGCAGCCCAGGCGGAGTACGAGGCACTCCAGGCGGAGGTCGACGGCCTGGACGCCGACGACCAGGAGCTCGGCGAGCGGCACGAGAGGGCCAAGCGGCAGTTGGCCGAGGCGGACGCCGCCCTGAGCGCCGCCCGTGAGGCAGTCACCGCGACGGAACGCGCGCGAGCCGCGACCCAGGCCCGCCACGAGGCGCTGGCGCTCGGACTGCGCCGCAAGGACGGCACCGGTGCGCTGCTCGCCGCCAAGGACCGGCTCACCGGTCTGCTCGGTCCCGCCGCCGGGCTCCTCACCGTGACGCCCGGCCACGAGGCCGCCCTGGCCACCGCCTTCGGCGCCGCCGCCGACGCCCTCGCGGTGACGTCCCCGGCGGCCGCCGCCGACGCCATCCGCCTGCTGCGCAAGCAGGACGCCGGCCGGGCGGCCCTGCTGCTCGCCGGCGCCCCCGACTCCGTACCGGAGGAAGCCCGGCACGACGGGCCGCCGTACGCCGCCGACCTCGTCCGCGGGCCCGCCGACCTGATGCCCGCCGTGCGGCGGCTGCTGCGCGGGATCGTCGTCGTCGCCACCCTGGAGGACGCCGAGGACCTCGTCTACGCCAGGCCCGGGCTGACCGCCGTCACCGCCGAGGGCGACCTGCTGGGTGCCCACTTCGCGCAGGGCGGGTCCGCCGGGGTGCCCAGCCTCCTGGAGGTGCAGGCCTCCGTTGACCAGGCCGCCGCCGAGCTGGAGGAGCTGGGTGCGCGGTGCGAGGAGCTCGCCGAGGCGCAGGACGCGGCCGTCGCACGCCGCCGGGAGTGCGCCGCGCTCGTCGAGGAGCTGGGGGAGCGGCGCCGGGCCGCCGACCGTGAGAAGTCGGCCGTCGCCCAGCAACTGGGGCGCCTCGCGGGACAGGCCCGGGGGGCCGCCGGGGAGGCCGAGCGGTCCGCCGCCGCGGCGGACCGGGCGCAGGAGGCCCTCGACAAGGCGCTGATGGACGTGGAGGAGCTGGCGGAACGGCTCGCCGTGGCGGAGGAGATGCCGGTCGAGGAGGAACCCGACACCTCCGCGCGCGACCGGCTCGCGGCCGACGGCGCCAACGCCCGCCAGACCGAGATGGAGGCCCGCCTCCAGGTCCGTACGCACGAGGAGCGGGTCAAGGGTCTCGCCGGGCGGGCCGACTCCCTGGACCGTGCCGCCCGCGCGGAACGTGAGGCACGCGCGCGTGCCGAAGAGCGGCGGGCCAGGCTGCGGCACGAGGCGGCCGTCGCCGGGGCCGTGGCCACCGGCGCCCGGCAACTGCTCGCGCACGTCGAGGTCTCCCTGACCCGCGCCGACGAGGAGCGCACCGCGGCCGAGGCCGCCAAGGCCCGGCGGGAGCAGGAACTGACCGCCGCGCGCACCGCAGGGCGCGATCTCAAGGCGGAGCTCGACAAGTTGACGGATTCAGTCCACCGGGGTGAGGTACTCGGCGCCGAGAAGCGGCTGCGCATCGAGCAGCTGGAGACCAAGGCGCTGGAGGAACTCGGTGTGGAACCGGAGGGGCTCGCGGCCGAGTACGGCCCCCATCAAGAGGTGCCGCCCTCGCCCCCCGCCGAGGGCGAGGAGCTCCCCGAAGACCCGGAGCATCCACGCAACCGTCCCCGGCCCTTCGTCCGCTCCGAGCAGGAGAAGCGCCTGAAGGCCGCCGAACGCGCCTATCAGCAGCTCGGCAAGGTGAATCCGCTGGCTCTGGAGGAGTTCGCGGCGCTGGAGGAACGGCACCAGTTCCTCAGCGAGCAGCTGGAGGATCTAAAGAAGACCCGCGCCGACCTGCTCCAGGTCGTCAAGGAGGTCGACGAACGCGTCGAGCAGGTCTTCACCGAGGCCTTCCGGGACACGGCCCGGCAGTTCGAGGGCGTCTTCAGCCGGCTGTTCCCGGGCGGTGAGGGACGGCTGATCCTGACCGACCCCGGCAACATGCTCACCACCGGCGTGGACGTCGAGGCCCGTCCGCCGGGCAAGAAGGTCAAGCGGCTCTCACTGCTGTCGGGCGGAGAGCGCTCGCTGACCGCCGTGGCGATGCTCGTGTCGATCTTCAAGGCGCGGCCCAGCCCGTTCTACGTCATGGACGAGGTCGAGGCGGCGCTCGACGACACGAACCTGCAGCGGCTGATCCGCATCATGCAGGAGCTGCAGGAGGCCTCGCAGCTCATCGTGATCACGCACCAGAAGCGCACGATGGAGGTCGCCGACGCGCTGTACGGCGTGTCCATGCAGGGCGACGGTGTGTCGAAGGTCATCAGCCAGCGGCTGCGCTAGTTCCGTAAGTCATTAACTTCAACTCTTGAACGAGTGACCTCTCTCCGCGTCCTCAAACTCACAGCTCTTCCCCTATTGACTTCGAAACTTGAAGGCATAGTCTCTGCAACGTTGCTTTTACCTTCAGGTTCCTTCAGTGGCACCTCGAAGGCGATCCACCCCGGCAGCGTTGCCGGTAGCCCGAGGAGTACACGTGGCCAGCACATCGCAGGCACCCAGTTCAGGAGCCAGGACGGCTCACCCCGATCATCTCGGGCACGTCATCTTCATCGCGGCGGCGGCCGCCATGGGCGGCTTCCTGTTCGGCTATGACAGTTCCGTGATCAACGGCGCCGTCGAGGCCATCCGGGACCGCTACGACGTCGGCTCCGCGGTGCTGGCCCAGGTCATCGCCGTCGCACTGATCGGCTGCGCCATCGGCGCCGCGACCGCCGGCCGCATCGCCGACCGCATCGGCCGCATCCGCTGCATGCAGATCGCGGCCGTGCTCTTCACCGTCAGCGCCGTCGGCTCCGCCCTCCCCTTCGCGCTGTGGGATCTGGCCATGTGGCGCGTCATCGGCGGCTTCGCCATCGGCATGGCCTCGGTGATCGGCCCCGCCTACATCGCCGAGGTCTCCCCGCCCGCCTACCGAGGCCGGCTCGGCTCCTTCCAGCAGGCCGCGATCGTCATCGGCATCGCCGTGTCGCAACTGGTCAACTGGGGTCTGCTGAACGCCGCCGGCGGCGACCAGCGCGGTGAGCTGATGGGCCTGGAGGCCTGGCAGGTCATGCTCGGCGTCATGGTCATCCCGGCCATCCTCTACGGCCTGCTCTCCTTCGCCATCCCCGAGTCCCCGCGCTTCCTGGTCTCCGTCGGCAAGCACGAGCGCGCCAAGCAGATCCTCGAAGAGGTCGAGGGCAAGGACGTGGACTTCGACACCCGCATCGCCGAGATCGAGCACGCGATGCACCGCGAGGAGAAGTCCTCCTTCAAGGACCTGCTCGGCGGCAGCTTCTTCTTCAAGCCGATCGTCTGGATCGGTATCGGCCTGTCCGTCTTCCAGCAGTTCGTCGGCATCAACGTCGCGTTCTACTACTCGGCGACGCTGTGGCAGTCGGTCGGTGTCGACCCGTCGCAGTCGTTCTTCTACTCGTTCACGACGTCGATCATCAACATCGTCGGCACCGTGATCGCGATGATCTTCGTGGACCGCATCGGGCGCAAGCCGCTCGCCCTCATCGGGTCGGTCGGCATGGTGATCGGCCTGGCGCTGGAGGCCTGGGCCTTCTCCTTCGACCTGGTCGACGGCAAGCTCCCGGCCACGCAGGGCTGGGTCGCCCTGATCGCCGCCCACCTGTTCGTCCTCTTCTTCGCCCTCTCCTGGGGTGTGGTCGTCTGGGTCTTCCTCGGCGAGATGTTCCCGAACCGGCTGCGCGCCGCCGCGCTGGGCGTGGCCGCGGCCGCGCAGTGGATCGCCAACTGGGCCATCACCGCGAGCTTCCCGTCGCTGGCCGAGTGGAACCTCTCCGGCACTTATGTGATCTACACGATCTTCGCCGGCCTCTCCATCCCCTTCGTCCTGAAGTTCGTGAAGGAGACGAAGGGCAAGGCCCTGGAGGAGATGGGCTGACCGCCCGCCCCCGAATCCGGGGAGAAGGGCCAAGTCCCCGCTGCCCCTCTCCTCGTACCGTCCGCCGCCCCCGCCCGGCCCACCGCCGGACCGGGGGCGGCGGTGTCGTACGTCCGGCGTCCGGGTCCGGTCCGCTCACCAGACGACGACCCCGCCGCCGGTCTCCAGTGCCCCCGGCGGGCTCCTCGAAGACGCGCAGGCGGTCCTCGGTCCGGCTCCGGTGTTCCGGCAGCGACCGCCGGGCGGTCGGTGCCGGCCGCGATCCGGCCGAGAGGGGGACCGCAGCAGAGCGACCTCTTGCACAGGTCGGGCACCTGCCCGGCTCCACCTCCCCATCCCGTTCGGCCGGAACCGGCAGGAGGCGGCGGCCGAGGCGCGCACCAGGCCCCGCCCTCACACCTCGGTGCGCCAGGACTCGAAACCGCCGCAGTTGTGGGCGTCCTCGCCGGGAAGCGCCTCGGACCGTCCCGGTTCCCGGACGAGGACTTCCACCAGCGCGCTCATGGGCGCAGGCGACCACCCCGGTGCGGGCAACGGGATCCCCCCGTGGTGGCCGGTGGGTGCCGCACACGCGTCGCCCCCTTCCGCCGGCACTCGGAGAGGCTCGGCCCGGGAGGGGGCGTCGGGTGGCGCGGGGTCAGACGGTCACGGATTCGGCCCGCTCGGCCGGCGCCGCCGCCGGGGCGACCACCGCCGGCTTCGGCAGTACGGCGTACAGCAGACCGGAGATCACCACCGTGGCCACCCAGCCGAGGCCGTACTCGCCGATGACGTTGTTCGCTGCGAGGGGGCCGGTGAACCAGTCGGACGTGGTGAACATCAGACCGGCGATCAGGCCCACGGCCCAGGCGGCGACGGCGGCGACGGAGAAGCCGCCGCGGTACCAGTAGGCGCTGGTGCGGCCGGTGTCGGCCAGGGCCTCGCCGTCGTACTCCCTGCGGCGCAGCATGTCCGCGCCGAAGACGCCGACCCAGGCGGAGAAGGCGACCGCGAGCAGCGACAGGAAGGCGATGAAGGAGCCCATGAAGCTGGTCGCCGCCAGCATCAGCACGCCGCCGAAGAGCAGCGAGATCACGGCGTTGACCGAGACCGCCCAGTGCCGCGGAATCCTGAAGCCCAGGGTCTGCGCGGTGAAGCCGGCCGAGTACATCGACATCGAGTTGATCAACAGCATGCCGATCAGCGCGATCAGCAGGTACGGCACCGCGATCCAGGTCGGCAGGATCTCGCCGAGGAAGGAGACCGGGTCGGCGGCCGAGGCCAGGTCGGGCGTGGAGACGGCCATGACCATGCCCATCAGGACCATGGGCAGGACGACGATGCCGGCGCCGCCGATCGTCACGCCGACGATCCCCTTCGAGGAGGCCGTGCGCGGCAGGTACCGCGTGAAGTCCGGGGCGGACGGGATCCAGCTGACGCCCCCGGCCGCGATCAGGCCGATGCCGGTGATCATCGCGGCCACCGAACCGGCGGACCGGTCGAACACCGCGGACCAGTCGGTGTCGACGACCAGGTAGCCGAGGACCAGCACCGAGAAGGCGGCGAAGAGGTAGGCCGCGTACTTGTTGCACTTCTGCACGGCGTTGATGCCCAGTCCGGAGATCGCGAACGTCGCCACGACGAAGGCGAGCAACGTGACCATGTCCAGCAGGCTGTTGGCCCGAATGCCGAACACGATGTCCAGCACGGTGAGCAGGGCATAGGCACCGGTCACCGCGTTGATCGTCTCCCAGCCCCAGCGGGCGATCCAGATCAGCGAGCCGGGCAGCAGATTGCCCCGCTGACCGAAGACCGCCCGGGACAGTGCCATCCCGGGAGCGCCACCGCGCTTGCCGGCGATGCCGATCAGCCCGACCAGGCCGTACGACAGGACCGGCGCGGCGGCCGCGACGACGAGGGCCTGCCAGAAGTTGAGCTGGTACGCGACGACGAGGCTCGCGCCCATCGTGAGCAGCAGCACGCTGATGTTGGCGCCGACCCAGGTCGGGAAAAGCTCGCGGGTCCGGGCGGTCCGCTCATCGTCGGGCACCTGCTCGATGCCGCGGGTTTCGAGGGCGCCTTCGGTCTCGGCGGTCTTGCTCATGTGGGGGGTCCGTGCCTCGATCGTGGGAGAAGAGGGGGTTGTCGGGACTCTACGCGCGTTGACGTGGCCTCTTCCATCGTACTTTGATCCGACTCCTTCCTTCCAGGGGCCTTTGTCCTTTGGAGAAAGCCACAAAGGGCGGTCTCCGGGGGCCCATGGCTGATACTGGACGGGTTATGGAAATCGTCATCCTTGCTGTAGTCATCGCCGTGGTCGTGATCGGCGCGCTCGGCGGGCTGGTCATCGGCAGTCGCCGTAAGAAGCAGCTGCCTCCGCCGCCCCCCGCCGCGCCCGACATCACCGCCCCTCCGGCCGAGCCGCACGTCGGCGACGAGGCCGAGACGCCGCGCGACGAACCGCGCCGGACGATAGAGGAGGTCGACCTCCCGGACGGCGGCACCGCTCCCGCCACCGTCGAGGAGCCGCCCGTCGTCGAAGAGCTCGAGATCCCGCAGATCGAGGTTCCCGAGCCCACCGCCGGCCGTCTGGTCCGGCTCCGTGCCCGCCTCTCCCGCTCGCAGAACGCCCTCGGCAAGGGCCTGCTCACCCTGCTCTCCCGGGAGCACCTCGACGAGGACACCTGGGAGGAGATCGAGGACACCCTGCTCACCGCCGATGTCGGCGTGCAGCCCACCCAGGAGCTGGTCGAGCGGCTGCGCGAGCGTGTGAAGGTGCTCGGCACCCGCACGCCCGACGAGCTGCGCGCCCTGCTGCGCGAGGAGCTGATCACCCTCGTCGGCCCCGACATGGACCGCGAGGTCAAGACCGAGCCGCCGAACACCAAGCCCGGCATCGTGATGGTCGTCGGTGTCAACGGCACCGGGAAGACCACCACCACCGGCAAGCTCGCCCGCGTCCTGGTCGCCGACGGCCGCAGTGTCGTCCTCGGCGCCGCCGACACCTTCCGTGCCGCCGCCGCCGACCAGCTGCAGACCTGGGGCGAGCGGGTCGGCGCGCACACCGTGCGCGGGCCGGAGGGCGGCGACCCGGCCTCCGTCGCCTTCGACGCGGTCAAGGAAGGCAAGGAGATGGGCTCGGACGTCGTGCTCATCGACACCGCCGGGCGCCTGCACACCAAGACCGGCCTCATGGACGAGCTCGGCAAGGTCAAGCGTGTCGTGGAGAAGCACGCGCCGCTGGACGAGGTGCTGCTCGTGCTCGACGCGACCACCGGCCAGAACGGCCTGATCCAGGCCCGGGTCTTCGCCGAGGTCGTCGACATCACCGGCATCGTGCTCACCAAGCTGGACGGCACGGCCAAGGGCGGCATCGTGGTCGCCGTTCAGCGCGAGCTGGGCGTGCCGGTCAAGCTGATCGGGCTCGGGGAGGGCGCGGACGACCTGGCGCCGTTCGAGCCCGCGGCGTTCGTGGATGCCCTTATCGGCGAGTGATCGCCGCCGCCTGCCGGACTCCGGTGCGCGCACCGGAGCATGTCCCCGCGTGCGAAGAAGCGCCCGCCTCCCGTGACCGGGGGACGGGCGCTTCGCCGTGTGTGGCAGGGGCTCGGGTGACAGCGGGGCGTGACGGGGCGGGGTGGGGCGTGGGGCGGAAACGACGGTGGCGGGGTCGACCGCCGTGTCCGTTGCCCGCCGCGTCGGCGGGCGTTGAATGCGGGTGCGGGTGCGGGTGCGGGTGCGGGTGCGGGGGCCGTGGGATGCGGGGCACGGGTGAAGACCGCACGCCCTCCCGGCCTGGGGTCTACGCCCGCGACCGATGGGCGACGTACGCCAGTGTCCCCAGCAGCAGCCGGGCCGCCGGCGGCTTGGTCGCCGAGTCGAGGGCCGGCGGACGCAACCAGCGCACCGGACCGAGGCCTCCGCGGTCGGAGGGCGGGGCGGTGACGTGCGTACCGGGGCCGAGTCCGCGCAGGTCCAGGGCGGACGGGTCGTCCCAGCCCATGCGGTAGAGCAGCCGGGGTAGGTCGGCGGCGGCGCCCGGCGCGACGAAGAAGTGGACACGGCCCTGTGGGGTCGCCGCGACCGGGCCGAGCGGGAGGCCCATGCGCTCCAGCCGGGCCAGGGCCCGCAGTCCGGCCGGCTCGGCCACCTCGATCACGTCGAAGGTCCGTCCGGCCGGCAGCATGACCGAGGCGCCCGGGAACTCGGCCCAGGCCCGGCTCGCCTCGTCCAGGGTCGCCCCGGCGGGCACCTCCGGCGCGAAGGCGAGGGGATGCGCACCCGGCGCCGGGCAGTCGCGCCGGCCGCACGAGCAGGCGCCCGCGGCGGCCCGGGCCCCCGGCACCACGGCCCAGCCCCACAGTCCGGTGAACTCGGCCACGACGGTGCACTCCGACGCGCGGCCGCGGCGGCGCACACCGGACCGGATGTCGCGCATGCCCCGACTGCTGCCGATGCCGATCGTGAAGCCCATGCCCCCTCCAACGGGTCCGACGCAGCGGCGGTTACGCAGCGGACGTGAAACGTGACTCTCTGCTTCCAACTCCCCAGTCCGGCGCGGTTCAGACGGCGTCCGGAAGCACTCCGGGTGGTGTGCTCGCCAATGCACGCCCCGGTGTGCACCGGTGCACCGACTCCCGGTCGGCCTATGTCAAGTGAATCGCGTGCAGGCCACCGGGAGTTCATTCGAAGGGGTGGCGAATGGTGGCGATTCTGCAATCGCCATGGCTGGACGGGTGATCGTAGGATTACTTTGTGTGCATGGAGCCGTGGGGCACATGCACACATGGGTATGCCGGAGGCAACTCGGCTTTCCGTTCGAAGGGCGGCAACCGTCGGACGGAGAGCCCCAACCACCGGCATTCTGATAGGGCTTGGCGCAATCGGCGACAGGTGGTCTCAGGGATGGGGGCGTTCCAGTGAGCGGCAACGGCGGAAGCGGTACGAGCGCGGGAAGCGCGTCGCACGCTGACAAGCGCCCCAACGAGCTGCTCACCTCGTGGTTCGCCCGCAGCGGCTGGTCCAAGGGCGAGCTGGCCCGCCAGGTCAACCGCCGGGCACGCCAGTTGGGCGCCAACCACATCTCCACGGACACCTCACGAGTACGCCGCTGGCTCGACGGCGAGAACCCGCGCGAGCCGATCCCGCGGATCCTGTCCGAGCTGTTCTCCGAGCGCTTCGGCGTCGTCGTCTCCGTCGAGGACCTGGGCCTGCGCTCCACCCGCCCGACGCCCTCCGCGACCGGCGTCGACCTGCCCTGGACGGGCCCGCAGACCGTGGCCCTGCTCAGCGAGTTCTCGCGCAGCGACCTGATGCTGGCGCGGCGCGGCTTCCTCGGGAGCTCGCTGGCCCTCTCCGCGGGCCCGTCCCTCATCGAGCCCATGCAGCGCTGGCTCGTCCCCTCGCCCCCGGCCGCCTCCTCCGGGCGCGAGCCCGCGCCCGCCTCTCGCTCGCGTGGGCGCCTGTCCAGGCCGGAGCTGGACCTGCTCGAGTCGACCGCCGTGATGTTCCGCCGCTGGGACGCCCAGTGCGGCGGCGGCCTGCGCCGCAAGGCGGTGGTCGGCCAGCTGCACGAGGTGACCGACCTGCTGCAGGAGCCCCAGACCGAGGCCACCCGGTCCAAGCTGTTCAAGGTCGCCGCCGAACTCGCCGAACTGGCCGGCTGGATGTCGTACGACGTCGGGCTCCAGCCCACCGCGCAGAAGTACTTCGTCCTCGCCCTGCACGCCGCCAAGGAGGCGGGCGACCGGCCGCTCGGCTCGTACATCCTCTCCAGCATGAGCCGCCAGATGATCCACCTCGGCCGCCCCGACGACGCCCTGGAGCTGATCCACCTCGCGCAGTACGGCAGCCGGGACTGCGCGAGTCCCCGTACCCAGTCGATGCTGTATGCGATGGAGGCCCGCGCCTACGCCAACATGGGCCAGCCCGGACGCTGCAAGCGGGCGGTGCGCATGGCCGAGGACACCTTCGCCGAGACCGGCGAGTGGGACGAGCCCGACCCCGACTGGATCCGCTTCTTCTCCGAGGCCGAGCTGTACGGGGAGAACAGCCACTCCTTCCGCGACCTCGCCTACGTCGCCGGCCGCAGCCCCGCCTACGCCTCGCTGGCCGAGCCGCTGATGCGCCGCGCGGTGGAGCTGTTCGCCGAGGACGACGAGCACCAGCGCTCCTACGCGCTGAACCTGATCGGCATGGCCACCGTTCACCTGCTGCGCCGCGAGCCCGAGGAGAGCACCGGCCTGGCCGTGGAGGCCATGGGCATCGCCAAGAAGGTCCGCTCCGAACGCGTCAACACCCGCATCCGCAAGACCGTCGACACGGCCGTACGCGATTTCGGTGACCTCGGTGAGGTCGTCGACCTGACCGAACGGCTCGCCGTCGAGTTGCCGGAGACCGCCGAAGCGGTCTGAACCCCCACCAGCCCCGGCCGCGGCCGGCCCTCCCGAACTGCCCGACTCGGCTCCCCCATGCCAGGTCATTCGGAGGCCGCCGCGGCCGGTTCCCCCCTTTGCGCCTGAACCGGCGCCGCTCTCGCGGACCTGGTTGCTCGCCATAGGGGTTGCTCAATTGATGGTTGCGGAGATCGCCTGGACGGTTGCGTGACGATAACGGCGGCCCGGCCCGCGAACCGGCAGTTCACCCACGCGTAACACGCACAGCGCCTTCGTCACGGCGGCGAAACAACGAGGGGCGTCCACCGAAACCGCGCTGCGCCAATCTCATGGCGCATAACCGGCCCACCCCTCATTCCGCTCAGGCTTCGCCCGCACGGGGCCGTACCAACGACGAGGAGACGCCGATGGCTCCAGCCATCACGCTTGCCGCAGAGACGGAGCTCTCTGCCGCCAACACAGGCTTCATGCTCATCTGCTCCGCCCTGGTGATGCTGATGACGCCGGCCCTGGCCTTCTTCTACGGAGGCATGGTCCGCGTCAAAAGCACCCTGAACATGCTGATGATGAGCTTCATCAGCCTCGGCATCGTCACCGTCCTGTGGGTGCTGTACGGCTTCTCCATGGCGTTCGGCACCGACACCGGCGGCATCGTCGGCTGGAACTCCGACTGGGTCGGCCTCAGCGGCATCGGTCCGAGCGAGCTGTGGGACGGCTACACCATCCCGGTCTTCGTCTTCCTGGTCTTCCAGCTGATGTTCGCGGTGCTCACACCCGCCCTGATCAGCGGCGCCCTCGCGGACCGGGTGAAGTTCACCGCCTGGGCGCTGTTCATCGCCCTGTGGGTCACGATCGTCTACTTCCCGGTCGCCCACTGGGTCTGGGGCTCCGGCGGCTGGGCCTTCGAGCTCGGCGTGATCGACTTCGCCGGCGGTACGGCCGTGCACATCAACGCAGGTGCCGCCGCGCTCGGCGTCATCCTGGTGATCGGCAAGCGGGTCGGCTTCAAGAAGGACCCGATGCGCCCGCACAGCCTGCCGCTGGTCATGCTCGGCGCGGGCCTGCTGTGGTTCGGCTGGTTCGGCTTCAACGCCGGCTCCTGGCTGGGCAACGACGACGGCGTCGGCGCGCTGATGTTCGTCAACACGCAGGTCGCCACGGGCGCCGCCGTCCTCGGCTGGCTCGCCTACGAGAAGATCCGCCACGGCGCGTTCACCACGCTCGGCGCCGCCTCCGGCGCCGTCTCCGGACTGGTCGCCATCACCCCGGCGGGCGGCGCGGTCTCCCCGCTGGGCGCGATCGCCGTCGGTGTCATCGCCGGTGTGCTGTGCGCCATGGCGGTCGGCCTGAAGTACCGGTTCGGCTACGACGACTCGCTCGACGTGGTCGGCGTGCACCTCGTCGGCGGCATCCTCGGCTCCCTCCTCGTCGGCTTCTTCGCCACCGGCAAGGGCCAGTCCGACGTCGAGGGCCTCTTCTACGGTGGCGGCCTGGACCAGTTCTGGAAGCAGTGCGCCGGTGTCTTCGGTGTCCTCGCCTACTCCCTGGTCGTCTCCGCCATCCTCGCCTTCGTCCTGCACAAGACGATCGGCATGCGCGTGCCGGAGGACGACGAGGTGGCCGGCATCGACCAGGCCGAGCACGCCGAGACCGCATACGACTTCAGCGGCGCCGGCGGTGGTGCCGCCCGGACGACCGCCACGCCGGCCGCCTCCGTGGCCGGCTCGGCCCAGAGCAAGAAGGTGGACGCATGAAGCTCATCACCGCCGTCGTCAAGCCGCACCGGCTCGACGAGATCAAGGAGGCCCTCCAGGCCTTCGGGGTCCACGGCCTGACCGTCACCGAGGCGAGCGGCTACGGCCGTCAGCGCGGCCACACCGAGGTCTACCGCGGCGCCGAGTACACCGTCGACCTGGTGCCCAAGATCCGCATCGAGGTGCTGGTCGAGGACGACGACGCCGAGCAGCTCATCGAGGTCGTGGTCAAGGCGGCCCGCACCGGCAAGATCGGTGACGGCAAGGTCTGGTCGGTCCCGGTCGACACGGCCGTACGGGTCCGGACCGGCGAGCGCGGCCCCGACGCGCTGTAGGGCAGCCCTGAGACACGACAACGGAACGGGAGTCGCCGGGTGACGAGTACGGACGTGACGAAAGAAGCAGAGGACTCGGGACCCAGCGGCTACGCGGCGGCCCGGCTGCGCCTCCTCACCGAGGGGGCGCGGTCCGGGCCGCCGCGCCGTGCCGCCCTCGCCGGACTGACGGACGAGTGGCTGTCGGGCCTCTTCACCGCCGCGGGTCCGCTCCGGGGCGTCTCCCTGGTCGCCGTCGGCGGCTATGGCCGCGGCGAGCTGTCCCCGCGCAGCGACCTGGACCTGCTCCTGCTGCACGACGGCGGTGACGACAAGGCGGTCGCCGCCCTCGCCGACCGCCTCTGGTACCCCGTCTGGGACCTCGGTCTCGCCCTGGACCACTCCGTACGGACCCCGGCGGAGGCCCGCAAGACGGCGAGTGAGGATTTGAAAGTCCAACTCGGTCTCCTGGACGCCCGCCATCTCGCGGGCGACCTGGGAGTGACCGCCGGGCTGCGCACCGCGGTCCTCGCCGACTGGCGCAACCAGGCACCCAAGCGCCTCCCGGAACTCCAGGAGCTGTGCGCCGAGCGCGCCGCACGCCAGGGCGAACTGCAGTACCTGCTGGAGCCCGACCTCAAGGAGGCGCGGGGCGGCCTGCGCGACGCCACCGCCCTGCGCGCCGTAGCCGCCTCCTGGCTGGCCGACGCCCCGCG
Source organism: Streptomyces sp. NPDC028991 (assembly GCF_055564775.1). Lineage (NCBI taxonomy): Bacteria > Bacillati > Actinomycetota > Actinomycetes > Kitasatosporales > Streptomycetaceae > Streptomyces > Streptomyces sp. NPDC028991. The sequence continues at coordinate 42,146 of NZ_JBVHVP010000020.1, read as the reverse complement.
CGAGGGCCTCGCCGAGGCCCGGCGCCGGCTGCTCGACGTACGCGACGCGCTCCACCTGGCGACGGGCCGGGCGACCGACCGGCTGGCGTTGCAGGAACAGGACCAGGTGGCGGCCGAGCTGGGGATGCTGGACGCCGACGCCCTGCTGCGGCAGGTGTACGAGGCGGCGCGCGTCATCTCGTACGCGGGCGACGTCACCTGGCGCGAGGTGGGGCGCGTACTGCGCTCGCGCTCCGTGCGGCCGAGGCTGCGCGCCATGCTGGGCGGTGGGAAGCAGGTCGCCGAGCGCTCCCCGCTCGCCGAGGGCGTCGTGGAGCAGGACGGCGAGGTGGTGCTCGCCCGCACCGCGCGCCCCGATCGCGACCCCGTGCTCCCGCTGCGTGCCGCGGCAGCCGCCGCGCAGGCCGGGCTCCCGCTCTCCCTGCACGCCGTACGGCGCCTGGCGGCCACCGTGCGCCCGCTGCCCACGCCCTGGCCCGCCGAGGCACGGGAGCAGCTGGTGACCCTGCTGGGCTCGGGCCGGCCCACCGTGGAGGTCTGGGAGGCGCTGGAGGCCGAGGGACTGATCACCCGGCTCCTGCCCGACTGGGAGCGGGTCCGCTGCCGCCCGCAGCGCAACGCCGTGCACCTCTGGACCGTCGACCGGCACCTGATCGAGACCGCGGTGCGTGCCTCCGGGTTCACCCGCCGCGTCCACCGGCCCGACCTGCTCCTGGTCGCCGCACTGCTGCACGACATCGGCAAGGGCTGGCCCGGGGACCACTCCGTGGCCGGTGAGACCATCGCCCGGGACGTGGCGGCGCGGATCGGCTTCGACCGCGCGGACACGGCCGTCCTCGCCACCCTCGTACGCCACCACCTGCTGCTCGTCGAGACGGCCACCCGGCGCGACCTCGACGACCCGGCCACCGTGCGCGCGGTCGCCGAGGCGGTCGGCACGGAGGGCACCCTGGAGCTGCTGCACGCCCTGACCGAGGCGGACGCGCTGGCCACCGGCCCGGCCGCCTGGTCGTCCTGGCGCGGCTCCCTCGTCGCCGACCTGGTGAAACGCGTCTCGGCGGTGCTGGCGGGCGACCCGCTGGAGGAGCCCGAGGCCGCCGCGCCCACCGCGGAGCAGGAACGGCTCGCCGTCGAGGCGTTCCGCACGGGCGGGCCGGTACTGGCACTGCGCGCCCAGACCGAACCGCCGGCCGACCCGGCGCACGCCGCGGCCCCGGCGCACGCCGCGGCCCCGGAGCGCGCCGCCGACCCGGAGCCCCTCGGCGTGGAGCTGCTGATCGCCGTGCCGGACCAGGCGGGCGTGCTCCCCGCGGTCGCCGGGGTGCTGGCCATGCACCGGCTGACCGTCCGCACCGCCGAGCTGCGGTCCCATCCGCTGCCGGACGGCGTCGAGGGCTCCGTCCTGCTGCTGGACTGGCGGGTCGCCGCGGAATACGGATCCCTGCCCCAGGCCACCCGCCTGCGCGCCGACCTGGTCCGGGCCCTGGACGGCACCCTGGACATCGCCGCCCGGCTCGCCGAACGGGACGCCGCCTACCCGCGGCGCCGGGGCGTGGAGCCGCCCCCGCCGCGCGTGACGGTGGCCCCTGCCGCGTCCCGGCTGGCCACGGTGATCGAGGTCCGCGCCCAGGACGCGCCGGGCCTGCTGTTCCGGCTCGGGCGGGCGCTGGAGGGGGCGGGGGTGCGGGTGCGGAGCGCGCATGTGTCGACGCTGGGGGCGAACGCGGTCGACGCCTTCTATGTGACGCGGGGCGAGGGTGCGCCGTTGCCGGGCGATGAGGCGGCGTTCGTGGCCCGAGAGCTGGAGGAGTCGCTGCGGGCGTGAACCTTGTTGCGCAGTCCCGCGTTGAATGGGAGTGCTCCCCGCAGGGCGGGGATGGTCCTCTGGTCGAGCGGTTCTCAGAGGTACGCAATATGTGCTCCCCGCACCCGCGGGGCTTCAGTCCCTGTCCGCTCTCTGTAGCGGGCAGGGACGATTTACTTGCCGGGCCGGATACCCTGGAGGGCGACCCACACCAACGCCGACGCGAGGACCTACGCCGCCGTGTTCGATACTCTCTCCGACCGCCTGTCAGCCACCTTCAAATCCCTGCGGGGCAAAGGACGGCTGACCGAGGCGGACATCGACGCCACGGCCCGCGAGATCCGCATCGCGCTCCTCGAGGCCGACGTGGCCCTGCCCGTCGTGCGCGCCTTCATCAAGAAGGTCAAGGAGCGCTCCCTGGGCGCCGAGGTCTCCAAGGCGCTCAATCCTGCTCAACAGGTTCTCAAGATCGTCAACGAGGAACTGGTCGGCATCCTCGGCGGTGAGACCCGCCGCCTGCGCTTCGCCAAGCAGCCGCCGACCGTGATCATGCTGGCCGGTCTGCAGGGTGCCGGTAAGACCACCCTCGCGGGCAAGCTGGGCCGGTGGCTCAAGGAGCAGGGCCACTCGCCGCTCCTGGTCGCCTGTGACCTCCAGCGCCCCAACGCCGTCAACCAGCTGAGCGTCGTCGCCGAGCGCGCCGGTGTCGCGGTCTACGCGCCCGAGCCGGGCAACGGCGTCGGTGACCCGGTCAAGGTCGCCAAGGACTCCATCGAGTTCGCCAAGGCCAAGGTTCACGACCTGGTCATCGTCGACACCGCCGGCCGCCTGGGCATCGATCAGGAGCTGATGCGGCAGGCCGCGGACATCAGGGACGCGGTCGGCCCCGACGAGATCCTTTTCGTCGTCGACGCGATGATCGGCCAGGACGCCGTCAACACCGCCGAGGCCTTCCGCGACGGCGTCGGCTTCGACGGCGTGGTGCTGTCCAAGCTGGACGGTGACGCCCGTGGTGGTGCGGCCCTGTCGATCGCCTCGGTGACCGGCAAGCCGATCATGTTCGCGTCGAACGGCGAGAAGCTCGACGACTTCGACGCCTTCCACCCTGACCGGATGGCCTCCCGCATCCTCGACATGGGTGACCTGCTCACCCTGATCGAGCAGGCGGAGAAGACGTTCAGCCAGGAAGAGGCCGAGAAAATGGCCTCCAAGCTGGCGTCCAAGAAGGGCCAGGACTTCACCCTGGACGACTTCCTGGCCCAGATGGAGCAGGTCAGGAAAATGGGCTCGATTTCGAAGCTGCTCGGCATGCTTCCCGGCATGGGCCAGATGAAGGACCAGATCAACAACCTCGACGAGCGCGACGTCGACCGCACGGCCGCCATCATCAAGTCGATGACCCCGGCCGAGCGCACGGAGCCGACGATCATCAACGGCTCGCGCCGCGCCCGTATCGCCAAGGGCTCCGGCGTCGACGTCAGCGCGGTCAAGTCGCTCGTGGAGCGGTTCTTCGAGGCCCGCAAGATGATGTCCCGCATGGCCCAGGGCGGCGGCATGCCGGGTATGCCCGGTGTTCCGGGCATGGGCGGCGGCCCCGGCCGGCAGAAGAAGCAGCAGAAGAAGGCCAAGGGCAAGCAGCGCTCCGGCAACCCGATGAAGCGCAAGCAGCAGGAGCAGGAGGAGGCCGCCCGCCGCGCCGCCGCCGCGCAGAACGGCGGCGCCTTCGGACTGCCCCAGCAGGGCGGCCAGGACTTCGAGCTGCCGGACGAGTTCAAGAAGTTCATGGGCTGACGGTTCTCGGCTCGTAGGGCGTGTACGGCGCTGGGGCGCCCCTCACCGGAGGGGCGCTCCAGCGCCGTACACGCACATGCCTGCGCGTCTTTCCTGTCGTAACGTCCGGATATGACCAACCCGTCCCCGTCGCGCAAGGCCCCAGAGCCGCCCTGGCGCACCGAGGGCACGCCCGACGAGCCGCCCAAGCCGCCTCCCGGCGGCAGGAGGATGCGCGGGGGCTGGTGGAACCTGGTCCTGGCCGCGCTGATCGTCTTCCTCATCGCCAACCTCGTGCTCTCCTTCTTCAACGAGGGCGACGAGCCGACCATCTCCTACACGGAGTTCAGCCGGCAGGTCGAGGCGGGCAACGTCAGCAAGATCTACGCCAAGGGCGACGCGATCCAGGGCCAGCTCGAAAAGGCCCGGGACAACCCCGAGGGCGACGGGACCTACACCAAGTTCACGACCGAGCGGCCGACCTTCGCGGACGACCGGCTCTGGGACGATCTGACCGAGCACAACGTCACCGTCACGGCCGAGCCGGTCGTCCAGCAGCGCAGCCTCCTGGTCAACGTGCTGATCTCGCTGGCCCCGATGCTGCTCCTGGTGGTGCTGTGGATCTTCATCGCGCGGCGCATGAGGGGCGCCCTGGGCGGCGGGGCGGGCGGCATGCTCGGCCGCAAGGCGCCGCCCAAGCCGGTCGAGCTGGAGGCCGGGGAGCCGCGCACCACGTTCGCCGATGTGGCCGGGATCGACGAGGTGGAGGGCGAGCTCAGCGATGTCGTCGACTTCCTGAAGAACCCCGACGCGTATCGCCGCATGGGCGCCAAGATGCCGCGCGGGGTCCTGCTGTCCGGCCCGCCCGGCACCGGAAAGACGCTCCTCGCGCGCGCGCGGTGGCCGGCGAGGCGGGCGTGCCGTTCTTCTCGGCGTCCGCGTCCGAGTTCATCGAGATGATCGTGGGCGTGGGCGCCTCCCGGGTGCGGGAGCTGTTCGCCGAGGCCCGGAAGGTGGCGCCGTCGATCATCTTCATCGACGAGATCGACACCATCGGCCGGGCCCGCGGCGGCGGCTCCGGCATGGGCGGCCACGACGAGCGCGAGCAGACCCTGAACCAGATCCTCACGGAGATGGACGGCTTCTCCGGCGCCGAGGGCGTGATCGTCATCGCCGCCACCAACCGCGCCGACATCCTGGACCCGGCCCTGACCCGACCCGGCCGCTTCGACCGCGTGGTCAACGTCTCCCCACCGGACCGGAGCGGCCGGAAGGCGATCCTGGAGATCCACACTCGCGAGATCCCGCTCGCCCCGGACGTCGACCTCGCCCAGGTCGCCCGTACGACCCCGGGCATGACCGGCGCCGAACTCGCCAACCTCGCCAACGAGGCCGCGCTGCTCGCGGTCAAGCGGAAGCAGGACCGGGTGACGCAGGCGAACCTCTCCGAGGCCATGGAGAAGGTCCAGCTGGGGGCCGAACGCCCGCTGGTGATGCCCGAGGGGGAGCGCCGGCGCACCGCCTACCACGAGAGCGGGCACGCCCTGCTGGGCATGCTGCGACCGGGCGCCGACCCCGTCCGCAAGATCACCATCGTGCCGCGCGGGCGGGCGCTCGGGGTGACGCTGTCGACGCCGGACGCGGACAAGTACGCGTACACGGAGGAGTACCTGCGCGGGCGGATCATCGGCGCGCTCGGCGGGATGGCGGCCGAGCAGGTGGTGTACGACGTGATCACCACCGGCTCGGAGAGCGACCTCGAACAGGTCACCCGGATCGCCCGCGGGATGGTCGGCCGCTGGGGCATGAGCGAACAGGTCGGCAGGCTGTCCGCCCTCCCCGGCGACGCCCAGCAGGCCTACGGGCTGGCCGCCGCCCCGGGGACACTCGACGCCATCGACGGCGAGATGCGGCGGGTCGTCGACGAGTGCTACGCGGAGGCCGTCCGCAAGCTGCGCGACCACCGCGGGCAGCTCGACGCGCTGGCCGAGGCGCTGCTGGCGAACGAGACGCTCGAGGAGGCGGACGCGTACCGGATCGCCGGAATCACGCGGCCGGCCAAGGACGGCCCGGAGGTGTGAGGACCGTCCCCACTTCTGGAGGACCGCCCCCACTTCCATGGGAATTCCCCGAGGTCGCTTCTGCGGGCCCCCGACGCTACTTCTGCGGGAACTTCCAGACGTAGGGCTCGCCGTCCTCCTCCGACCAGTGCACCTCCACGCTCGCGGCGTTCGCCGGGATCACGTACGTCTCGCAGAAGACGTGGCTCTCACCCTGCTTCCAGCTGTCGACGTCGTAGGGGTCCTCGCAGCCCGGGGCGTCGTCGGAGGCGCCGATGAGGACGCCGCCACGCTGCCCGTCGGCGAAGATCGTGGTGCCGTCGTGCACGTCGGAGCCCTCGGTGAGGGCCGGCCCGCTCTTGTGGGTGTACTCGACGTGTGCGACGGCCAGCACCTTGCCCTTGGCGTCCGCGGCGTCCGCCACCGCCTTGGCGGCCTCCGCCTCCGTGCCGACGTCGACCTTCTGGGCCACGACCTCGTAGGTGACCTCCCCGGGGTCCTCCGCGACCTTCCCCGTCGCGCTCTCGCCCGTCGCCAGGTCGCCGCCCGAGGCCGCCTTGGTGGGAGAGGCCGGGGCCTCGGGGCTCGCCGGGCTCTTGGCGTCGGCGCCGGTGTCGGTGTCGTCGCCGTCCCCGCACGCGGTGAGGGCAAGGGCGAGAACGGCGACGGGCGCGGTGAGGCGCAGCGCGGTCTTGTGGTGCGGCACTACAGGCTCCTGTATGCAGATGTGTCTGTTCCCCCGAACGGTGGATCAGATTAGAGGGCCATGATCCACCGGGAGAAACCGCAGAAGTCCCCGTCCGGCTTCTTCACAGCATTCACACCTGCATCGGAAGAACTCCCTCAGACCGCGTACACATCCGGTCGGAACCGGTTGTCAGGGAATTCGGGCGATCAGATAGCGGAACACGTTCGGCATCCACACGGTCCCGTCCGGACGCCGATACGGATGCAGGGCCTCGGACAGCTCCTTGTCGACCTGTTCCCGGTCGGTCGCGGCGATCGCCGCGTCGAACAGCCCGGTCGACAGCAGTCCGCGCATCGCGCTGGCCGCGTCGGCGTAGCCGAAGGGGCACGCCACCCGGCCCGAGCCGTCCGGCCGCAGCCCGGCCCGCTGGGCGACCTCCTCCAGGTCATCGCGCAGGGCGGGGCGCCAGCTGCCCGCGCTGCGCAGCGGGTCCGCGAGTTTGGTGGCCACCCGAAGCACCGACGTCGTGGCGCACCGCTCCGGCGGGCCCCACCCGGCCAGCACCACGGCCGCCCCGCGCCCGGCCAGCGGCGTCGCCTGGGCGAGCAGCTCGCCCAGGCCCTCCGAGTCGCCGGCGAGGCACCCGATGGGCTCGAAGGCGGTCACCAGGGTGAACGCCGGCGCCGACGGGTCCGCCGCGTCACGGGGCGTGCCCTCGACGATCCGTGCCGCGTCCGCGCCCGCGCGCGTGCCCGGCGAACCGGGACCGTCGAGTGCCTCGGGCAGCAGGCGCCGACGCGCGAGGGCCAGACATTCCGGGGAGCGCGAGTCGACCCCGGTCACCGCGGCGCCGCGCGAGGCGGCCATCAGCAGGGCCAGCCCGGAACCACAGCCCAGCCCCAGCATTCTTGTGTTGCCGCCCACGTCCAGTCGCTCGAAGACCGCCTCGTAGAGCGGTACGAGCATCCGCTCCTGTATCTCGGACCAGTCACGCGCGCGTGCACGCAGGTCCACACGAGGCGTCGTCCCCGCGTGAGATGAGTGCTGCCGCACGAGCGTAGGTGTCATAGGAAAGCGCCCCAATCGACGAGTGTTGCCGCTGTGCCCGGTTCCATGGCCCCCGTGCAGTGCGCTCGCACTTCCCCCGTATGCCAGGAAACTCCGGGCTCGCCGTGGCGTCCAGTGGTAGCGGCGGACGGTTTGCCCGATCGCCGCCCCGGTGGCGAGATTTCACTTCCCGGCAACGTGGGCCTGGCCGCGTGGTACTCCGGGTAGCCCCGTCCCGGTCCCAACGGCGGATGGCCTGATCGTGACGCTCGGCGATGACAGCGGGTGGCGGTGGCGCCGGCGAGGCGGTTCCGGCCATGGTCGGCGGGCTCGGCGACCACCTCGGGGTGACGGGAAGCGGCAGGGGGGTGGGGCGGTGCCGCACGCCCGGGGCACACCCGGTAACGTCGGGCGTCGACGAGTGCGTCGACGCGCCCGTCGATGAGCCGATCGGGTGGCGCCCTTCCGGCACGACAGCGGCCGAAACGCCCCTTGCGCACCCGCGAGCCCCACGCCCCCCGGCGTGTGGACGGGGGCTACGCGCCGGCGCGTACGTCGGACTACGCACCAGCTTGGTATGAGCTGTGAGGCTTCTCCGCAGATCAGCGCACCCGCCCTCGTCAGGACGCATCAGCGGCAACTGACGGGTACGTGCAAATTATTTGGGATGCCCCGGAATAGGAACACAGGGGCACCCCGGCTCGTTGTCATTACGTGAGCACGACACCACCTGTTCTCGCCGCAGAGCTGGCGCAGGCGTGGGCCGACATTCAGCGGCACCACACCGAGCTGCCCGATCTTGCCGCGCCCGAGTCCCTGATCGGAGAGTCGTCGTCCGCCTGCGGGCACGAACTCTCCTTCGAACGACTGCTTCACGAGGCAGTCCACGGCATCGCCGCCGCGCGAGGAGTACGCGACACCTCCCGCGCGGGGCGCTATCACAACCGTCGATTCCTCGCGATCGCGGAGGAGTTGGGCCTCGACCACCCCGAGGAGCCGCATCCAAGCAGCGGCTTCTCGCTGGTCACGCTCACCCCCGAGGCGAAGCGACGCTATCGCCCGACGATGGAACGCCTCCAGCGCGCGCTGAAGGCCCACACCGCCGCGACCGCGACCGACACGGCCCGCAGCTTCCGCGGTCCGGCCGCCCGCCACGGCTCCTCCGGGGGAGGGGTGCGAGTGAAGGCCGTCTGCGACTGCGGACGCAACGTGCGGGTCGTACCGTCCGTCCTGGCCCAGGCCCCGATCATGTGCGGCGGCTGCGGCAAGCCGTTCCGGATTCCGGAGGTGGTCGGCGCGGTGGCGAGCTGACGGTCCGGCTGCTCGTGGCAGTCGGACCGGGCGCGTGCCCTCGGCCCGCCTCCGGTCCTCCATCGCCACCCCTTCGGTCCGCCCTCGGTCCGAAGGGGCCGCCCGCGTGTGGCACAATGGCTAGCTGTACTCGACAGTCGCATAGGACCCCTCTCTCCTCCGGCTGACGCGTCCATCGGGCACTCGGGTACCGCAACCCCACGCGGCTCATCCGCCGTGCCCAATCACGTCAAAACCAGGAGAACCCACTCCCGTGGCAGTCAAGATCAAGCTGAAGCGTCTGGGCAAGATCCGTTCGCCTCACTACCGCATCGTCGTCGCCGACTCCCGTACCCGCCGTGACGGCCGGGCCATCGAGGAGATCGGCAAGTACCACCCGACGTACAACCCGTCGGTGATGGAGGTCGACGCCGAGCGTGTCGCGTACTGGCTGCGTGTCGGCGCCCAGCCGACCGAGCCCGTGCTCGCCATCCTGAAGAAGACCGGCGACTGGCAGAAGTTCAAGGGCGAGCCCGCCCCGGCGCCGCTGCTGCAGCCGGCCGAGAAGTCGGCCCGTCCGTCCTTCGAGGCGATCGGTGGCGACGACGAGGGCAAGGGTGAGGCGATCACCCAGAAGAAGAAGGCCGACAAGAAGGACGAGGCTGCCGCTGCGTCCGAGTCGACCGAGGCCTGAGCATGCTCGAGGAGGCTCTCGAGCACCTCGTGAAGGGCATCGTCGACAATCCTGACGATGTGCAGGTCGCCTCGCGCAACCTGCGCCGCGGGCGTGTGCTCGAGGTCCGGGTCCACCCCGAAGACCTCGGCAAGGTGATCGGTCGCAACGGCCGCACCGCACGCGCTCTGCGCACCGTCGTGGGCGCCATCGGCGGCCGCGGGGTCCGCGTCGACCTCGTCGACGTGGATCACGTCCGCTGACGCCAAACGCAGCACCGGCTCGGGCCGGGGAGGGCCACTGGGCCGTCCCCGGCCCGCAGTCGTATGAGCCGTGACCGGCGTCGTCATGAGCCGTGACCGGCTCGCCGCAGTTCCCGACAGGAGATCAAGCACAGTGCAGCTGGTAGTCGCGCGTATCGGCCGCGCCCATGGAATCAAGGGCGAGGTCACCGTCGAGGTCCGCACCGACGAGCCGGAGCTGCGGCTCGGCCCCGGTGCCGTACTGGCCACCGACCCCGCCTCCACCGGACCGCTCACCATCGAGACCGGCCGGGTCCACAGCGGCCGCCTCCTGCTGCGCTTCGTCGGCGTCCACGACCGCACCGGCGCCGAGGCGCTGCGCAACACCCTCCTGATCGCCGACGTCGACCCGGACGAGCGGCCCGAGGAGGAGGACGAGTACTACGATCACCAGCTGATCGACCTCGACGTGGTGACCGGGGACGGCGAGGAGGTCGGCCGGATCACCGAGATCTCCCACCTGCCCACGCAGGACCTGTTCGTGGTGGAGCGCCCCGACGGCAGCGAGGTCTACGTGCCGTTCGTCTCCGAGATCGTCACCGAGATCGACCTGGACCAGCAGCGCGCGGTCATCGACCCGCCGCCGGGTCTGATCGACGACCGCGCGGAGATCGCCTCCTCGCGGGACGAGCCGGTGGACGCGGCGGAGGAATCCCCGGGAGAAGAGGCGTAATGCGGCTCGACGTCGTCACGATCTTCCCCGAGTACCTGGAACCGCTGAACGTCTCCCTGGTCGGCAAGGCCCGCGCGCGTGGACAGCTGGACGTCCACGTGCACGACCTGCGCTCCTGGGCCTACGACCGGCACAACACCGTCGACGACACTCCGTACGGCGGCGGCCCCGGCATGGTCATGAAGACCGGGCCGTGGGGCGACGCCCTGGACACCGTCCTGGCCGACGGCTACGAGGCGGGCTCCGGCGGGCCCGCCCTGATCGTGCCCACCCCCAGCGGGCGGCCCTTCACCCAGGAACTCGCCGTCCACCTCTCCGAGCGGCCCTGGCTGATCTTCACGCCCGCCCGCTACGAGGGCATCGACCGCCGCGTCATCGACGAGTACGCGACCCGGATGCCCGTGTACGAGGTGTCCATCGGCGACTACGTCCTCGCCGGCGGCGAGGCGGCCGTACTCGTCGTCACCGAGGCCGTCGCGCGGCTGCTGCCCGGCGTCCTCGGCAACGCCGAGTCCCACCGCGACGACTCCTTCGCTCCCGGCGCCATGGCAAACCTGCTGGAGGGCCCCGTCCACACCAAGCCGCCGCAGTGGCGCGGCCGTGGTATTCCGGAGGTGCTGCTCAGCGGCCACCACGGGAAGATCGCCCGCTGGCGCCGCGACGAGGCCCTGCGGCGCACGACGGCCAACCGGCCCGACCTGATCGAACGGTGTGACCCCGAGGCCTTCGACAAGAAGGACCGCGAGATGCTCTCCATCCTCGGCTGGGAACCCGACCCGGACGGGGAGCCGTACGGCCGATTTTGGCGCAGGACGCCGGGCATGGAAGAATAGGGCGCTGTTGTGCGTCCGTCCGGAGCGCGCCCCTGCCACAGGGGGACACGACGCCCGTCCCGACCCGCACATCCCAGATTCCGAAACACCTAGTTTCCGTTGATGACCTGTGGCATCAGCGAGGAAAGCAGACGAAATGTCTCACCTGCTCGACTCCGTCGACTCCGCGTCGCTGCGCAGCGACGTCCCGGCCTTCCGCCCCGGCGACACCGTCAACGTCCACGTCCGCGTCATCGAGGGCAACCGCTCCCGTGTGCAGCAGTTCAAGGGCGTGGTCATCCGCCGCCAGGGCGCCGGCGTGCGCGAGACCTTCACGGTCCGCAAGGTCTCCTTCTCCGTCGGCGTCGAGCGCACCTTCCCGGTGCACACCCCGATCGTGGAGAAGATCGAGCTCGTCACCCGCGGTGACGTCCGTCGCGCCAAGCTGTACTACCTGCGTGAGCTGCGCGGCAAGGCGGCGAAGATCAAGGAGAAGCGCGAGAGCTGAGCGCCCTCCGAGGTCCCACCGGGGCCGGATAGCATCTGGCCCCGATGGACACCGAAGCACAGCCCACGGAGCGCGACCGCTCCTCCCGCCCTTCCGATTCCGAGCAGCCCTCGGATCCGGAGGGTCCGGAGGAACGGTCGCGTTCCGCGTTCGCGGGGTGGATCACGGACTGGGTGCCGGGCGGCCGGATCACCGTGACCCTCCTGACCCTGCTGCTGTTCCTGCTGCTCCTCAGTACGTTCGTCCTGCAGCCGTTCCAGATTCCCAGCGGATCCATGGAACGCGGATTGAGGATCGGCGACCGGGTTCTCGTAAACAAGTTGGCGTACCGTTTCGATGACCGGCCGCAGCGGGGCGACATCGTCGTCTTCGACGGCACCGGGCTCTTCGGGCACGGCGACTACATCAAACGCGTTGTCGGTGTGGGCGGGGACCACGTGGTGTGCTGTGACGAGCAGGGGAGGGTCCAGGTGAACGGCCAATGGGTCGACGAGTCGGCGTTCCTGTACCCCGGCGACCGCCCGTCCGCGGTGCCCTTCGACGTCGTCGTCCCCGACGGCACCCTGTTCGTCCTCGGCGACCACCGGGCCGACTCCAGCGACTCCCGCGACCACCTGGGTTCGCCCGGTGGCGGCATGGTCCCGGTGGGTGAGGTGATCGGCCGCGCCGACTGGATCGTCTGGCCCTTCGGTCACGCCACCCACCTCGACCGTCCGGACGCCTACGCACGCGTGCCGGACACGGAAGCCGGCGAACCGGCCGGTGAGGCGCGCCGGTCAGAGGGTGCCGATGGGTAGCCGGGGAAAACCGCGCGGGGCGCCCAGCAGCCCCGCGGACAACCTGCTGCCCACCGGCTCGCGGCGCACCTCCGCGCCGTCCGGCGGCCGGTCCCGCGCCGAGCGGCGCAAGCTGCAGCGCAAGGTCAAGCGCCGCCGCAGGCGCGGCGCGGTCAAGGAGGTACCGCTCCTCATCGGCGTCGCCGTCCTCATAGCGCTGGTGCTGAAGACCTTCTTCGTCCAGGCGTTCGTGATCCCGTCGGGCTCCATGGAGCAGACGATCCAGATCGGTGACCGGGTCCTGGTGGACAAGCTCACCCCGTGGTTCGGCTCCGAGCCGCAGCGCGGGGACGTCGTCGTCTTCCGCGATCCCGGCGGCTGGCTCCAGGGCGAGCAGACCGCCAAGAAGGACGACCCCGTCGTCATCAAGCAGGTCAAGGAGGGCCTCGCCTTCATCGGCCTGCTGCCCTCCGACGACGAGAAGGACCTCATCAAGCGGGTCGTCGGTGTGGGCGGGGACCGGGTCACGTGCTGCGACACCCAGGGACGGGTCACCGTCAACGGCGTTCCCCTGACCGAGGACTACCTGTATCCCGGTGACAGGCCCTCCAAGACGCCGTTCGACGTCACGGTCCCCGAGGGACGGCTGTGGGTGATGGGCGACCACCGGTCCAACTCCGCCGACTCCCGCGCCCACCAGGAGACCGACTTCGGCACCGTCTCCGAGGACGAGGTGGTGGGGCGGGCCATGGTGATCGCCTGGCCGTTCGGCCACTGGACCACTCTGGACGAACCGAGAACGTACGCGTCCGTGTCCGACTCGGCGCCCGGTTCGGCCGCCGCTCCGCGACTGTCGCATAGGGTTGCCCCCTACGATCCAGACACGATGATTCAACTCCCGAGCCCTGCGGAACTCCCGCTCGTTATGGGAGTGGTGGGCTTGCACCGTCTACGGCGCAGGCGGCGGCAGAGAGTAAGGAGTTGGCGTGGGGGATGTGGCGGTTGGCGCACGGTCCGGACACGACGGCGAGGAGAACCGCGGACGCCCCGTGGGGACAGCCGGCCCGGCCGCGGACGGCGCCCCGGACTCCGGGCACGACTCCGGGACCGAGGACGGCAGGGTGACGGACGAACAGAGCGGGACCCAGGACGAGGGAGTGGGCGGCACGCCCCCGGCGGCACCCCCCGCGGCCAAGAAGCAGCGCTCCTTCTGGAAGGAGCTGCCGATCCTGATCGGCATCGCGCTGGTGCTCGCGCTGCTGATCAAGACGTTCCTGGTACAGGCGTTCTCGATCCCGTCGGCCTCGATGCAGAACACCCTCACGATCAATGACCGGGTCCTCGTCGACAAGCTCACCCCATGGTTCGGCTCCGAGCCCGAGCGAGGCGAGATCGTCGTCTTCCACGACCCGGACGACTGGCTGGCGGGCGAGCCGACGCCCGACCCGAACGCGTTGCAGACGGTCCTCAGCTGGATCGGCCTGATGCCCTCCGCGGACGAGAAGGACCTGATCAAGCGCGTCATCGGGGTCGGCGGCGACACCGTCGAGTGCAAGGGCACCGGCCCGCTCAAGGTCAACGGCAAGGCGCTGAACGAGCAGGACTACATCTACCCCGGCAACACACCGTGCAGCGTCGACGACCAGGGCGGCCAGTTCAAGGTCAAGGTCCCCGAGGGCTCCCTCTGGGTCATGGGCGACCACCGGCAGAACTCCCGGGACTCCCGCTACAACCAGTCGGACCGGCACGGCGGCATGGTCCCGGTCAAGGAGGTCGTCGGCCGCGCCATCGTGATCGCCTGGCCGATGAACCGGTGGGACACCCTGCCGGTCCCGGAGACCTTCGACCAGGACGGTCTGCAGGCCCAGTCGTCGGCCGCCGCCGGGCTGTCGGTCGCGCCCCAGGGCCTGGCCCTCGCGGGAGTCGTCCCGGTCGTGTGGTGGCGCCGCAGGCGCGTCACCCCCGCCGAGACCCGCTGAGCCGCGCGGCCCCCGCGCCGTCCACCGTCGCCAGGCGACCCGACCCCTCCCAGCCCCTCCCGCACGCCGGGAGGGGCTGCCCCGTTCGGGTACCGCCGGGTAAGGTGCGGATCCATGGGTGGCGAGAGCACGACACGTACGGCCCCGCGTGGCGGCGGCGCGAACAAGGGCCCGGCGGGCAGCCGGACCGGGCAGCGGCTGTCCGGGCTGGCCGTGGCGCTCGGTCTCGTGCTGTTCCTCGGCGGCTTCGCCTGGGGTGCGGTGGTCTACCGGCCCTACACCGTGCCGACCAGTTCGATGACGCCGTCCATCGACGCCGGTGACCGGGTGCTGGCGCAGCGCATCGACGGCGCCGATGTCCGCCGTGGCGACGTCGTCGTCTTCAAGGACGCGACCTGGGCCGACGCCCCGATGGTCAAGCGCGTGGTCGCGGTCGGCGGGGACACCGTCTCCTGCTGCCGGGAGGGCGGGCTGAAGGTCAACGGCAAGATCGTCGACGAGCCCTACCTGCCCGACGATACGCCGGCCGGGCTCGGCAACTTCCCGACCGTGACCGTGCCCGAGGGCCGCCTGTTCCTGCTCGGCGACGAGCGGGACAACTCCGTGGACTCCACCGCCCACCTCACCGACGCCGCCGGCGGCACCGTGTCGCGCGGTGCCGTGGACGCCCGCGTCGACGCCGTGGTCTGGCCCATGAACGGCATGCTGGAGCGGCCGACCGGCTTCGAGGTGCTCGGTGGGCTCTCCTCCCCGGGCCCGCTGCGGACGGTCGTCGTGCTGGTGATCGCCGGGTCCGTGCTGATCCTCGGCGGTGCCGCCTACGGCCCCTTCGCCAAGCGGGCCGCCGCCTCCCGCGCCCGGACCGGAACGGGGCCCACCGGTGTCCGCTGAGGCGACCCGGGCCGGTCGGGACTCCCACGAGGGCGGGCTGCGCAGGGTCGCCAGGGTGGTGCTGCTCGATCCCGACGACCGCATCCTGCTGCTGCACGGTCACGAACCGGACGATCCGGCCGACGACTGGTGGTTCACCCCGGGCGGCGGTGTGGAGGGCGACGAGACCCGTGAGCAGGCCGCACGGCGGGAACTCGTCGAGGAGACCGGCATCGCCGACATCGAACTCGGCCCGGTGCTGTGGCGGCGCAGGTGCTCCTTCCCCTTCGCCGGCCGACGCTGGGACCAGGACGAGTGGTACTACCTGGCCCGTACGGCCCAGACCGCGACCGAGGCAGCGGGGCTGACCGAGTTGGAGCGGCGCAGTGTCGCCGGAGCGCGCTGGTGGACGTGTCAGGAACTGACCCGGGCACATGAGACGGTGTATCCGACCAGACTCGCCGAGCTGCTGCGCAGGCTGCTCGACGACGGTCCTCCGGCCGGGCCGGTGACCCTGGACACCGAAATCGTCTAGGGGCTCACGGGACTGGCGCACAATGGGGGGACCGCACGGCTGAAGGGGAACATGCCATGAGCGCCGAGGACCTCGAGAAGTACGAGACCGAGATGGAGCTCAAGCTCTACCGGGAGTACCGCGATGTCGTCGGTCTGTTCAAATACGTGATCGAGACCGAGCGGCGCTTCTACCTCACCAACGACTACGAGATGCAGGTGCACTCGGTCCAGGGTGAGGTGTTCTTCGAGGTGTCCATGGCCGATGCCTGGGTGTGGGACATGTACCGGCCGGCCCGGTTCGTGAAGCAGGTGCGGGTGTTGACGTTCAAGGACGTGAACATCGAGGAGCTGAACAAGAGCGACCTCGAGCTTCCCAGCGGCTGACCGGCCGGGAGTCTCACTCGTGTGGGTGACAAGGTTGTCCACAGCCGTCCGACATTCCACCAAGATCCAATAGCTCGCTGAGCTGCCCTCATCGTTGGCGCCGGAGGTGGTGCCGACATGAACGCACGAGGTGCGATGGGCAGGTACGGCGAGACACTCGCCGCCCGCCGGCTGTCCGGGGCCGGCATGACGGTCCTGGAGCGCAACTGGCGCTGCGGCAGGACCGGCGAGATCGACATCGTGGCCCGGGACGGGGACGTCCTGGTCGTCTGCGAGGTCAAGACGCGCGGGGGCGGCTCCTTCGAGCACCCGATGGCCGCGGTGAGCCCCGAGAAGGTGGAGCGGCTGCGGCGGCTCGCCGAGCGCTGGATCCAGACCCACGGAGGGGCTCCGCCCGGCGGAGTCCGCATCGACCTGGTCGGTGTCCTCCTCCCGCGGCGCGGCGCCCCCGTGATCGAGCACGCGCGGGGGGTGGCGTGATGGGGTTCGCGCGTACGTGCTCCGTCGCGCTCGCCGGCGTCGAGGGCGTGGTGGTCGAGGTCCAGGCCGACCTCGAACCGGGCGTGGCCGCGTTCACGCTGGTGGGGCTGCCGGACAAGAGCCTTACCGAGAGCCGGGACCGAGTGCGGGCCGCGGTGGTCAACTCGGGTGCCGAGTGGCCGCAGAAGAAGCTGACGGTGGGACTCAGCCCGGCGTCGGTGCCGAAGAGCGGCAGCGGGTTCGATCTCGCCGTCGCCGCCGCGGTCCTCGGCGCCGCCGAGCGCATCGATCCCCGCGTGCTCGCCGACATCGTGATGATCGGGGAGCTGGGCCTGGACGGACGGGTCCGGCCCGTGCGCGGAATCCTGCCGGCGGTACTGGCCGCGGCGGAGGCCGGCTACGAACAGGTGGTCGTCCCGGAGTGCGCCGCTGCCGAGGCGTCCCTGGTGCCCGACGTGTCGGTACTCGGCGTACGCAGCCTGCGCCAGCTGATCGCCGTCCTCGCCGACGAGCCGGTGCCGGACGAGGAACCGGACCAGCAGGGCCGGCCCGACCCGCTCCTCGCCGGCCTGCGCATGCCCGGTACGGGCGCCGCCACCGGGATGCACAGCATGGGGGCGGCGCAGCACCCACACGACACCGACCTCGCCGACGTCGTGGGCCAGACATCGGCGCGCACCGCGGTCGAGGTCGCCGCGGCGGGCGGCCACCACCTGTTCCTCGAGGGGCCGCCCGGCGCCGGAAAGACCATGCTCGCCGAGCGCCTGCCCGCCATCCTGCCCCGGCTCTGCCGGACGGAGTCGCTGGAAGTCACCGCGGTGCACTCGGTGGCTGGTCTGCTGCCGCCCGGCAAGCCGCTGATCGACGTCGCCCCCTACTGCGCACCGCACCACTCCGCCACGATGCAGGCCCTCGTCGGGGGAGGCCCCGGCATCGGGCGGCCGGGAGCCGTCTCGCTGGCACATCGAGGCGTCCTGTTCCTGGACGAGACCCCGGAATTCAGCAGCCATGCCCTGGACGCCCTGCGCCAGCCGCTCGAGGCCGGACACGTGGTCATCGCGCGCAGCGCGGGGGTGGTGCGGTTCCCGGCACGGTTCCTGATGGTGCTCGCGGCCAACCCCTGTCCCTGCGGGCGGTTCTCGCGGAAGGAGGAGCTGTGCGAATGCCCGCCCTCGGCGATCCGCCGCTACCAGGCCAGGCTGTCCGGCCCGCTGCTCGACCGCGTCGACCTCCGCGTCGAGGTGGACCGCGTCACGCGCGGCCAGCTGGCCGGGGACGGCACCCGGGGCGACACCACCGCGACGGTCGCCGACCGAGTGCGGGCGGCCCGGGACCGGGCGGCCGCGCGCCTCGCGGGCACCCCGTGGCTGTCCAACAGCGAGGTGCCCGGCCGGGAGCTTCGCAGCCGCTGGTACGCGGCGCCCGGCGCGCTGGAGGACGCGGAACGCAGCCTGGAAAGGGGCGTCCTCACCGCCCGAGGCTTCGACCGTGTCCTGCGCGTCGCCTGGACCGTCGCCGATCTCGTCGGCCACGACCGGCCCGACGCGGACGACGTCGCCCTCGCGCTGCAACTGCGCACGGGCGTGCCGAGGGGCGCCCCCATGGTCCTTGGAGCGCTGACGTGAGCGGGGACGGCGACATGCCCGGGGACCGCGCCGTCGCCAGGACCGGCGATCCGGTCGCGGACGACGCCGTGCTCATGGACGACGCCGATTCCCGCGACAGCGCCGAGTTCTACGACAGCGCCGTGTCCTGCGACGACGCGGCGTCCGCGGGTGACGCTGCTGCCCGGGGCGACGTCCTGCCGGTGGGTGACACCGGCTGCTCGGGCGGCGACTTCGCGACCGGGGACGCCCCTGCCTCCGGGGAGGCTGCCGCGGCCGGGGACGAGACCGCCCTCAGCGAGGCCGTCGCGGCCGGGAGCGACGCCCTTGCCGGGGACGAGGCGGCTGTGCGGGAAGGCGCCGTCTTGCGGGGCGGCACCGTCCTCATGGGCGGCGCCGTGAGCCGGCGCGGCGCCCCGGCCGGTCGTTCCGACCCGGCCGGCGGCAACGGCGAGGTGCCGGGCGGACAGGCGGACGACGACGCGTTGCTCGGCCGGGTCTTCCTCACCCGGGTCATCGAACCCGGTGACGAGACCGGTGGACGGTGGGTGCGGGAGCGCGGCCTCGCCGACGTGGTGCGGCGGCTGCGTGAGGGCGGACGTGCCCTGCCGGGGGTGAGCGAGAAGCGGTGGGCCGGGCTGTGTGCCCGGGCGGGCCGGGCCGAGCCGCGCCGGGATCTCGCCGTCGCTCGGGCGGCCGGGGTGCGGTTCGTGACCCCCGGGTCGGCCGAGTGGCCGCGGCAGCTCGACGACCTCGGGGACGCCAGGCCCCTCGGGCTGTGGGTGCGCGGCGGGCCCAGTCTGCGCATGTGGGCGCTGCGGTCGGTGGCCGTCGTCGGCGCCCGCGCCTGCACCGAGTACGGCGCCCACATGGCGGCCACTCTCGCCGCCGGGCTCGCCGAACGCGGCTGGGTCGTGGTCTCCGGCGGTGCCTACGGGGTCGACGGCGCGGCCCACCGGGGCGCCCTGGGGGCGGGCGGTGCCACCGCGGCCGTCCTCGCCTGCGGGGTCGACCGGCCCTACCCGCCCGGGCACACCGGGCTGATCACCAGGATCGCGGAACAGGGACTGGTCGTCGGGGAGCTGCCACCGGGCGATCATCCGACGCCGAGCAGGTTCATCCTGCGCAACCGCGTGATCGCCGCGCTCACTCGGGGCACGGTCGTCGTCGAGGCCGCATACCGCAGCGGCTCGCTGGTCACGGCCCGGGCGGCCCAGCGCCTTGGCCGGCACACGATGGGCGTGCCCGGGCCGGCCACCAGCGCCCTGTCCGCGGGGGTGCACGAACTGCTGCGCGGCGGCGCGGTGCTGGTCGGTGACGCCGCCGAGGTCGTCGAACTGGTCGGCGACATGGGCGAGCTGCCCCCGGACCGGCGTGGGCCGGTGCTCCCCACCGACCTGCTGGAATCCCGCACCCGCCAGGTGCTGGCCGGGCTCCCCGCACGCGGAGCGGTGGCACCGGCCGAGGTGGCGCGCCGCGCGCAGACCACGGAGGACGACGCGATCGCGAGGCTGTACGAGCTTCGAGCGCTTGGTTACGTCGAACGACACGGCGACGGCTGGAAGTTGACACGCCAGGCGATGATCTCGGTCCGCGGCGGCGAAAGCCCGTGCTGACCCAGTGTGTTCGGCCGTCCGGGGGAACCCCGACACCCTTGGGAATTCTGGCAGTTGGGGTATTCGAGTGATCACGCAGAGCGACCATCGTCTCCCCTGTAGAGCGTTCAGCGGAACGTATCTGCGTACGGGCCCGCTCCGCTCTTCGCACACCGCGACAGTCCAGTCACGCTACGCTCACGAGGACCCCCACGCAGACAGCAGACCGGCGGCCTCACCCAGGCACACCAACATCACGGCAGAACGGCACAAGGCGACGAATGCCCCAGCACACCTCCGGGTCCGACCGGGCGGCGATCCCCCCAGCCGCCCGCGACGGTGGCAGCGTGCGACCGCCCGCCCCCTCGACGCTCGACGAGCTGTGGCGGTCGTACAAGGCGACGGGGGACGAGCGGCTGCGGGAACAGCTGATCCTGCACTACTCGCCCCTCGTGAAATACGTGGCGGGCCGGGTGAGTGTGGGACTGCCGCCCAACGTCGAGCAGGCCGACTTCGTCTCCTCGGGGGTGTTCGGACTGATCGACGCGATCGAGAAGTTCGACGTCGACCGCGAGATCAAGTTCGAGACGTACGCGATCACCCGGATCCGGGGTGCGATGATCGACGAGCTGCGCGCCCTGGACTGGATCCCGCGATCGGTCCGGCAGAAGGCGCGCAACGTGGAGCGCGCCTACGCGACGCTGGAGGCACGGCTGCGCCGCACCCCGTCGGAGAGCGAGGTGGCCGTCGAGATGGGGATCGCGGTGGAGGACCTCCACGCCGTCTTCAGCCAGTTGTCGCTGGCCAACGTGGTGGCGTTGGAGGAACTGCTGCACGCCGGGGGCGAGGGCGGGGACCGGCTGAGCCTCATGGACACGCTGGAGGACACCGCCGCCGACAATCCCGTGGAGGTCGCCGAGGACCGGGAGCTGCGGCGTTTCCTGGCACGGGCGATCAACACGCTGCCGGAGCGGGAGAAGACCGTCGTCACCCTCTACTACTACGAGGGCCTCACGCTCGCGGAGATCGGGAACGTGCTGGGCGTGACGGAGAGCCGGGTCAGCCAGATCCACACCAAGTCGGTGTTGCAACTGCGTGCCAAGCTGGCGGGATTCGGCCGCTGACCAGGTCTTGTGAAGTGGAGCCGACCCCTGTGGTGACCCGGACGGCTGTCGTGCGGTCGGGTGGGTGACTCCCGTACGGGCCGGCGCGTCCGTAAAGTGGGGGCGTGCCAAGGATTCGAGCGGCCTCCGTGGCCGAGCACCGGTCGATGCAGCGTGCCGCCCTGCTGGACGCGGCACGCTCCCTGCTGTCCGACGGCGGAACGGAGGCGCTGACCTTCCCCGCCCTCGCCGAACGGACCGGCCTCGCCCGGTCGTCCGTCTACGAGTACTTCCGGTCACGGGCGGCGGTCGTCGAGGAGCTGTGCGCCGTCGACTTCCCGGTCTGGGCCGCGGAGGTCGAGGCGGCCATGGAAGGCGAGGCGACCCCCGAGGCCAAGGTCGAGGCGTATGTGCGCAAGCAGCTCGGCCTCGTCGGGGACCGTCGCCACCGGGCCGTCGTGGCCATCTCGGCGAGCGAGCTGGACGCCGGTGCGCGGGAGAAGATCCGGGCAGCGCACGGCGGGCTGATCGCGATGATCGTCGAGGCGCTGGGGGAGATGGGGCACGAGCAGCCGCGGCTGGCGGCGATGCTGCTCCAGGGAGTCGTGGACGCGGCCGTGCGGCGGATCGAGCTGGGGGCGGCGGAGGAGCCGACGGCCGTCACGGAGGCGGCGGTCTCCATGGCGTTGCGGGGCGTGCGGGGCTGATCGCGAGGGCGGTCGACAGCCTCGTCGTCCACATGCGGTCCTTCGGGCCGGGAACGGGTGTCCGGTCCGGCGCTACGGGGTGCGCTCCCCGGCTGCGTCCCCGAGGCGGAGGCACCCGGGCCGCCCCGCCGCTCATGGCGGTTCCCCCCGGTCGTCACGACACCGGGGGAGGCGCGGCCCCGTCCGCGGCCTGCGGAAGCGGGACTCCGAGGACCGGCAGCAGCCTTGACGGGCCCCCGTCGAGCAGCCATGCCGGGAGGACCGACAGCGGGTTCAGGTAGACGTCGCCCCGCAGCAGACCCCAGTGCAGGCAGCCCGTGCAGTGCGAGCCCGTCGGTTCCACCGTGCCGAGTACGTCGCCCGCCGCCACCTCGTCGCCCTTCCGCACCGACACCGCCACGGGTTCGTAGGTCGTCCGCAGGGGCGGGTCACCCGTTCCGGTCAGTTCCAGCGAGACGACGCCCCTGCCCGCCACCCGCCCCGCGAACGACACCCGCCCCGCCGCCACCGCCCGGGCCGGGGCCCCGCCCACCGCCGCGAGGTCCACGCCGCGATGGCCCGGGCCGTACGGGCTCGCCGGGGGCTCCCAGCCCCGCAGGACCGCGGGCCGGACGCCGACCGGCCAGTGGCGGGCCACCGCCGGCACCGTCGGGTCCGGACCCCGTCCGGTGTCCGTGACCGCCGACGCCGACGCCGACGCCGACGCCGACGCCGACGCCGACGCCGACGTCAACGCCGACGCCGACGCCGACGCCGGTGACACCGGCGGCGCCGCTCGCGGCGGCCCCGGGGCCAGGACGGTCAGCAGCAGCACGACCCATGTACACGCACTCACACATCGCCTCGCTCGCATGCGAGAACCGTCCCGCACCAGGGCCGGCCGCCGTCCGGCCCTGTGGACCGCCACTCGGTTGTGGGCAGCCGCGTCACCCGCTACCCCGCCGGTCCCGTACACTTCTGGTGGCGATCCGGGTCACCGGGTCGACTTCGCACGCCCCGGCACGATGCCCTTCAAGGCTGGTGTCAGCGCCCCTCGGTCCTTAGCGGCAGGCGCATCGCGGGCGTCAGGCGCGGGAGCCGTCCGGCTTCCGCGGCACAACCGAGAAACTCGAGGAGATACGGCCATGGCCGTCGTCACGATGCGGGAGCTGCTGGAAAGCGGCGTCCACTTCGGTCACCAGACCCGTCGTTGGAACCCGAAGATGAAGCGGTTCATCTTCACGGAGCGCAACGGCATCTACATCATCGACCTGCTCCAGTCGCTGTCGTACATCGACCGCGCCTACGAGTTCGTCAAGGAGACCGTCGCCCACGGCGGCACGGTCATGTTCGTCGGCACGAAGAAGCAGGCGCAGGAGGCCATCGCCGAGCAGGCCACCCGCGTCGGCATGCCCTACGTCAACCAGCGCTGGCTGGGCGGCATGCTCACCAACTTCTCGACCGTCTACAAGCGCCTGCAGCGCCTGAAGGAGCTCGAGCAGATCGACTTCGAGGACGTGGCCGCCTCCGGCCTCACCAAGAAGGAGCTGCTGGTCCTCTCCCGCGAGAAGGCCAAGCTGGAGAAGACCCTCGGCGGTATCCGCGAGATGTCCAAGGTGCCCAGCGCCGTCTGGATCGTGGACACCAAGAAGGAGCACATCGCGGTCGGCGAGGCCCGGAAGCTCAACATCCCGGTCGTCGCCATCCTCGACACCAACTGCGACCCCGACGAGGTCGACTACAAGATCCCGGGCAACGACGACGCGATCCGCTCCGTCACCCTGCTCACCCGCGTGATCGCCGACGCCGTCGCCGAGGGCCTCATCGCCCGCTCCGGCGCCGCCGCCGGTGACAAGGGCGACAAGGCCGCCGGCGAGCCGCTCGCCGCCTGGGAGCGCGACCTGCTCGAGGGCGAGAAGGCCGAGAAGAAGGCCGACGCCGAGACCGCCGAGAAGCCCGCCGAGGCTCCGGCCGCCGAGGCTGCCCCCGCCGAGGCCCCCGCCGCCGAGGCTCCGGCTGCCGAGGCTGCCCCCGCCGAGGCCGCCCCCGCCGAGGCTCCGGCTGCCGAGGCTGCTCCGGCCGCCGAGGGCGAGCAGGCCTGACCGTCCCGTCGGCGTCGACGGCGGGAGCGGTGACATCGAAACCGCTCCCGCCGTTCACCCGTAGGTCGGTGGAAGATCACGGACCTGCAGCTCCATGCAGGTCCGTGATCCCGCAGATCTTCGATCTTCCAGACTTCCAGAAAGATTCACAGACTCATGGCGAACTACACCGCCGCCGACGTCAAGAAGCTTCGTGAGCTGACCGGCGCCGGCATGATGGACTGCAAGAAGGCGCTGGACGAGGCCGACGGCAGCGTCGAGAAGGCCGTCGAGGCGCTCCGCATCAAGGGTCAGAAGGGCGTCGCCAAGCGCGAGGGCCGCTCTGCCGAGAACGGCGCCGTCGTCTCGATCATCGCCGACGACAACACCTCGGGTGTCCTCGTCGAGCTGAAGTGCGAGACGGACTTCGTCGCCAAGGGCGACAAGTTCCAGAACGTCGCCAAGGCCATCGCCGAGCACGTCGCCAAGGCCGCCCCGGCCGACCTCGAGGCCCTGCTCGCCTCCGAGATCGAGCCCGGCAAGACCGTCCAGGCGTACGTGGACGAGGCCAACGCCAACCTCGGCGAGAAGATCGTCCTGGACCGCTTCGCGCAGTTCTCCGGCGGCTTCGTGACCGCGTACATGCACCGTACGATGCCCGACCTGCCCCCGCAGATCGGTGTCCTCGTCGAGCTGGACAAGCCGAACGCCGAGATCGCCAAGGGCGTCGCCCAGCACATCGCCGCCTTCGCGCCGAAGTACCTCTCCAAGGAGGACGTCCCGGCCGAGGTCGTCGAGTCCGAGCGCCGCGTCGCCGAGGAGACCACCCGCGCCGAGGGCAAGCCCGAGGCCGCCCTGCCGAAGATCGTCGAGGGTCGCCTCAACGGCTTCTTCAAGGACGCCACGCTGCTGGGCCAGCCCTACGCGCTCGACAACAAGAAGTCCGTCCAGAAGGTGCTGGACGAGGCCGGTGTCACCCTGAAGCGCTTCTCGCGCATCAAGGTCGGCATCTGAGTCCGTACCGCGACGGACGCGCGACCCCGGTAGGGTCGACAGCAGTCGTCGGCGCCGTTCGCGTACGCCGTTGCGTACGCGCGCGTGGCGGCGGGCGACAGCAGATCTGACGAGGAGGCCATTGCCGCGTATGGGATGCGAAACACGCCCCCACCGGCAGTGGCCTTCTTCGTGTGTGTGACCCACGTAAAAGAGGCGAGATCTCCATGACCACCAAGGCCGAGAAGAGCGACGACGGCAAAGTACGCGGCCGCTTCATGCTGAAGCTGTCCGGAGAGGCCTTCTCCGGCGGTGGGGGCCTGGGCGTCGACCCCGACGTGGTGCACGCCATCGCCCGTGAGATCGCGGCCGTCGTCCGGGACGGCGCGCAGATCGCGATCGTCATCGGCGGCGGCAACTTCTTCCGTGGCGCCGAGCTGCAGGTGCGCGGCATGGACCGCGCCCGCTCCGACTACATGGGCATGCTCGGCACCGTGATGAACTGCCTGGCCCTCCAGGACTTCCTGGAGAAGGAGGGCGTCGACTGCCGTGTGCAGACCGCCATCACCATGGGCCAGGTCGCCGAGCCGTACATCCCGCTGCGCGCCGTGCGCCACTTGGAGAAGGGCCGCGTGGTCATCTTCGGCGCCGGTATGGGCATGCCCTACTTCTCCACCGACACCACCGCCGCCCAGCGCGCCCTCGAGATCGACGCCGAGGCACTGCTCATGGGCAAGAACGGCGTGGACGGGGTCTACGACTCCGACCCGAAGACCAACCCGGACGCCGTGAAGTTCGACGCGCTCGGGTACGGCGAGGTCATCACCCGTGACCTGAAGGTCGCCGACGCGACGGCCGTCACGCTCTGCCGCGACAACAGCCTCCCGATCGTGGTCTTCGAGCTCCTGAAGGAGGGCAATATCGCCCGCGCCGTCAAGGGTGAGAAGATCGGCACGCTTGTGGGTGACCAAGGCACCCGGGACTGACCGGAGAAGCACCCCCTGTCCGCGGACGCCACCTGTCCGGGGGACGGACGGGACGGGGCCGGGCCGGGGGATGGACAATGTCCCGCCGGTCGGGAACCGTGCAGGAAGAACGCGACGCAGCCGGCCGCCGCCCCGACAGGGAACCGCAGCCGGGCCTACTCAAGACACGCAGGAGCAAGTGGTGATCGAAGAGACCCTCCTCGAGGCCGAGGAGAAGATGGAGAAGGCCGTCGTGGTCGCCAAGGAGGACTTCGCCGCGATCCGCACCGGCCGTGCGCACCCGGCGATGTTCAACAAGATCGTGGCCGACTACTACGGCGCGCTGACGCCGATCAACCAGCTGGCCTCGTTCTCCGTGCCCGAGCCGCGCATGGCCGTGGTGACCCCCTTCGACAAGAGCGCCCTGCGCAACATCGAACAGGCGATCCGCGACTCCGACCTGGGCGTCAACCCCAGCAACGACGGCAACATCATCCGGGTGGTGTTCCCCGAGCTCACCGAGGAGCGCCGCCGCGACTACATCAAGGTCGCCAAGAGCAAGGCCGAGGACGCCAAGGTCTCCATCCGCTCCGTGCGCCGCAAGGCCAAGGACGCCATCGACAAGATGGTCAAGGACGGCGACGTCGGCGAGGACGAGGGCCGCCGCGCGGAGAAGGAGCTCGACGACACCACCGCCAAGTACGTCGCCCAGGTGGACGAGCTCCTGAAGCACAAGGAAGCGGAGCTGCTCGAGGTCTGATGAACGACTCTTCCTGGGGAGCGCCGCCACAAGCCGGGTACTGGGGGGCGTCCGACCAGGGGCCTGTCCAGGGGGCTGCCCCGGCGGGTCCCGCGTACGATGCGCTATACGCGCAGCAGACTCGCCCCATGCCCATCGTGCCCGACGTACCCGAACACGGCGGAGACCAGGATGACGACCAGGGGGCCGCTCGGCTGAGCGGCCCCTTGTTCGGAGACGAGCCGTTCCGCGACCAGTCGTACCGCGACGAGCCGTATCGCGACGAGAGCACGTCGGCGCAGCCGTATGCGGCGGTGCCGCAGAATCCGGAGCCCATGCCCGAGGTCCCCCAGCCGGCGCAGCCGCAGCCGCAGAAGAAGACCGCGGGGCGTGACCTGGGTGCCGCGATAGGGGTCGGCGTCGGGCTCGGCGCGGTGATCGTCGCGTCGCTGTTCGTCGTCAAGGCCGTCTTCGTCGGCGTGGTCGCGGTCGCGGTCGTGGTGGGCCTGTGGGAGCTGACCAAGCGGCTGGAGGAGCGCAAGGGCATCAAGGCGCCCCTCGTACCGCTCGCGATCGGCGGCGCGGCGATGGTGGTCGCCGGGTATGTACGGGGCGCCGAGGGAGCGTGGGTCGCCATGGCGCTCACGGCACTGGCGGTCCTCGTCTGGCGGATGACCGAGCCGCCGGAGGGCTACCTCAAGGACGTCACGGCGGGTCTGTTCGCGGCGTTCTACGTGCCGTTCCTGGCCACGTTCGTCGCGATGATGCTCATGGCGGACGACGGCTCGCGGCGCGTCCTGGTCTTCCTGGTGCTGACGGTCGTCAGCGACACCGGCGCCTACGCCGTGGGCTGGCGCTTCGGCAAGACCAAGCTCGCCCCGCGCATCAGCCCCGGCAAGACCCGCGAGGGCCTGCTCGGAGCGGTGTCGTTCGCGATGGTGGCGGGCGCGCTGTGCATGCAGTTCCTGATCGACGACGGCACCTGGTGGCAAGGCCTGCTGCTCGGCCTCGCGGTCGCCGTCAGCGCCACGCTGGGCGACCTCGGCGAGTCCATGATCAAGCGCGACCTCGGCATCAAGGACATGGGCACGCTGCTGCCGGGCCACGGCGGCATCATGGACCGCCTGGACTCGCTGCTGCCGACGGCTCCGGTGGTGTGGCTGCTGTTTGTGATCTTCGTCGGGTCCGGGTGACGAGCCACTCGTCCTCTCGGCGTGTGAGGCCCGCCGCCCCTGCCCCGGGGCGGCGGGTTCAGCCGTATCCTGGGCATCCGGGGCACAGGGGGAATCATGTTCGGAGTCCGGCGGAACAGGACGCGGTCGTGCGACTGGTGTGGAGTGCCGGTGACACGGCCGCGGCGCTGGCGATGGCATCAGTACTGCAGCCCGGCACACCGCCGCAGGAGCCGCGTCGTCCGAGCCGTCATGAACTTCCTGGACGGCATGGCGTCCTGAGGAACGGCCCGCCCCCGGCGGCGGGAACCGCCCCGGAATCGATCTGCGACACTGGTTGAGTCATGCCTAAGCCCGGAGAACTCACATTCGTCGCCCCCCGCGCAGCCAAGAAGCCGCCGCGGCACCTCGCCGACCTCACGCCCGCCGAGCGCAAGGAGGCCGTCGCCGCCATCGGCGAGAAGCCGTTCCGCGCGAAGCAGCTCTCGCAGCACTACTTCGCGCGGTACGCGCACGACCCCGAGCAGTGGACCGACATCCCGGCCGGCTCGCGCCAGGGGCTCCGGGAGGCGCTGCTGCCCGAGCTGATGTCGGTCGTGCGGCATCTGTCGACCGACCAGGGCACCACCCGCAAGACGCTGTGGAAACTGTTCGACGGGACGCTCGTCGAGTCCGTCCTCATGCGCTACCCGGACCGGGTGACCATGTGCATCAGCTCCCAGGCGGGCTGCGGCATGAACTGCCCGTTCTGCGCCACGGGGCAGGCCGGCCTCGACCGGAACCTGTCGACGGCCGAGATCGTGCACCAGATCGTCGACGGGATGCGGGCGCTCAGGGACGGCGAGGTCCCCGGAGGGCCGGCCCGGCTGAGCAACATCGTGTTCATGGGCATGGGCGAGCCCCTCGCCAACTACAACCGCGTCGTCGGGTCCATCCGCCGCCTCACCGATCCCGAGCCGGACGGGCTGGGGCTCTCCCAGCGCGGCATCACCGTCTCCACGGTCGGCCTCGTCCCGGCGATCCACCGCTTCGCCGACGAGGGCTTCAAATGCCGCCTCGCCATCTCGCTGCACGCGCCGGACGACGAGCTGCGCGACACCCTCGTCCCCGTCAACACGCGCTGGAAGGTGCGTGAGGTACTGGACGCCGGTTTCGAGTACGCCGAGCGGTCGGGCCGGCGGCTGTCCATCGAGTACGCGCTGATCCGGGACATCAACGACCAGGCCTGGCGCGGCGACCGGCTCGGGCGGCTGCTCAAGGGCAGGCCCGTGCACGTCAACCTCATCCCGCTCAACCCCACGCCCGGCTCGAAGTGGACCGCGTCGCGGCCCGAGGACGAGAAGGCGTTCGTCGAGGCGATCGCGGCGCATGGTGTGCCGGTGACGATCCGGGACACCCGTGGGCAGGAGATCGACGGGGCGTGTGGTCAGCTCGCCGCGAGCGAGCGGTAACCTGGCCGACGTCGTACAGCGTCGTACGACGGCTTCATACGGAAGTACGCAGAGAAGTACATCTTCATATTCCGACAGGGGAGCGCCACAGCGCTGAGAGTGCGGCACCGGCCGCAGACCCTCCGAACCTGGCCCAGGTCATTCTGGGTAGGGAGATCGGTCACCACTCGAGCTGTTGCGCCCTGCCCGGGACCCTCGCCAGGGGTTCCCGGGCGGGGCCGCGTCTTCTCCTGGTCACCCAGGAGGGATTCAGTGAGCATCACCAAGAAGGTCACCGCGCTGGCGGTCGGGCTGGGCATGGCCGGCGGCCTCGCCGCGTGCGGATCGTCGTCCGAAGGGGACGGCGGGGGTTCCGGCGGCTCCAAGACCGTGACCCTCGTCAGCCACGACTCGTGGGCCGTCTCGGAGGACGTCATCGCCGCCTTCGAGAAGAGCTCCGGCTACCAGGTCGAGGTCCTGGAGGACGGCGACGCCGGGCAGGCCGTCAACAAGGCGATCCTCACCAAGGACAACCCGCAGGGCGACGTCTTCTTCGGCGTCGACAACACGCTGCTGTCCCGGGCGCTCGACAACGGGCTGTTCCAGCCGTACGAGGCAAAGGGCCTCGACCAGGTCGGCGCCGCCTTCCGGACCGACACGAAGCACCGGGTCACGCCCGTCACCACCGGCGACATCTGCGTCAACTACGACAAGGCGTACTTCGGCAAGCACAAGCTGACCCCGCCGGACTCCTTCGACGATCTGGTCAAGCCCGAGTACAAGGATTTGCTCGTCACCGAGAACGCGGCCGGTTCCTCACCCGGCCTCGGCTTCCTGCTCGGCACCGCCGCCAGGTACGGCGACGACGGCTGGCAGGACTACTGGAAGAAGCTCGAGGCGAACGGAGTCAAGGTCGTCGACAGCTGGGAGCAGGCGTACAACGAGGAGTTCTCCGGTTCGGCCGGCGGCAAGAAGGCCAAGGGCGACCGCCCGCTCGTCGTCTCCTACGCCTCGTCCCCGCCCGCCGAGGTCATCTACGCCGACCCGCAGCCGGCCACCGCGCCGACGGGTGTCTCGACCGGCACCTGCTTCCGGCAGGTCGAGTACGCGGGTCTGCTGAGCAACGCCGGGAATCCGGAGGGCGGCAAGGCGCTCCTCGACTTCCTCATCGGTGAGCGGTTCCAGGAGGACCTGCCGCTGAACATGTTCGTCCACCCGGTGCGGAAGGGCGCCGAGATCCCCGAGGCGTTCCGGAAGTTCGGGCCGCCTGCCAGGGATCCGGAGAC
Source organism: Streptomyces sp. NPDC028991 (assembly GCF_055564775.1). Taxonomy (NCBI): domain Bacteria; kingdom Bacillati; phylum Actinomycetota; class Actinomycetes; order Kitasatosporales; family Streptomycetaceae; genus Streptomyces; species Streptomyces sp. NPDC028991. The sequence continues at coordinate 11,860 of NZ_JBVHVP010000020.1, read as the reverse complement.
CATGGACCCGGCGAAGATCGCCGACAACCGCGACCAGTGGGTCAAGTCGTGGACCTCACTCGTACTGAAGTAGGCAAGGCCGGGACTGCGCGCGGGAGCGCGGCGCGGCTCGCCCTGATGGCCGTGCCCGTCGCGTTCTTCGCGGTGTTCTTCGCCTACCCCGTCGCCGCGATCGTCGCACGCGGACTGGAGGTCGACGGCTCCTGGCGGCTCGGGCGGATCGCGGACGTACTCGCCCAGCCCGACGTCCGGCACGTGCTGTGGTTCACCACCTGGCAGGCGCTGGCCTCCACCGCGCTCACCCTGCTGATCGCACTGCCCGGCGCCTACGTCTTCGCCCGCTTCGACTTCCCCGGCAAGCAGATCCTGCGGGCCGTGGTGACCGTGCCGTTCGTGCTGCCGACGGTCGTCGTCGGGACCGCTTTCCTGGCGCTGGTCGGGCGCGGCGGGCTGCTCGACGAGTTGTGGGGCGTACGGCTGGACACCAGCGTGTGGGCGATCCTGCTCGCGCACGTCTTCTTCAACTACGCCGTTGTCGTACGCACCGTCGGCGGCCTCTGGTCGCAGCTCGACCCGCGCCAGGAGGAGGCCGCGCGGATGCTCGGTGCCTCGCGGCTCAAGGCCTGGCGGCAGGTGACGCTGCCCGCGCTCGCGCCCGCGGTGGCCGCCGCCGCCCTGATGGTGTTCCTGTTCACCTTCACCTCCTTCGGGATCGTCCAGATCCTCGGCGGGCCCGCCTTCTCCACCCTGGAGGTGGAGATCTACCGGCAGACCTCGCAGTTCTTCGACCTGTCCACGGCCGCCGTGCTGACGCTGATCCAGTTTGCCGCGGTGGCCGGCATCCTCGCCGTGCACGCCTGGACCGTACGGCGGCGGGAGACGGCCCTGCGGCTGGTGGACGCGGCCACGACCGCGCGCCGGCCGCGCGGGACCGGGCAGTGGGCGCTGCTGGCCGGGGTCCTGATCACCGTCGCGGTGCTGCTGGTGCTGCCGCTCGCCGTGCTGGTCGAGCGGTCACTGGGTGCGCCGGGCCTCGGCTACTACCGGGCGCTGACCCGCGAGGACGGCGGCACCTTCCTCGTCCCGCCGATCGAGGCGATCGGCAACTCCCTCCAGTACGCCGTCGCCGCCACCGCCATCGCCGTGGTGATCGGCGCGCTGGCCGCCACCGCGCTCACCCGCCGCGACGCGGGCCGTTTCGTACGCGGCTTCGACGCGCTGCTGATGCTGCCGCTCGGGGTCTCCGCCGTGACGGTCGGCTTCGGATTCCTGATCGCGCTGGACGAGCCCCCGCTGGACCTCCGGTCGTCGTGGATCCTCGTGCCGCTCGCGCAGGCGCTCGTCGGCGTCCCCTTCGTCGTACGGACCATGCTGCCGGTGCTGCGGGCGGTGGACGTACGGCTGCGGGAGGCGGCGTCCGTGCTCGGGGCGTCGCCGTGGCGGGTGTGGCGTGAGGTCGATCTGCCGATGGTGCGGCGGGCGCTGCTGGTCGCGGCCGGCTTCGCCTTCGCGGTGTCGCTCGGGGAGTTCGGCGCGACCGTGTTCATCGCGCGGCCCGACAACCCGACCCTGCCGGTCGCCGTGGCGCGGCTGCTGGGCCGGCCCGGGGACATGAACTACGGCCAGGCGATGGCCCTGTCGACGATTCTGATGCTGGTGTGCGCAGTGGCTCTGGTGGTGCTGGAGCGGCTGCGGACCGACCGGAGCGGGGAGTTCTAGGATGCGGGGGTTCCGGAGATGCTGCTGAGCCTTGAGGGCGCGACGGTCCGCTTCGGCGGGCGGGCCGTGCTCGACGCCGTGGGCCTGGACGTCGCCGAGCACGAGGTGGTGTGTGTGCTCGGGCCCAGCGGCAGCGGCAAGTCGACGCTGCTGCGGGCGGTCGCCGGGCTCCAGCCGCTGGACGCCGGGCGGGTGACGCTCGACGGGCGGGACCAGGCCGGGGTGCCCGCGCACAAGCGGGAGGTCGGGCTGATGTTCCAGGACCACCAGCTCTTCCCGCAGCGGGACGTGGCCGGAAACATCGCCTTCGGGCCCCGGATGCGTGGCGCTTCCAGAGCCGAACAGCGGGAGCGGGTGCGCGAGTTGCTGGAACTGGTGGGGCTGCCGGACGCCGCCCGCCGGTCCGTCGCCGCCCTGTCCGGCGGGGAACAGCAGCGGGTGGCGCTGGCCCGCGCCCTCGCGTCCCGGCCCCGGTTGCTGATGCTGGACGAGCCGCTCGGCCAGCTCGACCGTTCGCTGCGGGAGCGGCTCGTCGTGGAACTCCGGGAGCTGTTCGGCCGGTTGGGCACCACCGTGCTCGCCGTGACGCACGACCAGGGCGAGGCCTTCGCGCTCGCCGACCGGGTCGTGGTGATGCGGGACGGGCGGATCGCCCAGTCGGGCACGCCGCTCGAGGTGTGGCAGCGGCCGGCCGACGCGTTCGTGGCCCGCTTCCTCGGCTTCGACAACGTCGTCGAGGCGACCGTCGCAGGGCAGGCCGCGGACACCCCGTGGGGCAAGGTGCCGGTCCCCGAGGACGCCCCGCAGGGAACGCGCACCCTGCTCGTGCGGCCCGCCGGGGTCCGTCTGGTGCCCGCCGACGCGGGCCTGCGCTGCACGGTCACCGCCCGTACCTTCCGCGGCACCCACGTCGCCGTCCACCTCCGGCCGGGGGACGCGCCGCGGCTGGAGGCGGCGTGTGGCCTGCGGACGGCACCGGAGGTCGGGGACGTGGTGGGGGTGGAGTTCGACGCGGCGGAAATCGCCGTGCTCGGGTGATCGTCCCGCTCGTAGGGCGGTGGCATGGCACTCCTCGGGCATGACCGCTACGGCGACGAAACCGCCCACCGGGTGGGCCGGTTCGGGTCCGTACTGTCCTCCCGGCACCGGCCTGTCCGCCACCGTGCCGATCTGTCGGACCGGCCGTTCGAGGCGCTCGCGGCCGACGTGGCCGCCGACGCGATCGACGAGTGGCTGGAGATCGTGCGGTTCGTGCAGCGGGTCCTTCCGGACGGACCGGTGGAGGACCCCGCGTGCGCCGGGCCGGAGCATCCCTGACGCCGCGCGACACGACGTGACGGTGGCCCGGCCCCGGCCGGGGCCGGGCCACCGTGCTGCGTGCCGGGGCGCGGTGCGTCAGCGGTTGCTGTTCGCTCCGCGGCGGCGCAGGCCGAAGAAGACCGCGCCGCCACCGATGGCGACCAGGGCCGCCGCGACGCCGGCGATCATGCCGGTGTTGGAGTTGGCGCCGGTTTCGGCGAGGTTGGACTCACCGGCCGCCGGGGACGGGGCGTTGCTCGGCACGGCCGCCGGTGCGGTGCTCTCGCTCTGGGACGGTGCCGGGGCCGACGTGGACGGTGCCGGGGCCGGCGTTTCCGTCTCCTCGGCCGGGGTGGAAGAGCTTTCCGACGGGGTCGGGGTCGGCGTGTCCTCCGTCTCGCAGGGGGTCGACGGGGTCACGAGGTTGGGCTTGATGTCCTCGTCGACGTACTTGTCGGCCTTGACATGGATGCGGTACTCGGCGTTCGGCTTCCAGTCCGCGGCGAAGGTGATGGTGCTGCCCTCGCGCGAACCCTTGACCACCTGCTCGCCGATCTTCTCGGCGTCGGCACCGTTGTTCTGCAGGTACACGGTGACGGTGGCGGGGATGCCGGCGGGGTCCACGTCGGTGACGGTGATGACACCCTTGTCGCCCTCGCACTTGGCGGCGGCGGAGAACTCGCTGATGTCGCAGGCGAGGGCGTTGCCGGCGGCGCCGATCGCCAGGGCCACCGAGGCGGAGGCGACGCCGAGGGCGCGAACGCTACGGCGCGATGCCGTGCTTCTGAGTATGGACAGGACTGCCACGTTTGTCCTTTACGGGAGCGCAGATGCGGGGGGTGGAGTGAGGGCTGATGCGCGGTGACGCGGTACCAGCACACCCACGAGTCTCACTGGTCTATAAGCGGTGCGTAAGAAGTGTCAACGCATATGCCGGTCAAGGGCGTTGACTTTGCCGTCTCATTAACCGCCGAGACGTTTCAGCGCTCCAGGAGCCTCCTCGATCCGGTCGACCAGAGCGATCCGGGACTCCATCGTCCGCCCCTCGGCGAGCGAGGCGAGCAGCGGCCAGGCGGGCAGCTTCTTCGTCCAGTGCGCCCGGTCCACCAGCACCATCGGCGTGGGTACGCCCCGCGACTCGTAGTAGTTCGGCGTCGCGTTGTCGAAGACCTCCTGCACGGTCCCGGCGGCGCCCGGCAGGAAGACCACGCCCGCGTTCGAGCGGGCCAGCAGGCCGTCCTCGCGGGTGGCGTTGGCGAAGTACTTGGCGATGTGCGCGGCGAAGGCGTTGGGCGGCTCGTGGCCGTAGAACCAGGTGGGGACGCCGACCGACGGGCCACCCCCGGGCCAGCGTTCGCGGACCTCGAAGGCGGAGCGCGCCCAGTCCGTGACCGAGGGCGTGAACGACGCGACCTTGGCGAGGAGGAGCAGCGCCTCGTCCAGCATGCCGTCGTCGAACGGGGCGGCGTAGGCGCCGAGGTTCGCCGCCTCCATCGCGCCCGGACCGCCGCCGGTGGCCACGGTGAACCCGGCGCGGGCCAGCTCGCGGCCCAGGCGGGCGGCGCCCGCGTAGGCTCCGGTGCCGCGCGCCATGGCGTGGCCGCCCATGACTCCCACCACCCGGTCGCCGACGAGGAGTTCGTCGATCGCGTCCGAGACGGCGTCGTCGTGAATCGCGCGCAGCATGGAGGCGAAGACATCGCCGTCCGCCTTGGTCTCCTGGAACCAGTCGTAGGCGAGGGCGTCCGGTGTCGCCTCGTAGCCCTCGCCGAGACGGGCGTACAGCTCACCGGGGGAGTAGACGCGTGCGCGGTACGGATCGAAGGGCAGGCCCGGTATGGGCGGGAAGACCAGGGCGCCGGCGGCGCGCACTCGGGCGGCGGCCTCCGGTGCCATCGGGCAGCCGAGGAAGACGGCACCCGTGGGGTCCGCGGACATCAAGGCGTCCGTGCGGGCCGTCAGATCGACGGCCTGGACGCGGTAGTGGGCGAGTGTGCCGTGCGCCGAGAAGACGGAGTCGAACTCGGCGAGGCTCTCGATCTCCCGGTCGTGGGAGGCGTGGTGGGACTGGAGCTGAGCCTGTGACCGGGCCTTGGGCCGGGCGGGTGTCGGATCCACCCGCCCATGCTAGGCCCGCGGTCGGCTCAGCCCTCGACCGCCGCCGGGTCCATCCACACGACCTCGAAGGTGTGGCCGTCGATGTCGTCGAAGGCGCGGCCGTACATGAAGCCGTGGTCCTGGGTCTCGCCGGACACCGAGCCGCCGGCCGCGACCGCCTTCTCCACCAGCTCGTCGACCTTCTCGCGGCTCTCGGCGCTCAGCGCGATCAGCACCTCGCTGGACTTCGTCGAGTCCACGATCTCCTTCTTCGTGAACTGGCGGTACTTCTCCGGCGTGTGCACCATCACGACGATGGCCTCGCTCAGGGGGATCGACGCGGTGGTGTCGTCGCTGAACTGGGCGTTGATCTCGTATCCGAGCTCGGTGAAGAACTTCTTCGAGGCGTCGAGGTTGTTGGTGGCCAGGTTCACGAAGATCATCTGCTGGTACATGGGGGCCTCTCCCGTCGGTGTGCTGCTGTTCTCATGCCGTTCGAGAGGTTAGACGCGGGTGGTGCGCGGAACTCATCGCGGATTCGCGGATTTCTTCGAGGACTTTTCCACCGGGTCACTGGGGTCACCGGGACCACCGGGATCAGCGGGCGTGGTGTCTCAGCCGGCCAGGGGCAGTGCTGCCAGCTGCGCGACGATCAGGGTCAGGGGACCGAACAGGGCGAGCAGCGCGCCGGCGCGAACGGCGGCCGCGGCGCGCAGGGTCGCCGGGGGCGCGCCCAGCCGCAGCAGGGCGTCCGTCGTGTCGACGCGGGCGTGTTTCGCCTCGACGGCGGCGGTGAGGAGGGTGGCCACCGTGCAGCCGCCCACGAGGAGGGCGCCGAGGACGCTCAGTGGGCCGAAGCCCGGTCCGTCCGTGCCGTGCAGGGCGGTCCCCGCGTAGCCGGCGGAGGCCACGGCGCAGACGACGCCGAGGGGACGGCCGATGCGGTGTGACTCCTCCATCAGGACCCGGCCGGCCAGGAGGCGCATGGCGCCGGGGCGGGCGGTCTGGAGCAGTCGGCCGCACAGGTGGGTGAGGCCGGGGCCGGCCAGGGCGAGGCCCAGGGCGGTGAGGGCCCAGCCGCAGAGGACGCCGGCGGAGGGGGTGGCGCCGGGGGCGGGGGCGGCGGCCGTGTTGCCGGCGTAGGTCTCCACGGCGAGGCCCGCGGTGAGTACGGCGATGCCCCAGGGGAGGGTGGTGTTCTGGGGACGGGGCGTGGGTGTGGGCGCGGTCGATGCCGATGCCGATGCCGATGCCGATGCCGAGTCCGAGTCCGAGGCCGGGGGGTCGGGTACGGCGTCCGGCGTCGGCCGCGGGACGTCCGTCGTGGCCGCGGGGCGGGTGGCGCCGGCCTGCGTCAGCAGGGCCCCTCCTCCGGAGGGGGGACCCCCAGCGCCCACGCGGGCCGCCCCAGCGGCAGGGCCGCCCGCAGGGTCCACGGCGGGACTGCCCGCAGGCTGGGCGTGCCGGGCCCGGGCCAGGCGGGCGCCGTAGCGGCCGTAGGCGCCGAACGTCTCGCGGGCCGCTCCCCAGCCATAGGCGCCGAAACGGCCGTAGCGACGGGAGCCGGTGGGCGGGGTGGGCCGGGGCTCGCGGGGGCGCAGCGTGAGCGCCACGGCGGCCGACGCGGTGGCCGGGACCAGGGCCAGCAGTGTCAGCGCCGCCGGGAAGGGGAGGGGCCGGCCGGGTGCCAGGGCGTCGGTCACCGCGCCGTCGAAGGGCGGGCCCGTCAGGTCGCCGCGCAGGTGGAGGAAGACGAGCAGCCCCGCCACCGAGCCGAGCGCGCAGGTCAGGGCCGTGGTCGCCGCCGAGACGGCCATCAGCCGGCCGGGGCCCAGGCCGATCGCCGACAGCCCCGGGCGGGGCCGGGTACCGGGATCGGTGCGGGCCACGGCGACGGCGAGGTACACCGTGGCGGCGAGGGGTGCCGCGCACCAGGCCAGGCGGAGTGCGGAGGTGCCGGGTGCGCCCGGGTGGGTCATCGCGTGGCCGAGGGCGCACAGCAGCAGGAAGCCCGTGCCCGCCGAGGCCACCGCGACCAGCAGTCGGCGCAGTTGCACGGCGAGGTGGGCGGCGCGGGTCAGGCGGAGAGCGAGCACGCCGCCCGGCCTTCCGTTCCGGGGGTCCCCGTGGTCCCGCCGGCTCCTGTCGCCACCGTCGTCTCGGCGACCGGGGGCAGGTGCACGGTCCGTACCCGCCGCCCGTCCAGCAGGGCCACCGTGCGGTCCGCCAGGGCGGCGGTCCGCGCGTCGTGCGTGGCGAGCAGGACGGTGATCCCGTGCGAGCGGGCCGCCGTGGTGAGCGTCCGCAGGACGTGGGCGCGGTCGGCGCGGTGCAGGGGGGCCGTCGGCTCGTCGGCGAAGAGGACCGCGGGGGCGACGGCGAGCGCGCGGGCGATGCAGACGCGCTGCCGCTCGGCCTGCTGGAGCTCCTCCGGGCGCCGACGGGCCTTGTCACCGACGTCGAGGCGTTCCAGCCACTCCAGGGCGGCGGTCTTGGCCCGGCGCCGGCCGGTGCCGCGCAGCATGAGCGGGAGGGCGGCGTTCTCCCACGCGTTCAGCTCCGGGACGAGCACGGGGGCGGGGTCGATCCAGCCGAAGCGGTCGCGGCGCAGTCGCTCGCGGCCGAGCGGGCCCATGGAGTGCATCGGCACGCTGTTGAACCACACCTCGCCCTCCTGCGGCCGGACCAGCCCGGACAGACAGCGCAGCAGCGTGGTCTTGCCACTGCCGCGCGGGCCGCTCACGGCGAGGATCTCGCCCTCGCGGACGCCGAGCGACACGCCTTGAAGCGCGGGGGAGCCGTCGTGGTGCTGGAAGCGCAGGGCGTGGGCCCAGAGCACGTCGTTGTCCGGCGGGGCCTCCATGGGCGTACACCTCGGTTCTGATCCGTATTTCCCCGGTCGTGTCCCTCTTCCGGGGGAACGAAGGTGGGGCCGATCGGTCACTGGGCACGGTAAGGAGTCCCCGCGGAGGAAGCCGGACAGCACGCGGCCCCGGGCCGCCGTTCTCACTCGAACGGACGGCGCCGGGGCCGGTGATGATCATCCAGAAGGATGATCGGAGCTGTGCCTGGTTCCAGGGCACCGCCCGGATCAGAGCTTGGTCCACGCCTCCGTCAGCGTGGCGCGCAGAATCTGCTCGATCTCGTCGAAGGTCTCCTGGTTGGAGATCAGCGGCGGGGCGAGCTGGATGACCGGGTCGCCGCGGTCGTCGGCACGGCAGTACAGGCCGTTCTCGAAGAGCTTCTTGGAGAGGAAGCCGTACAGGACGCGCTCGGTCTCCTCGTCGGTGAAGGACTCCTTGGTGTTCTTGTCCTTGACCAGCTCGATGCCGTAGAAGAAGCCGTTGCCGCGGACGTCGCCGACGATCGGCAGGTCGAGGAGCTTCTCCAGGGTCGCCCGGAAGTTGCCCTCGTTGTCCAGCACGTGCTGGTTGAGGCCCTCGCGCTCGAACAGGTCGAGGTTGGCGACGCCGACCGCGGCGGAGACCGGGTGGCCGCCGAAGGTGTAGCCGTGCAGGAAGGTGTTGTCGCCCTTGTAGAACGGCTCGGCCAGGCGGTCGGAGATGATGCAGGCGCCGATCGGGGAGTAGCCCGAGGTCATGCCCTTCGCGCAGGTGATCATGTCCGGGACGTAGCCGAACTTGTCGCAGGCGAAGGTCGTGCCCAGGCGGCCGAAGGCGCAGATGACCTCGTCCGAGACGAGCAGCACGTCGTACTGGTCGCAGATCTCGCGCACCCGCTGGAAGTAGCCGGGCGGGGGCGGGAAGCAGCCGCCGGCGTTCTGCACGGGCTCCAGGAAGACGGCCGCGACCGTCTCCGGGCCCTCGAACAGGATCTGCTGCTCGATCTGGTCGGCGGCCCAGCGGCCGAAGGCCTCGGGGTCGTCGCCGAAGAGCGGGGCGCGGTAGATGTTGGTGTTCGGCACCTTGTGCGCGCCCGGGACGAGCGGCTCGAAGGGGGCCTTGAGGGCGGGCAGGCCGGTGATGGACAGGGCGCCCTGCGGGGTGCCGTGGTAGGCGACCGCGCGGGAGATGACCTTGTACTTGGTCGGCTTGCCGGTCAGCTTGAAGTACTGCTTGGCCAGCTTCCAGGCGGTCTCGACCGCCTCACCGCCGCCGGTGGTGAAGAAGACCTTGTTGAGGTCGCCGGGGGCCTCGTCGGCCAGGCGCTCGGCCAGCTCCACGGCCTTCGGGTGGGCGTAGGACCACACCGGGAAGAAGGCGAGCTCCTGCGCCTGCTTCGAGGCGGTCTCGGCCAGCTCCGTGCGGCCGTGTCCGGCCTGGACCACGAACAGGCCGGCGAGACCGTCGAGGTAGCGCTTGCCCTTGTCGTCGTAGATGTGGGTGCCCTCACCGCGGACGATGGTGGGGACGGGTGCGTTCTCGTACGACGACATGCGGGTGAAGTGCATCCACAGGTGGTCGTACGCGGTCCTGCTGAGGTCCTTGGGGCTGTCGGTGCTCACGATTATCGGGTTCCCCACATATAGGTCTGCTTCTTGAGCTTCATGTAGACGAAGCTCTCGGTGGAGCGCACTCCGGGGACGGCCCGGATGCGTTTGTTGATGACGTCCAGAAGGTGGTCGTCGTCCTCGCAGACGACCTCCACCATCAGGTCGAAGGAGCCCGCGGTCATCACCACGTACTCGCATTCGGACATGGCCGTCACCGCGTCGGCGACGGACTCCACGTCGCCCTCGACATTGACGCCGACCATCGCCTGTCGCCGGAATCCCACGGTGAGCGGGTCCGTGACGGCGACGATCTGCATCACGCCCTGGTCGAGGAGCTTCTGGACGCGCTGGCGCACGGCCGCCTCCGAAAGGCCCACGGCCTTGCCGATGGCGGCGTACGGCCGGCGGCCGTCCTCCTGGAGCTGCTCGATGATGGCGAGGGAGACGGCGTCCAACTGGGGACCGCCGTTCCTGGACTCGCGGGAGTCCCTCTGGTCTGCGCTTCGACTGGCCACGGCTTCACTGTGCACGACGTCTCGACAGTTTTGCAAGGCCGAATCGATGAAATTCGTTGTCTGTGAGGTCAGACTCTACGGATTTCGCAACCTTGAGGTGACCGGGGGTGTTGAAAACGTCGGGTCTCCGTCTAGGGTGGGTGTCTCAGTGTTTGGACAGCGGAGCGGTCCGGACATCGAGAGACCTGAAGTAGACACCGAACTTGGAGGGCCGGCAGTGAGCACCGAGCTGCGTCGTCTGCGCAACTACATCGACGGTGAGTTCCGGGACGCCGCCGACGGACGGACCACCGAGGTGGTCAACCCCGCCACCGGCGAGGCCTACGCGACCGCCCCCCTGTCCGGGCAGGCGGACGTGGACGCCGCCATGGCGGCCGCCGCCGCGGCCTTCCCGGCCTGGCGGGACCTGGTCCCGGCCGAGCGGCAGAAGGCCCTGCTGAAGATCGCGGACGCGTTCGAGGAGCGGGCCGAGGAGCTGATCGCGGCCGAGGTGGAGAACACGGGCAAGCCCATCGGGCTGACCCGCTCCGAGGAGATCCCGCCGATGGTCGACCAGATCCGCTTCTTCGCGGGCGCGGCCCGGATGCTGGAGGGGCGAAGCGCCGGTGAGTACATGGAGGGCCTGACCTCCATGATCCGCCGCGAGCCGATCGGGGTCTGCGCGCAGGTCGCGCCGTGGAACTACCCGATGATGATGGCCGTGTGGAAGTTCGCCCCGGCGCTCGCCGCGGGCAACACGGTCGTCCTGAAGCCCTCGGACACCACCCCCGCGTCCACGGCCCTGATGGCCGACATCATCGGCTCGATCGTGCCCAAGGGCGTCTTCAACGTCGTCTGCGGCGACCGCGACACCGGCCGCCTGATGGTCGAGCACGAGACCCCGGCGATGGCCTCCATCACCGGCTCGGTGCGGGCCGGCATGTCGGTCGCCGAGTCGGCGTCGAAGGACCTCAAGCGCGTCCACCTGGAGCTGGGCGGCAAGGCACCGGTCGTGGTCTTCGAGGACACCGACATCCCCAAGGCCGTCGAGGGCATCTCGGAGGCGGGCTACTTCAACGCCGGCCAGGACTGCACCGCGGCCACTCGCGTGCTGGTTCACGAGTCGGTCCACGACGAGTTCGTGAGCGCGCTCGCGAAGGCCGCGTCCGAGATCAAGACCGGTCAGCCGGACGACGAGGACGTCATGTACGGCCCGCTCAACAACCCCAACCAGCTCAAGCAGGTCGCCGGGTTCATCGAGCGGCTCCCCGCCCACGCCAAGGTCGAGGCGGGCGGCCACCAGGTCGGCGAGAAGGGCTACTTCTACGCCCCGACCGTCGTCTCGGGCCTCAGGCAGGACGACGAGATCGTCCAGAAGGAGGTCTTCGGTCCCGTCATCACGGTCCAGGCCTTCCGCGACGAGGACCAGGCGGTCGAGTGGGCCAACGGCGTCGAGTACGCGCTGGCCTCCTCGGTGTGGACCAAGGACCACGGCCGCGCCATGCGGATGTCCAAGAAGCTGGACTTCGGCTGCGTGTGGATCAACACCCACATCCCGCTGGTCGCCGAGATGCCGCACGGCGGCTTCAAGAAGTCCGGCTACGGCAAGGACCTGTCGTCGTACGGCTTCGACGACTACACGCGGGTCAAGCACGTGATGACGTCGCTGGACGGGTGACGCCTGATGCGGGCGAAGCGGGCCCCGAAAGGAGCCCCCCCCGGGGCGCGGCGCGTTTCCCCCTAAACCGCCCCCATCGCCAAAGGGTCGGGACTCGGGGGCGCTGTTCTCCGCCACATC
>NZ_JBVHVP010000019.1:0-107399 GCF_055564775.1 Streptomyces sp. NPDC028991 | reverse complement strand
CGGGGGAAGAACTCGTACCAGGCGCCGTACAGGGCGCGTTCGCGCTCGACCAGCAGGGGCAGCGGGTCGGAGGTGGTGACCAGTTCCCGCAGCGGGTGCCGGGCCAGCACCGCGTCCACCCGGGGCGTCAACGCCGCCGCCAGCCGCGAGGCGGCCGGCCGGGTCTCGTCCCGCAGCGCGTCGACGGCGGCGAGCAGCTCCCGCCGGTCCCCGCCTCCGGGCACGTCGGCGGCGGCGCGCTCGTACAGCCGGGCCCCCTCCTCCAGAACCAGGTCCGTGTCCATCCCCGCCGGGATCTTGATCCGCGCGTGGTGCCGCCAGGTGGTGACCGGGTCGCCCCACGCCTCCACGGTGTACGACCACAGTCCGGGCTCGCCGGCGGTGACGGTGGCACCCCAGCGGTCGGTGCCGGGGGCCAGCTCCCGCATCGGGGTCCACGGGCCCGGCCGGTCCCGCGGATCTCTGAGGACGACGTTGGCGGCGACCGCGTCGTGCCCCTCCCGGAACACGGTGGCCGATATCTCGAAGGACTCGCCGGTGACCGCCTTGGCGGGCCTGCGTCCGTGCCGGACCATCGGGCGGACGTCCAGGACGGGGATGCGTCCGACGACGGTGGTGCCGCCCGCGGGGGGCGCCTCGGAGGATGCCGCGGGGGACGTCTCGGAGGATGCCGCGGGTGGCGTCGCAGGGGACGTCGAGGGGGGTACTGACGAGTGGTGCGTGGCGGGCATGACCGCTCCTGTCCGCGTCAACGAGGGTGGGCGGATGACTCTGGGGAGGTGGGTCCTGCGATGCTGCGTGTGGGGTGTACCGCAGGAGCCTTCCCACACTTTTCGGGTGGGCAATCCGGCACTTTGTTACCTACTCACGCGTATGTCGACACACGCGACGACCTGACCGGACACCTTCCCCGCCGGAAGATCGACACGCCGGTGGTTATTAGCCCGTCCGGAGATCGCGAACGACGCCGTTCAGGCCGAATCGGAGGTCTGAGGGCGAAGGCCCCGGCGAGGGACACATCCCACCGGTAACGTCGTGAGGGTGAAGGCGATTCGTCGACTGACCGTCCGTCCCGTTCTCCCCGACCCCCTCCGGCCGCTCAGCGATCTGGCCCGGAATCTGCGCTGGTCCTGGCATCCGGAGACCCGCGACCTCTTCCAGTCCGTCGACCCCGAGTGCTGGTCCGCGTCCGGCCGCGACCCGGTACGGCTGCTCGGCACCGTCCCGCCCGCGCGCCTCGCGGAGCTGGCTCAGGACCGGCGCTTCCTGCGCCGGCTGACCGCGGTGGCCGACGACCTCGACCACTACCTGACCGGCGACCGCTGGTACCAGGCCCAGCCCGGCCGACTCCCCGCCGCCGTCGCCTACTTCTCGCCCGAGTTCGGCATCACCGCCGCCCTGCCCCAGTACTCCGGCGGTCTCGGCATCCTGGCCGGCGACCACCTGAAGGCGGCCAGCGACCTGGGTGTGCCGCTCATCGGCGTCGGCCTGCTCTACCGCCACGGCTACTTCCGCCAGTCCCTCTCCCGGGACGGCTGGCAGCAGGAGCACTATCCCGTCCTCGACCCCCACGAGCTGCCCCTGGTCCTCCTCGAGGAGACCGACGGCACGCCCGCGCACGTCGCCCTCGCGCTGCCCGGCGGCCGGGAACTGCGCGCCCGCGTCTGGCTGGCCCAGGTCGGCCGGGTGCCGCTGCTGCTGCTCGACTCGGACGTCGAAGAGAACGACCTCGGCGAACGAGGCGTCACCGACCGGCTCTACGGCGGCGGCAGCGAACACCGGCTCCTCCAGGAGATGCTGCTGGGCATAGGAGGTGTCCGGGCGGTACGGACGTACTGCCGGCTCACCGGCCACGCCGCGCCGGAGGTGTTCCACACCAACGAGGGGCACGCGGGCTTCCTCGGGCTGGAACGCATCTCCGAACTCTGCGAGAAGGGACTGGAATTCGGGGCCGCGCTGGAGGCGGTGCGGGCCGGCACCGTCTTCACCACCCACACCCCCGTCCCGGCCGGCATCGACCGCTTCGACCGCGAGCTGGTCGCCCGCCACTTCGGCCCCGACTCCGAACTCCCGCGCATCGACGTCGAACGCGTCCTCCGGCTCGGCATGGAGACCTATCCCGGCGGTGAGCCCAACCTCTTCAACATGGCTGTGATGGGCCTGCGCCTGGCCCAGCGCGCCAACGGCGTCTCCCTGCTGCACGGCGGGGTCAGCCGGGAGATGTTCTCCGGACTGTGGCCCGGCTTCGACGCCGACGAGGTGCCGATCACCTCCGTCACCAACGGCGTGCACGCCCCGACCTGGGTCGCCCCGGAGGTGTTCCGGCTCGGTGCCCGGCAGATCGGCGTGCAGCGGGCCGAGGACGCGCTGACCGTCGGCGGCTCGGACCGCTGGGACTCGGTCGCCGACATCCCCGACCAGGACATCTGGGAGCTGCGCCGCACCTTGCGGGAGCAGCTCGTCACCGAGGTCCGGGAGCGGCTGCGCGTCTCCTGGCGGCAACGCGGCGCCGGGACGGCCGAGCTGGGCTGGATCGACGACGTCCTCGACCCGGACGTGCTCACCATCGGGTTCGCGCGGCGCGTGCCGTCGTACAAGCGGCTGACGCTGATGCTGCGCGACCGCGACCGCCTGATGGACCTCCTCCTGCACCCCGAGCGGCCGGTCCAGATCGTCGTCGCGGGCAAGGCACACCCGGCGGACGACGGAGGCAAGCGGCTGGTGCAGGAGCTGGTGCGGTTCGCGGACGACCCGCGGGTGCGGCACCGGATCGTGTTCCTGCCGGACTACGGCATGGCGATGGCGCAGAAGCTCTACCCGGGCTGTGACATCTGGCTGAACAACCCCCTGCGGCCCCTGGAGGCGTGCGGCACCAGCGGCATGAAGGCCGCCCTCAACGGCTGCCTCAACCTGTCGGTGCTGGACGGCTGGTGGGACGAGTGGTACCAGCCGGACTTCGGCTGGGCGATCCCGACCGCCGACGGCGCGGGCACCGACCCGGACCGGCGCGACGCCATAGAGGCCGCCGCCCTCTACGACCTGCTGGAGCAGCGGGTGACCCCCCGCTTCTACGACCGGGGCGCGAGCGGGCTGCCCGACCGGTGGATCGAGATGGTCCGCAGGACCCTGAGCCTGCTCGGGCCCAAGGTGCTGGCCGGCCGCATGGTCCGCGAGTACGTCGAGCGGCTCTACGCCCCCGCCGCCGAGGCCCATCGGGCGATGGACCCGGACTCCGCCCGTGCGCTGGCCGAGTGGAAGGCCCGGGTGCGGGCGGCCTGGCCCGGGGTGAGCGTCGACCATGTGGAGACGTCCGCCGCGAGCGCCACGGCGGAGCTCGGCTCGACGCTCGGACTGCGGGTGCGGGTGAACCTCGGCGACCTGGCCCCGGACGACGTCGAGGTGCAGGCGGTCTCGGGGCGGGTCGACTCCGAGGACCGGATCACCGACGCGGCGTCCGTGCCGCTGAAACCGGTGGGCGGCCCCGACCTGGAGGGCCGCTGGGCGTACGAGGGGCCGCTGGCTCTGGACCGCACCGGCCCCTTCGGCTACACGGTCCGCATCCTGCCCGCGCACCGGCTGCTGGTGTCCGGCGCGGAACCGGGGCTGGTCGCGGTGCCGTCGGACGAGCTGGCGGAGGCGGCGGGCCTGCTGATGAGGTGAGCGGCCCGGGGCGGCGCGGTGGGCTCAGTCCTCCTCGTCGCCGCCGCTCAGCCGTCGCAGCACGGTGCCGCAGCGGCGGGCGTAGGCGTGCTGGAAGGCGCGGGCCGCCGGCCCGCCGGCCTTGGCGTACCACTTGGCGGGGCGGCTGAAGGCGGTCACGGTCAGCCAGACCGTGCCGTCGCCCGTCCGGTCCACCACGAAGGCCTCCTCGCCGGACTCGGGGTGGCCGGGCAGGGTGCCGTAGGCCCAGCCGGCCCGGCGGGGCTCGTCCAGGGTCCAGACCACCCGGCAGGGCGCCTTGATCATCCCGGCGAGGGTGACGGTGACGTCGACGCCGGGCGCCGCACGCTCCGCGCTCGCGTCGACGCCGACGCCCATCTCGCGGTGCATCTCCCAGGTGAGCACGGCCTCGACCGCACGCTGGAACACCGGCTCGCCCTCCCCGAGGCGCGTGCGTACGTGCATGGGGCGGAAGCCGGGCGGGCAGTGGCCCTGCTCGCGGGTGGCGCCGACGTCGTCGTACGTGAAGGACATGGGGACCAAGAGTAGGGCGGCACCCTGGAACCTGGCGTTCCGGGTGCCGCCGTCCGGCCATGACCGGCGGGTCGGTGCGTGCGGAGGGCGCCGTCCCGGAGGAGTCGAACCTCCGAGACGGCGCCCCGGCCGTGGGTGAACCGCGCGGGCCTACGGGAAGGTGAGCTTGACGCCGCTGATGTATCCGGTGTCCCGGGCCGCCACGTCCTGGACGCGCAGCTTCCAGGTGCCGTTGGCGGTCTCCGAGGAGGCGTTGACCGTGTACGTCTGTTTCACGTTGTCCGCCGAGTCCGAGGAGCTGGAGTTCTTCAGGCGGTACGCGGTCCCGTCCGGGGCCAGCAGGTCGATCACCAGGTCACCGCGCCAGGTGTGCACGATGTCGACCGTGGCCTGGAGGTTGGCGGGCGCGTTGCCGGCCCGGCCCGTCACGGGGACCGACGAGGTGACCGCGGGGCCGTTGTCCGGGATCGCCACGTCGGCGGTGTTCTCGAAGGAGGTGCCGCCGCCCCCGCCACCGGGGCGCGCGCCGACGTTGATGCCCGCCCACGCGTGCTGCACCGCCTTGTACTCGGCGCTGTCGGTGCCGTACAGCTCACCGGCCGCCGCGAGGGTGCCGGTGCGGGCGCCCGCGTAGTTGGTGGTCGACGTGAACTTGGTGGTCAGCGCGCGGAACCAGATCTTCTCCGCCTTGGCGCGGCCGATCCCGGTGACCGGGAGGCCGTCCGAGGTGGGCGAGTCGTAGGTGACACCGTTGATGGTCTTGGTGCCGCTGCCCTCGCTCAGCAGGTAGAAGAAGTGGTTGGCCGGGCCGGAGGAGTAGTGGACGTCGACGTTGCCGATACCCGAGTACCAGTAGTCCTTGGACGCGCCGTCCTTGCTGGGCTTGTCCATGTAGCGCAGCGGGGTGCCGTCGCCGTTGATGTCGATCTCCTCGCCGATGAGGTAGTCACCGACGTCGGAGGAGTTGTTCGCGTGGAACTCGACGGCCGCGCCGAAGATGTCGGAGGTGGCCTCGTTCAGCCCGCCGGACTCGCCGCTGTAGTTGAGCCCCGCGGTGTTGGAGGTGAGTCCGTGCGTCATCTCGTGCGCGGCCACGTCGATGGACGTCAGCGGGTTGGCGTTGCCGGCACCGTCGCCGTACGTCATGCAGAAGCAGCCGTCCGACCAGAAGGCGTTGACGTAGTTGTTGCCGTAGTGGACCCGGGAGTAGGCGCCCACGCCGTCGCCGCGGATACCGGACCGGCCCTGGACGTTCTTGTAGTAGTCCCAGGTCAGCGCGGCCCCGTAGTGGGCGTCGGCGGCGGCGGTCTCGGCGTTGGACGCGCTGCCGTTGCCCCACACGTCGTCCGGGCCGGAGAAGAGCGTCCCGGTCCCCGAGGTGCCCCGGTTGAGGTTGTACGTCTTGTGGTTGCCGCGGGTGGTGTCGGTCAGCGTGTACGACGACCCGGACTGCGCCGTGCCCAGCGTCACCGTCCCGCTGTACAGGGTGTTGCCGGTGCCGTTGTGGATGGCCTGGTACTCGTGGAGCTTGGCGCCGGTGGCGGCGTCGGTGACCACGTGCAGTTCGTTCGGGGTGCCGTCCTCCTGGAGGCCGCCCACGACCGTCTCGTACGCCAGGACCGGGGTGCCGTTCGCCGCCCAGATCACCTTGCGCGGGGCACGGTCGGCCTCGGGCCGCTCGGCGCCGGCGGCCTTCGCGGCGGACACGGCCTGCTGCTCGGCCTTGCCGGCCGCGATCTTCGGCGTCACGGTGGCCGGCTTGATCGCCTTGGAGGTGGCCTTCACGACCCGCTCGGTCTTCCCGGAGCCGGTGGTGACGACCAGGTCGCCGCCGAGGACGGGCAGGCCGTCGTAGGTGCGCTCGTAGCGGGTGTGCACGGTGCCGTCGCGGTCCTTGAGGACGTCGCGGACGACCAGTTTCTCCTTGGCGCCCAGGCCCAGGCCGTCGGCGGTCTCGGCAGTGCCGGCGTTGGCGTCGCGTATCAGCTCGGCGCGCTGGGCGGGCGTGAGCTTGACGGACTCGGCGCCCGGGGCGGGGGCCGGACCGGGTGCCGCGGTCGCGGCGCCGGACTGGACCGCCGTGGCGATCAGCGCGGCGACACCGGCCAGGGCCACGGCGGCGGCGCGGCGGTGGGTGGTGCGGTGGGACGGGGTGTGGGAGGTGCGTCTGTGGGGAGTGCTGCTGCTCAACACTGACTCCTTCTGCGTGGCCGCGGGTCGCGCGGCCAGGGGAGACCGGTCGGCGGGTGGGCCGGCCGGGCGGTACTGGTTCGGTACGCAGAAACCACGTGCAAGGAGCTGACCGCCGCGCAGCGCGCTGGTGGGGAAGCTGCGGGGGCGCTGTGGAGCGGCCGTGGGAAGAGTGGCAGGAATACGCGGCTCCTGTCAGGAGCGCGTCAGAAAGTTGGCCGGAAATCGTTCGTTGTCCGGGCGTTCATGTTCGATATACGGAAGGGATGCTTCGGCCCGGTACTGACTGCCCGCTCAGTCAGTACCGGGCCCGGGC
The DNA here is from genome assembly GCF_055564775.1 of Streptomyces sp. NPDC028991. Lineage (NCBI taxonomy): Bacteria > Bacillati > Actinomycetota > Actinomycetes > Kitasatosporales > Streptomycetaceae > Streptomyces > Streptomyces sp. NPDC028991. Next base: position 100,699 of record NZ_JBVHVP010000019.1, on the reverse strand, counting down.
GCCAGCCGCGGTGCCGGCCCGGGCGACGGCTCCCCGTGCCAGGACCCCCACAGCGCCGCGTAGGCGCCGCCGGCCGCCACCAGCTCGTCGTGGGTGCCCAGTTCGGTCAGCCGGCCGTCCTCCATCACGGCCACCCGGTCGGCGTCGTGCGCGGTGTGCAGGCGGTGCGCGATGGCGATGACCGTACGGCCCTCCAGCACGGCGGCGAGGGCGCGCTCGGTGTGCCGGGCCGTCGTCGGGTCCAGCAGGGCGGTGGCCTCGTCCAGGATCAGGGTGTGCGGGTCGGCGAGTACCACCCGGGCCAGGGCGAGCTGCTGGGCCCGGGAGCCGTCCGCCCGGTGGCCGTCCGTACCCAGCTCGGTGCCGAGACCGTCGGGCAGCTCCCGCACCCACTCCGCGGCGCCCACCGCGGCGAGCGCGGCCCACAACGCCTCGTCCGTGGCGTCCGGTTCGGCGATGAGGAGATTGTCGCGGACCGTGCCGAGGAAGACATGGTGCTCCTGGGTGACCAGCACGACCTGGCGGCGCAGCCGCTCCGGTCCGAGCCCGGCCACGGGCACCCCGCCCACCGTCACCGAGCCCTCGGTCGGCGAGTCGACGCCCGCCAGCAGACGGCTGAGCGTGGTCTTGCCGGCCCCGGAAGGCCCGACCACCGCCAGCCGCTCACCCGGCCGCACGGTCAGGTCCACCCCGCGCAGCACCTCGCCGCTCCGGTCGTACGCGTACCGCGCCCCGGACACGTCGATACGGTCGTCGGCCGGTGCCGGCGAGTGGTCGGCCGCCGCCCGCGGGGCGCGTGCCAGTCCCTCCACCCGGGCGAAGGAGGCACCGCCCGCCTGGAGCTGCTCGATCCGCATCAGCACCTCGTCGAGCGGCCCGGCCAGCTGCTGCAGGTACACGGAGCACGCCACCACCGCACCGAGGCTCACCGACCCGTGCGCGTGCAGGACACCACCGATCAGGAGCACGCCCGCCACGGGTACGACGTAGGAGATCTCCACCGCCGGGAAGAACACGCTGCGCAGGTACAGCGTGTGGAACCGCGTGCGCCGTGCGGCCTCCAGCGCCTCCCGGTTCGTCGCGACGCGCCGCTCGGCCAGCCCGAACGCCTCGATCGTGCGGGCCCCGGACACCGTGGCGGCGAGGCTCTCGGCGACCTCCGAGGTGGCCGCCCCCTCGGCGAGATAGCCGGCCCGCGCCCGGCGCAGGTACCAGCGCAGCGCGAACCAGACGGGCGCCAGCCCCAGCACACCCACGGCACCGAGCAGCGGGTCGAGCACGAACACCGCGGCGGTGAGGAACAGGGCCTGCACGGAGTTGATCAGCAGCTCGGGTCCGGCGTCGCGCAACGTCGTGCCGACGGCGGACACGTCGGCGGTGCCGCGCGTCGTCAGGTCCCCGGTGCCCGCCCGTTCCACCACGGACGCTGGCAGCTCCAGCACCCGGTCCACGAACCGCTCCCGCACCCGCGCCAGCGTCCGCTCCCCGAAACGGTGTCCCGCGTACCGCGCCCAGCGGGCCAGCAGCAGCTGCGCCAGCGAGCACAGCAGGATGGTGAGCGCCATCCGGTCGACGGCGCCGACGCCGCCCCCGGCGCGCACCTCGTCGATGATCCGGCCCAGCAGCCACGGACCCGCGAGCCCCGCCAGGGCGGCCAGCGCGTTCAGGCCGAGGACGAGCGCGAAGGCTCGCCGGTCGGCGCGTACGAGTCCGGCCGCCGCCCGGCGGACATCGGCGCGCTCGGCGACGGGGAGCCGTCCCGGAGACCTCATCGGGCCACCTCGTCGTCCCGTGCGACCAAGGACCGGTACCCCGGCTCGGTGTCGAGGAGTTCACGATGGCCACCGGTGGCGGCGACCTTGCCGTCGACCAGGTAGTGCACGATGTCCGCCCGGCCGAGGACCAGCGGGGACGTGGTGGTCACCACGGTCGTACGGCCCTTGCGGGCGTCCCGCAGCCGGTCCGCCACCGTGGCCTCCGTGTGGGCGTCCAGTGCGGAGGTCGGTTCGACGGCGAGCAGTACTTCGGGATCGGCCAGCAGGGCCCGGGCCAGCCGCACGCGCTGGCGCTGGCCGCCGGAGAGGGTGCGGCCCTGGGCCGCGACCGGGGCCGCCAGTCCGTCGGGAAGGCCTCGGACGATGTCGTCCGCGGCGGCGGTGTGCAGGGCCCGGGCCAGGTGCGCCTCCCAGAGGGCCTCGGCGGTCCGCCGGGCGCCCGCGGGTTCGTCGTGGCCGGTCGCGCCCACGCGACGGAGCCGCGCACCGGTACCGCCCGCGCCCCCGCCGTGGGCTTCCGTGGCGCCGATCACGTCGCGCAGGGTGCCTGCGAACAGGTCGGCCTCCGCCTCGGAGACCAGGATGCGGGCCCGTACCCGCTCGAGCGGTACCTCGGTCAGCGGAACGCCGCCCCAGGTCACGTCGGACGGGGCGTACCGGCCGAGGCGGTCGACCACGGTGGCGGCGTCGGCCGGGCGGGACCCGGCCAGCGCGGTCAGGCGGCCCGGCGCCACCCGGACCCCGGAGGCCGGGTCGTAGAGCACCGAGGGTTCCGCGGGGGCGTCGAGGACGCCGTCGTCCGGCTCGGGCTCCAGCCGCAGGAACGTGACGACACGCCGGGCGGCCACCACCCCTTGGGTGAGCTGCTGGGCCATCTCGATGAGAAACGCCACCGGCCACCCCAGCGCGACCACGTAGCCGTACACCGACACCAGCTCGCCCACGCTGATCCGCCCCTGCACGGCGAGCCGGGCGCCCAGCCACGTCACCAGCCCCAGGAACAGCATCGGCAGGCCCACGCCGATGGCCTGGATCCAGCTGGTCACCGCCCCCACCCGGTAGCCCTGCTCGCGCAGCCGCCCCGAGTCCCGGCGGAACGCGTCCGCGACCAGGCCCTTTCCGCCCAGCCCGTTCAGCACCCGCAGCCCGCCCGCGAGGTCGCCGATCCGCGCGGTCAGTACGGCCTGCCGCTCCCGGTACTCGGTCTCCGTGCCCCGCAACCGCCCCATGAGCGGGCCCAGCAGCACGCCGATCGCCGGCACCCCGAGCAGCACCACCGCGGCGAGCCGGGGCGACACCGACAGCATCAGCACACCGACGGCCGCGTAGGCGACGACCGCTCCGACGCCCGGTCCGACGGCCGTGAGGGCCCTGCTGATCGTCTGGACGTCGCCCACCCCGATGGTGACCACCTCACCGGCCCCGACCTGCCGGCGCAGCGCCGCACCGAGCCGCGTGGCGTGCCCGACGACCACCTTGACGGTGCGGAAGTTGGCGTCCATCCGCACCCGCGTCATGGTGCGGTGCCGCATGACGCCCAGCCAGGCGTCGAACGCGCCGACGGCGACCAGCGCACCGGTCCAGCCCGCCAGCGCGCCCAGGTCACCGGGGACCAGACCGTGGTCGATCGCCCGGGCCATCAGGTACGGCGTCGCCGCAAGCAGCACCATCCAGGCACTGGCGAACACCGCCCCCGCCAGGCACCGGGGCCACTGCCGGACGACCAGCCACCACAGGTAACGCCGGCCGCCCCGGTGGTCGGGCGTGCCGGGGTCCTCGTACGCGTCGATCACGGATGCCCCCGGCGGTTCTCCGCACGGACCTCTCGAACCGCCGCCCTCACGCCAGACTGTCCCGCCAGGCCCGGTGCAGATCCGCGAACCGGCCGGTACCCGCGATCAGATCGGCCGGCGTACCGTCCTCCACGATCCGGCCGTGCTCCATCACCAGCACCCGGTCGGCGATCTCCACGGTGGAGAGCCGGTGCGCGATCACGACCGCCGTACGGCCCTTCAGCACCGTCGCCATGGCCCGCTGCACCGCACGCTCGCCGGGGACGTCCAGCGAGCTGGTCGCCTCGTCCAGGATCAGCACCGCCGGGTCGGCGAGCAACGCCCGCGCGAACGCCACCAGTTGCCGCTGCCCGGCGGAGATGCGGCCGCCCCGCTTGCGCACGTCGGTGTCGTAGCCGTCGGGCAGCGCGGCGATGAAGTCGTGGGCGCCGATCGCCTTCGCGGCCCGCTCGACCTCCTCGCGCGTCGCCTCCGGACGGCCGATGGCGATGTTCTCGGCGACCGTGCCGGAGAACAGGAAGGCCTCCTGCGTCACCATCACCACCCCGCGCCGCAGTTCGGGCACCGCGAGGTCGCGCAGGTCGGTGCCGTCCAGCAGGACCCGCCCGTCGGACGGGTCGTAGAACCTGGCGAGCAGCTTCGCCAGCGTCGACTTGCCCGCGCCGGTCGAGCCCACGACGGCGACCGTCTGCCCGGCCGGGATCGTCAGGCCGAAACGGGGCAGCACCTCGCCGCCGGTGCGGTAGCCGAAGCGGACCCCGTCGAAGACGACCTCGCGCCCCGGGTGCTCCGACGCCGGCGGCGGCAGCTCCTTCGGCGCGGCCGGCTCGGGCACGGTCGGCGTCTGGGCCAGCAGCCCGGCGATCTTCTCCAGCGAGGCCGCCGCGGACTGGTAGGAGTTCAGGAACATGCCGAGCCGGTCGATCGGGTCGTACAGCCGCCGCAGGTACAGCACCGCCGCCGCCAGGACACCGAGCGCCAGCGTTCCGTCCGCGACCCGGTAGGCGCCCCACAGCACGATCCCCGCGACGGCCGTGTTGGCGACCAGCCGCGAGCCGAGGACGTAACGGGCCATCTCCAGGAGCGCGTCGCCGTTCGTCCGCTCGTGGCGCCTGTTCAGTACGGCGAAGTCGGCGTCGTTGGCGGCCTCCCGGCGGAAGGCGCGCACCGGGCGGATGCCGTTCATCGTCTCCACGAACTTCACGATCACCGCCGCGATCGCCGTGGACCGCCGCCGGTACACCCGCCCCGCGCGCCGCCGGTACAGCCGCACCAGCGCGTACAGCGGCACGAACGACGCCACCGCGACGCCGCCGAGGCCCAGGTCGAGCCAGAGCAGCAGCGCCGCGATGTAGACGAAGGAGAGGACGACCGTCACCAGCTCCTGGAGGCCCTCGTCCAGCAGCTCGCGCAGCGACTCCACGTCCGTGGTCGAGCGGGAGATGAGCCGGCCCGAGGTGTAACGCTCGTGGAAGTCGACGCTCAGCGCCTGCGCGTGGCGGAAGATCCGCCCCCGCAGATCCAGCAGCACGTCCTGGCTGACGCGGGCCGCGGCGGCGACGAACGCGTACTGGAGGGCGCCCGCGCCCAGTGAGCAGAGCAGGTAGCCGGCGCCCACCGCGATCAGCGGACCGTGGTCGTCGTCCCGCAGGGCCGGCACGGCGTGGTCGATGGCGTACGCCACCAGCAGCGGGCCCGCCTGGACCGCCGCCTGCTGGAGCAGCAGGAGGAAGGTGGTGAGGACGACACGGGCCCTCAGGGGCGTCAGCAGGGAGCGCAGCAGGGCGGCGGTCGCGCCCGGCGGGCTGGGCAGGACGTCCCGGTCGAAGAGGTCGTCGGCCGCGCGGGTCTCCGCGTCCCCGTCCTTCGCTTGTCCCCTGTCCGGCGCGGTGGCCGTGGGCGCGGTCATCGGCCGTCCCCCTCCTCGGCTTCCTCGGCTTCCTCGGCTTCTCCGGATTCCTCGGCTTCCCCTCGTCCGTCGAGGCCGGACATCAGACGGGCGTACTCGGCGCTGTCGCGCAGCAGTTCCCGGTGGGTGCCGACGGCGCTGATCCGGCCGCCGGAGAGCAGGGCGACGCGGTCGGCGAGCAGCACCGTGGACGGGCGGTGCGCGACGATCAGGGCGGTGGTGTCGGCGAGGACCTGCCGCAGGGCGGCCTCGACGGCGGCCTCCGTGTGCACGTCCAGCGCGGACAGCGGATCGTCCAGGACGAGGAACCTCGGTTCGCCGATCACCGCCCGGGCGAGCGCGAGGCGCTGCCGCTGCCCGCCGGACAGGCTGAGGCCCTGCTCGCCGACCCGGGTGCCGGTGCCCTGGGGGAGCGCGTGGGCGAAGTCGGCCTGTGCGACGGCCAGTGCCCGGCCCAGTTCCTCGTCACCCGCGCCGTCATCGGCTCCCATCAGCACGTTCTCGCCCACGGTCGCCGAGAAGAGGGTGGGCTCCTCGAAGGCGACGGCGACCTTGGCGCGCAGCTCCTCGCGGGACAGGGCGGTGATGTCCTCGCCGTCCAGCGTGATCCGGCCGGACGTCACCTCGTGCAGGCGGGGGACGAGCGCGGTGAGCGTCGTCTTGCCGCTGCCGGTGGCACCGACCAGGGCCATGGACTCGCCGGGGCGGACATGGAGGTCGACGCGGTCGAGGAGGGGCGGGGAGCCGGGGGGTGCGTCGGGGTAACGGAAGCGGACGTTCTCGAATCGCAGGCCACCGACGCGACCGGCGTCGCCGGTTCCGGAACGGGTCGGCGCGGCGGCGTCGGTCTCGGCCTCCGCGTCCATCACCTCGAAGTAGCGGTCCGTGGCCGTGGCCGCCTCCTGGCTCATCGCCAGCAGGAAGCCGATCGACTCGACGGGCCACCGCAGAGCCAGCGCCGTGGACAGGAACGCCACCAGCGTCCCCGCCGACAGCGTCCCGTCCGCCACCTGCACCGTCCCCACCACCAGCGCCGCCCCGATCGCGACCTCCGGCAGCGTCACGATGACGGCCCAGATGGACGCCAGCAGCCGCGCCTTGCGCAGCTCCGTCCCCCGCAGCCGGTGCGAGAGCTCGTGGAAGGCCCGGGCCTGGCTGCGGTGCCGGCCGAATCCCTTGATGATCCGGATGCCGAGCACGCTCTCCTCGACCACGGTCGTCAGGTCCCCGACCTGGTCCTGCGCGCGCCGGGCCACCGCGGAGTACTTCTTCTCGAAGACCGCGCAGGTGATCATCACGGGAATGGCCGGCCCCAGGATGACCAGCCCCAGCGTCCAGTCCTGCACCAGCATGATGCCCACGCCGACCAGGATCGTCACACCGTTGACCAGCAGGAACGTCAGCGGGAAGGCGAGGAACATGCGCAGCAGCATCAGATCCGTCGTCCCGCGCGACAGCAACTGCCCCGACGCCCACCGGTCGTGGAAGGCCACCGGCAGCCGTTGCAGGTGCCGGTAGAGGTCCGCCCGCATCCCCGCCTCGACGCCCGCCAGCGGCCGGGCCACCAGCCACCGCCGCAGCCCGAACAGCAGCGCCTCCGCCAGGCCGAGGAGCAGCAGGTACAGCGCTCCGAGCCACACGCCGGCCGGATCGCGGTCGGCGACCGGCCCGTCCACCATCCACTTCAGGACCAGCGGGATCACCAGCCCCACGCAGGAGGCGACGATCGCCACGCAGGCGGCGGTCGCCAACCGCGCCCGCACGGGCCGCACATAGGGCCACAGCCGCAGCAGAGCGCGCACGGTGGACCGGCCCTCGGTGGACGTCTTGGCGGAGGCGGGTGTCGTGGACATCAGCAGTGAGCCTACGGTTCACCACTGACAGTGCCCACCGGGTTTTCGAGCTCACCGGGGTCGTACGGGGGCATCAACCGGTCGGCTGACGCGCCTTCGAGCGCGTCGGCCGATGTGCCGGGCCCCCGCGTCCCGGGACGCCGGTGCCAGGCCCGTCCTCGAAGTCACCGGGCCGCGCGAGTCCTGCGGCGGCCGCCCCGCCGTCGCCGGTGTGTCGTTCACCGCCGAGGGCGGGCGAGATCTTCGGGATCCCCGGCCCGAACGGCGCCGGCGAGACCACCACCACCACCACCCGCCGCCGACCGGCTCAGCCCGCCTTCAGCAGCAGTACCGCCCGCGCCGGTACCGTGATCTCCGTCCCCGCCGGGTGCGTCCCGCCCGGTGCGTCCGCCTGCTCCTCCCGGCTGGTGTCGACGACCACCTCGTACCGCTCCGCCCACGGCGGCCCCGGCAGCAGGAAACCGGCCGGCCCCTCGCCCGCGTGCAGGACGGCCAGGAAACTGTCGTCGACGATCGGGGCGCCGCGCTCGTCGCGGCCCGGGATGTCCCGCCCGGAGAGGTACATGCCGAGCGTGGCGGCGGGCGCGTACCAGTCCCGCTCCGTCATCTCCGTGCCCCGGGCGGTGAACCAGGCCAGATCGCGCAGGCCGTCCGCGGAGTGCGCCCGGCCGGAGAAGAAGGCCCGGCGGCGCAGCACCGGATGCCGGTGGCGCAGTGCGATCAGCCGGGAGGTCAGCTCGAACAGGGGCCGCCACTCCGGGTCGTCCAGCAGGGTCCAGTCCACCCAGCTGATCTCGTTGTCCTGGCAGTAGGCGTTGTTGCTGCCGCCCTGGGTGCGGCCCAGCTCGTCGCCCGCGACCAGCATCGGCACCCCGGTCGACAGCAGGAGTGTGGTCAGCAGGTTGCGCAGCTGTCGTCGCCGCAGCGCCCGCACGTCCTCGTCGTCGGTCTCTCCCTCCGTGCCGCAGTTCCAGGACCGGTTGTCGTCCGTGCCGTCCCGGTTGCCCTCGCCGTTGGCCTCGTTGTGCTTGCGCTCGTAGGACACGAGGTCCCGGAGTGTGAAGCCGTCGTGCGCGGTGACGAAGTTGACCGACGCGTACGGCCGGCGCCCGCCCCACGCGTACAGGTCGCTGGAGCCCGACAGTCGGTAGCCCATCTCCCGCACGTCCGGCAGCGCGTGCCGCCAGAAGTCCCGCACGGCGTTGCGGTAGCGGTCGTTCCACTCCGTCCACAGGGGCGGGAACGCCCCCACCTGGTAGCCGCCCGAGCCGACGTCCCACGGCTCGGCGATCAGCTTCACCCGCCGCAGCACCGGGTCCTGCGCGATCACCGCGAGGAACGGGGACAGCATGTCGACGTCGTGCATCGAGCGGGCCAGCGCCGCCGCCAGGTCGAAGCGGAAGCCGTCCACGCCCATCTCCGTCACCCAGTAGCGCAGCGAGTCGGTGATCAGGCGCAGGACGTGCGGCTGGACGACGTGCAGGGTGTTGCCGCAGCCGGTGTAGTCGGCGTACCGGCGGGCGTCCGGCTGGAGGCGGTAGTAACCGCGGTTGTCGATGCCCTTCAGCGAGAGCGTCGGGCCCAGCTCGCCCGCCTCCGCCGTGTGGTTGTAGACCACGTCGAGGATGACCTCGATGCCGGCCGCGTGCAGCGCGCGCACCATCCGCCTGAACTCGCCGACCTGCTGTCCGGTGGTGCCGGACGCGGCGTAGGCGGCGTGCGGGGCGAAGTAGCCGATGGAGTTGTAGCCCCAGTAGTTCCGCAGGCCGCGGTCGAGCAGGTGGCTCTCGTGCGCGAACTGGTGCACCGGCAGCAGCTCCACCGCCGTCACGCCCAGCCGCGTCAGGTGCTCGATCGCCGCCGGATGCGCCAGACCGGCGTACGTGCCGCGCAGCTCTTCGGGGATGCCCGGGTGCAGCTTGGTGAATCCGCGCACGTGCAGCTCGTAGATGACCGAGTCCGCCCACGGTGTCTTCGGCCGCCGGTCGTACGTCCATTCGTCGTCGGGGCCGCCGTCATGGACGACGACGCCCTTCGGGACGTACGGCGCCGAGTCCCGGTCGTCGCGCACGGTGTCCGCCACATGCTGCTGGGGCCAGTCGCGGACGTGCCCGTACACCTCGGGCGGCAGGGAGAAGTCGCCGTCGACCGCCCGGGCGTACGGGTCGAGCAGCAGCTTCGCCGGGTTCCAGCGGGCGCCGGTCCACGGGTCCCAGCGGCCGTGCACCCGGAAGCCGTAGCGCTGACCGGGTCCCACGTCCGGTACGAAGCCGTGCCAGACCTCGTGCGTCAGCTCGGTCAGCCGTACCCGGCTCTCCCTGCCACCGGGGCTCGGCCCGTCGAACAGGCACAGCTCCACCGCCTCCGCCCCGCCCGCCCACAGTGCGAAGTTCGTGCCCGCCACCTGGTCCGGCCCGGTCCGGTACCGGGCGCCCAGCGGCACCGGTGTGCCCGGCCAGGCCGGCACGGCGGGCGGCGACGCGGCACGTCGCGCGCCGTTCACCACGACGGCGGGGTGCCCGTCCTCGGCGGCCGGTTTCCCGGTCACCGCCTCCTGCTCGGCTGCGCTGGACACCTGTCAGCCTCCTGCGGCTCGTGGAACGACGTGCCGGCGACGGGAAAAGGGCGTGCGGCGTCCCGGCCGCTGTCCCCCGTCGCGTCGTCCTTCCCCACTGTTCTGCCCACCGCATGGCTCGCACTCACGTTTCCCCGGGGCGGATGGGTCGTTACGGGTGGATGTGAGGCACGTACATGGGCGCGCACGGCGCGCGGGGGCCGCTCTGGCCGCCGTACTGACATGGGCAGGACTGCTGGCCGGGGCCGCCGGATGCACCTCGGACGGCGGCGGTATCGGCGATGGCATCGGCGAGGTGTTCGGCAAGCCACCCGCCGCCGAGGAGGTCATCCGCATCACCCCGGACGACGGCAGCGAGGCCGTCCGGCCGGAGGAGAAGAAGCTGTCGGTGCGGGTGCCCGACGGACGGCTGGAGTCGGTGAAGGTCGTCAAGTCGCAGGACGCGCGGGAGACCCCGGTACCCGGCCGGATCTCCGACGACGGCCTGAGCTGGCGGCCCGCCGAGGACCGGCTGGCACTCGCCGCGAAGTACACGGTCGACGCCGTCGCCCTGGACGGCCGGGGACACCGCTCGGCCCGGCACACCACCTTCACCACCTATGTCCCCGACGAGCGCTTCATCGGATACGTCGGCCCCGAGAACCGCTCCGTCGTCGGCACCGGCATGATCGTTTCCCTGGAGTTCAGCCGGGAGATCACCGACCGCGCCGCCGTCGAACGCGCCGTCTCGGTCACCGCGAAGCCCGCCACCGAGATCCGCCCCCACTGGTTCGGCAAGGACCGGCTCGACTTCCGCCCCAGGGAGTACTGGAAGCCCGGCACCAAGGTCACCGTCGACCTGAGGCTGCGGGACGTCGAGGGCGCGCCGGGGGTGTACGGGCTCCAGCACAAGAAGATCACCTTCACCGTCGGCCGCAGCCAGGTCTCGCTCGTCGACGCGGCCAAGCGGACGATGCAGGTGCGCCGGGACGGCACGCTGCTGACCACCGTGCCGATCACGGCGGGGGCGCCGGCGACGCCCACCTACAACGGCAAGATGGTGATCACCGAGATGCTCGACGTCACCCGCATGAACAGCCGCACGGTCGGCTTCGGCGGCGAGTACGACATCCCGGACGTCCCGCACGCCATCCGCCTGACCAGCTCGGGCACCTTCCTGCACGGCAACTACTGGGCGCCGGAGGACACCTTCGGCCGGGCCAACGTCAGCCACGGCTGCGTCGGGCTGCGCGACGTCAAGGGCGGCGGTTCCGACACCCCGGCGGGCTGGTTCTTCGACCGCAGCCTGATCGGCGACGTCGTGGAGGTGGTCCACAGCAAGGACAAGAAGGTCGCCCCCGACAACGGCCTCGGTGGCTGGAACATGAACTGGAAGGAGTGGAAGGCGGGCAGTGCGGTGAAGTGACGCCGCCGCGCTCGCGGTGCCCGGCCGCCAACTCGGTACGGAACAGTGACAATTCCTCTGGCCCCTACGCCCCTGGCCTGCGGTTACGATGCGCCGGTGCGCGCGGGCGCACTGGGGCGCGGGCCCCGACCGGGCCCGGCGAGGGGAGACAAGTTGAACGTGCGTCCGATATCGGGGGTGTCGTCGGCCGGCATCCGGGGGCGGGGCGGCAGGGGACGCGGCAGGTCACTGTCGGCGCTGGCACTGGGTGTGCTGCTGACGGTCACCGCGTGCGGCGGGGGAGGATCCGGCTCGGGAGCCGGAACGGGAGACGGCGGCAAGAACGCCAAGGACTCCACCGCGGCGCAGAGCAAGCAGTCCGAGGCCGTCGTGAGCATCGCGCCGAAGGACGGGGCCGAGGCCGTCGACACCAGCGGCGCCCTGAAGATAGGCGCCACGAAGGGCAAGCTGACCGAGGTCGTCGTCAAGGACGCCGACGGCGCGAAGGTCGGCGGGAGGATATCCGGGGACGGCGCCACCTGGACGCCGTCCACCCACCTGGCCGCCGCCACCACGTACACCGTGCACGCGGTCGCCAAGGACTCCGAGGGCCGCACGGCCGCCGAGGACTCCCGCTTCACCACCCTGACGCCGAAGAACACCTTCATCGGCCACTTCACCCCCGAGGACGGCTCGAAGGTCGGCGTCGGCATGCCGTTCTCGATCCGCTTCACCCGGGGCATCACCAACCCCGAGGACGTGGAGAAGGCCATCCGCATCAAGACCGAGCCGGCCGTCGAGGTCGCGGGCCACTGGTTCGGCAACGACCGCCTCGACTTCCGGCCGGAGAAGTATTGGAAGGCCGGCACCAAGGTCACCGTCGACCTCAACCTCGACGGCGTGGAGGGCCGCGACGGCGTCTACGGCGAGCAGGCCAAGACCGTCTCCTTCACCGTCGGCCGCAGCCAGGTCTCCGTCGTCGACGCCAAGAAGCTCACGATGAAGGTCGTGCGGGACGGCAAGACCGTCAAGACCATCCCCGTCACCACCGGCGCGCCCGGCTACGAGACCTGGAACGGCCAGATGGTCATCACCGAGCGGCTCCCCGTGACCCGCATGAACGGCGAGACGGTCGGCTACGGCGGCGAGTACGACATCAAGGACGTCCCGCACGCCATGCGCCTGTCCACCTCCGGCACCTTCATCCACGGCAACTACTGGGGCGGCGACGCCTTCGGCAACCGCAACTCCAGCCACGGCTGCATCGGCCTGCGCGACGTCCGCGGCGGCTGGGACGAGAAGGCGCCGGCCGCCTGGTTCTTCGAGAACTCGCTCATCGGCGACGTGGTCGTGGTGAAGAACTCCGACGACGCGACCATCGCCCCGGACAACGGCCTCAACGGCTGGAACATGTCCTGGGAGAAGTGGAAGGCCTGAGCCTTCGGCCGACGGTACGGCGATCGGCCCCGGTGCCCTCGATGTGAGGTACGGCACCGGGGCCGATTCCGTTAGTACTCGTTAACCTGCTGGGCATGACCGTATCTCTCGAAGTCGCGGACGGCGTCGGTACTCTGCGCCTGGACCGCCCGCCCATGAACGCGCTGGACGTCGCCACGCAGGACCGGCTCAAGGAGCTCGCCGAGGAGGCCACCCGCCGCGAGGACGTGCGCGCCGTGGTGATCTACGGCGGCGAGAAGGTGTTCGCGGCGGGCGCGGACATCAAGGAGATGCAGGTGATGGACCACGCGGCGATGATCGCGCGCTCCCGTGCCCTGCAGGACTCCTTCACGGCGGTGGCCCGCATCCCCAAGCCCGTGGTCGCCGCGGTCACCGGATACGCCCTCGGCGGCGGCTGCGAACTCGCGCTCTGCGCCGACTTCCGCATCGCCGGGGAGAACGCCAGGCTGGGCCAGCCCGAGATCCTGCTCGGGCTGATCCCCGGTGCGGGCGGTACCCAGCGGCTGTCCCGGCTGGTCGGCCCCTCCAAGGCGAAGGACCTCATCTTCACGGGCCGCCAGGTGAAGGCCGACGAGGCGCTGGCACTCGGCCTGGTGGACCGCGTGGTGCCGGCCGCCGAGGTCTACGAGCAGGCGCACGCCTGGGCCGCCCGGCTCGCGAAGGGGCCCGCCATCGCGCTGCGCGCGGCGAAGGAGGCGATCGACATGGGCCTGGAGACGGACATCGAGACCGGCCTCGCCGTCGAGCGGAACTGGTTCGCGGGCCTGTTCGCCACCGAGGACCGCGAACGCGGGATGCGCAGCTTCGTGGAGGAGGGCCCGGGGAAGGCGAAGTTCCTCTGAGGCCGACCTGGTGGTCACGGCCGGGTGAGGTTCGGTCCGATGAAGCCGGTCCGGTCAGGCCGGTCCGGTGAGGCCGGTCCGGTGAAGTTGGTCCGATGAGTTGGTCCGCGGTACTTGCAGTTGACGCGGTGTCTGATTCAGGGTCCCTCGATGGGGCGGTTTATGGCAGCCTTAACGCACCATTAAGCGCGTCTTGTCGAGGGAGTCCGCCGCTTGTCTCCGGCCGAGCCGTCCGCGCAGGTCAGTGGGGCTTTATTCAGCTCCGAACTGCCTGCGGCATATGCCGATCGACCGCTGCCGAGGCAGGGTGTCGCAGGGGCGCATTCCCCGGGAACGGCCCCGGAGCCGCCCGGGGGCGGCCATGATGGGGGCATGGCGGGGCTGGAGGGTACGGAACAGCCGCGGGGAGCCGGACGTGCGACCGCGGCGCGCTGGTCGCCGGCGGTCGAGGACGAACGCGCCCTCAAGGCGCTGGAGTTGTTCGGCAATCCGACGGAGCGTGAGGTTCCGTTACCGTCCCGCCCCGAGTCCGCCGCCACCGCCCGCCGACTGGCCCAGATCGTGGCCCTGCGTCAGTGGAAACTCGGCCCCAAGGTCACGGAGGACACCGTCCTGCTCGTCTCCGAACTGGTGGGCAACGCCGTACGCCACACCGGCGCCCGCGTCTTCGGCCTCCACATGCCCCGCCGTCCCGGCTGGATCCGCGTCGAGGTCCGCGACCCGTCCAGGGGGCTGCCGTGTCTGATGCCGGTTCAGGAGACGGACATCAGCGGGCGCGGCCTCTTCCTCGTCGACAAGCTGTCCGACCGGTGGGGCGTCGATCTGCTGCCGCGCGGGAAGACGACCTGGTTCGAGATGCGAGTGGCGGACCGCTGAGACGGGCACCCATCTCACGCTGGAAGCAACCCAGTTCGGCGGACACGCCGCCTACGGGTGAAGATCCGCGACCGGGCGCCGCACAGCCGCGATCGTACCCGCATGATCACCACTCGCCTGCGGCGCCGGACCGCCGCCGCCGTCCTGTCCTTCTCGGCCGTGCTCGCGACCTCCGCTGCCACGGCCCCCGGCGCGGCGGCCCCGGTGACGGCCCCCGCCAAGGCCGCCCCCGTCTGTCCCCGGTTCGACCACAAGCTCGAGGCCGCCGCCGACTCCGGCGTCGACGTCGACCGCATCACGCCCGAGCCGGTCTGGCGCACCACGTGCGGCACCCTCTACCGCAGCGACAGCCGGGGCCCGCAGGTCGTCTTCGAAGAGGGCTTCCACGCCAAGGACGTCCGAAACGGCCAGTACGACGTCGAGAAGTACGTCCTGGTCAACCAGCCCTCGCCGTACGTCTCGACGACCTACGACCACGACCTCTACAAGACCTGGTACAAGTCCGGCTACAACTACTACATCGACGCCCCCGGCGGCATCGACGTCAACAAGACGATCGGCGACACCCACAAGTGGGCCGACCAGGTCGAGGTCGCCTTCCCCGGCGGCATCAAGCGGCAGTACGTCATCGGCGTCTGCCCCGTCGACAGGCAGACCAAGACCGAAATCATGAGCGAGTGCGAGAGCAACCCGCACTACAAGCCCTGGCACTGACGGCCACGGCCCGGGGCAGGCCCTGACTGAGGACCGGGGCGTCTCAGGGCCGGAGGAACAGCGCCTCCGACCCCACCGGCCGGTAGCCCGCCGCCTGGAACGCCCGCAGACTGCGGGCGTTCCCCGCCGACACCTGGGCCCACACCTCCTCGCCTCCGGCCAGCTGCCGTGCCGCCGTCACCAACTGCCGCCCCAGCCCTCGGTGCCGCGCCCCCTCCGCCACCTCCACCGCGGCCTCCAGCCGCCCGGCGACCCCGCGGCCCAGCACGAGCACGCCGCCGTCCGCCGCCCACACCCGCACCTCGTCGCGCCGCCGGCGGGCCGAGACCACCCGCGGATGCCCGGGGCCGGCGACCTCCGTCAGCGCGATCCCCGGCCGGCCCGGAAGCGGGGCGCCGGTCAGCAGCACGTCGATCGTGTCGGTCGTCCGCCCCGTGCGCTCCATGAAGGCGGCCAGGAACCGGGCGTTCATCGACGCCGCCAGGGGGTCGCAGCCGAGGCCGTCCAGCGTCTCGCGCACCCACCGCGGGTCCTCGTCCGTGAAGACGACCGAGTGCGCCGTGAACGCGATGACCCCGGCGTCCCGGCCACCGTGCTGCGGCACCACGGTGGTCCCGCCGTCCGCCGCCGGGAAGACACCCCGGGCCGCGGCCTCCAGAATCTCCCGCAGGCTCTCCGCCACACCGCGCTCCTTGAGTCTCCACCCACTGGAAGGCCCACACTCCCAGACATGATCGACGACGGCACCGGACTCATGACCATCGGTGAACTGGCGCGGACCACCGGACTGTCGGTGCGCACCATCCGCTACTGGTCCGACGAGGGCGCCCTGCCCCCGGTGACCCGCTCCACCGGCGGCTACCGGCTCTACGACGCCGCCTCGGTCGCCCGCCTGGAGCTGATCCGCACCCTGCGCGAACTGGGCCTCGGCCTGGACGCCGTACGCGGTGTCCTGGCCGGCGAGACGACGGTCGCACAGGTCGCCGCGGCGCACGTCACCGCGCTGGACGCGCAGATCCGCTCCCTGCGGGTGACCCGCGCGGTGCTGTCGACCGTGGCACGACGTGGCTCGACCACCGAGGAGACGACCCTGATGAACAAACTCGCGCGACTGTCCGCGGCCGAACGGCGCCGCATCATCGAGGACTTCATGGCGGAGGTCTTCGAGGGCATCGACACCGCGGACCCGGACATCCGCACCCGCCTGCGCTTCGCCGCGGCCGACCTGCCCGACGACCCCACCCCCGAGCAGGTGGACGCCTGGGTGGAGCTGGCCGAGCTGATCCAGGACCCGCAGTTCCGGGCGACGATGCGCCGGATGATCGAGTTCAACGCGGCGGACCGGGGGCCGGACGCCCCCACGGTCTCCTCCTTGTGGTTCGTGAGCCGCCTGGTGCAGCTCGCGGGCGATGCGCTGAAGGAGGGCGTCGCACCGGACTCGCCGCGAGCCGCCGGCATCCTGCGCACGCTCATCGGTGACGCCGATCCGGCCGTCGTGCGCGAGCGCCTCACGTCGGTGACGAACGTCCGCCTCGCCCGCTATCGCGAGCTCTCCGCGATCGTGAACGGCGTCGAGCCCCCGTCCGCCTACGAGGAGGAGTTCGGGTGGGTGGTCGCCGGACTGGGTGCCCGAACGGGCAGCTAATCTGACCTGCGTCAGAAGGACTCACGCACGAGATGAGGGGCGGATCGGTGGCGGACATCGAGGAAGCACGCAAGCAGTTCGAGCGGATCGACACGGACGGGGACGGGTTCATCACCGCCGCCGAGTTCAAGACCGCGCTGGCCCAGGGCGGCGACTGGAACGTCACCGAGTCGGTGGCCGAGGCGGTCATCGCCGGCCGCGACCTCGACGGGGACAAGCTGCTGTCGTTCGACGAGTTCTGGGCGCACCTGAACAAGTGACGATGCCGTGAGGGGCGCCCGTCCGGTCACCCGGCGGCGCCCCTCGGCGGAATACCCCGTCCCGGCCGGAGGTTGGGTTCGTCACCGGCGCGAGTCGCCGGGCTCCGCAGGACACGACCTCCGAAAGGCCAGGCGAGTCGGCATCATGAAGATCGGCATCATCGGCGCGGGCAACATCGGCGGCAACCTCACCCGGCGGCTGACCGCCCTGGGCCACGACGTCTCGGTCGCGAACTCCCGCGGCCCGCACACGCTCTCCGCACTGGCCGAGGAGACCGGCGCCACTCCGGTACCGGTCGCCGAGGCGGCGCGCGGCGCCGAGATCGTGGTCGTCACCATCCCGCTGAAGGCGGTCCCCGACCTGCCGTCCGGCGTCCTCGACGGGGCGGCCGACGGCGTGGCGGTCATCGACACGAACAACTACTACCCGCAGCAGCGCGACGGGCGTATCGCCGCCATCGAGGACGAGGGCCTCACCGAGAGCCGATGGGTCGAAGGCCGCCTCGGCCACCCGGTGGTCAAGGCCTTCAACGGCACCTACGCCCAGGACATCCTGGAGCGTCCGCGCCCGGCCGGCGATCCCGACCGCATGGCGATCCCCGTCGCAGGCGACGACGAGGTGGCCAAGGGCAGGGTCCGGTCCCTGATCGACGAGCTCGGCTTCGACACCGTGGACGCCGGCGGCATCGACGAGTCCTGGCGCCAGCAGCCCGACACCCCGGTGTACGGACTGCGCGCGGGCGTCGAGGGCGTCTCCAAGGCCCTGGCTGAGGCGTCGCCGGAACGGCCGGCGGGGTTCAAGGGCTGAGGCCTGTCCGGCGGGTCAGGTCGCGGCAAGGCGACGGCGCCTCATCAGGGCGGACGGGCGTGCCGGCCCCCGCGTCCGCGGCCTGATCCGCCGGGCGGGCCCTAAGCGGCCCCGGCCCACTCCTTCAGCGCGGCCCTGCTCGAGAAGTCCGCCACATTGGTGTCGACCGGGTCGTCGGTGTACTGGTGGAAGCGCCACTTCGCCTGGATGCGGGGCTTGCCGGCCGGCACGTAGTCGGCGATCCAGAGGCCGTCGCCGGCGTACGAGGTGGTGTCGACGTTCAGCCAGAAGTTCCTGTTCGCGTAGAGGATCACCCGGTTGTCCGGCCGCAGCGCCTTCACCTTCCGGATGAAACCGTCCTTCTCCGCGTTGCTCGCATGGCTGCCCTCGCCCGTCGTCTCCCAGTCGACGGCGAGGATGTCGCCCTTCTTGTCCGGCGCCTTGGAGACGAAGTACTCGGCCTGGGCGGTGAGGTTGCCCGGCCACAGGAAGTGGTAGAAGCCGACGACGAGTCCGGCGTCGCGGGCCCGCTTGGTCTGGGCCGCGAGCTTGGGGTTGACGTACGAACGGCCCTCCGTCGCCTTGACGAAGACGAAGGAGAGGCCGTCCGTGCCGTAGGTGGAGGACTGGTACGCGCTGACGTCGATACCGCGCAGCATGGAACCTCCCGAAGAGGTGGGGGGGTACGGGAGACGAGATCTCCTCACCATGCCACGGGTGATCCGCCGCTGACCCCGAAACGACGGCTTCCGGCTCACGTTCCTCGCGGCCGGTCTCCTTGCCCCCGCCGGGAACCGACGGTCGCCACCCTGCTGCCGGAGTCCGCCGCGAACGTCCTCCCCGTCCTCCCGGCCCGCGACCGCGCGCCGCCGGCCCCGGGGCACGCGGTACGGGAGTCAGGGTGCGGGAAGCGGGGGAGTCCCGTGCCCTTCCCTCAGCACTCGATGATGTTCACCGCGAGACCGCCCCGCGCCGTCTCCTTGTACTTCACCGACATGTCCGCGCCGGTGTCCTTCATGGTCTTGATGACCTTGTCGAGGGAGACCTTGTGGGACCCGTCGCCGCGCATCGCCATCCGGGCCGCCGTGACCGCCTTGACCGCGGCCATGCCGTTGCGCTCGATGCACGGGATCTGGACGAGGCCGCCGACCGGGTCGCAGGTCAGACCGAGGTTGTGTTCCATGCCGATCTCGGCGGCGTTCTCCACCTGCTCCGGCGTGCCGCCCAGCACCTCGGCGAGGGCGCCGGCCGCCATGGAGCAGGCCGAGCCGACCTCGCCCTGGCAGCCGACCTCGGCGCCGGAGATGGAGGCGTTCTCCTTGAAGAGCATGCCGATGGCGCCCGCGGCCAGGAGGAAGCGGACCACGCCCTCCTCGTCGGCGCCGGGCACGAAGTTCACGTAGTAGTGCAGGACCGCCGGGATGATGCCCGCCGCGCCGTTCGTCGGGGCGGTGACGACCCGGCCGCCGGCCGCGTTCTCCTCGTTCACGGCCATGGCGTAGAGGGTGATCCACTCCATGGCCAGGGCCTGCGGGTCGCCCTCCGAGCGCAGCTTGCGCGCGGTGTTGGCGGCGCGGCGGCGGACCTTCAGGCCGCCCGGCAGGATGCCCTCGCGGGACATGCCGCGGTCGACGCACGCCCGCATGACGCGCCAGATCTCCAGCAGGCCCTCGCGGATCTCGTCCTCGTCGCGCCAGGACCGCTCGTTCTCCAGCATCAGCGCGGAGATGGACAGGCCCGTCTCGCGGGACAGGCGCAGCAGCTCGTCGCCGGTGCGGAAGGGGTACTTCAGCACCGTGTCGTCGAGCACGATGCGGTCCGCGCCCACCGCCTCCTCGTCGACGACGAAGCCGCCGCCGACCGAGTAGTAGGTCTTGGCCAGCACCTCGGCGCCCTGCGCGTCGTACGCCCACAGCGTCATGCCGTTGGCGTGGTAGGGGAGGGTCTTGCGGCGGTGCAGGACCATGTCGTCGTCGTAGGCGAAGGCGATCTCGTGCTCGCCGAGGAGGCGGATGCGGCCCGACGACCTGATCGTCTCGACGCGGTCGTCCGCCGTCTCCACGTCCACCGTGCGCGGCGAGTCGCCCTCCAGGCCGAGCAGCACCGCCTTGGGCGTGCCGTGGCCGTGTCCGGTGGCGCCGAGGGAGCCGTACAGCTCGGCGCGGACCGAGGCGACGGAGCCCAGCAGCTCCTCGTTGCGCAGGCGGCCGGCGAACATGCGGGCCGCGCGCATCGGGCCGACCGTGTGGGAGCTCGACGGGCCGATGCCGATCGAGAACAGGTCGAAGACCGAGATGGCCACGGGGACTCCTCAGAACGGGGGTGGTGCAGAGGTGGTGCTTCGGGGCGGGGCGCCGGGCCCGCTTGTGGCGGGTCCGGCGCCCCGTACTCGCGGTGTCTACTTGTTCAGACTCGGGTACAGCGGGTGCTTGTCGGCCAGGGCCTTCACCCGGGCCTTGAGCGCCTCCGCGTCGTAGGACGGCTTCAGCGCCTCGGCGATCACGTCCGCGACCTCGGCGAAGTCCTCGGCCGTGAAGCCGCGGGTCGCCAGGGCCGGCGTACCGATGCGCAGACCGGAGGTCACCATCGGCGGACGCGGGTCGTTCGGGACGGCGTTGCGGTTGACCGTGATGCCGACCTCGTGGAGACGGTCCTCGGCCTGCTGCCCGTCCAGCTCGGAGTCGCGCAGGTCGACCAGGACCAGGTGGACGTCCGTGCCGCCGGTCAGGACGGACACGCCCGCCGCCTTCGCGTCGTCCCGCACCAGGCGCTCGGCCAGGATGCGGGCACCCTCCAGCGTACGGCCCTGGCGCTCCTTGAAGTCCTCGCTCGCGGCGACCTTGAAGGCGACGGCCTTGGCGGCCACCACGTGCTCCAGCGGGCCACCCTGCTGACCGGGGAAGACGGCGGAGTTGATCTTCTTGGCCAGCTCGGCCGTGGAGAGGATCACACCGCCGCGCGGGCCGCCCAGCGTCTTGTGCGTGGTGGTCGTCACGACGTGCGCGTGCGGGACCGGGTTCGGGTGCAGGCCCGCCGCGACCAGACCGGCGAAGTGCGCCATGTCGACCATCAGGTACGCGCCGACCTCGTCCGCGACCTCGCGGAACGCGGCGAAGTCCAGCTGCCGCGGGTAGGCCGACCAGCCGGCCACGATCAGCTTCGGCCGGGTCTCCTTGGCGAGGCGCTCCACCTCGGCCATGTCGACCTGGCCGTCCTCGCCGACGTGGTACGGGACGACGTTGTAGAGCTTGCCGGAGAAGTTGATCTTCATGCCGTGGGTCAGGTGCCCGCCGTGGGCGAGGTTCAGACCCATGATCGTGTCGCCGGGCTTGAGCAGCGCGAACATCGCGGCCGCGTTGGCCTGGGCGCCCGAGTGCGGCTGCACGTTGGCGTGCTCGGCGCCGAAGAGCGCCTTGACCCGGTCGATGGCGATCTGCTCGACCACGTCGACGTGCTCGCAGCCGCCGTAGTAGCGGCGGCCGGGGTAGCCCTCGGCGTACTTGTTGGTGAGGACCGAGCCCTGGGCCTCCATGACCGCGACCGGGGCGAAGTTCTCCGAGGCGATCATTTCCAGGGTGGACTGCTGGCGGTCCAGCTCGGCGTCGACGGCGGCGGCGACGTCGGGGTCCAGCTCGTGCAGGGGGGTGTTCAGAAGGGACATGCGGTCGTGACTCCTCAGCCGGCGGTGAAGGCGGTGTACTCGTCGGCGGAGAGCAGGTCGGCCGGCTCGTCCGTGATCCGCACCTTGAACAGCCAGCCGCCCTCGAAGGGGGCGCTGTTCACCAGCGACGGGTCGTTGACGACGTCCTCGTTGACCTCGGTGACCTCGCCGGAGACGGGGGAGTACAGGTCGGAGACCGACTTGGTCGACTCCAGTTCGCCGCAGGTCTCGCCCGCGGTCACCGAGTCGCCGACCTCGGGAAGCTGGACGAAGACGACGTCACCGAGCGCGTTGGCCGCGTGCTCCGTGATGCCGACCGTCGAGGCGCCGTCCTCGGCGCCCGACAGCCACTCGTGCTCCTTGCTGTAGCGCAGCTGCTGGGGGTTGCTCATGGCCTGAATTCTCCTGTACGCGAGGGAGTGCTGGTGAAGGGGGCTACTGATGAAGGAAACCGCTGAGACCGCTGGTGAGCAGCGAGGACGCGCGCGGGACGACAGGACCCCGCCGCCCGGTGCCAGTGTGCAGTGTCTACTTCCGGCGCTTGTAGAACGGCAGCGCCACGACCTCGTACGGCTCGTGACTGCCCCGGATGTCCACGCCGACACCCGCCGTGCCCGGCGCCGCGTGCGCGGGGTCGACGTACGCCATGGCGATCGGCTTGCCCAGCGTCGGGGACGGCGCCCCGGAGGTGACCTCGCCGATCACCTCTCCGCCGGCGACGACCCGGTACCCGGCGCGCGGCACCCGGCGGCCCTCGGCGACCAGGCCGACCAGGACGCGCGGCGGGTTCTGCTCGGCCCGGGACGCGGCCTCGGTCAGCGCGGCGCGCCCGACGAAGTCGCCCTCCTTCTCGAACTTCACCACCCGGCCGAGCCCGGCGTCGAAGGGCGTCAGCGCGGTCGTCAGCTCGTGCCCGTACAACGGCATGCCCGCCTCCAGGCGGAGCGTGTCCCGGCAGGACAGGCCGCACGGGACCAGCCCGGCGCCCGCGCCCGCCTCGGTCAGCGCCTGCCACAGCCGCACGGCCTGCTCCGGCTTCACGAACAGCTCGAAGCCGTCCTCGCCGGTGTAGCCGGTGCGCGCGATGAGCGCCGGGACGCCCGCCACGGTGCCGGGCAGTCCGGCGTAGTACTTCAGGCCGTCCAGGTCGGCGTCGGTGAGGCTCTTCACGATGGCCGGGGACTCGGGACCCTGCACGGCGAGCAGCGCGTACGCGTCGCGGTCGTCGCGGACCTCGGCGTCGAAGCCGGCGGCCCGCTCGGTCAGCGCGTCCAGCACCACCTGGGCGTTGGAGGCGTTGGCGACGACCATGTAGTGCGCGGACCCGGCCTCGGTGTCGGCGAGCCGGTAGACGATCAGGTCGTCCAGGATGCCGCCGTCCGCACGGCAGATCATGGTGTAGCGGGCGCGGCCCGGCTGCACGCTGCCGATGTTGCCGACCAGCGCGAAGTTCAGCAGCTCGGCGGCCTGCGCACCGGTGACCGTGATCTCGCCCATGTGCGAGAGGTCGAAGAGACCGGCCCGGGAGCGCACGGCGAGGTGCTCGTCCCGCTCGGACCCGTAGCGCAGGGGCATGTCCCAGCCGGCGAAGTCGGTCATCGTCGCGCCCAGCGCGCGATGCGTGGCATCGAGCGCGGTACGGCGGAGTTCTGTACTGCTCATCGGTCGGTCGTCTCCCAGGACAGGACGTGGCGAGGTCGATCCTCCCCATCTGTCATCGAAACCTGAGAGGTTCGCCACGACCACCGGAGCACGGCGATCAGGACTTGCACCTTGGGTGGGGCAGCCCGTCGAGGGGCGGCCCGCTTTTCAGATGTGCCTCGCCCGCGCGGTAACGGGGCCTGAGAGATTCAAGGGAGGGACTTGCTCCTTCGGCGCCCCGGCGCGGCCGGGGACTCTCCCGCGCGGATTCAAACGGCCGGTATGCAGTTGGCGCCGCCATCATTGCACGCCCGGCCGATCCATGGCAGACCGTGATCTGTAACCGGCCTGTGGCAGTAAGCGCACGAAAACGCGAGACCTGCGCATTACCTTCTCTTTACACTCGACGGGGATGGTGACTCGTGAACCGCCCCAGGGGAGGACGATCACGGTGAACAGGACCACGGCGTACGCCACGACCTCGGGTCTCGCGCTGCCCAAGCAGCCCGTCGCCCCGGCACCGGAGGTGTGCGCCGAGCTGCCCGCACCCGTCGTCCGCGACCTGCGGGACCGCGACGGCCGCAGCCCGCACGCCCTGCTCTTCGGACCCCGGGACCTGGTGGTGATCACCGGCCTGCCCGGCAGCGGCAAGTCCACGCTGATGAAGCGCACCGTGCGCGGACCGCGCATCGACTCGCAGGACACCCGCGACCGCTGGGACGGCCGCATGCCGCGCTTCCTGCCGTACGGGCTCTACCGCCCCTTCGTCCGCCTCGCCCACTACGCCGGACTGCGCCGGGCGCTGCGCTCCGGCGAGGGCGTCGTCGTGCACGACTGCGGCACCCAGGCCTGGGTGCGCGCCTGGCTGGCCCGGGAGGCCCGCCGCCGGGACGGCACCCTGCACCTGCTGCTCCTCGACGTCGACCCCGACGAGGCCCTGGCCGGCCAGCGCGAGCGCGGCCGGGGCGTGTCGAGGTACGCGTTCCTGCGGCACCGCACGGCCAGTACCCGCCTGCTGCGCGCGGTGACCGAGGGCGCCCTGCCCGCCGGCTGCACCTCGGCGATCCTCCTGGACCGGTCGGCGGCGGACACCCTGCGCCGGATCGCCTTCACCGGGTGACGCACCGTAGGGCGGCAGGGCCGAACGGGTTAGCCTTTTCAGCCACAGCAGCGGTACCAGGCAGGCGGTAGGCAGATGGACATCCCAGGGGGCATCCCGGCGGACTTCTCCGCCGGATTCCCGGCGCAGGCGCACCCCCACCCGCACGGCGGGTGGCCCGGCAACGAACTGGAGGAGGTGCTGTCCGCCTCCCTCGGCGTACGGGGAGCCGGCGGCCGCATCGTCGAGGTGCTCGGCCGCAGCTTCCTGTGGATACCCCTGCCCAACGGCGGCGGCCCCGACAGCGGCCCCCTCGACCTGCCCTCGCTGGAGATCGAGGGCCAGGCCTACGTGCCGGTGTTCAGCTCCGAGGAGCAGCTCCGCCAGGTCGCGGGCGCGCAGATGGCGTACACCGTCGCCCCCGCCGCGGAGTTCGCCCGCGGCCTGCCCCCGCAGGCCGGCATCGCCGTGAATCCGGACGGCGTGATCGGCATCCCGCTGCCGCCGCCGGCCGTGGCCGAGCTGTGCCGGGCCGGCCGCACCCCGCTGGACGGGCCCGCGTCCGGCGGCCGGGTCCGCCTCTTCGAGCCGGACTGGCAGGACGACCCGGTGGACTTCCTGGCCGCGGCCTCCGCCGAGTTCGCCGCCGTCGGCGTGGTCCGCACCGCCCGCCGCTGCCTCGCCGCCGTCGAGACCGCCGACCCCGTCATGTTCGTCGGCGTCGAACTCACCCACTGGGAGGGTGACGCCCGCGCCCTCCCCCTGGAAGCCCTGGGCCGGGCCCTCACCCGGGCCCCCCTCGACCGGCAGGTCAACCTGGTCCTGCTGGAGGCGGCCCAGGATCCGGTCTGCGACTGGATGCGGGCCAATGTCCGCCCGTTCTACGACCGGAACCTGTGAAGTCCGGTCAGGGCAACGCCGCCGGGGGCGCGGGGAACCGAGCGCCCGGCGCACGACGAACCCGCGGTCGCAGGACGACAGCACACCCCGAGCTCATAGACACCCCCCGCCGGACGGAGCCTTAAGCTGGTGTCGTAGCCGGGGAACTTCTCGAAGGGGCGATACGCGTGAGCGCCAGCGGCACCACGACCGGTCAGGTCGAGCACATGCTGCGCCAGGTGACGCCCGGGCGCTACGACGCCTACGAGGCCCTGCTGCGTGCGCTCGCCACCCCCACGTCCGGCCAGGTCTGGATGCTGCTCTGGCACGGGCAGGCCGGCTCCCCGGACGCCCAGTACGGGAACATGGAGGTCGACGGCTACGGCTACGCGCCCTGCGTCACCTCCGCACAGGAGCTGTCGGCCAGCGGCTGGAACCGGTCGTACGAGGTGGTCGACGGACTCGAGGTGGCCCGCGCCCTCTATCCGGACCACTACGGCCTCTGGCTCAACCCGCACGCCGCGGGCGGCGGCGTCGGCATCCCCTGGCTGGACCTGCGCCGCATCGCCTCCGGCCTGGACCGCCAGCCCGCCGGGCCCCTGCGCCTGTCCGAACCGGCCATCGAGGTCCCCCAGTTCTACGCCCTGCTCGCGCAGAACGCCCACCGCACCCCCGCGGTCCGCGCGCTGCGCCGGGCCTGGGTGCAGCCGGCGCTGGGCGCGCCGTATCTCGCCATCGGCCTCGACGTGTACGACACTTCGCCGCCCGCCGTCGACGCGGTGCGCGGGATGATGCAGCAGTCCGTCGGCGCGGTGCCGGACGGGCTGCCGGTGTCGACGGTGGCGATGACCGACGCCCACGACCCGGTCGCCATGTGGCTGCGCGCCCACGCCCGGCCCTTCTACGACCGCGAGGCCCACGTGGCCGCTCCCGCCCAGGCGCCCGCGGGCGGGTACGGATACCCTCCGGCCGGAGGCCGGTACTGACCGCCCCAGGGCCTGCCCCGTCGGCGGTGGGCGGACATCTTCGCGCGTAGACGAGGGCGTAAGGCGCCCCCGCGCCCCCGATGTCCCAACTCGTCCGCGTCCGACCCCCGTTACCCAGCGTCCGGATAACGGAACACCTCAAACAGCATCACGGTTGCGCATCCATTCCCCGTCAAGTCTGGCTACAGATCGCCAAAGCGTTGAAGACTCCCGCAACAAGGGGTGATGGTTCGCCCTTGTGTACGACGGACTGATCACGCCGCTACAGCGGCAAGTGCGGGCCGGCTACCGCCGGTTGAGAGGGGTCCCTGCCAGATGACGGCACCATTGCACGAGCCGACCGCGGAAGCGGCCCCAAGTGCTGCCGAGGAAGCGGCGGTTGCCGGCGCCGACGCCAAGGCGGTACAGGGACGTTCCCTGGGCCGGATCGCCTGGGAGCGCCTGAAACGGGACAAGCTGGCCCTGACGGGCGGCGTAGTGGTGCTCGTCCTCATCGTGATCGCGGTGCTCGCCCCCGCGATCACCTCCCTGTACGGGCAGGACCCCAACTCGTTCAACGAGGACGCGATCGACCCGCTGTTCGGCACTCCCACCGGGTCCCTGGGCGGAATGAGCGGCGAGCACTGGCTGGGTGTCGAGCCAGTCAACGGCCGCGACATCTTCGCCCGCATCGTCCACGGTGCCCGGATCTCGCTGCTGGTCGGCTTCCTGTCCGCGCTCGTCGCCGTGGTTCTCGGCACCATCCTGGGTGTGCTGGCCGGCTTCTTCGGCGGCTGGGTCGACGCCCTCATCAGCCGGATCATGGACGGCCTGCTGGCCTTCCCGCAGCTGCTCTTCATCATCGCGCTGGTCTCCGTCATGCCCGACAACATGCTGGGACTGAGCGGCACGGGCGTGCGTCTGCTCATGATGATCCTGGTCATCGGCTTCTTCGGCTGGCCCTACATCGGTCGCGTGGTCCGCGGCCAGACACTCTCGATGCGTGAACGGGAGTACGTCGAGGCGGCCCGGTCCCTGGGAGCCGGACGGTTCTACATCCTTTTCAAGGAACTGCTGCCCAATCTGGTGGCGCCGATCATCGTCTACACCACGATGATGATTCCCACCAACATCCTGACCGAGGCGGCACTCAGCTTCCTGGGCGTGGGCGTCAAGCCACCCACCTCCTCGTGGGGGCAGATGCTCTCGAGCGCGATCGACTACTACCAGTCCGATCCCATGTACATGGTGATCCCGGGTGTGGCGATCTTCATCACCGTTCTTGCCTTCAACCTCTTCGGTGACGGCGTACGCGACGCGCTGGACCCGAAGGGCTCCCGCTGACCTGCCGTACCGGCAAGCGACCCGTGGCTCCCACACGGGGTCTCTCATCTAATCCGGAGGATCCGAGATCGTGACTACCCAACGCACCTCAGGGCGGCGCAAGCAGGCTGTGGCCGCTGCCGCAGTGGTCGCCGCGCTGCTGACCACGGCGGCGTGCGGCGGCGGAGGCGACGACAGCGGCGGCGGCGGTTCGAAGAACGGCGCGGCCAAGTTCGACGCGGCCAACAACAAGGTCCTTCAGGCCTCCGAGGCCAAGAAGGGCGGCACGCTGAAGTTCGCCAGCACGCAGGACGCCGACTCGTGGGACACCACGCGTGGCTACTACGGCTTCATGTGGAACTTCTCCCGCTACTACAGCCGCCAGCTCGTCACGAACAAGGTGGAGCCGGGCGCGGCGGGCGCCGAGGTCACCCCCGACCTCGCCACCGGGCTCGCCAAGGTCTCGGACGACGGCAAGACCTACACGTACACCCTGCGTGAGGGCATCACCTGGGAGGACGGCAAGCCGATCACCTCCAAGGACGTCAAGTACGGCATCGAGCGCGTCTGGGCGCAGGACGTGCTGTCCGGCGGCCCGACGTACCTCAAGGAGGTGCTCGACCCGAAGGACGAGTACCCGGGTCCGTACAAGGACAAGTCCAAGGACAAGCTGGGCCTGAAGGCGATCGAGACGCCGGACGACAAGACCATCGTCTTCAAGCTCCCGCAGGCCAACTCGGACTTCGAGGAGATGCTGGCGCTGACCTCGGCGTCCCCGGTCCGCCAGGACAAGGACACCAAGGCCAAGTACACGCTGCGCCCGTTCTCCTCGGGTCCGTACAAGTTCGAGTCCTACAACCCGGGCAAGGACCTCACCCTGGTCCGCAACACCGAGTGGAAGCAGGAGTCGGACCCGGTCCGCAAGGCGTACCCGGACAAGATCACGATCAAGTTCTTCTCCAACGCCAACGAGCTGGACGCCCGTCTGATCTCCGGCGACTACGACCTGGACCTGGCCCAGACCGGCCTGTCCCCGCAGGGCCGCACCACCGCCCTGAAGGAGCACAAGGGCAACCTCGACAACCCGGTCTCGGGTTACATCCGGTACGCCTCGTTCCCGCAGAACGTGAAGCCGTTCGACAACATCCACTGCCGCAAGGCCGTCCTCTACGGGGCCGACCACGTCTCGCTGCAGACCGCGCGCGGCGGCCCGGTCGCCGGTGGCGACATCGGCACCAACATGCTGCCGCCGTCCGTCCCGGGCTCCGAGGGCCAGAAGTACGACCCGTACGAGATGGCCGGTGCGAACAAGAAGGGCAACGTCGAGAAGGCCAAGGAAGAGCTGAAGGCCTGCGGCAAGCCGAACGGCTTCAAGACCACCATCGCCGTCCGCAACAACAAGCCGGTCGAGGTGGCCACCGCCGAGTCGCTCCAGGCGTCGCTGAAGAAGGTCGGCATCGACGTCGAGATCGACCAGTACGACGGTGCGCAGTACGCCAGCACGGTCGGCAGCCCCTCGAACGTGAAGAAGAAGGGCTACGGCATCATCATCATGGGCTGGGGCCCGGACTTCCCGTCCGTCCAGGGCTACGGTCTGCCGCTGTGGCACAGCGACTACATCCTCGACAGCGCGAACAACAACTTCGCGATGATCGACGACAAGAAGATCGACGGTCTGTTCGCCGACTACCTGACCCAGCTGGACGACGCGGGCAAGGCCAAGATCGCCACGGAGATCAACCACAAGGTGATGGAGGGCGCGTACTACCTGCCCTTCGTCTTCGAGAAGTTCATCAACTGGCGCTCCAACCGACTGGCGAACGTGTACACCACCGACGGCTACAGCGGTATGTACGACTTCGTCAACCTCGGTCTGAAGTCCACGAAGTAACCGGTACACCCGCCGTACGGCACGAAAGGCAGGTGAAGGCCGGCGCGGCGTGACCGTGGGCCGCCGGAAGTCCCCCACCGCCCACAAGGCGTGGGAGGTACCCCTCCGGCGGCCCGTGGTCCGCAGCGGGCCGCAACCCGTGCTCGCTTATCTCATCAGGCGGCTGTTCGCCGCCGCAGTGATGCTGGTGGTCATCATTCTGGTGGTCTTCGGCATCTTCTTCCTCGTCCCCAAGTGGGCCGGCGTCGACGTCGCCCTGAGCTTCGTGGGCAAGCAGGCGGACCCCGCCGCCGTCGAGGGTGTGCGACAGAAGCTGGGTCTGAGCGACCCGGTCTTCGTCCAGGCCTGGGAGTTCTTCAAGGGCATCTTCGCGGGCCGCACCTACGCGGCCGGTGGCGACGTCACCAACTGCTCCGCGCCGTGCTTCGGTTACTCCTTCCGTACCGAGCAGGCCGTCTGGCCGGTGCTGACCGAGCGTTTCCCAGTGACCCTGGCTCTCGCGCTCGGTGCGGCCGTCCTGTGGCTGATCTTCGGCCTCGCCGCCGGTGTCCTGTCCGCGCTCAAGCGGGGCACCCTGTGGGACCGCGGCGCGATGGTCGTCGCGCTGTCGGGTGTGTCCCTGCCCATCTACTTCACCGGCCTGCTCAGCCTGGCGATCTTCTCCCACGGTCTGGGCTGGATCAACGCCGAGTTCGTGCCCCTGGAGGACAGCCTCTCCGGCTGGCTCGGCGGCATGATCCTCCCGTGGGTCACCCTGGCCTTCCTGTACGCCGCGATGTACGCCCGGATCACCCGGGCCACCATGATGGAGATCCTCGGCGAGGACTACATCCGCACCGCGCGTGCCAAGGGCCTCAAGGAGCAGGTCGTCATCCGCAAGCACGCCATGCGGTCGACCCTGACTCCGCTGCTCACCATGCTCGGCATGGACCTCGGCGCCCTCATGGGCGGCGCGATCCTGACCGAGACCACGTTCAGCCTCCCCGGCCTCGGCCAGAAGGTTCTGGACGCGATCCAGAACCAGGACCTGCCCTTTATCCTTGGCGTCGTCCTGATCACTTCTCTCGCGGTGCTGATCGCCAACCTCGTGGTGGACATCCTGTACGCCGTGATCGACCCCCGAGTGAGGCTCGCATGACCGACCTCAGCAAGAGCGGAGCAGCCGTGGGCGAGCCCACCGGCACCTCGCCCGCGCCGAGCGCCTTCCTGGAAGTACGCGACCTGAAGGTGCACTTCCCGACCGACGACGGACTGGTCAAGTCCGTGGACGGGCTCAGCTTCCAGCTGGAGAAGGGCAAGACCCTCGGCATCGTGGGCGAGTCCGGCTCCGGCAAGTCGGTGACCTCGCTCGGCATCATGGGCCTGCACACCGCCGGCCAGTACGGCAGGCGCAAGGCGCAGATATCGGGCGAGATCTGGCTGGACGGCACCGAACTGCTGTCCGCCGACCCCGACCACGTGCGCAAGCTGCGCGGCCGCGAGATGGCGATGATCTTCCAGGACCCGCTGTCCGCGCTGCATCCGTACTACACGATCGGCCAGCAGATCGTGGAGGCGTACCGGATCCACCACGACGTGGACAAGAAGACCGCCAAGCGCCGTGCCGTGGACATGCTCGACCGCGTCGGCATCCCCCAGCCGGACAAGCGGGTGGACAGCTACCCGCACGAGTTCTCCGGCGGTATGCGCCAGCGCGCGATGATCGCGATGTCGCTGGTCAACAACCCCGAGCTGCTCATCGCGGACGAGCCGACCACCGCCCTGGACGTGACCGTCCAGGCGCAGATCCTCGACCTGATCCGGGACCTGCAGACGGAGTTCGGCTCCGCGGTCATCATCATCACCCACGACCTGGGCGTCGTCGCCGAGCTGGCCGACGACCTCCTGGTGATGTACGGCGGCCGGTGCGTGGAACGGGGCCCGGCGGAGAAGGTGTTCTACGAGCCCCGGCACCCCTACACCTGGGGCCTGCTCGGCTCGATGCCGCGGCTCGACCGCGACCAGCAGGAACGCCTCATCCCGGTCAAGGGCTCCCCGCCCTCTCTCATCAACCTGCCGTCCGGCTGCGCCTTCAACCCGCGCTGCCCGTACGCCGACGTGCCCAAGGACGACGTCACCCGCACGGTCCGCCCCGAGCTGACCGAGGTCGGCAGCAAGCACTGGGCCGCCTGCCACATGTCGCAGGAGCAGCGGGAGCGTATCTGGACCGAAGAGATTGCGCCGAAGCTGTGAGCGACGAAGCCAAGGACGAAGCAGTGGCCATCCCTGCGCAGAGCGACGGCACGCAGAGCGACGGCACGCAGAGCAAGGCCGCCGGCACCGCCACGCTCAGCAAGGACGCCGCCCCCGGCGAGACCCTGCTGAAGGTGACCGGGCTGCAGAAGCACTTCCCGATCAAGAAGGGCCTGCTGCAGCGCCAGGTCGGCGCGGTGCGCGCCGTCGACGGCATCGACTTCGAGGTCAGGTCCGGCGAGACCCTCGGTGTCGTGGGCGAGTCGGGCTGCGGCAAGTCGACCATGGGCCGGCTGATCACCCGGCTCCTGGAGCCGACCGCCGGCAAGGTCGAGTTCCAGGGTAAGGACATCACCCACCTCGGAGTCGGCGGCATGCGGCCGCTGCGCCGCGACGTGCAGATGATCTTCCAGGACCCGTACTCCTCGCTGAACCCGCGCCACACCATCGGCACGATCATCAGCGCCCCCTTCAAGCTCCAGGGTGTCGAACCCGAGGGCGGGGTCAAGAAGGAGGTGCAGCGGCTGCTGTCGGTGGTCGGTCTCAACCCCGAGCACTACAACCGCTACCCGCACGAGTTCTCCGGCGGCCAGCGCCAGCGCATCGGCATCGCCCGCGCGCTCGCGCTGAACCCGAAGCTGGTCGTGGCCGACGAGCCGGTCTCCGCGCTCGACGTGTCGATCCAGGCCCAGGTCGTCAACCTGCTCGACGACCTCCAGCAGGAGCTGGGCCTGACGTACGTGATCATCGCGCACGACCTGTCCGTCGTCCGGCACGTCTCGGACCGGATCGCGGTGATGTACCTCGGCAAGATCATGGAGCTGGCCGACCGCGACCTGCTCTACAAGACGCCGATGCACCCGTACACCAAGGCGCTGATGTCGGCGGTTCCGATCCCGGACCCGTCCCGCAAGTCGGCCAAGAGCGAGCGCATCCTGCTCAAGGGCGACGTGCCCTCGCCGATCGCCCCGCCGAGCGGGTGCCGCTTCCACACCCGGTGCTGGAAGGCGACGCAGGTCTGCACGACGACCGAGCCGCCGCTGAAGGAGCTGCGCCCCGGCCAGCAGGTGGCCTGTCACCACCCCGAGAACTTCGAGGACCAGGCCCCGCAGGACGTCGTCCTGCTCTCCGACGCCAAGGAGGCGGCGGAGCTGGTGTCCGAGAACGCGCTGGCGGAGTCGGCGCGGACCTCGGCGGCGGTGGCTGCGGAGGTCGATGCCGCGGACGACACCGAGGCAGCCGCCGAGCCCGCCGAGCCCGCCGAGCCCGCCGATCCCGCCGATCCCGCCGATCCCGCCGAGCCCGCCGATCCCACCGAGCCCGCCGAGCCCACCGAGCCCACCGAGCCCACCGAGGGCTCCGAGAGCTCCGAGAGCTCCGACGAGGAGCCTCCCGCCAAGGAGAAGTGACCTCGGTCCCTGCCGGTGAGCCCCCGCCTTCGTTCGTAAGGCGGGGGCTCACCGGCAGGTGAGAATGGCGGAGTGTACGAGCAACTCTTCAGCCCCACCGTCCAGCACACGCTCGACCTGATCGGCATCTTCGTCTTCGCCATCTCGGGCGCGCTGCTGGCCGTACGCAAGAACTTCGACGTCTTCGGCATCGCCGTCCTCGCCGAGGTCACCGCGCTGGGCGGCGGGCTCTTCCGTGACCTGGTCATCGGCGCGGTACCGCCCGCGGCCTTCACGGACCTGGGGTACTTCATCACCCCGCTCTTCGCCACCCTGCTGGTCTTCTTCCTCCACCCCCATGTGGAGCGGCTCCAGACCGGCGTGAACATCTTCGACGCGGCCGGCCTCGGTCTGTTCTGCGTCGCCGGTACCACCAAGGCGTACGACTACGGGCTGGGCCTGACCGCCTCCGCCTGCCTGGGCCTGGCCACCGCCGTGGGCGGCGGCGTACTGCGGGACGTGCTGGCCAACGAGGTGCCCTCGCTACTGCGCTGGGACCGCGACCTGTACGCCGTACCGGCGATCGTCGGCGCCACCATGGTCGCCCTGTGTATCCGCTACGACGCCCTCACCTCGTTCACCACCGGGCTCGCGGTGGTCACGGCCTTCGTCCTTCGTCTGCTCGCCCTGCGCTTCCACTGGCGGGCGCCGCGCGCCTGGAACCGGCGGTCGACGGTGATGGAGGGGGAGTGAGGTCCGGGGCTCCGCGTACGCCCGCGTACTTTCCTAGGGCTTGTCCGCGAGATCCTTGACGAACACCAGCCCGTCGAGCGCGGCCAGGTGGGCCGGGTCGAGGGAGGCGTAGCCGAACCAGGGGGACACGCGGGGCGCGGGCAGCGGATCGCCGAGGGCGGCGGCCAGCCGGGAGGGGGCCACGACGCACCGGTCCTCCGGGCGCCCGTACAGGAGCCCCTCGACGGTGTCCGGCGGCGGGGCGTCCACTCCCCGGTGCCGGATCGTGCCGAGGGCCGTGGCCACGAAGGCGTACTCCCCGCCCAGCCGGGCGCTCACCAGCGCACCGGCGCTCCACCACTCCACCGGCCCCTGCCACATCCGCATCGTGCTCTTCTCCCGCTGGAGATGGGAGTTGTGGGCGTGGGCCAGGGCCGGGCCCCGAGCGGCGAGCGCGAGGAGGTTGTCGGCCATCATCCGGTCCCGCACAGCCAGCAGCCGGTTCATGCGCGCCGGTGAGGTGTCGGCCATCCAGCGGTGGTAGCGCAGCAGGCCGGTCGCGGTACGCCCGTACAGGCACGCCCGGTCCCAGTCGTCCCTCGAGGTCACCGCGAGCAGGTGCGGTGTCTGCTCGTCGAGCAGCGACACCAGGTCGTCGGCGAGCGTCCGCAGCTCGCCGGCCCCGGCCGACCGCCCCACGGACCGGGCGGGGTCCGTCATCGCGGCGGGCTCGGTCCACCGGTCGTCGGCGCCGAGCAGGCGGTCGAGCGCTTCCGCGGTGCAGGGCAGCAGGTCCGCGTCCACCCGGGCCGAGAGGTAGCCGTGGAGCGCGGTGAGGGCCTGCCGGGGGCTCGCGGCGCCGGTGATCTCCAGCGGTCCGTCGAAACCGGCGAACCGGACCCGCTCGGACACGGGCCGGCCCTCGTCGTGGACGCGCTCGTTGTGGGCGCGCATCCAGCGCACGAGCTCGCGGTCGGCCGGGGACGCGCCGTGCCCGTGGCTGAACCCGCGCTCCATGACGTCGTCGAGGGTGCCCGTGCCCGAGGTGACGTAGTCGTCCACGACCAGGCCCATGAGGCAGTCGCTCTCGATCGCGATCGTCCGGTAGCCCTCCCGCTCGACGAGGTGCCGGAAGAGCCCGTTGCGTACTTCGAGCAGGGTGTCCTCACCGTGGGTGGGCTCCCCCAGGGCGAGCAGCCGGGGCCGGTCCGGGAGCAGCCCCATCACGGCGGCGGCCTCGACGGGGTGGACGGTGTCCTCGATGTCGGTAACCATGCCTTCAACGCTATCGTTGAACCTTCGGTTGAGACTTCTCCGCGATACAGTCCTGGACATGGCCCGAAAGCTTCAAAGCGGTGACAGGCTCAGGCCGGTCGATCTGGCACGCCGGCACGGTCTGTCCACGCAGGCCGTCAGGAATTACGAGGAGGCCGGCATCCTTCCGGACGCCGGTCGCACGGCGCACGGATACCGCACCTACACCCCGCTGCACGCGCGGGCGCTGGGCGCGTTCCTCGCCCTGGTGCCCGGCCACGGCCACCAGCCGGCCGCGTCGATCATGCGGGCCGTGAACCGGGGCGCCGTGGACGAGGCGTACCGGCTCATCGACGAGAGCCATGCCCAACTGCTCGACGACCGGCGCACGCTCCGTGCCGTGGAGGACGCGCTGCGCGGCCTGGCGCCCACCACGGTGCGCGCCGCCGGGGCGGCGGTTCCGGATCCCGGCGGCACGTTCGTCGGGCCGCTGGCGGCGGAGCTGGGTATCCGGCCCGCGACGCTGCGCAAGTGGGAGCGCGCCGGGCTGGTGTGCCCGCGCCGCGACCCGCTGACCGGGTACCGCGTCTACGACGAGGCCGACGTGCGGGACGCCCGGCTGGCCCGCCAGCTCAGGCGGGGCGGCTACCTGCTGGAGCAGATCGCCCCCGTGATCGCGCGGGTACGGGCGGCCGGTGGACTGGAGCCGCTGGAGGCCACCCTGCGCGACTGGCACGACCGGGTGTCCGCACGTGGACGGGCGCTGCTGACGGGGGCCGCCGAACTGGAGGCGTACCTCCGGGAGCGGGCGTGATCCCGGCCCGGGGAAGCCGAGAAAGCTACCGCTTAGTAGTCTTGTGTTGTACCGTGCACCCATGCCAGAAGCAGCCTTCGCGGCGGCCACGCGGGCCGTCATCGGCGACAGTGAGTTCGACCGGGACACCACCGTCACCCGGCGTGCCCCGGGTGTCTACGACATCGACCTCTCCGCCGGCTGGACGATCATCAGCGCAGTCAACGGCGGCTATCTGCTGGCCGTCCTGGGCCGCGCCCTCGGGGACGCCCTCCCGCACCCCGACCCCTTCACCATCTCGGCGCACTACCTCACCGCCTCCAGTCCGGGCCCGGCGGTCGTGCGTACGGAAACCGTCCGCACGGGGCGCACACTCTCCACCGGCCAGGCCTCCCTCTTCCAGTACGACGACGAGGGCAACGAGGTCGAGCGCATCCGCGTCCTCGCCTCCTACGGCGACCTCGACGCGCTGCCCGACGACGTCCGCACCTCGGCGAAGCCGCCCACGATCCCGCCGATGGACCAGTGCTTCGGCCCGGAGGACGGCCCCGCCCCCGTCGAGGGCAGCTCGGCCATCGCCGACCGGCTGATGCTCCGGCTGGACCCCGCCACGCTGGGCTGGGCGCTCGGGCAGCCCTCCGGCCGGGGCGAGATGCGGGCCTGGTTCGGGCTCGCCGACGGCCGTGACGCCGATCCCCTCTCGATGCTCCTCGCGGTGGACGCGCTGCCTCCGACGGCCTTCGAGCTCGGACTCAAGGGCTGGGTGCCCACGGTCGAGCTGACCGTGCACGTGCGGTGCCGCCCGGCGCCGGGTCCACTGCGCGTCTCCGTCACCACCCGCAACCTCGCCGGAGGTTTCCTGGAGGAGGACGCCGAGGTCTGGGACAGCGCCGACCGGCTGGTGGCCCAGTCCCGCCAGCTGGCCCGGGCCCGGCTGGGCTGACCGGCGGTCCACAGGGCATGCCGGCGCCGTGAAGTCCGGCCGTACTGTCCACCGGGACGCCGTGGCCCTGTCCGCCTCCGGTGTCCCGGTCCGGGGTGTGCTCGCCCCCGGTGTCCCGGTCCGGGGAGCGTCCGCCTCCGGTGTACCCGGTCCGGGGCGTGCCCGAGACGCCCGGGGAACCGTCAGTCCAGCCAGTGCCGGCGGCCGATGCTGATCAGTCGCATCTGGCGGGTCGCGGTGTCGGCGGCGCGCCGGCGTGCCTCCTCCGGTGCCTCCGGTGTCTCCAGTACCTCCAGGAACAGTGAGCCCGTGACGAGCATCTGGTCGACGTAGAGCCCCGCGAGCATCAGGAGGTCGGCGTCGCTCCAGCCCGCCGACACGGGGTCCTTGGCCAGCTCGGCCTTCACCTCCTCGGCGAACCGGGCCAGTTGCTCCCGTATGGCGTCCCGCACCGGCTGGACGCCGCCGTGCCGCTCGCGGGCGATGAACCGGACGTGGGCGGGGTAAGCCGCCACGTGACCGGCGATCAACTCGACCGCGCGGGCGATGCGTTCGGCACTGTCCTCGGCCGGCGCCACCGTGGTCCGGATCATCGGGTGCAGGCTGCCCAGGGCCTCCTCGACCAGCGCCACCCCGAGGTCGGCGGTGGAACGGAAGTGCCGGTAGAAAGCGGTCGGGGCGACGCCCACGGCGCGGGTGACCTCGCGCAGGCCCAGGCTGCTCAGGCTCTGCTCCTCCAGCAGCCCCAGGGCGGCGTCCAAAAGGGCCTGCCGGGTCTTCTGCTTCTGGGCCTGCCGAACGCCGGGGATGTGACTCATACCATGCAGTTAACAACTGTTCTCCGGAATTGGAAAGCCGTGCGGCGCGCTAGGCTGGGTAGTCAGTGAACAACTGTAACTACAATCGTTCACCCAAGTCTGGGGGATCCGCTCCATGCTGTTTCTCGTCGCCGCACTCCTGCTCCTCGGCGTGATGCTGGGCACCGTCGCCCACGCACCGCTCACCTTCTCCGTCGCCGCCGCCCTGGTCATCGCCGTCTGGCTCGGCATCTTCGCGATCCGCGAGCGGCACGGCCGCCGACGCGGTACCTCCGCCCACTGACACACGTCACCGACACACGTCACCGACGCACGGCAAGGAGAACACCATGCAGCTCACCGCACCGGCCACCACCCGCCCCCGGACCGGCATCCGGGACACCGACGGCATGGCCGTCGCCTCCTTCGTCCTCGGCCTGCTCGGCCTGCTCGTCCTCAATGTCTTCCTCGGCCCGATGGCCATCGCCCTGGCGGGCGTCGCCCTGTGGCGCGGCACCGCCCGCCGCGGCCGGGCCCTGCTCGGCCTCGCACTGGGCGTCGCCGACCTGTTGGTCCTGGTGGCGTTCGTGGCCGCGGACAACACGATGTCGTGGAGCCTCTGAGCGCACCCCGGACCCCGCTCCGCCGCACCGTCCGTGTGGCCGTCCGTGTGGCCGTCCGTGTGGCCGTCCGTGTGGCCGTCCGTGTGGCCGCCCGTGGAAGAGGCCAGCCTTGATCTGAGGCCGGGCGGAACCGCCCCGTAGAATCGGCCGCACCATGGCTTACCTCGACCACGCCGCGACCACCCCGATGCTTCCCGAGGCAGTCGAGGCACTCACCGCGCACCTGGGCGTCACCGGCAACGCCTCCTCCCTCCACGCGTCCGGCCGCCGCGCACGGCGCACCGTCGAGGAAGCCCGCGAGACCCTCGCCGAAGCCCTCGGCGCCCGCCCCAGCGAGGTGGTCCTCACCTCCGGCGGCACCGAGGCCGACAATCTCGCCGTCAAGGGCCTGTACTGGGCCCGCCGCGACGCCGACCCGGCCCGCACCCGGGTCCTGGCCAGCCCCGTCGAGCACCACGCGGTCCTCGACGCCGTCCACTGGCTCGGCGAACACGAGGGCGCGACGGTCGAGTACCTGCCCGTCGACGCCCACGGCCGCGTCCACCCCGAGGCGCTGCGCGAGGCCATCGCCCGCAACCCCGACGACGTCGCCCTCGCCACCGTCATGTGGGCCAACAACGAGATCGGCACGATCATGCCGGTCCGTGAACTCGCCGGCGTGGCCGCCGGGTTCGGCGTACCGCTGCACGCCGACGCGGTCCAGGCGGTCGGGCAGCTCCCGGTCGACTTCGCCGCCTCCGGGCTCGCCGCGATGACGGTTTCCGGCCACAAGATCGGCGGTCCCTACGGCATCGGCGCGCTGCTCCTCGGCCGTGAGTACAGCCCCGTACCGGTCCTGCACGGCGGCGGCCAGGAACGCCACGTCCGCTCCGGCACCCTCGACGTCCCCGCCGTCGCCTCCTTCGCGGTCGCCGCCCGCCTCGCCGCCGAGCAGCACGAGTGGTTCGCCCGCGAGATCGGCGCCCTGCGCGACGACCTGGTCGACGCCGTCCGTACGGCGGTGCCGGACTCGGTCCTCGGCGGCGACCCGGCACCGGACGGCCGCCTCCCCGCCAACGCCCACTTCACCTTCCCGGGCTGCGAGGGCGACTCCCTCCTCCTCCTGCTCGACGCCCAGGGCATCGAGTGCTCCACCGGTTCCGCCTGCACCGCGGGCGTCGCCCAGCCGAGCCACGTCCTGCTGGCCACCGGCACCGCCCCCGACCTCGCCCGCGGCACGTTGCGCTTCTCCCTCGGCCACACCTCCACGGAGGCCGACGTCGAGGCCCTCGCCAAGGCCATCGGTCCGGCGGTGGAGCGGGCCCGCGCGGCGGGGCTGACCTGAGAGCTCTACGTGCCTGCCCCGGAAGGACCGCCCGACGGACTGCCCGAAGGGGCGCTGGTGGCCGCCCGCCGGACCAGCTTCATGTACCGGTCCCAGTCCCAGTGCGGCCCCGGATCGGTGTGGTCGGTGCCCGGCACCTCCACGTGGCCGATGATGTGCTCGCGGTCCAGGGGTATGTCATACCGCGCGCAGATCCCCGCCGTCAGCCGCGCGGAGGCGGCGTACATCTCGTCGGTGAGATCCTGCGGGCGGTCCACGAAGCCTTCGTGCTCGATGCCGACACTGCGTTCGTTGTAGTCGCGGTTGCCCGCGTGGTACGCCACGTCCAGCTCGCGGATCATCTGGGTGACGCGTCCGTCCTGCCCGACGATGTAGTGCGTGGCCGCCTTGTGCCCGGGGTCCTGGAACGCCCGCACCGCGCTCGCGAAACTGCCCTGCGTGACATGCACGATCACCATGTCCACGCCGAAGTCGTCGGGCCGGTCCGCACGCCGCCAGTTCTCGTCCGAGGCCGCCACCCACCGGGCGCCGGTGTAGTCGACGGCGCCCTCCTCGCGGGGCCGCTCGACTCCCGGTACCCGCCACCACAGGCGGGCCAGCTCGTCGCGCGCCAGCACCGCCGTGCCCACGGCCGCGGCCGTGCCGCCGACGATCAGCGCCCGCCGGCCGATACGCCGGTCCGCGTCCCCGGCCCCGCCGGCCGGCCCGCCGGCGGAACCTCCGGCGGACGGGCTTGTGGATTCTCGCTTGGCCCCCATGCGATCTTCAACGCATACTCGCGGGCTCCGGTTCCCGGCTCACCCGTACCCTGGAAGGGTTATGACTGAGACCCCGCAGCGCACCCGTCCCCTCCGTGTCCTCGCCGCCATGTCGGGCGGAGTCGACTCCGCCGTCGCCGCCGCCCGTGCGGCCGAGGCGGGGCACGACGTGACCGGCGTCCACCTCGCGCTCTCCGCGAACCCGCAGTCCTTCCGCACGGGCGCGCGGGGCTGTTGCACCATCGAGGACTCGCGGGACGCCCGCCGTGCCGCGGACGTCATCGGCATCCCGTTCTATGTGTGGGACCTCGCCGACCGCTTCCGGGAGGACGTGGTCGAGGACTTCGTCGCCGAGTACGAGGCCGGCCGTACCCCGAACCCCTGCCTGCGCTGCAACGAGAAGATCAAGTTCGCCGCTCTGCTCGACAAGGCCCTGGCCCTGGGCTTCGACGCCGTCTGCACCGGCCACTACGCCCAGGTGATCCTCCGGGAGGACGGCACGCGCGAGCTG
Source organism: Streptomyces sp. NPDC028991 (assembly GCF_055564775.1). Classification (NCBI taxonomy): domain Bacteria; kingdom Bacillati; phylum Actinomycetota; class Actinomycetes; order Kitasatosporales; family Streptomycetaceae; genus Streptomyces; species Streptomyces sp. NPDC028991. Next base: position 59,993 of record NZ_JBVHVP010000019.1, on the reverse strand, counting down.
CACCGCGCCTCCGACATGGCCAAGGACCAGAGCTACGTCCTCGGCGTGCTCGACGACCGGCAGCTCGCGCACGCGATGTTCCCGCTCGGCGACACCCTCACCACCAAGGACGAGATCCGCGCCGAGGCCGAGCGCAGGGGACTGGCGGTCGCCAAGAAGCCCGACTCGCACGACATCTGCTTCATCGCCGACGGCGACACCCAGGGCTTCCTGGCCGGCCGGCTGGGCCGGGCCGAGGGCGACATCGTCGACGAGGCGGGCAACCGGCTCGGCACCCACGAGGGCGCTTACGGCTACACCATCGGCCAGCGCAAGGGCCTCAGGATCGGCACCCCGGCCCCCGACGGCAAGCCGCGCTACGTCCTGGACATCTCGCCCGTGGACAACACCGTCACGGTGGGCCCGGCGGAGGCGCTCGACGTCCACGGGCTGCGGGCGATCAAGCCCCGTTGGTGCGGTGCCGCCCCGGCCGGCCCCGGCACGTACACGGCGCAGCTCCGCGCCCACGGCGGCGAGACCGAGGTACGGGCCGAAGTGGTCGACGGCACTGTGGAGGTGTCGTTCCGGGAGCCGGTGCGCGGCGTCGCCCCCGGCCAGGCGATCGTGCTGTACGACGGCACGCGCGTGGTGGGCTCGGCGACGATCGAGTCCACCACCCGCGTGACGGCCGGCGTGGCCTGAGCCCGGGGGGCGACGTCCGGGATGCCGAGCACCCCGTGCACGGAGTGCTCGGCAGACGGAGCGGTCGGTACCCGGAGCGGTCGGGAACGCAGTGGTCGGGAACGCAGTGGTCAGGACACCTCGACCTCGTAGAAGCAGAGGTGGTCCTTGATCTCCCGCACGTCCGGCTTCGGGTCCGGGTAGGCCCAGACGACGTCCGCCGAGTCCGGCAGCGACCAGTAGGTCGCGTCGCCCTTGAAGGGGCAGTGGGTGTGCGTGCCGGACGGCGTCAGCAGGCCGAGCCGCACGTCCTCGGACGGGATGTAGTAGCGCTCCGGACAGCCCGTCTCGCGCAGGACGAGCGCCCGGTCGCTTTCCGCCAGGACCTGTTCGCCGTGCACCACGCGCACGTGCCGGTCGCTTGGCTCGACGGTGATGCGGTGTCCTGTGAGTCGCTCGAATCCCTTGGTCACGATCGTCCTCCTCGGTAGCCGGCTCTCCTGATGACAGCGTGGCCGGAAGCCGGGTTCTTCCCCGTGGCGCGCCGAACGTACCGTTGCCCCATGAACATCTGCGTCTTCCTCTCCGCCGCCGAGCTCGACGAGCGCTACACGCGCCCCGCGAAGGAGTTCGCCGAACTGCTCGGCAAGGGCGGTCACACCCTCGTGTGGGGCGGCTCCGACGTCGGTCTGATGAAGGTGGTCGCCGACGGCGTGCAGGAGTCCGGAGGGCGGCTGCTGGGGGTCTCCGTGGACTTCCTGGCGGCCAAGGCACGCGTGGGCGCCGACGAGATGGTGATCGCGCGCGACCTCGCCGAGCGCAAGCGGCTGCTGCTGGAGAAGGCCGACGCCGTGGTCATCATGGTGGGCGGCACCGGCACGCTGGACGAGGCCACCGAGATCCTGGAGCTGAAGAAGCACGGGCACACCGACAAGCCCGTCGTCCTGCTCAACACGGCGGGCTTCTACGACGGCCTCAAGGAGCAGTTCCGCCGGATGGAGGACGAGGGCTTCCTGCCGCGCCCCCTCACCGAGCTGGTGTTCTTCGCCGAGGAGCCGGTCGGCGCGCTCGCCTACCTGGAGGAGAGCCGGGGCATCGTGTGACCCGCCGGTGATGCGAGCATGACGGACATGGCTACACATGTGATCACCGGAGCGGGCTCCGGCATCGGCGCGGCAGTCGCCCGCCGCCTGCACGAACGCGGCGACGAGATCGTGCTGCACGCGCGCGACGCGGGCCGCGCGAAGGAACTGGCGGCCGCGTACCCCGGCGCCGCGACGCTGGTCGGCGACCTGGCGGACCCCGACAAGCTCTCCTGGGCCTTCTCCCACCAGACCCTGCCCGACCGCGTGGACTCGCTGCTGCACATCGCCGGGGTGGTCGACCTCGGTCCGGTCGGCGACCTCACCCCGAAGACCTGGCGCAACCAGCTCAACGTCAACCTGGTCGCCCCCGCCGAGCTGACCCGCCTCTTCCTGCCGCAGCTGCGCGTCGCCCAGGGCCACGTGCTGTTCGTCAACTCCGGCTCCGGTCTCAACGCCCACGCCGGCTGGTCCGCGTACGCCGCCTCCAAGCACGGCCTGAAGGCGCTGGCCGACGCCCTGCGCCAGGAGGAGCACGCGAACGGCGTCCGCGTCACCTCCGTCTACCCCGGCCGCACCGCCAGCCCCATGCAGGCCAAGGTCCACCAGCAGGAGGGCAAGGAGTACGACCCCGCGAAGTGGATCGACCCCGAGTCGGTCGCCACGACGATCCTGATGGCCCTGGACCTGCCGAGGGACGCCGAGGTCAACGACCTGACGGTGCGCCCGGGGCGGTGACGGCCCGCCGGGGCGCCGGCCGCGTCCTCCCGCATAGGCTGGCCCGGTGAGCGACAACAGCCAGACCAGCCCGCGCCTCGGCCCCGCCACCGGCATCGGCTCGATGCCCGGCCACGACGCCCGCGAGGCCGTCAAGACTGCCACCGGCACCTTCGAGGACTTCCCGTACCTCCCCGAACTGCCCGCCCGCGGCCCCGGCGCCGACATGATCGGCCGCACCGCCGGGATGCTCGTCGAGCTGTACGCACGCGTGGAGCCCAGCGGCTGGCGGCTCGGCGACCGGCCGGGCCGGGACACCAAACGGGCCCGCGCCTGGCTCGGGGAGGACCTCGACGCCCTGGAGGAGTTCACCCAGGGCCACGAGGGACCGCTGAAGGTCCAGGCCGTCGGCCCCTGGACGCTGGCCGCCGCCCTGGAACTGCGCAACGGAGAGGCGGTCCTCTCCGACCCCGGCGCCTCCCGGGACCTCGCCGCCTCGCTCGCGGAAGGGCTGCGCCTGCATCTGGCGGAGGTCCGGCGCCGCGTGCCCGGTGCCCGGATCGTGCTCCAGCTCGACGAACCGTCCCTCACCGCCGTCCTGCGCGGCCAGGTACGGAGCGCCAGCGGCTACCGCACCCACCGCGCCGTCGACCGCCAGGTCGTCGAGGGCGCCCTCCGCGACATCGCCGGGGCGCACGGCGACGGGCCCGTCGTGGTCCACTCCTGCGCACCGGACGTGCCGTTCGCCCTGCTGCGCAGGGCGGGCGTCGAGGGTGTCTCCTTCGACTTCTCGCTTCTCACCGAGCGTGACGACGACGCGATCGGCGAGGCGGTCGAGGGCGGCACCCGGCTGCTCGCCGGTGTCGTGCCCGGCACGGACGCCGCATTGTCAGACCCTGCCGGTAGCGTCATGGGTGTCAGGACGCTGTGGCGCAGGCTGGGGCTGCATCCGGGGCTTCTCGCGGAGGCGGTCGCCGTCACGCCGGTGTGCGGACTCGCGGGCGCGTCCCCCGAGTACGCCCGCCGGGCGCTCGCCCACTGCGCCCGGGCGGCGAGATCCCTCGCGGACAACCCAGAGTAACGGGAGGACAACACGGTGGCCGGCGACAAGCAGGCGGAGACGACGAGCGTGCCCGCCGAGGCGCGCGAGAAGCACGTGCAGCTCGCTGAGCAGATCGAGGAGCACCGCTTCCGGTACTACGTGAAGGACGCCCCCGTCGTCAGCGACGCGGACTTCGACCGGCTGCTGCGTTCCCTGGAGGAGCTCGAGGAGGAGTATCCGGAGCTGCGCACCCCGGACTCCCCGACCCAGAAGGTCGCCGGTTCCTACGAGACGGAGTTCACGGCCGTAGAGCACCGCTCCCGCATGCTCTCCCTCGACAACACCTTCAACGACGAAGAGCTGGCCGCCTGGACCGAGCGCATCGCCAGGGAGCTGGGCGAGCAGGAGTACCACTTCCTGTGCGAGCTGAAGGTCGACGGCCTCGCCGTCAACCTCACCTACGAGCGCGGCCGCCTCGTCCGCGCGGCCACCCGAGGCGACGGCCGCACCGGCGAGGACATCACGCCCAACGTCCGCACCATCGCCGACATCCCGGAGCGCCTCGCGGGGGACGAGGTCCCCGACCTCGTCGAGATCCGCGGCGAGGTCTACTTCCCGATGGACAAGTTCCAGGAGCTCAACGCCCGGTTGAACGCGGCCGGTGACAAGCCCTTCGCCAACCCGCGCAACGCGGCGGCGGGTTCGCTGCGCCAGAAGGACCCGCGCGTCACCGCCACCCGCCCGCTGCACATGGTCGTCCACGGCATCGGCGTCCTGGAGGGCTTCAAGGGCATGACCCGCCTCTCCCAGGCCTACGACCTGCTGAAGACCTGGGGCCTGCCCACCTCCCCGCACAACCGCGTGGTCGACGGCCTCGACGGCGTACGGGACTTCATCGCGTACTACGGCGAGAACCGGCACTCGGTGGCGCACGAGATCGACGGCGTCGTCGTCAAACTCGACGAGATCCGCCTCCAGGGCCGGCTCGGCTCCACGGCCCGCGCGCCCCGCTGGGCCATCGCGTACAAGTACGCGCCGGAGGAGGTCAACACCAAGCTCGTCGACATCAAGGTCGGCGTCGGCCGCACCGGCCGCGTCACGCCGTACGCGCAGGTCGAGCCGGTCACCGTGGCGGGCAGCGAGGTGGAGTTCGCCACGCTGCACAACCAGGAGGTCGTCAAGGCCAAGGGCGTGCTCATCGGCGACACCGTGGTGCTGCGCAAGGCCGGTGACGTCATCCCGGAGATCCTCGGACCGGTCGCCGACCTGCGGGACGGCAGCGAGCGGGAGTTCGTGATGCCGGCCGAGTGCCCCGAGTGCGGGACGCCGCTGAAGGCCATGAAGGAGGGCGACATCGACCTCCGGTGCCCCAACGCCCGCACCTGCCCCGCCCAGTTGCGCGAGCGCGTCTCCTACCTCGCCGGCCGGGAGTGCCTGGACATCGAGCACTTCGGGGGCGTCGTCGCGGCAGCGCTGACCGGGCCGCTGGAGCCGCCTCAGCCGCCGCTGGTGGACGAGGGTGACCTCTTCGACCTCACCGTCGAGAAGCTGCTGCCCATCAAGGCGTACGTCCTCGACCCGGACAGCGGGCTGCCCAAGCGCGACCCCAAGACCGGCGAGGAGAAGATCGTCACGGTCTTCGCCAACAAGGAGGGCGAGCCGAAGAAGAACACCCTGGCGCTGCTCAAGCACATCGAGGAGGCCAAGACCCGCCCGCTCGCCCGCTTCCTCAACGGGCTCTCCATCCGGTACGTGGGGCCCGTGGCCGCCCAGGCCCTCGCCCGGGAGTTCCGCTCCGTCGACCGCATCGAGCAGGCCACCGAGGAGGAGCTGGCGCTCGCGGACGGGGTGGGCGACACCATCGCCGCCGCGGTCAAGGAGTGGTTCGCCGAGGAGTGGCACCGCGAGATCGTCCGCAAGTGGAAGGCGGCCGGAGTTCCGCTGGAGGACCGGTCGACGGACGAGGACGAGGGGCCGCGCCCGCTCGAAGGACTCACCGTCGTCGTCACCGGCACCCTGGAGAACTTCACCCGGGACGGAGCCAAGGACGCCCTGCAGAGCAGGGGTGCGAAGGTGACCGGATCGGTGTCCAAGAAGACCTCGTTCGTCGTGGTCGGTGACAACCCCGGGTCGAAGTACGACAAGGCGATGCAACTTAAGGTGCCGGTTCTCGACGAGGACGGTTTCACCGTCCTGCTCGAACAAGGACCCGAAGCGGCGGCCGACGTCGCACTTTCGGCTGAGGAATAGCGGTTGAAGGCCACCCGATCGGCGCATACCAGATGCATACGGGTGGCCGGGTCGCATTCGGGCAACCGTCGACGACCGGTGCCCCTGGAAGCCTTCCGCGGCCTACTGTTGAGGTGTGCGCCTGCCGTGCCCCGCTGCGGTTGGGGCATCCCCCTGCCCCCGAGGGACAGGGGCAAGGGTTCTCCAACGCGGAGCCGTTGATGGATGTCGGGCGTCGGGCCGCGTGGCGTGGGCACCGCCGGCTGTGAGAGGGACGGGAATGGAACCGACCGAGAGCGCCGCCGCGGGCTCACGGCTGCGCCTGCGTCGCATGGTGGGCGCGTGGCACGTGAGCCGGTGGCTCGGGCAGCGCGGTGGTGGCGCACCGCACCCCGCGGCGAGCGCCCGCGGCTCGGCGCCGCCGGCCGCCCGTCGCCCCTCCGTCCTGTCCGACACCGACGCTGAACGGCACCTGGCCTGGCCCGCGTTGCCCTCGGCCGTCGTCGCGGCCGCCGCCTTCGTGCTGGGCGGCGGCTTCTACCGGGCGTTCACCGGCGGCCACGCCCTCTTCCCGGCCGGCACCACCGGCTGGTCCCTGGCCGTGCTGACCGGCATCGTCGTGGGCCACCTGGTCATGCTCGGCCGCTCCCGCTGGTGGGGCGGCACCGGATCCGGCGCCGCCCTCACCCTCGCCGTCCTGCTGCTGTACGGCTGGGTTCCGGCCGGCATGGTCAGCCTCACCGTCGTCGTCCTGGTCGGCATAGCCCGCCGGGGCCGCTGGCGGCAGGGCGTCCTGCACGGCGCGGTGGACATCCTCGGGATCGCCGCGGGTGCCCTGGTGCTGGGCGTCTGCGGCTCCGTACCCTCCGTCGAGGCCCCCTGGGACCCCAACACCTGGGGTGTGTACGCGGCGCCCAAGGTGGTACTCGTCGCGGTCGCCTACCTCGCCGTGACCCGCGCCCTGTTGTGGTATCTGCAGACACCGCGCGTCGGCCTGCCCACCGTCGCCCGCACCGCCCTGGTCAGACAGGGCCTGGTCGCCGTGGCGCTGCTCGGCATCGCCCCGCTGGTCTGTGTGGTCGCGGTCGCCAAGCCGCTGCTGCTGCCGCTGTTCTCCATCCCGCTGATCGCCCTCGACTCCACCCTGTGGATCGCCCGCGCCCGGGCCGAGGAGCAGTTGCGCGACCCGCTCACCGGACTGCCCAACCGGCAGTGGCTCCTCGAGCGCACCTGGAGCGCGCTGGACGACGCCGAGCGCATCGGTGCCCGCGCCGCCCTGATGCTGATCGACCTCGACCGTTTCCGGTCGGTCAACGACACGCTCGGACACCTCGCCGGCGACCGGCTGCTGCTGCAGACCGCCGACCGGCTGCGGCAGGCCCTGCCGCGCGGGGCGGAGGCCGCGCGGCTCGGCGGCGACGAGTTCGCCGTCTTACTGCCCGTCGCCGACTCCACCACGTCGGCGACCCGGATCGCCCGGGGCCTGGTGGGCGCGCTCAGCTCCCCGATGGACCTGGACGGGCTCACCCTCGTCCTGGAGGCCAGCGCCGGTGTCGCGGTCTTCCCCGACCACGCGCTGGACGCCGAGGGACTGCTGCGCCGCGCCGACGTGGCGATGTACCAGGCGAAGCGGGACCGCACCGGCGTGGAGGTCTACGAGTCCAAGCGAGACTCCAACACCCCGGACCGCCTCGGCCTGCTGGGCGACCTGCGCCGGGCGCTGGACGCCCACGAGGTCCAGCTGCACTACCAGCCCAAGGTCCGCTTCGACGGACAGGTCGCGGGCCTGGAGGCCCTGGTCCGCTGGGTGCACCCCGAGCGCGGCAAGGTGCCGCCGGACGAGTTCATAGCGATCGCGGAGTCGTCCGGGCTGATGCCCCACCTCACCGAGTACGTGCTGGAGACGGCGCTCGAGCAGGTCGCCCACTGGCGCTCCCAGGGGCTGTTCGTGCCGGTCGCGGTCAACGTCTCCCCGCGCGACGTGCACACCCCCGGCTTCGCGGGCTCGGTCGCCGCCAGGCTGGCCCGGCACGGCGTCCCCGCGGGAGCGCTCCAACTGGAGATCACGGAGCACGTCCTCCTGGAGGACCCGCAGCGCGCCGCCGACACCCTCAACGCGCTGACCGGTCACGGCGTGAAGATGTCCCTGGACGACTTCGGCACCGGCTACTCCTCACTCGTCCACCTGCGCAGGCTCCCGGTCAGCGAGCTCAAGATCGACCGCTCGTTCGTGGCCCGGCTGGCCGTCGACACCGAGGACGCCGAGATCGTGCGCTGCACCGTCGACCTCGCGCACTCCCTCGGCCTGCTCGTCGTCGCCGAGGGCGTGGAGGACGACGAGACCTGGGAGCGGCTGCGCGACCTCGGCTGCGACGCCGTACAGGGCTGGCTGGTCGCGGCCGCGATGCCGCCCGGGGAGACGACGGCATGGCTGCGCGCGCGGGGCTCACGGGGCTGGGTGCGGCCCGCCGCCGCACTGCCCGTGGCGGCGACCGACGAGTGACCTGACCACCCGCCGGGCGCGCCTTCCCGGTAGGACGGGCGCGCCCTCCTCGTAGCAGGCGTCCACCGGCCGGCGTCCGCACGTCGCGGTGGGGCGGGCCCCGGGCCCGTCCCGCTCGGTCCGCGGCCTCACCCGGGCCGTCGTGCTCAACCTGTTCTGCGTGTTCCTCGGCTACCGCTTCCTGTTCCGGCCCGCATCCGCCGCCACCGGCTACGGCGTCCCGGCCGACCCCGGTGGCGATGCCGGCGCCCACCTGACGATCAAGGGACTCCGGGACGGAACCCTCGGCCTGGTGGGTCCGGCTCTGCCGGCCTTCGCGGGCGTCCGCGCCGAGACGTGGTTCATGCCGTGCGTGGCCCTCGTGCCGCCCGGCGACACGCTCATCGTGCTGCGCCACGGGGGCGCGAGGGCCGTGTCCTTCGGGATCCACCTCGCCACCGCGGTCGTCGTCCTCGTCAGTGCCGGTCTGCTCCTCGAGGTCTGAGCACGGCCCCGTCGTCCTCCCGGACGGCACCGGTTCGGGAAGACGAGCGCGGCGCCGTGCGGCGGCCCCGGGGGAAACCGTTTAACGGCCACGGCGCCGGGCCCCATAGGATTGGGTCCAAACCGACTTGCCCAAGCCGATTTGCCCAAACCACACACTCACCCCAGAGGAACGCTGCATGCCTGGCATCACGCGCGAGGAGGTCGCCCACCTCGCCCGGCTGGCGCGTCTGGAGCTGAAGCCCGAAGAGCTCGAGCACTTCGCGGGACAGCTGGACGACATCATCGGCGCGGTCGCCCGCGTCAGCGAGGTCGCCGACCAAGACGTACCGCCGACCTCGCACCCGCTCCCGCTGACGAACGTCATGCGGCCGGACGAGGTCCGTCCGTCGCTCACGCCCGAGCAGGCGCTCTCCGGCGCCCCGGCCCAGGAGCAGCAGCGTTTCAAGGTGCCGCAGATCCTGGGGGAGGAGTAATCGCCATGAGCGACATCATCAAGCTCACCGCGGCCGAGATCGCCGCGAAGATCGCCGCCGGCGAGCTGACCGCGGTCGAGGTCACCGAGGCCCACCTGGCCCGCATCGAGGCCGTCGACGAGAAGGTGCACGCCTTCCTGCACGTCGACCGCGAGGGCGCGCTCGCGCAGGCCCGCGCCGTGGACGAGAAGCGCGAGCGCGGCGAGAAGCTCGGCCCGCTGGCCGGCGTCCCCCTCGCGCTCAAGGACATCTTCACCACCGAGGGCATCCCCACCACCGTCGGCTCGAAGATCCTCGAGGGCTGGATCCCGCCGTACGACGCGACCGTCACCCGGCGCCTGAAGGCCGCCGACGTCGTCATCCTCGGCAAGACCAACATGGACGAGTTCGCCATGGGGTCCTCGACGGAGAACAGCGCCTACGGCCCGACCGGCAACCCCTGGGACCTCACCAGGATCCCCGGCGGCTCCGGCGGCGGCTCCTCCGCGGCGCTCGCCGCCTTCCAGGCCCCGCTCGCCATCGGCACCGACACCGGCGGCTCCATTCGCCAGCCCGCCGCCGTCACCGGCACCGTCGGCGTCAAGCCGACCTACGGCGGCGTCTCCCGCTACGGCATGGTGGCCTTCTCCTCCTCCCTGGACCAGGGCGGCCCCTGCGCCCGCACGGTCCTGGACGCGGCCCTGCTGCACGAGGTGATCGCCGGGCACGACCCGATGGACTCCACCTCCATCGACGCCCCGGTCCCCGCGGTCGTCGAGGCCGCCCGGGGCGGCTCGGTGTCGGGCATGCGCGTCGGCGTCGTCAAGCAGTTCCGCGGCGAGGGCTACCAGGCCGGCGTCATCCAGCGCTTCGACGAGTCCGTCGAGCTGCTGAAGTCGCTGGGCGCCGAGGTCGTCGAGCTGGACTGCCCGTCCTTCGACCTCGCGCTGTCGGCGTACTACCTGATCGCGCCCTCCGAGTGCTCCTCCAACCTCGCCCGCTTCGACGGCCTGCGCTACGGCGCGCGCGTCGGCGACGACGGCACGCACTCCGCCGAGGAGGTCACCTCCCTGACCCGCGAGGCCGGTTTCGGCCCCGAGGTCAAGCGCCGCATCATGCTCGGCACGTACGCCCTGAGCTCGGGTTACTACGACGCGTACTACGGCAGCGCCCAGAAGGTCCGCACCCTGATCAAGCAGGAGTTCGAGCAGGCCTTCGAGCAGGTCGACGTGATCGTCTCCCCGACGACCCCGACCACCGCCTTCCCGATCGGTGAGCGCGCCGACGACCCGATGGCGATGTACCTGGCCGACCTGTGCACCATCCCCACCAACCTGGCGGGCAACGCGGCCATGTCGCTGCCCTGCGGCCTCGCCCCCGAGGACAACCTGCCGGTGGGTCTGCAGATCATCGCCCCCGCCATGAAGGACGACCGGCTCTACAAGGTCGGCGCCGCCGTCGAGGCCGCCTTCGTGGAAAAGTGGGGCCACCCGCTGATCGAGGAGGCACCGTCGCTGTGAGCGCACTGACCAAGGCAAAGGGCTTCAAGAAGTCCCGGTCCGGCCTGTACGTCTCGATGGCCACGTCGGCGTTCGGCGCCGTCGGGGTCTACAAGCAGATCAAGAAGGCCCGCGGCGACAACGACACGCTGCGGCTGCTCGACGCCGTCGTGACCGGAGCAGCGGTCGTCACCAACCTCGCCATCCTCTACCGCGAGCTGAAGCGCCTGGGCGACGACGACGTCCTGCTGGGCTGAGAGGGAAGTTTCACCGTGACCACCACGACCGACCTGGTGTCGTACGAGGACGCGCTGACGTCCTACGACCCCGTCATGGGCCTCGAGGTCCATGTCGAACTCGGCACCCGGACCAAGATGTTCTGCGGCTGTTCGACCGCACTGGGCGCCGACCCCAACACCCAGACCTGTCCCGTCTGCCTCGGCATGCCCGGCGCGCTCCCGGTCGTCAACGCGACCGGCGTCGAGTCGGCGATCCGGATCGGTCTCGCGCTGAACTGCGAGATCGCCGAGTGGTGCCGCTTCGCCCGGAAGAACTACTTCTATCCGGACATGCCGAAGAACTTCCAGACCTCCCAGTACGACGAGCCGATCGCCTTCGACGGCTACCTCGACGTGCAGCTGGAGGACGGCGAGACCTTCCGCGTGGAGATCGAGCGCGCCCACATGGAGGAGGACACCGGCAAGTCGACGCACGTCGGCGGTGCGACGGGCCGTATCCACGGCGCCTCGCACTCCCTGCTCGACTACAACCGGGCCGGCATCCCGCTCATCGAGATCGTCACCAAGCCGATCGAGGGAGCGGGCGAGCGGGCCCCCGAGGTCGCCCGGGCCTACGTCCGTGAGCTGCGCGAACTCATCCGTGCCCTCGGTGTGTCCGAGGCCCGCATGGAGATGGGCCAGATGCGCTGCGACGTGAACCTGTCGCTGCGTCCGCACGGCCGGGAGAAGTTCGGCACCCGCAGCGAGACCAAGAACGTCAACTCGCTGCGTTCCGTGGAGCGCGCGGCCCGCTTCGAGATCCAGCGGCACGCGGCCGTGCTGGACGGCGGCGGCACGATCATCCAGGAGACCCGCCACTTCCACGAGGACACGGGCTCCACGACCTCGGGCCGGGTGAAGGAGGAGGCCGAGGACTACCGGTACTTCCCGGAGCCCGACCTGGTGCCGGTGGCCCCCTCGCGCGAGTGGGTCGAGGAGATCCGCTCCGCCCTGCCCGAGCTGCCGCTGGTGCGCCGCAACCGGCTCCGCGAGGAGTGGGGCATCTCCGGCAACGACATGCAGTCGATCCTGAACGCCGGTGCGCTGGACCCGATCGTCGCCACGATCGACGCCGGTGCCGACGCGGCGTCCGCCCGCAAGTGGTGGATGGGCGAGCTGGCCCGCAGCGCCAACGAGTCGGGCAAGGCGCTCGACGAGCTGGCGATCACGCCGGAGCAGGTCGCCCGGGTCGCCGAGCTGGTCACCAAGGGCGACCTGAACGACAAGCTGGCCCGCCAGGTCATCCTGGGCGTCCTCGCCGGTGAGGGCACGCCGGACGAGGTCGTCGACAAGCGCGGCCTGAAGGTCGTCTCCGACGAGGGTGCGCTCACCGCCGCCGTCGACGAGGCCATCGCCGGCAACCAGGGTGTCGTGGACAAGATCCGCGGCGGCAAGGTGGCCGCGGTCGGCGCCCTGGTCGGCGCGGTCATGAAGGCGACCCGGGGCCAGGCGGACGCGGCCCGGGTCAAGGAGCTGATCCTGGAGAAGCTGGGCGTCGGCGAGGGCTGAGCCGGCCGGCATCGCTTGTGCTGAGGGGTCGCACCCGACCGGGTGCGACCCCTCAGGCGTTCGGTCGCGGATCACCCAGAAGGGTCGCGGATCACCCGGAAGGAATGACACTTTCATCCGATCGTCCGGCGCATCGGCGTCACTTCTGTGAATAAGCCCACGAATTCCGCAAATGATCACTTCTGGCTGAAAGAGTGGCTTCGCATTGCTCATGCGTTCTTTGCGGGCCGTTCACTCCCTGAACGACTGTTCCCGGTCAAAGATCCACAATCAGACACCCTGGGAGCACGTTCGTGGCAGCCCTTGCACGCTGGTGTGTCCAACGCCGCCTCGTCGCCGTACTGCTCTGGCTCCTCGCCTTCGGCGGGGTCGCCACGGCCGCCGCGGTCACCGGCTCCGCGTACTCCAACGACTACGGAGGCCCCGGCACCGACTCCGATCGTGCCTCCCAGCTGCTCGCCTCAGGGTTCCCCGGCCTCGGCGGCGAGGGTGACACGATCGTCTGGCACACGACGACCGACACCGTCCGCGCCACCGACGTCGAACAGGCCATGACCCGCACCCTGGACCGCGTCGCGGACCTGCCGGGTGTGGCCTCGGTGACCAACCCGTACGACGACCCAGACTCGTCCCTGATCAGCGAAGACGCCCACACCGCGTACGCCTCGGTCACCTTCGGGAACGCCTCCGGGGACATCGGCGCGGCCGAGGCGCGGGCCGTGGTCGACACCGCCAAGGCGGCCGAGACCGACGGGCTCCGGGTCGAACTGGGCGGCGGCGCCGTAGCGCTCACCGAGGCGCCGGGCGGCCACCTCGCCGAGGTCCTCGGGGTGGCCGTGGCCGCGGTCGTGCTCTTCCTCGCCTTCGGCTCCCTCGCCGCCGCCGTGCTGCCCATCGCCACCGCACTGGTCTCCGTCGGCACCGCCTACGCCGGTATCACCCTGCTCGGCCACGCCATGACCGTCGCCGACTTCGCGCCCATGCTGGGCACCCTCATCGGACTCGGCGTCGGCATCGACTACGCGCTGTTCATCGTCACCAGACACCGGCGCGGACTGAAGCGGGGACTCACCGTCGCGCAGGCCGCGGAGAAGGCCGTCGCCACCACGGGACGCGCGGTCGTCTTCGCGGGTGCCACCGTTTGCATCGCCCTCCTGGGCATGCTGATCCTCCGGCTCAGCTTCCTCAACGGCGTGGCCATCGCCGCCTCGCTGACCGTCGTCCTCACCGTCGCGGCCTCCGTGACCCTGCTGCCGGCGCTGCTGTCGTACATCGGCCCGCGCGCCCTGAGCCGGCGCGAGCGGCGCAGGCTCGCGGAACACGGGCCCGAACCCGAGCTGCCCACCGGGTTCGCCGCCCGCTGGTCCGCGTTCGTGGAGCGCCGCCCCAAGCTGCTCGGCGCCATCGCCCTCGTCGTCATCACGGTCCTCGCGCTGCCCACCCTCGGACTGCGCCTGGGCACCTCCGACCAGGGCAACGACCCCAAGGGCACCACCACCCGCCAGGCCTACGACCTCCTCGCCGAGGGCTTCGGCCCCGGAGTGAACGGCCCCCTCACCCTCGTCACCGAGGTCGGCGGGGCCGAGGACCGGCTCGCCCTGGACAACCTCGACGCCTCACTGCGCACCACCGAGGGCGTCTCCTCGGTGACACCGGTGACGTACGACGCCGGCGGTGACACCGCGTACCTCGTCGTCGTACCCGAGTCGTCCCCGCAGTCCGGGGCCACCAGCGACCTCGTCGAGCGGCTGCGCTCCGAGGTGCTGCCGCGCGCCGAGGCGGGCACCGCCCTCGACGTGCACGTCGGCGGCGTGACGGCCGGCTACGACGACTTCGCCGACGTCATCGTCGGCAAGCTGCCGCTCTTCGTCGGCGTCGTCGTCGGCCTGGGCTGCCTGCTGCTCCTGCTCGCCTTCCGCTCCGTCGGCATTCCGGTCAAGGCCGCCGCGATGAACGTCGCCGCCGTGGCCGCCTCCTTCGGCATCGTCGTGGCGATCTTCCAGTGGGGGTGGGGGAGCGAACTGCTCGGCCTCGGCAGCGCCGGCCCGATCGAACCCTTCCTGCCCGTGATCATGGTGTCGGTGCTCTTCGGGCTCTCCATGGACTACCAGGTCTTCCTGGTCAGCCGGATGTACGAGGAGTGGCTGGAAACCGGCGACAACCGCCGTGCCGTCCGGGTCGGGCTCGCCGAGACCAGCCGAGTGATCAACTCCGCCGCGGTCATCATGATCTCGGTCTTCCTCGCCTTCGTCCTCAGCGGCGACCGCGTGATCGCCATGTTCGGCATCGCGCTCGCCGCGGCCGTCGCCCTGGACGCCTTCGTCCTGCGCACCCTCCTGGTGCCCGCCCTGATGCACCTGCTCGGCAGCGCCAACTGGTGGCTGCCGCGCCGGCTGGACAAGCTCCTGCCGCGTATCAGCATCGAGCCGCCCGAGTGCCGCGCCGCCCATGAGAGGCTGGCCGCGGCGACGGACGCCGAGGTGGCGGACGTCCTTGCGGAGGAGGAACGGCAGCGGGATGTACGCGATACCACTGGGTGACGACGGAGCCGAACTGCGCCCCCTGGAGACCTGGCACGCCGAGGAGTTCCTCGCCCACCTGAACCGGGGCAGGGAGTTCATCACACAGCACATTCCCTTCGGAACGAAGGTCACCGACGTCGACTCCGCCCGGGAACTGCTCCGGTCCTACGCCGACCGGCACGCCGCCGACAGCGGCTTCCTGCACGGGCTGTGGCTGGACGGCAAGCTCGTCGGCGGCCTGCTCTTCCGGGTCTTCGACGCGGCCACCGGGATGTGTGAGATCGGTTGCTGGCTGGAGCCGGCCGGAACGGGCCGCGGCCTGGTCACACGCGGTGCCCGGGTCCTGATCGACTGGGCCTTCGACGAGCGCGGCATGCACCGCGTGGAGTGGCACGCGTCGTCCGCCAACACCCCGAGTGTCAACGCCGCCCGGCGACTCGGCATGATGCGTGAGGGCGTGCTGCGCGAGAGCTCCCTCCACCGGGGCGCCCGTCAGGACATCGAGGTGTGGGCGGTGCTCGCGCCCGAGTGGCGTGCGGCACGCGAGGCACGCGCGCGTGCCGCTCACAAGGATCGTTAAGGGACCTCTCAGACAGCGTCCGTACGGTGCGAGACATGGGAACGAAGACAGTGGACGAGACCGGCGTGAAGACCGACGAGGACAAGACGGACAAGGCGACCGCGGCCCCTGAGAAGGCAGGGACCGAGACCGCCGACGCCGAGACCCCGGCCGGCGACGACGCCGGGACGGACCACGTCTCGGCCGAGGACGACGCCACGGCCGAGGACGACGCCGCCGAGGACGCCGCGGCCGAGGACGCCGCGACCGGTGCCGCCGGGGACGAGGGCCCCACCGGCGTCGGCCAGGGCGCGGGCGCGGTCGTCTCCGCGGGGCTCGGCGTCGTCTCGCTGACCGGCGGCTGGGTCGGCAGCGTGGCCTCCGCCCGCGAGTCGCTGCTCGGCCAGCTGGAGACGTCCTCGTCCTCGGACGTCGGCATGCTGATCGAGAAGGGCTACGGCAACGCCTGGCAGGCCACCGCGCTGTGGGGCGGAGTGTTCGCGCTCGTCGCCCTGGTCGTCGGCGTCGTGGTGCTGGCCCGCCCCGCGTTCGGCGCGCCCGGCCGGCCGCAGGCCCCGTGGATCAAGTCGGTCGCCTGGGCGGGCGTCGCCCTCGGTGTCATCGGCCTGCTGCTCGCCGTCCTGAAGTACACGAACATCCTGCTGGACCTGCCGTCCACCGGCTGACGAAGTTCCTCTGAGGGGTCTTAGGGCATCAGCGCGCCCCCGGCGCACGCCCTAAGACCCCTCACGCACGTCTAAGGCCCCCACCGGTGCCGAAGATGCGGAACTTACCCGATGTGGCGCACCCCCCTGGGAGACGAAGGTTGAGGCATCGCAAGCGAGCAGCGAGCGAAGCCGAAACCGAGCCGGAACCGACACCGGCTCTCACCGAGGGACACGAGGGACACACCATGTTCGAGTACGAGGCACAGCAGGCCCGCGCCACCGAACTGATCCGCCGCGCCGACGAGGAGCGGCTGGCCCGCGAGGCCGTCCGCGCCCGTCGCGCCGCCCGCCGGGACGCGGCCAAGGGCACCGCCGAGGCCGAGAGCCATAGCTTCCGATTCCGGCGGCACCGGTTCAGCCGGGCCGCGTGAGCGGGGGACTCGGGGAGGACGGCCGCACGGCCGTCCTCCCCGAAACCGTTGTCGCGCTGTCGGACCCGCGTGCGATGCTCGGGTCCGTGGAGACCAGGTCCGTCAGTCCCGTGTTCGTCGGCCGCGCCGGCGAACTGGGCACGTTGCGGGACGCGCTCGTGCGCGCCGACACCGCCGAGCCGCAGGCCCTGCTGCTCGGCGGCGAGGCAGGGGTCGGCAAGACCCGCCTCGTCGAGGAGTTCGCCACCGCCGCACGCCGGCAGGACGCCGTCGTCGCGCTGGGCGGCTGCGTCGAGATCGGCGCCGACGGACTGCCCTTCGCCCCCTTCTCCACCGCGCTGCGCGCGCTGCGCCGCCAACTGCCCGGGGAACTGGCCGCCGCTGCCGCCGGTCAGGAGGAGGAACTGGCCCGGCTGCTGCCCGAACTGGGCGAGAGCACCCCGGGCTCGGGCGGCGGCCGGCACGACGAGGAGAGCATGGCCCGCCTCTTCGAACTCACCGCCCGCCTGCTGGAACGCGTCGCCGCGCGGCACACCGTCGTCCTCGTCCTGGAGGACCTGCACTGGGCCGACGCGTCCACCCGCCACCTGATCGCCTACCTCGTCCGCACCCTGCGCACCGGCCGCCTCGTCGTCCTGGCCACCTACCGCTCCGACGACATCCACCGCCGCCACCCGCTGCGCCCCCTGCTCGCCGAACTCGACCGGCTGCGCACCGTCCGCCGCCTCGAACTCGGCCGCTTCACCCGGGAGGAGGTGGGCCGCCAGATCGCCGGCATCCTCGCCTGCGAACCCGACCCGCTCCAGGTCGACGAGATCTTCGAACGCTCCGACGGCAACGCCTTCTTCGTCGAGGAACTCGCCGTCGCCGCCCACGAGGGCTGCTGCGCCGGACTCACCGACTCCCTGCGCGACCTGCTCCTGGTCCGCGTCGAAGCCCTGTCCGAGAGCACCCAGCGAGTCGCCCGGATCGTCGCCGAAGGCGGCTCCACCGTCGAGTACCGGCTGCTCGCCGCCGTCGCCCGGCTCGCCGAGGACGACCTCATCGAGGCGCTGCGGGCCGCCGTGAACGCCAACATCCTGCTCCCCGCCCCCGACGGCGACGGCTACCGCTTCCGCCACTCCCTGGTCCGCGAGGCCGTCGGCGACGACCTGCTCCCCGGCGAGCGCTCCCGCCTCAACCGACGCTTCGCCGAAGCCCTGGAGGCCGACCCGACGCTGGTGCCCGCCGCCGAGCGCGTGATGCGCCTGGCCAGTTACTGGTACCACGCCCACGACCCCGCCAAGGCCCTGCCCGCCGTACTGGACGCCTCCGTCGAGGCGCGCCGCCGCCACGCCTACTCCGAGCAACTCGGCCTGCTGGAGCGCGCGATGGAGCTGTGGGACTCCGCCCCCGACGACGTACGCGCCACCCTGCGCCCCGTCGACCACACCGAGGTCTACCCTCCCTGCGGCTGGGACCCCGCCACCAAGCCCCTGCGCTACCTGGACCTGATGGCCGAGGCCGCCGTCGCCGGACGGCTGTGCGGGGAACGCGAGCGCGCCATGAAGATCACCAAGCGGGCGCTGCGCCTGCTGGAGGACGAGCAGGAAGCCGGCACCGGGGCGAACCCGGGCGGCCGGGACCCGCAGCGCGCCGCCTGGTTCTGGACGCAGCGCTCGATCCTGGTCCAGGCACAGGGCCGCGGCGACGGCTGGCGGGAGCTCGGCATCGCCCAGGAACTGGTCCGCGGCCTGCCGCCCTCCGAGGTGCACGCCGAGGTACTGGCCATGGCCGCCAACTGGTCGATGCTCCACAACCCCGGCCCCGGCGCCGTGACCGCGGCCGAGCGGGCCGTCGAATACGCGCGGATGGTGGGCGCCGACGACATCGAGCTCAACGCCCGGCTCACCCTGGGCGGCCTGATGGTCGACGCGGGGCACATCGACGCGGGCCTCGCGGAGATGTACCAGGTGCGGGACCTGGTGGTGGCGCAGGGGCGGGCCGCCGTGGTGGCCCGCAGCCACATCAACCTGCCCTCCGTCCTGGAGGGCATCGGCCGCTCCGAGGAGGCGCTCGGCATCCTGCGCGAGGGCGTCGACCTCACCCGGCGGATGGGCCTGCTGGAGTCCGAGGCCTATGTGTGGGGCAATCTCTCCGAGTCGCTCATCTCCCTGGGGCGCTGGGAGGAGGCGCTCGAGGCCGCGGAGCCGGCCGGGGCCCCGGGCCGCAGCGCCGGGCCACGCGCCGGCGCGGCCCTCAAGCGGGCCACCGTCGCGCTGGCCCGCGGCGAGACGGCCGAGGCCGCCCGGCAGCTCGCCGCCGCCCGCGCCGCCTACGGCACGCACGACTCGATGCCCCAGTACCGACTGCCGCTGGCCGCCCTCAGCGTCGGCCTCGCCGCCGCCGAGGGCCGCCTCCTCGACGCCCGCGCCGAACTCGGCCGCGCCCTGGACTCCGGCTTCCCGCCCGGCACCCAGCGCTTCGGCTGGCCCCTGTTGCTGCTCGCCGCCGAGGCCGAGGCCGACGCCCGCGGTCTGCCGGTCGCCGGGGACGGCCGCGCCGAGGCCCTCGAAGGACTCGCCAGGGCCGCCAAGTCCCTCACCACGGGCGCCCCGGTCTGGCTCGCCCACGAGAAGTGGGTCCGCGCCGAACTCCACCGCGCGGAGGGCCGAGACACCCCGGGCACCTGGTCGGCCGCGGTCACCGCCTTCGAGTGCCTGGAGCGGCCCTACGAACTCGCCCGCGTCCGGCACCGGCTGGCCGGCGCCCTCCTGGAGACCGGCGGTGAGGACGAGCGTGCCCGCGCCACGGAACTGCTCCGCCTGGCCCGCACCGTCGCCGACCACCTCGGCGCCCGCCCGCTGGCCGACGCGGTCGCCCTGCTCGCCCAGCGCGCCCGTCTCACGCTCGGCCGGGCCGCCGAGCCCGCGGCCCCCGCCGACCCGGCCGAGTCCCTGGGCCTCACCAGCCGGGAACGCGACGTCCTGCGCCTGGTCTCCGAGGGCCGTAGCAACCGCCAGATAGCGGAGGAACTCTTCATCTCCCCGAAGACGGCCAGCGTCCACGTCTCCAACATCCTCGCCAAGCTCGGAGTCTCCGGCCGCGGCGAGGCGGCGGCGGTGGCCCACCGGCTGGCGCTGTTCCCGGCCGGGCGGCTCACGTCCCGTACCGTGAAGTGACGCTTACGCTGTGAGTGACGCCGACGGACGGAGGCTCCGTGTTCAACGCGCTCGATGAACTGTTCTCCCCCGGCCGCAAGCACACCCGCGACGAGCAGAACCGTCTGGAACTGACCCGTGAGGACGTCGGCGACGGCGACCCCGGCCACGGCCCGATAGACCTCACCTCGGGCAAGGTGGTCGTCCACCTGCCGCCTCCCGCGCGGTCGGCGGAGGAGTGACGGACCCGGTCGCGCCACCTGCGCCCCTGCGCCGCACTAGGTCACCTTGAGCTCCAGGATCCGGTCGTCGCCCTCCTTCGCGTCGCCCCGGCCGTCCGTGTTGCTGGTCATGAGCCACAGCCTGTCGCCGCCCGCCGGGACGACCGTGCGCAGCCGGCCGTACTCACCCGCCAGGAACGCCTGGGGGTCGGCGGCGGTCTCCGTGCCCTTCAGCGGGACGCGCCACAGCCGCTCGCCGCGCAGGCTTGCCATCCACACGGAGCCCTCGGCGTGGGCGATGCCGCTGGGGGAGGCCTCGTCGGTACTCCACTGGGCGAGCGGGTCGTGGAACCGCGAGCCGCCGGACTCGCCCTCCGCCTCCGGCCAGCCGTAGTTGTCGCCCGGCTTGATCGCGTTCAGCTCGTCCCAGGTGTTCTGCCCGAACTCCGAGGCGAACAGCCGCTGCCTGTCGTCCCAGGCCAGCCCCTGCACGTTCCGGTGGCCGTACGAGTACACCGCGGAGTCGGGGAAGGGGTTGCCGGGCGCCGGGTCGCCCTCCGGCGTCATCCGCAGGATCTTCCCGCCGAAGGACTCCTTGTCCTGGGACAGGCCCGTGTCACCGCTCTCGCCCGTGCCCGCGTAGAGCATCCCGTCGGGGCCGAAGGCGATCCGTCCGCCGTTGTGGACGACGCCCTTGGGAATGCCCCGGAAGACCGTGTCCGGCGCGCCCAGCTGTTCACCGGACGGCTTCTTCTCGTCGTACAGCATGCGCACGACGCGGTTGTCCGAGGCCGAGGTGAAGTACGCGTAGATCATGTGGTCCGAGGCGTAGTCCGGGGAGAGCGCGATGCCGAGGAGGCCGCCCTCGCCGGCCGGCGACACCCCGGGCACCTCGCCCAGCTCCGTCTTCTCGCCCGTCTTCTCGTCGACCCGGGTGACCGTGGCCTCGTCACGGGAGGAGACCAGCAGGTCACCGCCCGGCAGCGGCGCCAGACCCCAGGGGCTCCGCAACCCCGTGGTGACCGTGCGGACCACCTCCACGGAGCCCTTGGCGGGCGGCGTCCGCTCGGCGGCCGAGCCCGGGGGCGAGGACTGCGCCGCCGTACGGCTCGGCGAGGTGTTCCCGTCCGCGCCCGACGGTTCTCCGCCGCCGGAGGAGCAGCCTGCCGTCAGCAGCAGGGCGGCGGTGGCCAACACGGCCGACACGGCTCGTCGTTGCACGATCATGGTCCCTTCGACGCGGCGGGTTCTCCTTGTCATACACCGCACGCGCCCTCCAAGTTCCCGATCGCCGGATTCCGAACCCGGCCATCGCGGGAGTCACTCCCACGAGCCCTGCGCCGCGGGCAGCCCCCGCACCTCCGCCAGATCCCGCTCGGTCAGCCGCAGCTCCACCGCCCCCGCGTTCTGCGCCACCCAGCGCTCCCGCTTGGTGCCCGGCACCGGCACCACGTGCCGGCCCTGCGCCAGTACCCAGGCCAGCGCCACCTGCGCCGGTGTGACCGAGTCGCCGTGCCGGGCCGCGATCCGGCGCAGGCCGGCCACGATCGGCTGGTTGGCCGCCATCATCTCGGCGGTGAACCGGGGGTGCCGGGCGCGCAGGTCCTCCGGCTCGAAGCCCTGCCCCGGCGTCAGCGTGCCGGTCAGGAAGCCGTTGCCGAGCGGCATCGCGGCGAGGAAACCGACCCCGCGCGAGACGCACCACGGCAGCAGCGTCCGCAGCGCCTCAGGCGACCAGACCGACAGTTCCGCCTCGACCGCGCTCACCGGGAAGACCTGCTGCACCCGCTCCAGTTGCCGGATCGTCGCGTCGTGCAGCCGGGACCCCGGCCGGCGGGCCGACCGCGCGCCGACCGCGCAGAGCCCGAGGGCCCGTACCTTCCCGGCCCGGACCAGCTCCGCCATCGCGCCCCACGTCTCCTCGACGGGTATCTCGGGGTCGGCGCGGTGCAGCTGGTAGAGGTCGATGACGTCGGTCTGCAGCCGGCGCAGCGAGGCGTCGCACGCACGCCGCACGTAGCCGGGACGGCCGTTGGCCACGATGTGCTGATCGCCCACCAGGAGACCGACCTTGGTCGACACGAAGGCGTCGGACCGCCGCTCCTTCAACACCCGTCCCAGCAGCAGCTCGTTGGTGAACGGGCCGTACATGTCCGCCGTGTCCAGCAGGGAGACACCCAGGTCGAGGGCGCGGTGCACCGCCCTGACCGACTCCTCGCCGCGCTGCCGCGACGCGCTGTACGCCCAGTTCATCGGCATGCACCCCAGTCCGACGGCCCCCACCGAGAGTGCCGTCGCGCCGATCGTCCTGCGCTCCACCTGGTCGTGACCCTCCCTCGTCAGGCCACCCAACCTAACCTCTGCCGTTTCGCGCCCCTGACATAGCCTCCTGACCATGACTCCTGACGTGTGGCTGCCCATCCCGCCGGACGAGATCGAGGGCCTCCCCGAAGGTCCCGCCTACCGCTTCTGGAACGGTGAAGAGGAGTTCCCCGCCGACCCGGCCGACTGCGCGTTCTACGTCGTCCCCTACATGAAGCCCAGCGGCGTCGGCGTACGCCCGCTGCCCCGGATGCGCTCCGTGCAGGTCGTCCAGACCCTTTCCGCCGGTATCGACCACGTGGAGCCCGGGCTCGGGCACCTGGCCGCGGGCGTACGGCTGTGCAACGCCCGCGGCGTCCACGAGGCCAGCACCGCGGAGCTCACCCTGACCCTGATCCTGGCGTCGCTGCGCGGCATTCCCGACTTCGTCCGCGCGCAGGACCGGGGTGAGTGGCTCGGCGGGTTCCGGCCCGCGCTCGCCGACCGCAAGGTGCTGATCGTCGGGTACGGCTCGATCGGCGCCGCGATCGAGGACCGGCTCGTGCCGTTCGAGGTCGCGCCGGTAGTGCGCGTCGCGCGCTCCGCCCGCACCACGGCGCGCGGCCCGGTGCATCCGCTCACCGAACTGCCCGCGCTGCTCCCGCGGGCGGATGTCGTCATCGTCTCCACGCCGCTCACCGAGGCCACCCGTGGCCTGGTCGACGCGGACTTCCTGGCCGGGATGAAGGACGGCGCGCTGCTCGTCAACGTCGCGCGCGGCCCCGTCGTCGACACGAAGGCGTTGCTCGCCGAACTGGAGAGCGGGCGTCTCACCGCCGCCCTCGACGTGACCGACCCGGAACCGCTGCCGCCGGGCCACCCCCTGTGGCAGGCTCCGGGCGTGCTCGTCAGCCCCCACGCGGGTGGGCCGACCTCCGCCTTCCTGCCGCGCGCCAAGCGGCTGCTGGTGGACCAGTTGAGCCGGTTCGTGAACCGGGAGCCGTTGCGCAACGTGATCCTGACGACGGGCGCGTAATCCGTTTCAGGTACCCTCCGCAACTCCCCGGATGCGGTGGGTACGCGCATATCCGCTGGTCGTCACGGAGCGTAGAGAACCTATGTCCCTGAGTGACGAGACTGGTGTATCGTCCGACAGGGGATGCGCCGCGCACCGTTCGGCGCCGGGGACGAACATCTCAGACTGTGAGGGGGGCGACGGGCGATGCACGGCCTATGGACGAACGACCCGACGCGGCGGAGCCGCCGCCGGCGACCCTGGCGCACGACCACGACCACGCGCAGACGGGACCGGCACGGTCGCGGTCAGTGCGGTCCTCAACAGCGTCGGCACAGCGGCCGCAGGAGGCAGGCGCAGCCGGCGCACCGGGGCCCGCGGGACACGGGAGCGGCCCGGACCGGGAGGCCCCGGTGAGTCCGCCGCCCCCCACGCCCGTCCTGGACGGAGCGCTGCGGACGCAGCCCTCGCCCGGACCGCTGCTGCCCCGGCCGTCGGCCGCCGCCGGCGGGCCGGCCCTCGTCCGCCAGCTCGCGCTGGCCCTGGCCTGCGCGGGATACGCCGTCGGTTCCGCGTTCGGCTGGGGCTCGGACTACGTCGCCAAGATCATGGGCGACTTCGGGCTGAGCGCCGCCGCGGCGGCCGCCGCGGTCTCCTGCTTCGTCTACGCCCGCGGGCGCCGGGTCCGCTTTCGACCGGCCTGGCTGCTGTTCGCCCTCTCCTCGGCCATGGCGGCCCTGGGCAATCTGGTCTGGGGGTGGTACGAGGTCGTCCTGCGCCAGCCCGTGCCCAGTCCCAGCTACGCGGACCTGTTCTTCCTGTGCTTCGCGCCGCCCGCCATCGTGGGGCTGCTGGTGCTGGCCAAGCGTCCGGTGACGAAGGCCGGCTGGATCTGCCTGGGCCTGGACGCCTGGTTGATCGGCGGTTCGCTGGTGACTCTGGCGTGGAGCCTGGCGCTCGCCCAGGCGGCCAAGGCCGAGGGCGGTTCCAGCGTGGCGCACTCCGCGCTCTCGGTGGCCTACCCGCTGCTCGACATCGCCCTCGTCAGCATGGTGCTGGCCCTGCACTTCCGGCGGTCGCCCGTCTGCAGGTCGGCGGTCAACACCGCCATCGGGGCACTCGCCCTGACGGTGGTCTGCGACGCCCTGTTCACCTCGCCGCTGCTGCACCACAGCTACCGCTCGGGCCAGTTGCTCGACGCGGGCTGGTTCGCCGGCTCGCTGCTGCTCGCCTACGCGCCCTGGGCGGCGTCCCGGCGGGGTCGGCCGTCGGACGAGGAAGGGACCGGTGGGCACACGCGCGTGGTGCGCGAGCACGTGCCCGGACAGCGCGGCACCGGTCACCAGCCCGCGCCCGCACCGGTGCCCGGCCCGGGGGGCGAGCGCGGCCGCTATCCGGCCTCCCGGCCCATCGCGGGGTCACTGGCCGCGCTCACGCCCTACCTCGCCGCCGCGGTCTGCACCCTGGGCATCCTCTACAACGTCCTCAACGGCCGAAGCGTCGACCGCGTGGTACTGCTGACCGGCGGCACCGTGGTGCTCGCGCTCGTCGTGCGGCAGGGCATCATGCTGCTCGACAACATCACCCTCACCCAGGAACTGGCCCAGAAGGAGAACCACTTCCGCTCCCTGGTGCAGGGTTCCAGCGACGTCATCATGATCGCCGCGCCCAACGGCATCCTCCGCTACGTCTCCCCGGCCGCCGCCGGCGTCTACGGCAGCCCCGCCGAGGAACTCGTCGGCAGCGAACTGGCCGGTCTGATCCACCCGGAGGACCTCGGCTGCGTGGTGCACGAGGTGCGCCGGTTCCTCGCCGCGAGCCCGGTCGAGGAACCCACCACGCGCATCGAGTGCCGCTTCCGCTCCGGGGACGGCGGCTGGCTCAACGTCGAGTCCACCGTCAACCGTCACCATGGCGGTCTGATCTTCAACAGCCGGGACGTGACGGAAAGAGTGCGCCTCCAGGCGCAGCTCCAGCACAACGCCGAACACGACCCGCTGACCGACCTGCCCAACCGCGCCCTGTTCACCCGGCGCGTCCAGCAGGCCCTGTCCGGGCGCCGTGCCTCCGACCGCGGCGCCGCCCTGCGCGGTACGGCCGTGCTCTTCATCGACCTCGACGGCTTCAAGGCCGTCAACGACACCATCGGGCACCAGGCCGGCGACGAGCTGCTCGTGCAGGCCGCCCGCAGACTCCACGAGGCCGTCCGCAAGGGGGACACCGCCTCCCGGCTGGGCGGCGACGAGTTCGCGGCCCTGATCGTCGGGGACGGCGCCCGGGACCGGGCGGCCCGCGAGGGGCACATCCTGGAACTCGCCGACCGTCTCAGGCTGACGCTCTCGCAGCCCTACCTCATCGACGGCAACGATGTCCGGGTCAACGCCTCCATCGGGGTCGCCTTCGCCGAGCCCGGCCTCGGCGCGGGCGAGCTGCTGCGCAACGCCGACCTCGCGATGTACCGGGCCAAGGCGGGTGGCAAGGGACGCGTCGAGCTGTACCGGCCACAGATGCAGCAGGACGTCGTACGCAAGGCCGAGCTGGCCACGCGCCTGCGGGCCGCTCTGCACGACGGCGAGTTCGCGCTGCTGCACCAGCCGGTGGTCTCCCTGGCGGACGGCCGGATCGCGTCCGTCTGTGCCCAGCCGCGCTGGCGCTCCTCTCAGGGGGTGCTGTTCACCCCCGCCGAGTTCCTGCGCGTGACCGAGGACGGCGACAAGACCGCCGAACTGGACCGCTGGGTGCTCCAGGAGGCCGTCGAGCAGGCCGCCGAACGCACGGCGGCCGGGCTGCCGGTGGCCGTGGCCATACGCATCGGCGCCCGTCGGCTGCTGGACCGCTCCATGCCGCTCGGGTCGGTGGAGGCGCTGCTGACCCGGCACGGCCTGCCACCCGGCTCACTCGTGATCGAACTGTCGGACATCGATCCACGGGTCGGCCTGGACGAGCTGGACCGCCGGCTGAACGCCCTGCGACGGGTGGGCGTCCGCATCGCCCTCGACGGCTTCGGCAGCGGCTACGCGGCGATCACCGCGCTGCGGCGCCTCCCCGTGGACGTCCTCAAGCTCGACCGCGGCCTGATCGAGGGCGTCGTCGAGTCGGCGCGGCTGCACAAGATCACCAGCGGTCTGCTGCGCATCGCCACCGACCTCGGGCTGAAGTCCGTGGCCGACGGGGTGGACCTGCCCGAGCAGATCGTCGCCCTGCGCGCGATGGGCTGTACACACGGGCAGGGCATGGCCTTCTCCGGGCCGCTGGACGAGTACCGGCTGCGCCGGGCGCTCAAAACCGGCCACTACCCGGTGCCGCACGGACCGGCCGAACCGGCCTTCGCAGGCGGTGGCGCGGGGGTGTACGCCAAGGGCGTCGGCACGGGAGGCGGACCGGGGGTCGGTACCGGGGTCGGCAAGGGAGGCGGACCGGGGGTCGGCACGGGGGTCGGTGGCGGCGGCGCCGGTCAGGTCGCCGGTGGTGTCGGCTCCGCGCTGCCGGCCGTCATGGGTGGTGGCACGGCCCTCCGCTCACATGATGAGACTCCCGTCCCACCCACTTGACAGTGGGTGCGCGTCGGGGGGAGGGTCAGTGCCATGCGCACCCGAATTCTCGTACTTGGAAAGCGCGTCGGCTGAGCTGGTGATGTCCGGACCGACCCGGACTCCCGGCGACCCACACCCGACGCGCTCCCCTCGCTTGCCTTATGGCACGAGGGGTTTTTTGTTGCACCAGCGTCGCCGAGCAACAGTCACGCACCGCCCGAAACCTCGCAAAAACCCCAGCATCAAAACCCTCAGCATCGAGAAGAGAATGCCGATGACCGAGCAGGCCACCGGGGCCCATCACCCGCAGCCGCGGCCCCGATCCGGAGGACAGTCCGCCCCCGAGCACGTCACGGGTGCGCAGTCCCTCATCCGCTCTCTCGAGGAGGTCGGCGCCGACACGGTATTCGGCATTCCCGGCGGTGCGATCCTTCCGGCGTACGACCCGATGATGGACTCCACCAGGGTCCGCCACGTCCTGGTCCGCCACGAGCAGGGCGCCGGCCACGCGGCCACCGGCTACGCGCAGGCCACGGGCAAGGTGGGCGTGTGCATGGCGACCTCCGGCCCCGGCGCCACCAACCTGGTCACCCCGATCGCCGACGCGCACATGGACTCCGTGCCGCTGGTCGCGATCACCGGCCAGGTGGCGTCCTCCTCGATCGGCACGGACGCCTTCCAGGAGGCCGACATCGTCGGCATCAGCATGCCGATCACCAAGCACAACTTCCTCGTCACCAAGGCCGAGGACATCCCCCGGGTGATCGCGCAGGCGTTCCACATCGCCGCCACCGGCCGCCCGGGCCCGGTCCTGGTCGACATCGCGAAGGACGCCCTCCAGAAGAAGACCACCTTCTCCTGGCCGCCGGTCATGGACCTGCCCGGCTACCGCCCGGTCACCAAGCCGCACGCCAAGCAGATCCGCGAGGCCGCCAAGCTCATCACCACCGCCAAGCGCCCGGTGCTCTACGTCGGCGGCGGCGTGCTCAAGGCGCGGGCCACGGCCGAGCTGAAGGTCCTCGCCGAACTCACCGGAGCGCCCGTCACCACCACCCTGATGGCGCTCGGCGCGTTCCCCGACAGCCACCCGCTGCACGTGGGAATGCCGGGCATGCACGGTGCGGTCACCGCCGTCACCGCGCTGCAGAAGGCCGACCTGATCGTCGCCCTCGGAGCCCGCTTCGACGACCGAGTCACCGGCAAGCTGGACAGCTTCGCCCCGTACGCCAAGATCGTCCACGCCGACATCGACCCGGCCGAGATCGGCAAGAACCGCGCCGCCGACGTGCCGATCGTCGGCGACGCCCGGGAGGTCATCGCCGACCTCGTGCAGGCCGTCCAGAAGGAGCACAGCGAGGGCAACAGGGGTGACTACACCGCCTGGTGGAAGGACCTCAGCCGCTGGCGCGACACCTACCCCCTGGGCTACGACCAGCCCGAGGACGGATCGCTCTCCCCGCAGCAGGTCATCGAGCGCATCGGGCAGTTGGCGCCCGAGGGCACGATCTTCGCGGCCGGTGTCGGCCAGCACCAGATGTGGGCCGCGCACTTCGTCCAGTACGAGCGGCCCGCCACCTGGCTGAACTCCGGCGGCGCCGGAACCATGGGCTACGCCGTCCCGGCCGCCATGGGGGCCAAGGCCGGCGCGCCCGAACAGGCCGTCTGGGCGATCGACGGCGACGGCTGCTTCCAGATGACCAACCAGGAACTCACCACCTGCGCCCTGAACAACATCCCGATCAAGGTCGCCATCATCAACAACGGCGCCCTCGGGATGGTCCGCCAGTGGCAGACCCTGTTCTACAACCAGCGGTACTCCAACACCGTCCTGCACTCCGGTCCCGAGGACGTCAATCCGAACGCCCGCGGCACCCGCGTCCCCGACTTCGTGAAGCTGTCGGAGGCCATGGGCTGCTACGCCATCCGCTGCGAGGACCCCGCCGACCTCGACAAGGTCATCGAGGAGGCCAACTCCGTCAACGACCGTCCCGTCGTCGTCGACTTCATCGTCCACGAGGACGCGATGGTCTGGCCGATGGTCGCTGCCGGCACCTCCAACGACGAGATCATGGCCGCCCGGGACGTCCGCCCCGACTTCGGCGACAACGAAGACGACTGAGCGAGAGAGACCGAAGAGATCATGTCCAAGCACACGCTCTCCGTCCTGGTGGAGAACACCCCCGGCATCCTCGCCCGGATCGCCGCCCTGTTCTCCCGCCGCGGCTTCAACATCGACTCGCTCGCCGTCGGCGTCACCGAACACCCCGACATCTCCCGCATCACCATCGTGGTGAGCGTCGAGGAGTTCCCGCTCGAGCAGGTCACCAAGCAGCTCAACAAGCTGGTCAACGTGCTCAAGATCGTCGAGCTGGAGCCCACCCAGGCGGTCCAGCGCGAACTCGTCCTGGTGAAGGTGCGCGCCGACAACGAGACGCGCTCGCAGATCGTCGAGATCGTCCAGCTCTTCCGCGCCAAGACCGTCGACGTCTCCCCGGAGGCCGTCACCATCGAGGCCACCGGCAGCAGCGACAAGCTGTCCGCCATGCTCAAGATGCTGGAACCGTACGGCATCAAGGAACTCGTCCAGTCCGGCACGATCGCCATCGGCCGCGGCGCCCGTTCGATCACGGACCGCTCGCTGCGCGCACTCGACCGGTCCGCATAACGACGGAAACGGGCGGTCGGCGACAGTCCGGCCGCCCGCATTCCGAGACCCCGAGCCTTCCCTTCCCCTCACCGGCATACGGTGGGACGCAACACCTGCACACAAGGAGAGAACCCAGTGGCCGAGCTGTTCTACGACGCCGACGCCGACCTGTCCATCATCCAGGGCCGCAAGGTCG
Organism: Streptomyces sp. NPDC028991; assembly: GCF_055564775.1. Lineage (NCBI taxonomy): Bacteria > Bacillati > Actinomycetota > Actinomycetes > Kitasatosporales > Streptomycetaceae > Streptomyces > Streptomyces sp. NPDC028991. The sequence goes on along the minus strand of NZ_JBVHVP010000019.1, from coordinate 30,303 downwards.
CGGTCATCGGTTACGGCAGCCAGGGCCACGCCCACGCCCTGTCGCTGCGCGACTCCGGCGTCGACGTGCGCGTCGGTCTGCACGAGGGCTCCAAGTCCAAGGCCAAGGCCGAGGAGCAGGGCCTGCGCGTGGTGAGCCCGTCCGAGGCCGCCGCCGAGGCCGACGTCATCATGATCCTCGTCCCGGACCCGATCCAGGCCCAGGTCTACGAGGAGCACATCAAGGACAACCTGAAGGACGGCGACGCGCTGTTCTTCGGCCACGGCCTGAACATCCGCTACGGCTTCATCAAGCCCCCGGCCGGCGTGGACGTCTGCATGGTCGCCCCCAAGGGCCCGGGCCACCTGGTGCGCCGTCAGTACGAGGAGGGCCGCGGCGTTCCCTGCATCGCGGCCGTCGAGCAGGACGCCACGGGCAACGGCTTCGCGCTGGCCCTGTCGTACGCGAAGGGCATCGGCGGCACCCGCGCCGGCGTCATCAAGACGACCTTCACCGAGGAGACCGAGACCGACCTGTTCGGCGAGCAGGCCGTCCTCTGCGGTGGCACGGCCGCGCTGGTCAAGGCGGGCTTCGAGACCCTGACCGAGGCCGGTTACCAGCCGGAGATCGCCTACTTCGAGTGCCTGCACGAGCTGAAGCTGATCGTGGACCTCATGTACGAGGGCGGCCTGGAGAAGATGCGCTGGTCGATCTCCGAGACCGCCGAGTGGGGCGACTACGTCACCGGTCCGCGGATCATCACCGACGCCACCAAGGCCGAGATGAAGAAGGTCCTCGCCGAGATCCAGGACGGCACGTTCGCCCAGCAGTGGATGGACGAGTACCACGGCGGTCTGAAGAAGTACAACGAGTACAAGCAGCAGGACTCCGAGCACCTGCTGGAGACCACCGGCAAGGAGCTGCGCAAGCTCATGAGCTGGGTCGACGAGGAGGCGTAAGCCTCACGCCCGAGGGGCCGGAGCGAAGCCGCTCCGGCCCCTTCGGCGAACCGCGGGTGACGTCGTACGCGCGGCGTTGTCCAACCCGTCCGGCCACGGACGGGTGATCCTTCCGCAGAGGCGCAGGACGCCCGCCGCCGCGCCACTAGACTGCTGCACAACATACGCGTCAGGCCCACAGCGTCGTGCGTCTTCCACGCGGCCACCAACCCTCCACCGCCTGCGGCCGTCGGGACGGCCGTCCGCATTGGACTTGTGAGGACTCACGTGAGCTCGAAACCCGTCGTACTCATCGCCGAAGAGCTGTCGCCCGCGACCGTGGACGCGCTCGGCCCCGACTTCGAGATCCGCCAGTGCAACGGCGCGGACCGGGCCGAACTGCTCCCCGCCATCGCCGAGGTGGACGCGATCCTGGTCCGCTCCGCGACCAAGGTCGACGCCGAGGCCATCGCCGCCGCGAAGAAGCTCAAGGTCGTCGCCCGCGCCGGAGTCGGCCTGGACAACGTGGACGTCTCCGCCGCCACCAAGGCCGGCGTCATGGTGGTCAACGCCCCGACCTCCAACATCGTGACCGCCGCCGAGCTGGCCTGCGGTCTGATCGTCGCCACCGCACGCAACATCCCGCAGGCCAACACCGCGCTCAAGAACGGCGAGTGGAAGCGCAGCAAGTACACCGGTGTCGAGCTCGCCGAGAAGACCCTCGGTGTCGTGGGCCTGGGCCGCATCGGCGCCCTCGTCGCGCAGCGCATGTCGGCCTTCGGCATGAAGGTCGTCGCCTACGACCCCTACGTGCAGCCCGCGCGGGCCGCGCAGATGGGCGTCAAGGTGCTGTCGCTGGACGAGCTGCTCGAGGTCTCCGACTTCATCACCGTCCACCTGCCGAAGACCCCCGAGACCCTCGGCCTGATCGGCGACGAGGCGCTGCGCAAGGTCAAGCCGAGCGTCCGCATCGTCAACGCCGCGCGCGGCGGCATCGTCGACGAGGAGGCGCTGTACTCGGCGCTCAAGGAGGGCCGCGTCGCCGGCGCCGGTCTCGACGTGTACGCCAAGGAGCCCTGCACCGACTCGCCGCTCTTCGAGTTCGACCAGGTGGTCGCCACCCCGCACCTCGGCGCCTCCACCGACGAGGCCCAGGAGAAGGCCGGCATCGCCGTCGCCAAGTCGGTCCGCCTCGCCCTCGCCGGCGAACTGGTCCCGGACGCGGTCAACGTCCAGGGCGGCGTCATCGCCGAGGACGTCAAGCCGGGCCTGCCGCTCGCCGAGCGCCTCGGCCGTATCTTCACCGCACTGGCCGGCGAGGTCGCCGTCCGCCTCGACGTCGAGGTCTACGGCGAGATCACCCAGCACGACGTGAAGGTGCTGGAGCTCTCCGCCCTCAAGGGCGTCTTCGAGGACGTCGTCGACGAGACCGTCTCCTACGTCAACGCCCCGCTGTTCGCCCAGGAGCGCGGCGTGGAGGTCCGGCTGACCACCAGCTCGGAGTCCCCGGAGCACCGCAACGTCGTCACCGTGCGCGGCACCCTCTCGGACGGCGAGGAGGTGTCGGTCTCCGGCACGCTGGCCGGCCCCAAGCACCTCCAGAAGATCGTCGCCGTCGGTGAGTACGACGTGGACCTCGCCCTCGCCGACCACATGGTCGTCCTGCGCTACGAGGACCGTCCCGGCGTCGTCGGCACCGTCGGCCGCGTCATCGGCGAGGCCGGCATCAACATCGCGGGCATGCAGGTGGCCCGCGCGACGGTCGGCGGCGAGGCGCTGGCCGTGCTGACGGTCGACGACACGGTGCCCTCCGGGGTGCTGGCGGAGGTCGCGGCGGAGATCGGCGCGACGTCGGCCCGGTCGGTGAACCTGGTCTGAGCGACCGGCTCCGGGGGCGCTGCCCCCGGGCCCCCGCCACGGCCCCGAACGGGCCTCGTCCTCAAACGCCGGACGGGCTGACCGAGTCAGCCCGTCCGGCGTTCTCCGTGCACGCCTCCTCCCGCACCCGAACCCTGCGCAGCGTCACCGACGCCAGGACCGCCGCACCGGCGAGCACCACCGCGCCCGCGAGCGCCGCCGCGTGCATCCCGCTGGTGAACGCCTCCCGCGCCGCCGTCGCCAGGGCGTCTCCCGTGCGTCCGGGCAACTGCCGGGCCACGGCCAGCGCGCCGCCCAGCGTCTCGTGCGCCGCCGGCGGCGCGGAGTCCGGCATCTGCTGCCGGTAGACGGCCGTACCGATGGAACCGAGCACCGCCATGCCCAGTGCCCCGCCGAACTCCGCGCCGGTCTCCATCAGCGAAGACGCGGAGCCCGCCCGCTCCACCGGCGCGGCGCTCAGCGCGAGGTCCATGATCTGGGACATCACCATGGTGACGCCCGAGGCGAGGACTCCGCAGGCCACCAGCACCAGGGCCAGTGCGTCCGTGTCCACGAACGTCAGCAGTACGTAGCCGCACGCGGCGAGGACGAAGCCCGCCGACACCACGTGGGCACGGTTGACGCCCTTGAGCACCAGGCGGGTGGCGAGCGGGGCCGCGAAGCCGATCGGCACGGAGGGCAGCAGCGCCCACAGGGCCGCCTCCAGCGCGCTCTTGCCCGCGACCGACTGGATGTACTGCGTGGTGAAGAAGGCCGAACCCATCATCGCGAACATCGTGACGAGGTTGAGGACGGCGGCCGGGGCGAAACCGCGCCCGCGGAAGAGGGCCGGGGAGACCATCGGTGAGGCGGCGGTCCGCTGCCGGTGCACGAACAGCGCCGCGAACAGCAGACCCACGGTGACCGCCATGACGTACCGGACGTTCCAGCCCTCGGACGGGATCTCCTTCAGGCCGTAGACCACCGGGAGCACCGCGGCCGTCGACAGCGGGACGCTCACCCAGTCGAAGCGCCCCGGGTCGGGGTCCTTCGACTCGGGCAGCAGGAGCGGGCCCAGGACCAGGAGCAGGGCCATCGCCGGCAGGTTCACCAGGAAGACCGAGCCCCACCAGAAGAACTCCACCAGCAGCCCGCTCAGCACCGAGCCGAGCGCCACGCCGGCCGTCATCACGCCGGACCAGACCGCGATGGCCTGCGCCCGCTGGGCCGGGTCGGTGAAGAGCGAACGAACCATGGCCAGCGTCGAGGGCATCAGCGTCGCACCGCCGATGCCGAGCAGCGCGCGGGCGGCGATGAGCATCTCGGCGCTGTGCGCGTACGCCGCGGCCAGTGAGGCGGCACCGAAGGCCGCCGCGCCGATCAGCAGCAGTTTGCGGCGGCCGATGCGGTCGCCCACCGACCCCATGGTGATCAGCAGGCCGGCCACGGCGAAGGCGTAGGCGTCGAAGATCCACAGCTGCTGGGTGCCGCTCGGTCCGAGGTCGGCGTTGATCGCCGGGACGGCGAAGTACAGCACCGACACGTCCATGGAGACCAGCAGCAGCGGAAGCATCAGCACGGCGAGCGCGGCCCATTCGCGGCGGCCGGCGCGGGGCGGTGTGGTTGTCATGCGGCGACTGTACGGACGAAATATACAACTGTCTATGACGCTCGTATGGGACGTGTGTATGGATCGAGGGGTAGGGTGGCGGCATGGGACACCGTGAGGATCTGCTCGAAGGCGCCCAGCGCTGCCTTCTCGCCAAGGGGTTCATGCGCACGACGGCCCGCGACATCGTCAAGGAGTCGGGGACGAACCTGGCGTCGATCGGCTATCACTACGGCTCCAAGGACGCCCTGCTCGCCCAGGCGTACGTGGCCCTCGTCGAGGGCGTGTCCGAGGTCTTCGACGGTGACGTGCGGGGAGAGCCCGGCTCGCTGGAGCGGTTCGAGTCGGTGTGGTCGAACATCATCGGGACCATGCGGGCCCCGGGCTCGTTGTGGCACCTCAGCCTGGAGATCGTGGTCCTGGGTGATCAGCTGCCCGAGGTGCGCGACCACCTGGCACGCGCCCAGCGGGAGGGCTCCCGCGGCTTCGTCGCGCTGTTCGCCGGCGGTCGCGAGGAGGACGTGCCGGAGGAGGTCGTGGACACGCTCGGCAGCCTCTACACGACGCTGATGATGGGGCTCATGGCTCAGTGGGCCTTCGATCCGAAGTCGGCGCCCGAGGCGGAGCGGCTGACGGAGGGTTTGCGCCGGCTCATCGCGGGGGCCGCTCCAGGCTCCACGCCTTGAGTGCCATGTGCAGCAGCAGCCGGTCCTCCCCGTCGTCCAGATCCAGTCCCGTGAGCTGTTCGACCCGGGACAGGCGGTAGTACAGGGTCTGCCGGTGAATCCCCAGCTCGGCGGCAGTGCGGCCGGCCTGGCCCGCGCAGTCCAGGTAGACCTCGGCGGTGCGGGCCAGCTCGCGGTGGGCGGGGGAGAGGAGGACCCGTACCGCGGGATCGTGGGCGGACCGCGCCGGCAGCGCGGTCAGCAGGCGGAACGCGCCGATCGACGTCCACTCGGCAACCGGCCCGAACCGGCTCTCGGCGCGCGCCGCCCGGGCCGCCGCCGACGCCTCCCGCCAGGCGGCCTCCAGCTCCGCCAGCCCGGTGCGCGGGGCGGAGACTCCTGCCGCCGCGCCCGCCGCGCCCGCCGCGCCCGCCGCGCCCGCCGCGCCCGCCGGACCGGTGACCCCGGCCGCGCCCCGCGCCCGCTCCAGCATCCGCCCCGCCGCCGACGTCGCCGGGGTCAGCACGTCCGCCGAGCGCAACCGGACCAGCAGCGCCAGCGACTGGGCCGAGGCTCCCCACGGCACCGTGCACAGCGCCGTCGCCCCCGGCACCGTGCGCACCGAGGGGGCGTCGTCGGGATCGGCCGACGGCCAGGGGGCCACGCACACCACCGCGTGCGGGGTGTCCGCGCGGGCGCCGAGCGCGGTGCGCAGTTCGGCCACCGCCATGTCCCGCTGCCAGTCGCGCTCGGCGGTCAGTACCGCCCGCAGCTCCCGGCTCAGGTCGGCGCCGTGCTGCGCCTCGTCCGCGAGCAGCGCGCCGATCCGGCCGGTGACCCGCATGGCGGCCGCGAGCTGCCGCTCGGACGGGCCAGGGTCGGTGTCCAGGAGCCACACGTAGCCGAGGACGACGCCCCGATGGCGTACCGGAAGGCAGGTGCGTCCGCGGTAGACGCCCGCCTCCGGGGTCGGCGGAATGCGGACCGGGCCCTTCGCGCGGGTGATGCCGAAGCTCTCGAACCAGGCCCGGACGGCCGCGGTGGAGCGCCGGGTCAGGATCGAGCGGGTGCGCACCGGGTCCAGGGCGGACGGGTCGAGGTCGCCCTCGCTGTCGTAGGCGCCGAAGGCGATCAGCTCGAAGTCCCGGTTCTCCAGGGTCGCGGGCGCCCCCAGCAGCTCGGAGATCTCGTCGACCAGCTCCTGGTAGTCACCACTGGTGCTCCCGGAGCCCGCGGCACCTCTGGAATCCGACGTCATCCGGGCATTCTGCCGCATTTGCGCGCGGCCTTCATACATCTGTCTGAGATCCGCGGCACGGATGCGTGACAGCTGTCGATGGCCGACGATCGGGGTCATCCTTAGATTTCACGGTGGTTCTCCGTGCCGTTCCCGAAACGTCGGGTCGACGGCCTGTGTTGGTTGGTAAGTGGAGGTGCCCCGTGCTGGGTCCCGTGATTCTCGCCGCGTCCCGCAGCGACCGGATGCGTCGGCTGGTTTCCGCCGCGCCCGTGACCAAGCCGGTCGTCGACCGGTTCATCCCCGGCGAGACGGTCGACCGGATCGTCCCGATCATCCGGGACCTGACCGACCAGGGACTGGAGCTGACGATGGACGTCGTCGGCGAGGACATCACCACCCCGGAGCAGGCCGAGGACGCCCGCGACGCCTACCTGGAGCTGGTCGACCGGCTGGGGCCGCTCGGCCTCGGCGCCCGGGCCGAGATGTCGGTGAAGCTGTCCATGTTCGGCCAGGCCCTGGACGGCGGCCACGAGCTGGCCCTGAAGAACGTCCGCCCGGTCGTCGAGGCCGCCGCCGAGATCGGCACCACGGTCACCCTCGACGCCGAGGACCACACCACCCTCGACTCGATGTTCGCCATCCACGAGGAGCTGCGGAAGGACTTCCCGCAGACCGGCTGCGTCATCCAGGCCTACCTCTTCCGCACCGAGGCCGACGCGCGCCGGCTCGCCGACAGCGGCTCTCGCGTACGGTTGGTGAAGGGCGCCTACAAGGAGCCCGCCGAGGTCGCGTACCAGCAGCGCCACGAGATCGACAAGGCGTACGTGCGCATCCTGCGGACGCTGATGGAGGGCGAGGGTTACCCGATGATCGGGTCCCACGACCCGCGCCTGATCTCCATCGCGCAGGAGCTGGCCCGCACCGCCGGGCGCAAGCTCGACGAGTACGAGTTCCAGATGCTGTACGGCATCCGCGGCGACGAGCACCTGCGACTGGCCGCCGAGGGGCACCGCATGCGCGTCTACACCGCCTACGGCACCGACTGGTACGGCTACTTCATGCGCCGTCTGGCGGAGAAGCCGGCCAACCTCCGGTTCTTCGCCCGTTCGATGATCAGCAAGGGCTGAGCCCGCACCCGCTCGCACAACCCGCTCAGTAAGGAGTTACGGAACCCATGGACGCTGTGACCCAGGTCCCCACCCCCGTCAACGAGCCGGTGCACGGCTACGCCCCCGGCTCGCCCGAGCGTGCCCGTCTGGAGGCCAGGCTCAAGGAGCTGGCAGACAACCCGGTCGACCTTCCCTGCACCATCGGCGGTGTCAAGCGGATGGGCGGCGGCGAGCGTTTCGACGTCGTGCAGCCGCACAACCACAAGTCCCGCCTGGGCACGTACGCGAACGCCACCCAGCAGGACGCCCAGGACGCGATCGACGCCGCTCTGGCCGCCGCCCCCGCGTGGCGCGCGATGTCCTTCGACGACCGCGCGGCGATCATCCTGCGCGCCGCCGAGCTGCTGTCCGGCCCGTGGCGCGAGACCATCGCGGCCTCCACCATGCTCGGCCAGTCCAAGACGGCCCAGCAGGCCGAGATCGACAGCCCCTGCGAGCTGATCGACTTCTGGCGCTTCAACGTCCACTACGCCCGCAACATCCTGGCCGAACAGCCCCCGGCCAACTCCCAGGGCGTGTGGAACCGCATGGACCACCGCCCGCTGGAGGGCTTCGTCTACGCGATCACGCCGTTCAACTTCAGCGCGATCGCGGCCAACCTGCCCACCGCCCCGGCCCTGATGGGCAACGTGGTGGTCTGGAAGCCGTCCCCGACCCAGACCCACGCCGCCGTGCTGCTGATGCGGCTGCTGGAGGAGGCCGGGCTGCCCAAGGGCGTCATCAACCTCGTCACCGGTGACGGCATCGCGGTCTCCGAGGTCGCGCTCGAGCACCGCGACCTCGCGGGCATCCACTTCACCGGCTCGACCAAGACCTTCCAGCACCTGTGGAAGACGGTCGGCAACAACATCGAGAAGTACCGCACCTACCCGCGCCTGGTCGGCGAGACCGGCGGCAAGGACTTCCTGGTCGCCCACCCGAGTGCCGACCGCGCCGTGCTGAAGACCGCCCTGACCCGCGGTGCCTTCGAGTACCAGGGCCAGAAGTGCAGCGCCACCTCCCGCGCGTACATCCCGGCGTCCATCTGGAACGACGGTTTCAAGGAGGAGTTCGCGGCCGAGGTCGACTACCTCACCATGGGTGACGTCACCGACCTGTCGAACTTCATGGGCGCCGTCATCGACGAGCGGTCCTTCGCCAAGAACAAGGCCGCCATCGACCGCGCCAGGACGGACGAGACCTGCACGATCGTCGCGGGCGGCTCCTACGACGACTCGGTCGGCTACTTCGTCCGCCCGACCGTCGTCGAGTGCTCCGACCCGGAGAACGAGGTCTTCCGCACCGAGTACTTCGGCCCGTTCCTCGCCGTGCACGTGTACGACGACAGCAAGGCCGACGCGTACGACGAGATGCTGACCCAGATGGAGTCCGTCTCCGACTACGCCCTCACCGGCTCGGTCATCTCGGGCGACCGTGCCGCGGCGGCGTACACGATGGAGAAGCTGCGCTACGCGGCCGGCAACTTCTACATCAACGACAAGTCGACCGGCGCCGTGGTCGGCCAGCAGCCCTTCGGCGGCGGCCGTGCCTCCGGCACCAACGACAAGGCCGGCGCCCCGCAGAACCTGATGCGCTGGACCCTGACCCGCGCCATCAAGGAGACGCTGGTCGCGCCGACCGACTACGCGTACCCGCACATGGGCTGACGCCCACCGCGCCCCCGGACGGGCCAGGTCTCCCCCCGACCTGGCCCGTCCGGCGTTTTCGCAGGTCGGGGCGGAGTGACCGACGGCACCGTCTCAGATAGTAGGAAGTCCGAGTAATTGTGGAGACAGGCGCTCCGCGCTCCCTTAGCTTTGTAGGAGCCGAACGTCCCGCTCGATCGAGCGATGGGCGGTCGTGAGCCGGGCCCCGTGCAGGCAACCCCTGCGGCATCGTGCTCCCCGCCCCTTCCGGCGTCTCCCCGTACCACTCGCTTTCCGCGCTCTTCGTGTGCCGAAGGAGTCGATTCCCATGGCCGAGACGACCGTCCGCCGCCGAGTCCGCCACCTCTCCCGTACCGGCGACTCCGACCGCAAGAACGCCGCGGCCGCCCTCCAGCGCGCCCTCGACCGCCGCGACAACGGCGGCGCCACCGGTCACTGAGCCGGAGACGACGGGCCGGCGTCCGCATGCCGGACGCCGCATGTCATCCCGTGGGACGAGGGGTAGGGTGCCGGCATGTCTCGCAGCCTCAATCTCGCAGTGATTCCCGGTGACGGCATCGGCCAGGAGGTCGTGGCCGAAGGTCTCAAGGTCCTCTCCGCCGTCCTTCCGCAGGATGTGAAGCTGGAGACCAAGGAGTTCGACTTCGGCGCCCGGCGCTACCACGCCACCGGTGAGACCCTCACCGACGCCGACCTCGACGCCCTCAAGACGCACGACGCCATTCTGCTCGGCGCGATCGGTGACCCCTCGGTGCCGTCCGGCGTCCTGGAGCGCGGCTTCCTGCTGAAGCTCCGCTTCGCCTTCGACCACCACGTCAACCTGCGGCCGTCCAAGCTGCTGCCGGGTGTCGCCACCCCGCTCGCCGGGCAGCCGGAGATCGACTTCGTCGTCGTCCGCGAGGGCACCGAGGGCCCGTACACCGGAAACGGCGGCACCATCCGCAAGGGCACCGAGCACGAGGTCGCCACCGAGGTCTCCGTCAACACGGCCTTCGGGGTCGAGCGCGTCGTCCGCGACGCCTTCGCCCGCGCGCAGGCCCGCCCGCGCAAGCAGCTGGCGCTGATCCACAAGAACAACGTGCTGACCTTCGCGGGGCACCTGTGGACCAACGTCTTCGACAAGGTGGCCGCCGAGTACCCCGAGGTCACCACCGAGTACATGCACGTCGACGCGGCCACGATCTACCTCGTCACCCAGCCCGAGCGCTTCGACGTGATCGTCACCGACAACCTCTTCGGCGACATCATCACCGACCTCGCCGCGGCCGTCTCCGGCGGCATCGGCGTCGCCGCGAGCGGGAACATCAACCCCTCCGGCGACTTCCCCTCGATGTTCGAGCCGGTCCACGGCTCCGCGCCCGACATCGCCGGCCAGGGCAAGGCCGACCCCACCGCCACGGTGCTGTCCGTCGCCCTGCTGCTGCGCCACCTCGGCTACGAGACGGAGGCGGCCCGGATCGAGGACGCCGTCTCCGCCGACCTCGGCGAGCGCGGTGACCTGCCCGCCCGGAGCACCTCCGAGATCGGCGACGCACTCGCCGTACGAGTAGCCGGCTGACACCCGCCGCGCCACTCGATCGAATCCCTTTCGAAGCCGCCGGGTCCAAAAACAAGGCACCCGGCGGCTTTCTCCTGCGTCCGCCAGGTGCGACCATCGAACCCTGGGCCGCGGTCACCCCCGTTTCGACCGTCGCCGCCCACGTGTCCGTCCGCGCCTCGGTCCGTGCGTGATAATCGAACGCGAAGCCGCGACATGAGGGAATGCTCGGACGTCCTAGCACCGGCCACCGGCCGTACGGACGTGACCGCGGCCCGTCACGACAACCGGTGAAGGACATCAACCCATGACGACGCCCACGATCGAGCTCAAGCCCTCCGCCAACCCGCTCTCCGACGCAGAGCGGCAGGCGATCCTGGCCAACCCCGGGTTCGGCCGCCACTTCACCGATCACATGGTGACGATCAAGTGGACCGAGGGCCGTGGCTGGCACGACGGCCGGCTCGTTCCGTACGCCCCGCTCTCCCTCGACCCGGCCACCACGGTCCTGCACTACGCGCAGGAGATCTTCGAGGGCCTGAAGGCATACCGCGGCCCGGACGGGTCCGTCGCCACCTTCCGCCCGGAGAAGAACGCGCGGCGCTTCCAGGCCTCCTCGCGCCGGCTCGGCATGCCGGAGCTGCCGGTGGAGACGTTCATCGAGGCCTGCGACGCGCTGGTGCGGCAGGACCGGGACTGGGTCCCGGCGCACGGCGGCGAGGAATCCCTCTACCTGCGTCCCTTCATGATCGCGACCGAGGTCGGCCTGGGCGTGAAGCCCGCCAACGAGTACCTCTTCCTGGTCATCGCCTCCCCGGCCGGCGCCTACTTCCCCGGCGGCGTCAAGCCGGTCTCCATCTGGGTCTCCGAGGACCGCGTCCGCGCCGTCCCCGGCGGCATGGGCGACGCCAAGACCGGCGGCAACTACGCCGCCTCCCTGCTCGCCCAGGCCGAGGCCGCCGCCAAGGGCTGCGACCAGGTCTGCTACCTCGACGCGGTCGAGCACCAGTGGGTCGAGGAACTCGGCGGCATGAACCTGTACTTCGTCTACGGCGACAAGATCGTCACCCCCGCCCTCACCGGCTCCATCCTGGAGGGCGTCACCCGCGACTCCCTCCTCACCGTCGCCCGCGACCTCGGCTACGAGGCGGAGGAGGGCCGCGTCTCCGTCGAGCAGTGGCAGCGCGACGCGGAGAACGGCACCCTCACCGAGGTCTTCGCCTGCGGAACGGCGGCCGTGATCACTCCGGTCGGCACCGTCAAGCGGGCCGGCGCGCAGTGGCAGCAGAGCGGGGGCGAGCCGGGTGAGGTGACGCAGCGTCTGCGCCGGGCGCTGCTGGACATCCAGCGCGGCACGGCCGAGGACAAGCACGGGTGGATGCACCGGCTGGTGTGAGGCGCCCGGTGTCGGTGCGGGGCGTGCCGGGGGTTCTGCCCCCGGACCCCCGGCCTATGCCCGCCCACCACCCGACTCGGTCGGGCAGGAGGCGGGCTCGACCAGCGCCTCACCGGGTGCCGTCGCCACGGCGGCACCCGGCGTGCACAGCACGTACACCACCCCGCCCACCAGCCCCGACAGCAGGAAGCTGCAGTCCACCCCGCCGGTGAACGCCAGCAGCGGGCCCTGGTACGACGGCAGGGACACCGCCAGCACGCCGACGACCGCGCCCGCCGCCCAGGCCACCGTGGCCGGGACGTTCCAGCCGGCCCGGAACCAGTAGGCGCCGCCCCGCGCGCGGCGGTTGAAGACCTGGAGCGCGTCGGCGTCGTAGACCCCTGAGCAGCGGGCGAAGCCGATCATCGTGATGACCGCCCACGGGGTGCCGATCGCCGTCAGCAGCAGCACGAACGACGTCATCGCCGACTGCGCGTCCCAGGCGTAGTGCCCGACGAAGACACAGCCCGTGGCGACGACGGCGACGGCGCAGGTGGCGCGGGCCCGGGAGGCCCGCGGGAGGATGGCGTCCAGGTCCAGGCCCATGGAGTACAGCATCAGCCCCGCGTTGCCGACCGAACCCGCGGAGGCGGCGAGCAGCAGCGGGATCAGGTACCAGGTGGGGGCGGCGTCGACCAGCGGCCCGGCGTAGTCCAGGGCCGCCCGGGCGGCGTACGAGGTGAAGGTGCCGAACAACTGCGGCACCAGCAGGCCCAGCATCAGCCCCAGCCAGGTCGCGTGCAGCACCCGGCGGGAGGAGAAGCGGGCGGGGGAGATGTAGCGGGTGTAGTCCCCGAGCAGCGTGATGAAGGCGACCGGCCCGGAAAGCCCGGCGGCCACGGCCGCGAGCAGCCACGTCGGCCAGAACCCGCCCAGCAGATAGCCGCCCGCGTCCGGCAGCGCGGCGGTCGTGAAGTCGGGGGCGTAGGCGATCACGCCCAGGACCAGCAGGGCGGTCATGCCGAAGGCCAGCACCCGGGACATGGCGAGCAGCACCCGGTAGCCGTAGACGGCGCCCGCGACGGTCGCCGCGGCGAGCAGCCCGTAGACGACGGCGTACGCGGCCCCGCCTTGCGGCAGCCCGAAGAGGCGGCCGAGGACGCCCATCATCACGTCGCCGCCGATCCACACGGTCAGCGCGGTGTAGCCGAGGGCCAGGAGCAGGCCGACGACCGAGCCGACCAGTCGTCCCCGCACGCCGAACTGGGCGCCGGACGACGTGGACAGGTTGGTGCCGGTGCGCAGGGAGACCAGGGCCAGCGGGGCCGTGAACAGCGTGCCGACGACCGTGCCGGCCACCACCGAGCTGACCGACGCCCACCAGTCGAGACCGAAGGACGGCGGCAGCCAGCCGAAGACGATCACGCCCAGGCAGAGGTTGGACCCCAGCAGGATCGAGACCAGGTCCCGGGGCCCGCTGGTGCGTTCCCCGTCGGGGATGGTGTCGACTCCGCGCTGTTCTATCGGCATGGCTGGTCTCCTTCGACGGCCGCCAGTGTTTTAGAGCGACGCTCAATGTGACGTCTGTCCTGCTGATCCGTCAACGGTTTCAGTCAAGGGGATCGACGTTTAGAGTGGTGCTCTAATGTGTGGACGGCAAGGAGGTGCCACGTCGTGAGACTGACTCCCACGGAACGTGACCGGCTGCTGCTCTTCGGGGCGGCCGAGCTGGCCCGGGCACGCCGTGCCCGCGGGCTCAGGCTGAACGTGCCGGAGGCGACCGCGCTGATCGCGGACACCGTGTGCGAGGCCGCCCGCGACGGCGCCCGGCTCGCGGAGGCGATCGAGCGCGCCCGGTCCGTACTGGGCCCGGCCGACGTGCTGCCCGGCGTCGCGGACGTGGTCACCGAGGTGCATGTGGAGGCCGTCTTCGACGACGGGTCCCGGCTCGCCGTCGTCTCCGACCCCGTCGGGGGCGGGGCCCTCGGAGCGACGGGCCCGGGCGCCCTGCTGCCGGGCCCCGGCCACGCCGAACCCGAGGCGGCGGTGCGCATCCCCGTCACCAACACCGCGACCGTGCCGGTCTCCGTGACCTCGCACTTCCACTTCTTCGAGGCGAACCCGCGCCTGGACTTCGACCGAGAGCGGGCCTACGGCACGCGCCTGGCCGTCCCCGCAGGGTCCTCGGTCCGCTTCGGGCCGGGGGAGAGCGCCGAGGTCGGCCTGGTGCCCATCGGCGGGCGGCGCGTCGCGATCGGGTTCGCCGGTCTGGTCGACGGGCCGCTCGACGCGCCGGGCGCGAAGGGGGAGGCCCTGCGGCGGGCGGCGGCCTGCGGATATCTGGGCGCCGCACACGTAGCGCCTGACGCACCGCAGGCACGGGAAGCCGATGCGCAGGACGTACGGGAAGCCGATGCGCCGGACGTACGGGAAGTACCGGGGGCACCGGAAGGAGGCGGGCGATGAGCCGCTCGAAGGGACGCGAGATCAGCGAGTCGGTCCACATCGACCCCTACGCCTACGCCGCCACCCACGGCCCCCGCGCCGGCGACCGCCTCCGCCTCGGCGACTCGGGCCTGGTGATCCGCGTCGAGTCCGACGCCCAGCGCTACGGCGACGAGTTCCTCGCCGGCTTCGGCAAGACGGCCCGCGACGGACTGCACCTCAAGGCCGCCGCCGTCCGCGAGACCTGCGACCTCGTCGTCAGCAACGTCGTCGTGATCGACGCCGCGCAGGGGATCAGGAAGGTCTCCATCGGCATCCGCGAGGGCCGGATCTGCGGGATCGGCCGGGCCGGGAACCCCGACACCCTCGACGGGGTCGACGTCGTGGTCGGCACGGGCACGTCCATCGTCTCGGGCGAGGGCCTCATCGCCACCGCCGGAGCCGTCGACACCCACGTCCACCTGCTCTCCCCGCGCATCATGGAGGCGTCGCTCGCGTCCGGCGTGACGACGGTCATCGGGCAGGAGTTCGGCCCCGTGTGGGGCGTCGGCGTCAACTCGCCCTGGGCGCTGAAGCACGCGTTCGGCGCGTTCGACGCCTGGCCGGTCAACATCGGGTTCCTGGGCCGGGGCTCCTCGTCGGACCGGGCCCCCCTGATCGAGGCGCTGGCCGAGGGCGGTGCGTCCGGCTTCAAGGTGCACGAGGACATGGGCGCCCACACCCGCGCCCTCGACACCGCCCTGCGCGTCGCCGAGGAGCACGACGTCCAGGTCGCCCTGCACAGCGACGGCCTGAACGAGTGCCTCTCCGTGGAGGACACCCTCCGGGTCCTGGAGGGCCGCACCATCCACGCCTTCCACATCGAGGGCTGCGGCGGCGGACACGTCCCCAACGTGCTGAAGATGGCCGGTGTCCCCAACGTCATCGGCTCCTCCACCAACCCCACCCTGCCCTTCGGGCGGGACGCGGTCGCCGAGCACTACGGCATGATCGTCTCCGTCCACGACCTGAAGACCGACCTGCCGGGCGACGCCGCCATGGCCCGCGACCGCATCCGCGCCGGGACCATGGGCGCCGAGGACGTGCTGCACGACCTGGGCGCGATCGGCATCACCTCCTCCGACGCGCAGGGCATGGGCCGGGCCGGCGAGACCGTCCGCCGCACCTTCGCCATGGCCGGGAAGATGAAGGCCGAGTTCGGCGCCCCGGACGACGACCACGACAACGAGCGCGTCCTGCGCTACATGGCGAAGCTGACCATCAACCCCGCCATCGCCCACGGCCTCTCGCACGAGGTCGGCTCGATCGAGACCGGCAAGCTCGCCGACATCGTCCTGTGGCGCCCGGAGTACTTCGGAGCCAAGCCGCAGCTCGTCCTCAAGTCCGGCTTCCCGGCGTACGGCGTGGTCGGCGACCCGAACGCGGCCACCGACACTTGCGAGCCCCTCGTCCTCGGGCCGCAGTTCGGCGCGCACGGCGCCACGCCCGCCGACATATCGGTGGCCTTCGTAGCCCAGGCCGCCCTCGACCAGGGCGGCGACACGATGCCCACCCGCCGCCGCCGGGTCGCGGTGCGCGGCACGCGCGGCATCGGCCCGGGCGACCTGCGCCTGAACTCCCGTACCGGCGCGGTCGACGTCGACCAGCGCACCGGCCTGGTCACCCTGGACGGCGACCCGCTGCGCTCGGAACCGGCCGAGTCCGTCTCCCTCAACCGCCTCTACTTCCTGTGAAGGTACCCGCCATGACCGCTGCCGCCGACGGCTTCCGCATGCCTCCCGAATGGGCTCCGCACGAGCGCACCTGGATGGCGTGGCCGGGCCCCAACCCCACCTTCGAGGACCCCGAGGACCTGGCCGCCGCGCGTATCGCCTGGGCGTCGGTCGCCCGCGCCGTCCGCCGCTTCGAGCCGGTCACGGTGGTGTGCGGTCCGGGGCAGTCGGCCGAGGCGCGCGGCCTGCTGGGCGACGGCGTCGAGACGGTCGAACGCGAGCTGGACGATGCCTGGATGCGCGACATCGGCCCCACCTTCCTCACCGACGGCGCCGAACTGGCCGCCGTCGACTGGACCTTCAACGGCTGGGGCGCCCAGGAGTGGGCCCGCTGGGACCACGACGCGAAGATCGGCGCGTACGTCGCCGACCTCGCCGGCGCCCGTATGTACCCCTCGCCGCTGGTCAACGAGGGCGGCGGCATCCACGTCGACGGTGAGGGCACCGTCCTGCTCACCGAGACCGTGCAGCTCGGGCCCGAGCGCAACCCCGGCTGGACCAAGGAGCGGGTCGAGGCGGAGATCCACGCCCACCTCGGCACCCGCAAGGCGATCTGGCTGCCGCGCGGCCTCACCGGCGACTACCCCCCGCACGGTTTCGGCACCCTCGGCCACGTCGACATCGTCGCCGCCTTCGCCGCCCCCGGAGTCGTCGTCGCCCACCACCAGCCCGACCCGGCCCACCCCGACCACGAGGTGACCAAGGAGACCATCGGCATCCTGCGCTCGGCCACCGACGCCCGCGGGCGGCGCCTGGAGGTCGTCGAGGTACCCGCCCCGACCGTCCTGGAGACCGACGGCCACTGGGCGGACTACTCCTACATCAACCACTACCTCTGCAACGGCGGCGTCGTGCTCTGCGGCTTCGACGACCCGCGCGACGAGATCGCGGCCGGCATCTTCCGCCGGCTCCACCCGCGGCGCACGGTGACCCTGGTGGACGCGCGCGCGATCTTCGCGGGCGGGGGCGGCATCCACTGCATCACGCAGCAGCAGCCGAGGACGGGCTGAGGGCGGGGCGGCGGCGGTGATCGGGTAGAACGTACGGGTGGATGTACTGCTCTGCACGGCCTGCGGACACCGACTGACCGAGCCGCTGCGTCTCCTGCCCGAGGTGCCACCGCTCCCGGAGCACGACGGGTTCAAGAACCCGGACGGCTCGCGGCACGCCCCGCCGACCCTGCCGCCCGGCAGGTACGCGGTGGACCCCGAGCGGAGCGGGGCGCCGTACGTGCCGCACCCGGACCCCGAGTGGGAGGGGGCGACCCTCCCCGGAGTCTCGGTGGGGGAGCCGGACGGCCCCCGCACCATGGTCTCCAGGGGGCCGCGCGGCACCCTGGTGGTGAACCCGGAGGACGCCCGCGAGCGGCTGTCCGGCAATCCGGACGTCCAGGAGCCGGGGTGCTGCGGAGCGCTCGGCATGGAAGGGCCCAACCAGGTGTGCGGGGGGTGCGGAGCAGCGGTGGCCACCTGGCACAGCGAGTGCTACGGGCCGTGGGAGATCCGCTTCCTCCCGGACGCGGTCCGGGTGGCCTCCGCATGAGCACCCCCGGCGCCCGCCGCCGCAACACCGCCCCGCCGCGCGAGGACGTGCTCGCCGCCGCCATGGAGATGATCGCCGAACGCGGCCTGGAGAAACTCACCATGGCGGCACTCGGCCGCGAGGTGGGCATGAGCAGCGGCCACCTCCTCTACTACTTCCACTCCAAGGACGAACTGCTGCTGCGCACCCTGGAGTGGAGCGAGGGCCGCCTCGGAGCCGAACGCGGCCGCCTGCTCACCCGGCCCGGAACGGCCCGCGAACGCCTCGACGCCTACGTCGACCTGTACGTCCCCGACGGGCACCGCGACCCGCACTGGACACTGTGGCTGGAGGTCTGGAACCGCTCGCAGAACGCCGCCGACGAGGCCCGCGACCGGCAGGCCGCGATCGAGGGCGCCTGGCACCGCGACCTGGTCGCGCTGCTCGCCGAGGGGGTCTCGCGCGGTGAGTTCCGTCCCGTCGACCCCGACCGCTACGCCTCGCGGCTGCGCGCCCTCCTCGACGGCTTCGCCATCCACGTGGCGATCGGGCTGCGCGGGACTGACCGGGGGCTGGTTCTCGGCCATGTGCGGGAGTTCCTGGACGAGAGCCTGGTCACGGACGCCTGATCACACGTCCGGGTCGTACCTACGGCGGATTGCCCGGCCGCCCGCCCATGCGTTTGCCTCATGGTGCGCCCTCGGCGTGGGGCCGGGGGGACAGCGCCCACTACTTCTCCGGTGTCTGCCTCCACGACCGGGTGAAGCACCGCACCGGACCGCAAGCTGGGCACCACCACGCTGATCAGCCGCACCACGCCTCCCGCCCCCGGCGGTGACCAGCAAGGCGCTCGCATCCTGAGACGGGGGTGAGCACGGGGTCGGTTTGTGCCAGACTGCCGCCGTGCTCTCATTCGCCATGATTATTGGCAGCAGGCGCGCCGGTCCGCAGTGACCACCACGTACGACCACGTACGGGTGGACACCGTCGTCCTCGACCCGCGCGCAGACCTCTCGCACCCGCGAGGGGTTTTTCGTTTTTCCTGGCCCACCCCCAGCCGGGAAGAGAGCGTGCGGGATCATAGACGGACGGTGGAACCGGTCATTCCGGGTAGACCGAGATCCCATACAGGAGTCTTCAGATCATGACCGCAACCAGCGAACTCGACGATTCGTTCCACGTCTTCGACACCACCCTGCGCGACGGCGCGCAGCGCGAGGGCATCAACCTCACGGTCGCGGACAAGCTGGCCATCGCACGGCACCTGGACGACTTCGGTGTGGGCTTCATCGAGGGCGGCTGGCCGGGCGCGAACCCGCGGGACACGGAGTTCTTCGCCCGCGCCCAGCAGGAGATCGACTTCCGGCACGCCCGACTGGTGGCCTTCGGCTCCACCCGCCGCCCGGGCGCGACCGCCGCCGAGGACCACCAGGTCAAGGCGCTCCTGGAGTCCGGCGCCCAGGTGATCACCCTGGTCGCCAAGTCCCACGACCGGCACGTCGAACTCGCCCTGCGCACCACGCTCGACGAGAACCTCGCGATGGTCGCCGACACGGTTTCCCACCTCAAGGCGCAGGGCCGCCGGGTCTTCGTCGACTGCGAGCACTTCTTCGACGGCTACCGCGCCAACCCCGAGTACGCGAAGGCCGTCGTCCGCGCCGCCGCGGAAGCGGGCGCCGACGTGGTCGTCCTGTGCGACACCAACGGCGGCATGCTGCCGGCGCAGATCCAGGCCGTGGTCGCCACGGTGCTGGCCGACACCGGCGCCCGGCTCGGCATCCACGCCCAGGACGACACCGGCTGCGCGGTCGCCAACACCCTGGCCGCGGTCGACGCGGGCGCGACCCACGTCCAGTGCACGGCGAACGGCTACGGCGAACGCGTCGGCAACGCCAACCTTTTCCCGGTCGTGGCCGCGCTGGAGCTGAAGTACGGCAAGAAGGTGCTGCCCGAGGGCCGGCTGCGCGAGATGACGCGGATCTCCCACGCCATCGCCGAGGTGGTCAACCTCACCCCCTCCACCCACCAGCCCTACGTGGGCGTCTCCGCCTTCGCGCACAAGGCGGGCCTGCACGCCTCCGCGATCAAGGTCGACCCGGACCTCTACCAGCACATCGACCCCGAGCTGGTCGGCAACACCATGCGGATGCTCGTCTCCGACATGGCCGGCCGCGCCTCCATCGAGCTCAAAGGCAGGGAACTCGGCATCGACCTCGGCGGCGACCGCGAACTGGTCGGCCGGGTCGTCGAGCGGGTCAAGGAGCGGGAACTGGCGGGCTACACCTACGAGGCCGCGGACGCGAGCTTCGAACTGCTGCTGCGCGCCGAGGCCGAGGGCAGCCCCCTCGAGTACTTCGACGTCGAGTCCTGGCGCTCGATCGCCGAGGACCGCCCCGACGGCACCCACGCCAACGAGGCCACGGTCAAACTCTGGGCCAAGGGCGAGCGCATCGTCGCCACGGCCGAGGGCAACGGCCCGGTCAACGCGCTGGACCGCGCCCTGCGGGTCGCCCTGGAGAAGATCTACCCGGAGCTGGCCAAGCTCGACCTGGTCGACTACAAGGTCCGCATCCTGGAGGGCGTGCACGGCACCCAGTCCACGACCAGGGTCCTCATCTCCACGAGCGACGGGACGGGGGAGTGGTCCACGGTGGGCGTCGCGGAGAACGTCATCGCCGCCTCGTGGCAGGCCCTGGAGGACGCGTACACGTACGGGCTGCTGCGGGCGGGGGTCACGCCCGCCGGGTGAGCCGGTGCCACGGATCGTTCCTCCCGGGACGTGTCAGGCGGTGTCCGGGCGGCGTCCCGGTCCGTTCCTCACCCGTACTGATGTCTTATTGAGGTCGATTCGGGTACTTTCGAACGTATGAAGGACGCACGTGTTCGAGTCCTCATACGGCTCCTGGTCGCGCCGGTCATCGCCGCGCTGGCGGTGCTGATGGCCGGTGCGCCCGGCGCGCAGGCCGCCACCGACGTCTCCGAGATCGGAGCGGCCCTGCGGGAGAGCCCGGTGTACGTGGATCCGGCCGCCTCCGGCCTGCTGTCGTCCTCGGACGCCGAGGCGCTCGCCGACAAGATCGAGGACGCCGACGAGCCCGTCTTCGTGGCGGTCCTCCCCGCCGGTTACCCCACGGACAACCTCTTCCGGAACCTCCGCACCGAGACCGGCATCACCGGCCTGTACGGCGTCCGGCTCGGCGACCGGTTCGACGCGCGCGCCGACAGCAGCGTGCTGAGCCGCCAGGGCGTGGACAACCTGGTCACGGCGGCGCAGGGCGCGGGTGACACCAAGGCCCAGCTGAACGACTTCGTCGACGACGCGCTGCGCAGCGTGCGCGGCTCCGCGCCCTCGTCCTGGGACCCGGGCGGCGCCACGGTGCCGACCGGTGCCCTGATCACCGCGGGCGCGGTCGTGGCGGTCGGCGGCGCGAGCGTCTACGCGCTCTCCCGGCGCAACCGGCGTCGTCGCGAGGAGGAGCAGCGGGAGGCGCTGGAGAGGCTGCGGGTGGTGGTCGACGAGGACATCACCGCGTTCGGTGAGGAACTGGACCGCCTCGACTTCCACCCCGCGGAACCGCGCGCCGACGACGCGATGCGCACGGACTACGAACGCGCCCTCGACGCCTACGAACAGGCCAAGACCTTCATGGCGGACGCCCGTAAGCCGGAGGACGTCCGCGCCGTCACCCAGGCGCTGGAGGACGGCCGCTTCTCGCTCGCGCAGCTCGCCGCCCGCCGCGAGGGCAGGCAGTTGCCCGAACGCCGCCCGCCCTGCTTCTTCGACCCGCGCCACGGCCCGTCGGTCGCCGACGTCACCTGGACCCCGCAGGGCGGCACCACCCGCCAGGTCCCGGTGTGCGCCGCCGATCAGACCCGCCTCTCCGACGGCCGGGAGCCGATGGTCCGAGAGGTGGACACCGAGTACGGCCGCCGTCCCTACTGGGAGGCGGGCCCGGCCTACGGCCCCTGGGCGGGCGGTTACTTCGGCGGCGGCATCCTGCCGGGACTGCTGGTCGGCACCATGCTGGGCAGCATGATGGCGGGCCCGGCCTACGGCGCCGGTTACGGTGCCGGCTACGGCGACTTCGGCGGCTACGAGGGCGGCGACGTCTCCGGCGGGGACTTCGACCCCGGCGACTTCGGCGGCGGCTTCGGGGGCGGCGACTTCGGCGGTGGCGGTGGCTTCGGTGGCGGAGGCGACTTCGGCGGAGGCTTCTGACGAGTCGGCCGGGCGCCGGGCGCCGGGCCGGCTCGCCGGGCGCCACGATCAGGCCGCTGTCGTCCGGGACTCCCGGGACTCCCGGGACTTACGGGACTCCCGGGTCGCTCGCGCGGCCGACGCGGCCGACACCGTGAGGGCGAGGGCGAGGGCGGAGGCGACGAGCCCCGCACTGACCCACACCGGCGACTGGTACCCGAACCCCGCGCCGATCGCCGTACCCCCGGCCCACGGGCCCAACGCGGCCCCCACGTTGAGCGCGGCCGTCGCGAAGCCTCCGGCCAGCGTGGGCGCGCCCGCCGCCGCGTACAGCACCTGGGAGACGAGCGTGGAGCCGACCCCGAAGGACAGGGCGCCCAGCAGGAAGACGAGCCCGAGCGCCAGGAACGGGGCTCCGGCGCCGAGCGCGAGCACGCACCACCCGGCGCACAACGCGGCCCCGCCCGCCGTCACCATCAGCACCGGACGCCGGTCGGCGAACCGCCCGCCCGCACTCACCCCGACGAACGACCCCGCCCCGAACAGCGCCAGCACCCCGGGCACCCACACGTCGTCGAGTCCGCCCACCTCGGTGGCCAGCGGCGCGAGGTACGTGAACGTGCAGAAGGTCGCTCCGTTCACCAGCGCTCCCAGCAGCATCGTGACCAGGAGGCGCGGGCTGCGCAGCGCCCGCACCTCGCCGCGCAGCGGGGGAGCGGCGGCGTCGGCGGCCCCGCCCGGAACCGACCGGGCGACCGCCACCACAGCGGGCACCGACAGCAGCGCCACCGCCCAGAACGCCGACCGCCAGCCCCACACCTGCCCGAGCAGCGCCCCGGCGGGCACCCCGACGACGCAGGCCAGCGTGACGTCGGCGAGCAGCGTGGACGTGGCCCGCCCCTTGGCCTCCGGCGCCACCATGCCCGTGGCGGTCACCAGGGCGACGGCCAGGAACCCGGCGTTGGCCAGTGCCCCGACCACCCGGGTGGCGAGGAGCACTCCGAAACTGTCGGTGAGGGCACCGACGACATGAACGGCGAGGAAGACCATCAGGAAGCCCAACAGGGCTCCCCGCCGTGACCAGCGCCGGCCGAGCACCGCCATCAGCGGCGCCCCGACGACCATGCCCACCGCGAACGCGGAGGTCAGCGCCCCCGCCGCCGGCACGGTGACCTGTAGATCTCCGGCGATGTCCGGCACCAGCCCGGACAGCATGAACTCGGACGTTCCCTGGGCGAACACGGCAAGACCCAGGACAAGAAGAGCGAACGGCATGAAGAAACCCCGCACCCGGAAGTCGACGTCGAACACGACACGGCGACGGTCGTCCGGCGGCGGCGATGGAGGCGGCGGCGCCTACGGGTACGCGCGCGGCGCGTCCCTCAGCCCGGCATCACGAACGGCCACCGGAGAACCGGTGGCCGGAGTCTGGACGCCTCGGGACTGTTCACGTCGGGCAGGCTAGCGCCTCTCGGCGCGGGACACGACCGAATAATCAGAGGGGGATCCGGGGGATCCGGGGGATCCGGGGGCCCGGACGTTCCGGGGCCGCGGACGGCCGCCCCGACCGTCGCCGCCACCCCGGCCCCCGTCGTCACGCCGGCCCCCGCTCCGGACGACGACGACCGCCGCGAGCCCGACGATCAGGCCGAGCGCGGTCTGCACGCCGAAGTGCTCGCCGAACATCAGCGCGCCCCAGACGGCCGTGACCGGGGCCATGAGGAACATGAGGGTGTTGACCTCGGTGATGCCGGACCGGCGCAGGATCAGCCAGTACAGCCCGTAGCCGCCGAAGGTGGGCAGCACCACGAGCCAGGCGGTCGCCACCCAGAACGACGAGTCGGCGGGCGGGGCGGCGGCCCCGGTGCCGGCCGCCAGGCCCGAGAAGAGGACGGCGCTGGTCACGCAGTGGATCGTCAGCGACACCCGGGGCGCGACCGGCGCGCGTGAGCGGCCCTCCAGGAAGGTGGCCGCCACCAGCGACAGCATGCCGAGGAAGGGCACGAAGTACGCCCACCAGGCCACGTCCGCTCCCGCCGCCGCGGCGTCGGCCACCGTGACCGTGGCGACACCGGCCAGCCCCAGCCACAGACCGAGCCACTGCCGGCGTGAGACGTACTGGCGCAGCAGGGGCCCGGCGAGCGCACCGGCGACGAGCGGCTGGACGCCGTCGATCAGGGCGGTGGTGCCGCTGGAGACGCCGAGCTGGATGGCGTAGTAGACGCTGAGCAGATACCCGCTCTGCGACAGCGCGCCGATGGCGACCTGCCGGACGGCGTCCCGGGGCGTCAATCCCCGCCATGCCGCCCGGGTGACGGCCGCGGCGGCGACGAGGACCACGGCGAGTGGCAGGAAGCGCCACATCAGGAGTGTCGTCGCGTCCGCCGTCCCGGCGCCGAGCTTGGCGCCGATGAAGCCGGAGCTCCAGCACAGTACGAAGGCGAGCGAGAGCAGGGTGTTCACGTCGACCACATCCGGCATCCAGTAGACAGATCGGTTTACTTAGCTTCCGAGTGCCCACTATACAGACCGGTATACTCATGGGATATGAAGCCTGTGGAGTCTGTCGAGGAACCGCACCGCGTCCGTATGACGCCCGGTGCGCGACGCGTCCTGGAGGCCGCCGAGCGGCTCTTCTACGAGCGCGGCATCCATGCCGTGGGCGTGGACCTCATCGCCGCCGAGGCAGGGGTGACCAAGAAGACGCTGTACGACCGGTTCGGCTCGAAGGAGCAGATCGTCGTGGAGTACCTGGCAGGGCGCGACGAGCGCTGGCGGGAGCTTCTGGCCGGCCATCTGGAGGAAGCCGCGGACCAGGCGCCCGCCGCCCGGGTCCGTGCCGTCTTCGAGGCATCGCGCGCGTGGGCGGCGGAATACGGGTCCAAGGGGTGCAGCATGATCAACGCCCACGCGGAGATCAGCGACCCGGCCCACCCGGCGTACCCGGTCATCACCGGGCAGAAGCGGTGGATGCTCGACCTGTTCACCCGCCTCGCCCGGGAGGCGGGTGCAGTCGACGTGGCCGGCGTGGCCGACATGGCCGACGAGCCCGGCGCGGACCGGCTGGCGCGCACGCTGATGCTGCTGCACGAGGGAGCCCTGGTCGCGCACGGGCTGGGCGTCTTCCCCGACCCCTTCGGACACGCCCTCGACCAGGTGCGTGACCTGCTGGAAAACGGGGCCGGGGCCGGGGCCGGGCGGGGCGCGCCACCGCGGTGAGCCCATGACCGGTCGCCGGATCCGGATCCGCGCCGCCGCCGATGTGGACTTCGCCGCCTCCGAGGGGGAGCGGGACGTCAGGCCTGCTTGATCGCCGAGATGTCGAAGTTCAGCTTGATCTTGTCGGAGACGAGCACGCCACCCGTCTCCAGCGCCGCGTTCCAGGTGAGCCCCCACTCCGAGCGCTTGATCTCCGCCTTGCCCTCGAAGCCGACGCGCTCGTTGCCGAACGGGTCCTTGGCGGCGCCGTTGAACTCCAGGTCGATGGTGAGCGGCCTGGTGGTGCCGAGGACCGTGAGGTCGCCGGTGACGCGGTAGTCGTCGCCGCCCAGGGCCTCCGCCTTGGTGGAGCGGAAGGTCATCTTCGGGAACTCGTCCGTCTTGAAGAAGTCGGAGCTCTTGAGGTGGCCGTCGCGGTCGGCGGACCCGGTGTCGATGCTGTCCATCGTGATGTCGAGGGTTGCCGTGGAGCGGGTCGGGTCGGCGCCGTCCAGGTGCAGCGTGCCGCTGAAGTCGAGGAACTTGCCCTTGACGTTGGTGACCATGGCGTGGCGTGCCGTGAAGCCGATCGTCGTGTGGGCGGGGTCGACCGTGTACTCGCCGGTCAGCGTGGTGAGGTCGGGGGTCGTGGTCATGGCGTCCTCCTGGGAACGGTCGGGTCGTGTGCCGGAAGGCACCGGGACTTGATGTTGAATGTTCAACCAGTTCAACGGTCCCGACTGTAGACCTATTCCGTTCAGCCTTCAACGGTTACCCGCGGCGAGGCGGCGACGCCTGCGGTGCCGACCGCGTGTGGACGTACAGCTGCCGCCGGTCGCCGACGTCGACGGGCTTCGGCAGCGGAAGTTCGTACCGCACGGGCATGCTGTGGTCCGCGAACTGCCGGCGCGGGTTGTAGACCTGGTTGAACTTCCACAGCATGCGAGCGAAGTTCGTCTGCCCGCGCAGCAGGTTCCGGCCGAGGATCCGGGCCGCGCCGAACGCCGTGCGCAGACCCAGGTGCTTGCGGTTGATCACGGCCTGCGTGCGCACCAGCTCCTCGTAGAACCGCTCCAGCGGCAGTGTCGTCGGCACCACCGCGTGCTGGATGTCGAAGAGGCGGTAGTCGCGGGTGGTGAGGCGGCGCGACTCCGTGTGCCAGATCTCCGTCCCCGGGTACGGCGTCATCACCGTGAAGTGCACGATCTCCGGCACCGACAGCGCGAACTCCCGCACCACCCGGAAACGCTCCTCGTCCCAGGCCGGGTCCACGATGAGGTTGATGGCGACCTGGATGCCCAGGCGCCGGGCCACCTCCAGGGCCCGGAAGTTCTCGTCCGGGCTGATCCGCTTGCGGAACAGGTCCAGGCCCTCGGCGTCGATGGCCTCCATGCCCAGGAACATGTAGCGCAGGCCGAGCCGTGCCCACCGCTCGAAGACCTCGGGGTGGCGCAGCAGGACGTCGCTGCGCGTCTCCAGGTAGTACTGCTTGCGGATCCCGCGCCGCTCCACCTCGGCGGCGATGGCGTTGCCGTGCTCGGGCCGGATGAAGGCCACGTCGTCGACGATGAAGACGTTGGGCTCGCGGATCCTCGCTAGGTCCTCGGCGGCCGCCTCGGGGGAGGCCTTGCGGTAGCTGCGGCCGTAGAAGGTCCACGCCGAGCAGAACGAGCAGTCCCAGGGGCAGCCGCGGGTGAACTCGATGGAGGCGCACGGGTCCAGCTCGCCGATGAAGTAGCGGCGCCGGTTGCGCATCAGGTCGCGGGCCGGCAGCGGGGAGTCGATGCCGTGCATCATCAGCGGCGCGGGCCCGCGCCCGGCGGCGGTGATGATCCCGGGAACGCCCTCCACCCCGCCGTCGCGCACCGCGTCCAGCAGCGGCGCGATCACCGGTTCGCCCTCGCCCCGGACCACCGCGTCCACCGCCCCGGCCGCCTGCTCCAGCACGTTCTCGGCGACGAAGGAGACGCTGTGCCCGCCGAAGAAGACGAAGCAGCCCGGCACCTCCCGCTTCACCTTCGCCGCCAGGTCGATCGCCTCCGGGATGTTCGCCAGGTAGTTCAGCGAGACGCCGAGGGCCTCCGGCCGGAAGGACCGCACCTCGTCCCGCAGGGTCGCCAGGCCCATCACCTGGAGGTCCACTACCCGGACCTCGTGCCCCGCCTCGCGGGCCGCGCCCGCCACTCGTTCGAGCCCCAGGGGCTCCAGGCGCAGGAAGATCTCGGAGTACATCAGGGCGCTGGGATGGACGAGCAGCAGGCGCATGGTCACCTCGTCGCGGATCGGAACGCACCGGAACTGAGACGAACCGGAACGGGGGCAGGCCTCCTCTTCCTAACCCGGCGGGACCGTCCTCGCAGCACCCGTACGGCCGCCTGGCGGACCCCGGACCGGGGAAGGGTCATGGACATGACCTCCAAGTGGCCGCACGCCCGCCCGACCGGCGGCGAACCCACCCGCCGGACCTTCCTGCTCGCGACCGCCGTGACCGCCGCGCTGACTCCCGCCCTCGCCGCCCCGGCCCTCGGCGCCCCGGCTCTCGGCGCGCCCGCCGACCCCTACGACACCCTCCGCCTGCGCTGGCTCGGCATCGCCCTCGGCGACGGCTACGACCCGACCGCCGAACCGTACGCCTCCCGCCTCGCGGAAACCGGCGAGCGCGCCCGCGCCCACCGCGCCACCATGGCCCCCACTCCCGCCTCCCTGTGGCCCGGCCACCCCTTCGACCCGCCCGCCGGCATCACCTTCTCCTACGGCCGCCTGTGGACCATGACCGAGGCGTACGTCCAGCAGGGCACCGGCTCCACCGGCGACGACGCCCTGCTCGCCGACATCCTGCGCGGCCTCGACCACCTCTCGGCCACCGTCTACAACCCGGCAACCACCCGCTACGGCAACTGGTGGGAGTGGCAGATCGGCAGCCCCCGCCTCCTGATGGACATCACGGCCGCCCTGTACGACCACCTCGGCACCGACCGCGTCACCGCCGCCTGCGCCGCCGTCGACCACTTCGTCCCCGACTCGATGCTCCGCGACTACTCCGGCACCTCCACCGGCGCCAACCGCGTAGACCTGTGCCGCTCGGTCGCCCTGCGCGGCATCCTCGGCCGGGCCCCCGCCGAGATCGCCCTCGCCCGCGACGCCCTCTCGCCGGTCTTCCCGTACGTCACCAAGGGCGACGGCCTCTACGCCGACGGCTCGTTCGTCCAGCACACCTGGGTCGCCTACTCGGGGACGTACGGCCAGGTCATGCTGGACGGCCTCGGCCGGCTCCTCACCCTGCTCGCCGGCTCGGAGTGGGAGGTGACGGACCCGGGCAGGCAGATCGTCCTCGACAGCGTCGAGCACGCCTACGCCCCCCTCGTCCACGACGGACTCGTCATGGACGGCGTCAACGGCCGCGCCATCAGCCGGGGCTACCTCGAGAGCGACGACCTGCACGTCATGCGCAGCGACCACTTCCACGGACAGCAGCTCATCGCGGCCATGGCCGTTCTCGCGGGCGGCGCGAGTGACACCGAGCGCGAGCGCTGGTACGCGCGGATCAAGGGCTGGATCGAACGGGACACCGTCACCCCCGTCCTGACGGCACCCCAGTTCCCGGTCGCCGACCTGGCCCGGCTGCACGAGATCGCCGACGCCCCCGTCGAGGCCGCACCCGAGCCCACCGGTCACCGGCTCTTCGCGGCCATGGACCGTGCCGTCCACCGCCGCCCCGCCTTCACCGCGCATCTCGCCATGGCCAGCGACCGCATCGCCCACTACGAATGCGGCAACGGCGAGAACCCGCGCGGCTGGCACACCGGCGCGGGCATGCTCGCGTGGTGGGCGAACGGGACGGCTGCCGACCAGTACACGGACTGGTTCTGGCCGACCGTCGACTGGTACCGGCTGCCCGGCACCACCGTCTCCACCAAGCGCCTGCCCGACCGGGCGGGCGGCGAATGGGGTGCGCCCAAGCCCGGCGTGCGCTGGGTCGGCGGCACGACCGACGGCGAGTACGCGGCCGTCGGGCAGCACCTCAAGGGGCTCGGCTCGACACTCGAAGCCCGCAAGTCCTGGTTCTTCCTCGGCGACGAGGTGGTCTGCCTGGGAGCCGGCATCACCTGCGCCGACGGCGTCCGGGTCGAGACGGTCGTCGACAACCGCAACCTGGGGGAGGGCGGCACCCAGGCACTCGCCCGCGGCCCGGGCTGGGCACACCTGGAGGGCCACGGCGGCTGGATCGTGCCCGAGGGCGGATTGCGGACCCTGCGCGAGGACCGCACCGGCGCCTGGTCCGACATCAACACCGGCAGCACGACCGAGCGCCGCACCCGCCGCTGGCAGACCCTCTGGCTGGACCACGGCACGGACCCGGCCGACGCGGAGTACGTCTACGTCCTCATGCCGGGCGCCACCAGCGGGGACGTCGCACGCCGCGCCGCCGACCGCCGCCGGCTGGCGGTCCTCGCCAACGACGACCGCTGCCAGGCGATCGTGGTCCCGTCGCTCGGCCTCACGGCCGCGAACTTCTGGCAGGCGGGCACGGCGGGCACGGCGGGCACGGCGGGCACGGCGGACCGGCTCACCGCGACGGCGGGCGCGAGCGTGCTGGTCCGCCGCCGGGGCCGTACGGCTACCCTCTGCGTGAGCGAGCCGCCGCGCACGGGCCGGCCCCTGGAGATCTTCTGGGACCGTCCGGTGCGAGCGGCGGTACGGGCCGACGAGACGGTCGAGGTCCTCGCGACGGGCCGCCGACTGCACCTCCGCGTCACTCCAGGGGTGGTATGTACCACCCACGAATGTGAGGTGACTCTCAGCTGAAGGCTTTGTGCGACCCCTACAAGAATGAGGCCCTCTGAGCAGTCGAAACGGCTGCATGTCGTGGGGGTTCTGTTCAGTGCTACCAGGAAAACGCGCCGGAGACTGTACGGAGTCGACGGCTCGCATTCCTTGGTCGGCTTCGTAGAGTCGCTACATGACCGTTTTGGATGAGGCGCCGGGTGAGCCGACGGACGCGCGCGGGCGAGTGGCCGAACTGCACGAGATCCGTGCGCAGGCACTGGCCGGACCGAGCGAGAAGGCGACGGCGGCGCAGCACGCCAAGGGCAAGCTGACGGCACGGGAGCGTATCGAGCTGCTGGTGGACCCGGGGTCCTTCCGGGAGGTCGA
>NZ_JBVHVP010000018.1:0-134976 GCF_055564775.1 Streptomyces sp. NPDC028991 | reverse complement strand
AGTCCGTCGACGGCGGAGAACTGTCCGGTGACGCCGATCGCGGCGCGTATGGCCTGGGGGTCGGTGGCGAGGTCGTGGCCGTCGATCCGGGCCTGTCCGGCGTCGGCGGTGATGAGTGTGGTGAGGATCTTCACGGCGGTGGTCTTGCCGGCACCGTTCGGACCGAGCAGCGCGAACACGGACCCGGCCGGGATGTGCAGGTCGATGCCGTCGAGGACGGTCTTGTCGCCGTAGGACTTACGCAGACCGACGGCGGAGACGGCGGCCGGTGAGGGCCGATCACCACCCCGCTTGGACGTGGGCATGACAGATGAGGGCATGGAGCTCTCCCAATCGAGAGGTGAAGTGGCTGGGGCGGAGTGACTCGGGCGAAGCGACCGAGTGAGGCGACCGGAGGGAAAGGGGGAAGGGGGGAAGGGGGGAAGGGGCGAAGGGATGTGAAGCGAGGTGGCGGTCCGTTGCGGCGGTGCTCAGAGCTTGGCGCGGCGGACGTCGATGTTGCCGTACTTGGTACGGGCCCGGACCTTGACGGTGTCCTCGGTCTCCCCCGGGGTGTCGGACATGGTGAGCGTGTTGTGCACCTGCCCGGCGTTCGAGTGCGCGTCGAGCCAGGCGGCCGTGCCCTCGCGGATGCCGACCTCGATGGCGCCGTAGGAGGTCTCCAGCCGCACGTCTCCGCGGGCCACCTCACCCACGCGCAGCGTGCCGTAGGCGGTGGTGGCGGTGAGCGAACCCTCGGCGCGGGTGACGTTGATGTCGCCGTTGGCGTGCTTCACGTGCAGGTCGCCGATCGCGGTGCCGACAGTCGTGGCGCCGTGCGAGTTCCTCAGGACGGCGGAGCCGTCGATGAGGCCGACGCGCACACTGCCGGAACTGGTGGTGATCTCGGCCGCGCCCTCCACCCGGTCCACGGTGACCGAGCCGTGGGAGGCGGTCAGCTGGAGCGGACCGGTCGCGTCCAGGCGGACGTCACCGCCCGAGGTCTTCACCCGGACCTCGCCGAGCCGGCCTTCGCCGAGTACCTGCGTCCAGGAGCCGGTCGCGTCGATGCGCGAGCCTGCGGGCAGTTCCACCGACACGTCGACGGCGCCGGTGGGCCCGATGAAACGACGCTCCTTCGTGCTGATCGTCAGGACGCCGCTCGCATAGGAGACCTCGGTCTGCTCGGCGGCCCGTACGTCCTTGTCCCGCTTCGGGTCGGCGGGACGCACCTCGACGACCGTGTCGAGTCGTTCACCCGCGGTGAGCCGGATGGAACCGGCGCCCACGTGGGCGGTCACCGCGATCGGTTCGGGTGTGTCGAAAGAAGGCATGGCTGTACCGTCCTCGTGAGTCCTTGGAGCGTCTTCGCTGGTGAACGTGGTGCAGATGAAGTGGTGCCGGAGAAGTGGTGCAGATGAAGTGGTGCGGGTGACGTAGTGCGGGTGAAGTGGTGCGGGTGAAGCGGTGCCCGCAGGCGCGCGGCTAGCGCACCCAGCCCGTGAAGCTCTGCCCGACGGTGCGGGCCGTCTCCGTCGTACGCGGCCGGGTGTCGCCGTCGACCGCGGCCGACACGGCCCGCACCAGCCACGCGTTGACCGAGAGGCCCTCGCGGCTCGCGGCCTCCTCGGCGCGCGCCTTGAGATGGGCCGGCAGGCGCAGGTTGACGCGGGCGGTGCCGCCCTCGTCGCCATCGGCCGGGGCCCTGAGTGGTTCGGCGGGCGCGGCCGGTTCCGCGGGAGAGGTGTCGCCGGTGGGCGGCGGCGTCACCACGAAGTCGGGGTCGAGCCCACGCAGCCGTACGTCCACCGAGCCGGGGGCGAGTTCACGGGTGATCTCGTCCATCGCGGCGGAGAGCACGTTGAGCATGGTCAGCCGGGTCGCCGACTCCAGGGGGGCGGTGAGCCTCTCGGCCAGCTCGCGAGCTTCCTCGCCGCCGGCTTCGGCGGCCACCGCGAGTTCTCGGCGGAGGGTGTCGACATACGGGGTGAGGTCCATGACGCCATAATGGCACCACTGTGGCGCCATCTGCAAGCGTGAACGGCGTTCTTGGGTGAAGGGTAAGTGCGAACGCGACCTTGACCAGCGGAAACGACGATAACCTCAGGCGTGCAGAACACTGCGAGCCGATACGCCTAGGATGCGAAGTGACACCATCTGGCACCACCTGGCGCCACGGAGTGCCACCTGCCCCTACCACCTGCCCCCTGACATGGGCTCATCCGGCATCACCTGGCCCCACGCCTGTCAACCGGTTGCGGCACCCTCCGAAGAGCCGCTCCAGCTCCCCGGTCCCGAGCTGGTGTACAGCCGATGAACAGAGGAGTCGGCGGCGAGCGATCAGGGGGCGTCGCTTCCGGCCTCATATATCGTCTTCCGATATCGGAGTCCGTGAAGAACGGGCCCGCGGCCGCCGAGGGAGTGCATGCATGGGCAAGCCACCGACCGCCGCGCGTGTACCGGACGAGTTGCAGCGCAGGCTCGGCGTGCCCGACGCCGTGGTGATCGGGCTCGGGGCGATGATCGGCGCGGGGATCTTCGCCGCGCTCGCCCCGGCGGCAGACGCGGCCGGCTCCGGGCTGCTGCTCGGGCTGGCCCTGGCCGCCGTGGTGGCGTACTGCAACGCGACGTCCTCCGCCCGCCTCGCCGCCCGTTACCCGGCCTCCGGAGGCACCTACGTCTACGGCCGTGAGCGCCTGGGCGACTTCTGGGGCTACCTGGCCGGCTGGGCGTTCGTGGTCGGCAAGACCGCATCCTGTGCGGCGATGGCACTCACGGTCGGCTCGTACGCATGGCCCGGCCAGGCGCATGCGGTCGCGGTCGCGGCGGTGGTGGCGCTGACGGCCGTCAACTACGCGGGGGTGCAGAAGTCCGCCCTCCTGACCCGCGTGATCGTCACGGTCGTCCTCGCCGTCCTCGCCGCCGTGGCCGTCGCCGCGCTCATCTCCGGTGAGTCGGACGCCGCGCGGCTGGACATCGGCTCGGACGCCTCCTTCGGCGGAGTGCTCCAGGCGGCGGGCCTGCTGTTCTTCGCCTTCGCCGGGTACGCACGCGTCGCCACCCTCGGGGAAGAGGTCCGCGACCCCGCCCGCACGATCCCCAGGGCGATCCCGCTCGCCCTCGGCATCACCCTCGTCGTCTACGCCGTCGTCGCCGTCGCCGTGCTGACCGTGCTGGGCCCGAAAGGGCTGGCGGACACTCCGGCGCCACTGACCGACGCCGCGAAGGCCGCGGGCGCCGACTGGCTCACGCCGGTCGTACGGGTCGGCGCCGCCGTCGCCGCGCTGGGCTCGCTGCTTGCGCTGGTCCTCGGTGTCTCCCGCACCACCCTGGCCATGGCCCGCGACCGGCACCTGCCGCACGCGCTCGCCGCGGTCCACCCCCGCTTCAAGGTGCCGCACCGGGCCGAACTGGCCGTCGGCGCCGTAGTGGCCGTAGTCGCGGCGACGGCGGACGTGCGCGGCGCGATCGGGTTCTCCTCCTTCGGCGTCCTGGTCTACTACGCCATCGCCAACGCCTCCGCCTGGACCCTCGGCCCCGACGAGGGACGTCCTCCTCGCCTCGTCCCCGCGGTCGGGCTGACCGGCTGCCTGGTGCTGGCCTTCGCCCTGCCCCCGGCCTCGGTCGCCTCCGGCGCCGCGGTACTGGCCGCCGGCGGCGCGGCCTACGGGGTACGCCGTTCGATGACCGCACGCAGGCCGTAGCCCGTAGCCCGCAGCCCGTAGGCCATGAGCGGGATATGTGACCGACCGCCCCCGTAGAGCTACGCCGTACCGTCGCCCAGAACTTCACGAGCCAGCTCCGCCAAGGCCCTGCGGTCCTCGGCGAGTGCCTGCTTGCCGGCGTCGGTGGCCCGGTAGACCCGCCGGGCCCGCCCGTCGACGACGCGCTGCTCGGAGACCAGAAGCCCGTCGGCTTCCAGCCGGTGCAGGGTCGGGTACAGCGTGCCGGGGCTGATCCGGTAGCCGTGGCGGCCCAGTTCCTCGGTCATCCACGCGCCGTGGATCTCCTCCTCGGCCGCGTGGTGCAAGATGTGCAGCCGCACCGCGGCCCGCTGGAACTCCCGCACTCTGGCACCCGCCTCCGGCAGTGACGAAACCGATATCGGGAACCGATCCTACGCCCGGGCCGGAGAAGTCACTCGGTGCGCACCGCGAAACACCGTGCGGACACGGCCTGTTGCAGCAGTCGTCGACCGGCCGGAGATGCGCGTGCGCTCAGGCTTCTTCCGCTCCTGCCCCTCAGTCGCCCCGCCCATGCGGTCCTCCGGCACGCCGGGCTCGGCTTCCAGGCGCATCGGATCGATCGTTGTGAGGGGCTGCGAGAGAGATTCCTCCGCGACGCTGCCGCAGGAGTGGGAGCTTGCGGCGTGCTGTAGCACCAGGTCTGCGCGTGGGGACGACTTCGTGGACTCGGATGGACTCAGACGATCGACTTGATGGTCTTGTCCGCGTACCGGAGTGTCTCGTCGACGGCCTTGTCCATCGCGCGCAGAGCGTCGGGCTTTGCCGTGAGGAGAGCGCTGACGTTGATGCTGCTCACGGCGAGGAGACAGCCCGCCACGGTGAGGAACTCCTTGTACCGTTCCTGTCCCTGACGCCCGAGCGATTCCCAATCCCGGGGCTCCGGCGGCAGATTCACCCTCCACTTCTCAAGGGCGTGGGTGCCGTGGACGCTGACGTACTCCATGACGTCCGCGGCGCGATGCAGTACGTCGATCATCGCGTCGAAGCCTTGCTGCGACTGATCCAGGGCCGCCTCCGCTGTCTCGACCTCGGTCCGGAGACGCTCCTCCTCCTTCTTGTTCCGGCGCTGCCTCAAGACGTAGAAGCCGGCGGCCGCCAGCGCTGCCGCCGGGGCGGCGACCATACCGGTGAGCAGAAGAGCTCCACCCGCCATGCCCGCACCGCCTGCGGCCAGCGTGCCTCCTCCCAGGAGGGCCAGAGTCGCGTTGGTCGCGGCAACCCCGGACAGCGTCGAAATAGCTGCTCCGGTGGAGGCGGTCCCGAACAACGCGGCGGCAGTGAACGCACCGTAGGCCGCGGCGCCGCCGACTGCCACCCCCGCCGCACCTCCAGCGGCGGCACCGCGGATCGCGTTGGCGATCCCGACGGACATGGCCTCGATCCGTATCGCGGTAGGAACCTCGCCCGTGCTCTCGATCTCCTCCTCGCTCGGCCTCGCTGGCTCGGGCGCCCCGCTGATGCTCTCGGCCAGCTCCACGAACCTCAGGAAGAACTCGTCGCGGGCGGCATCATGGACATGGTTGAAGGCTTCCCCGAGTTCCTGGGTGATCTTCGACCGCTGGGCCACCTTCTCGTTGATCCCGGCGTGACGCCTCTTCGTCTCCGCGACTTGGTCGCGCAACTTCACCGGCCGCTGGCCCCGTTGACGCGCGAGAGACCTGGTTCGGTCCTCCGCCTCCCGCTCGAGTTGCCCGGGGGTCAGTTGGAGCGCGAGGGCGATGGCGGCCAGACGGTGCTCCCCGGGGCTTACGAGCCCGCGCTCGATCCGGGAGATCGAAACCGCTCCGCCCTTCCCGTAATCGGCGTGCTCGGCCAGCTCTTCCTGGGTCATGGAGGGTTTCCGGGCCTGACGGTGCTCGCGGATCACGAGGCCCATCGCCTCTGCGCTGAAGTCATTCACCGGTCCCGGTCCTCTTGGCCGGCGGGCTGTGACGACGCCAGGAGGACCGAGCCTCACGTGCCAGCGCACCACCGGAGCGGAAAGCCTGGGCGCTGTCTTCCGCGAACTGCTTGGCTGCCTTGACGACGGCCGGGTCACGACGGACTTCCTCGGCGGTATGGATGTTCTGGGCGGCGGTGAGGGCTAGTTCAGTGAGGTTGAGGCGAGACATGGCAGTGGACCTTTCGTCGCTGACGGGGCCTGCGCATGTGCAACATAGCGTCACTTAGTGTTCGCCGTCGGCACTATGGCGACACCGGCGGTGGTCAGCCGGGCCGACTGCCTGTCTCGTGCGCAGCAGACGGCTTCGGTTCAGCCGGGGCCATCGAGGGACCCGACGGCATGGGGGTCGATCTCCTCGACGGCACCGCTCGCACCGGCGGACACACCGGTGCCAAGCTGGCGGACGCCGCCCGCCGCGTGGGCGTCTCCACCGGCACCGTGTCCAACGTCCGCAACCACCCCGGACGCGTACGGGAGGACACCCGCGCCCGCGGCGAACTCGCCATCACCGAGCCGACCTTCATCCGCGGCGGAACCCCGATGGAAAACGCCTCCCACCGGCACCACAACGGACGGCTTCGCCACCTGGCTGTCCGTGCCCGCCACCTCCGGCTGGTACCCGAAGAAGGCACCCCGGGAGCGTCAGTGCGCTGCGCGCCTCAGAGGTCGACTGGCGACGCGTCGTCGCCGAGTTGTGGGACCACGCCTGTCATCAGGCGCTCTTCCAGGACGGACGCGTAGATGGCGGCTCGAGTGGCGGCGGGATGGCTCGGCGGCCAGATACCGCGGCGGAAGACGCAGCGGCGACCGCGGTAGAACACCACTGTCGTGGCGGCGACGACCACGTCACCACCCGAGCCGCCGGATACGACTTCGCACGTGAGTGACTCCAGTTGGCTGCTCCGTCGTTCGCAAAGATCCTGGACAGCCCGAAAGGCGGACCGCAGGAACACGTCCGTGTATTCCTGCGGCCCGGCCCAGCAGGCGGGGTCGTCAGTCACCGCAGTTGCGTATCGCGCTGTCCGTCGAGGCCAGGACGACCTCACCACCGCCGGCGGGGAGGACGAGGTGGACGCCATTGACCTTCAGGCCGGAGTCGGCGCCGGTCGAGGGCAACTGTTCGTTCACGATGAGTCGGCCACCTCCGACGAGCGGGATCTCACTGTTGGGTGAGGGCACGAGCGTCGGCCTTGGAAGCACCGAGCGTGGATCAGCCATGAACGGTGATCCGGTGGGATGTTGAGGCGGTCTCGTATGGTGTTCATGACCATCCGTGGGCCCAGATTCGCGAACGTGCAGGTTCAAGAACAATTGGCCGCCTCACGGTGGGCAGCCCTGACGAGTACCCCCTGGGAGAAGACGACCAAGATCGTCTCCCAGACTTCTCCCATCAGGTCCCGGAAACCACTCAGGGGCCCGACCCGCTAAGCGGATAGGCTCCTGACCTGGTACTTCACTGTCGGGGTGGCGGGATTTGAACCCACGACCTCTTCGTCCCGAACGCGATCAGAGCGTGCTTGACCTTGATCCTGAGCACTGACCTGCGCGTGCGCAGTCCAGGACCGTCCGCTTCAGTCCGGGACGATCGTGGTTCGGCTGCTCCGTTTGGCCCCCTGTTTGGCCCCCGGGGGTCGGGCTTTTCGGCCCTTGGAGGCGGATGGTTCGGGCCCGCCGCGTGCGCCTCTGGAGCAGGCGCTCCCAGGCTTCCCACGGACGGCGGGCCCAGGCGCGTGGCGCGCCCAGCCGGTTACCTACGGATGTGCACCGTGATCTGCCATCCAGCGGCAGCGGCGACGATCGCCACCCCGAGCGGTACGTTCGCGCTGAGGCCGATCACCGAGCCAGCCGCAACACAGATGGTGGAGAATCCGATCTGAGCCCAGGCCAGTGCGCTTCCGCCGGCCTCAAGGGACCCGGTCGGTGCCGTCGAGCGGTCGTGCTGACCGCCCGGTCCTGGGGTACGTTCAACAGTGCTCAATGTAGAAGTTCCTCGCTTCTCTGGGGAACCGCAGGCACCAGGGCGCTGTGCTGCCAGGCTGGTGGCCCTGGCGCCTGCGTAACTGTCCGCGGCCGGGGGCCCGTTACACGTCGTAGGCCCTTGCCGCTCACCACAAGGTTCCCCTCTGACTTCCGACGGGTCGGGTAGACTGTCGGACGGATTGATCCTCATGGCTGCTAAGTTGACATTGAATAGATGAATATGCATGACCAAGTCAGCATGCAGATCAATCCGTAGCGCTCAAAGGGTGGGGGAAAGTTGCCGCCGAAGGACGGGAAGGTCGAGGTTCGACTAGAGACGCTACGTGCCCTACGGCGCGGCGAGTTGCCGGCCGTCACGGCTGAGGCCTTGGGTCTCTGGCAGGAGGGCCATCAACCAGCCGACATTCGCGTGCGGCGCGCGTACCTCCGGAACGACAAAATCGAATCGGTAGAGGACGAGCGGAAGCCCTTGCCGATGGCGCAGCGCCCACTTGCAGCGCGCATGATCACCCCCAAGGGGGTCGCGCTGAAGCTGCACCTCATGTTGTTGTTTGCCGCGCAGTGCTCTGCCAAGCCCGGGAAGACGTGGAAGAACCCGTACCCCGTGGAGCCGACGCCGCAGAGTGATCACTCATGGATGGGGTTGACCGCGACCATCGCCAGATACCGCGGTCCGGGCATCCAGGGTGCCTCGGTTGCCACCAACAAACGGCGACAGGTCACAGAGGCGCTGAAGAAGTTGGAGGGGCTCAATCTGATACGCCCCACCAAGGGTCCCGGCCGGGGGCGGCAGGGATTCCACTTGTTGCACGAGAACGGGAAGAGCACGCCAGCGGCCGGAGTGCCGTATGTGGTTCCGACTGACGCCGAGCCGTTCGTGGAGGTTCCCCGGGAGTTCTTCACTGAGGGTTGGGTGCACGTCCTGACAACCAGTGAGATTGCCGCGCTCCTGATGTGGCTTGATGCTCTGAAGTACGACTGGATGGCGACCGCGGACCCGTCGCTGTTCGTAACGAGGGTGACGAGCGCGGTGCGGCAGGGGGCTTACGGTCTGGGGCGAGAAGCCTATGAGACGCATCAACAGCTCGATGCATTTCAACTGCTCGATGTGCTCCGGCCCGAGAAGCGTCACGACGACGGTAAGTGGCAAGAGTTTGCCCAGGACAGTAGCGACCTGGCCTGTCACCGTGTCGCGTTGACCCCGAACGGGTTCAGTCGAGATGCCGGAGAGGTGGTTCAAGAAGTGCTGCAACGCCGGGATGCCCGGGGGGACTGGTCGCGCCCTCCGTTTGCAACCCGTCGCTACTGGAAGATTGTGCTGCGTAAACCCGAGCGCGGCCCGGACGATCAGCGCGAGGGCTGAGCGATCTCGACCTCGAACGGAAGTATGGGATGGTTGTCGACAGTCATGAGTGATGTGGCGTAGGACCCTCCACCCGCTACGGCACGCCCGGGATTGGACACCGGCGGACTGGCTTTAGTGGCGGACCGCTTGCTCCCGAACGCGATCAGACCCCCTCGTGACCTTGTGTCGCTGGTCACTGACCTGCTCGTTCGTCTCCGGCGTCGTCCACCAGTGTCCAGGACGGTCCTTGTGGTGCTACCTCATTTGGCCCCCTCGGAACACTGTGTTGCCGCAGGTCATGGGACTGGGAGGACGGTCTGCTGTGGCGGTGGCGGTAGCTGCATGACTCTCAACACGTCATTGCACGCAAAGATCCGTCCGTAGTTACCCTCAGAGCGCTGCGTAAGGATTCCCAGTTCAGCGAGCTTTGCCACAGCTTGATTGGCGGCTTGGTACGTAACCTTGTAGCGATCGGCGGCATCCCTGACCGTGAGCATCGGGTAGCCGATCAAGTCCTCCGCGATCTGGAGTGAAACCCCCTTGGCTCTCAGCGCCCGCAGCTGGTCCATGAACTTCTGTTTGAGTTCGATCAAGCCGCTGACCTGGCGCATCGCTTCGTGCGCCTGCGCCTCTACGGCCTGGCAGAAGAACGAAACCCAGGGGTTGAAGTCGCCTGTAACGCTGACATCGAGCAGGTGGTCTTGGTAGGCGCGACGGCGTACTTCGAGCCACGGCGACAGGTTGAGGATGGGAAGTTGGAGTTCGCCTGCCGCCATGAGTTGCAGGATGACTACGAGACGCCCGAGACGGCCGTTTCCATCATTGAAGGGGTGAAGGGTCTCGAACTGGTAGTGACCGAGCGCCATCTTCACAAGGGTGTGAATCTCCTGAGCCCCGTTGATCCATCCCTCCCACACGAGCAGGCCATCGCGCAGTCGGTGATCAGGTGGTGCCGGGACGAAGCGCGCATCTTCGACGTTGGCACTGTTGAGCCCGATGAACACCTGGGTCGTCCTCACTCGTCCCGCGTCACGAGTCTCACTGGGGGTTCCTCGAACGAGGATTCCTTGGAGGTGCTGCAGCAGTGCCAGGGTGATCGGGCGCTCGTGAACCCAAGCGATGGCTTCCTCTGCCGCGCGGACGTAGTTGAGTACCTCGGCAACCGACGCTGATAGCTGGGCCTGGTCCTTGAAGTCGGCTTCGAGGACGTCAGTGAAGGCGGCGTACGTACCTTCCAGAGCTGACGTACTCACCGCCTCGCGCCGGATGGACGGTCGGACCAGGAGCAGAGGGTTCGGCAGTTGCCGAGCCGCCTGGTCAGCCCTTGCTACGGCAGCGGCGGCCGTTGCAACTGCCAGATGGGTTGAACCCGTGAGCTCGACGTTGTTCGGCAGGCCATCTGGGACGTAGGCGCTTGCGTGATACTCGCGACCGGCGCGGGGGTCGTAGCCGCTGATCGGCACCAAGGTGCCGATCGGTGACCGCCCCAAGAGGTTGGCATCCACAATGCAAGGTTACCCAAGCAACCTTGAATTGTGGTGCTGGGTTTTCAAGGTTGTGTGTTGCGCCCCCAGAGGTCTGGTGAGCCCTGGCCTGGCCTGCTGATTTAGCTGAGTCGACCGCACCGCCCCGTGGTGTGTGACCTTGAAGTCTGGTCCCCCAAATTCAAGGTTGCAGCATGGTTGCTCAGTGTGATGCAGACCTCGATTTTGTTACTTTAGGTAAGCATCCGGGAGCCTAATGAGCGTCAATCCGCCGGCACTCGCGCCTGCGTCACCGAGAGCGTTGTACGCGTCGGCTCAGGGGTTGGCGCCGCAGGGTGCCGAAGAGTAAGTTCAGGCTCGTAATAGATCACGCGTTCGGTTTGTTGTTGAGCAGGTACGCGGGCCCTTGGTTTACTTCCATGCGCGGATTACTGGGATGGGATACAGTCATGCGTCATGAGCGAGCAGCAGGATGCGCTAGAGGACCTGGGGTCCAGTGGTGTGCTCTCCGCCCTTCCTTGGGCCAACGCGTCGGCCTACCGGCGCACAATGCTGGATCACGAGCCCGAGACGGGACACGACCGAACGTGGATCGGGACGACTGCCCACGGGCTCACCTGTGATCGTCTGCATAGGGTGTTCTCCACCGGCAGGTTCGCCGTCGACGCACCCGAGGATGCTTCCGCGGGTCGCGATACCATCGCGGCCGGCCTGCTCCCCGGCGAGTACGCCAAAATGCCGATCATCGCTCCCGGTGTCGTTACGTGGTCGGATCTCAACCAGTCGCCGGGCTGGCGCTGCGGAAGGTGGCGCCTCCTGCTTGCCTCGTTCACCTATGGCGAGAGCAACCGCATCCCATGGCCGCGGAAGAGTCCCACGAAGCGGCGGGTTGCATCCCAGGCAAGGCCCGAGGGGTACGTAGACCCCCAGCCCATGCTCCCCTTCGCGGATGAGTCTCCGTCCCTGGCGGCCGTAGTTCAGGCGCTTACCGACGAAGGTGAAGACGCCGACGTGACGACGCTCATTGTCGCTCACAGTATCGATCCGGAACTTGGGCTCCGAGAACTTTACCTAGGGCGTTCTCG
Organism: Streptomyces sp. NPDC028991; assembly: GCF_055564775.1. Classification (NCBI taxonomy): domain Bacteria; kingdom Bacillati; phylum Actinomycetota; class Actinomycetes; order Kitasatosporales; family Streptomycetaceae; genus Streptomyces; species Streptomyces sp. NPDC028991. The sequence continues at coordinate 123,415 of NZ_JBVHVP010000018.1, read as the reverse complement.
TTTGAACCGTGGAGGGGGAGAAGCCTGGTACTGGCAGCATGATCTACTTGCTACGGACTTTGGAACTCCCGGTACGGGAACGATTCCGGCTCCTCCCGGCCCCCGCCCCGGATCGCCCGGCGTGCAGGATGCTCCTGTTCGTCTGCGTCGCAAGGCGGAGGAGGGGAACGACACGCAATGAAACGAGTGGATGGTCATGGATTCCTCGCGCCGCACCGAAGTGCAGGTGGGTGACGCCTCTCGCCTTTTCGACGGACGACGCTTGATGCTGGCACGGCAGTTGGTTGGTCTTCGTAAGAACGCTCTTGCGACGAAGATCGACAAAAGCCCAACTGCCGTCGCGGCGTACGAAAACAACACGAAGCGGCCAGCGCCAGCGACGGTTGCTCAGCTATGCCTGGCACTTGGCGTAGACCCGGGCTTTTTCCTACCTGGGCCTCATCAATCTGCGGCCAGCAACGCAATCCCGCATTTCAGGTCGCTGCGTTCTACGACGCAGCTTGCGCGCGACCAGGCTTTTGCCTACGGGATGATTGCGGGGGATGTCGGTGCTGCTCTTGAGCGGCATGTCGAGTTTCCTGAACCAAACATCCCTAGGCTGAGTGTAGATGTCGATGACGAAGTGAGCGCCGTACCGGAAGAGGCTGCCCGGCTTCTGCGTAAGCACTGGGACATCAAGGCTGGTCCTGTAGGTCATCTAGTCCGGCTCGCGGAGAACAACGGTGTTGTCGTGGTATTCAGCCCAACTCAGACTGCTGCGGTTGATGCCTACTCATTTGATGATGCATATCGGCCGACGATAGTGCTGAATCCAGCCAAGGAGGATTACTATCGTCAGCGATTTGATGTTGCTCACGAACTTGGTCACCTCGTAATGCATGTAGACGCAGAGCCGGGAAGCAAGGTCGTGGAAAACCAGGCACATCGATTTGCGGCCGAACTGCTGCTTCCCGAGGATGAATTGAGGGACCTCCTCCCCAGTAAGGCGGACTGGAGGACTCTCGCGGCTTTGAAGGAGGCCTATGGTGTTAGCCTTCAAGCTCTGCTTTACCGATCTAGGTCGCTCGGTGTCATGAGTGATGTGACGTATCGCAACGCAATCGCCTATCTATCCTCGAAGGGGTGGCGTAGGCGTGAACCTGGTGAGATGCCAGCCGTGGAACAGCCATCCCTCTATCCGAGGGCTGTCGAGATCCTCTCTAGCGTCGGAATGGATGAAATTTCCTTGGCTAAGGAAGCAAGGGTGACGCCAGGGATTTTCCGAACTGTCACAGCGAGAGTGCCAGTGCGTGAGGAGCTTTTCGTTGACCCTCAACCGGTGGAAAGTCGACTACGCCCAGAGGGACACGCAATTCCATTGTTCCGCGGAAAGGAACAGCCCGGGGCGTAAAGCCTCGGGCTGACGCTTGTTCGGTCAGGACTTCACCGCGGCAGGAAACCGACGAGAAGGATCCCGCCCGCAAGGTCATCACCGACTACGCCCAACAGCACTTTCGGTACTTCCGCACCGCCGACGGGACCGTGTACGCGCAGCGCAACGGCCACCCCGTCGCCCGCCCGATCCGCTCCCAGGGCACCACGGGCAGCCACCGCCAAGAACTCATGGTCGGCCTGTTCAGGGACGGATGCGGCGTGTTCAACGGAACAGCCCTCAAGGAGGCGTTGGACTTGATCGAAGCACTCGCGCTGACCGAGGACGTGCAGCCCGTCCACATCCGCGTGGCCCCCGGCTTCGACGGGGCGACGTGGCTGGACCTGGGCCGCACGGACGCACAGTCCGTCCGTATCCACCCCACCGGATGGGACATCGCCGTCCCCGACCCGCGCGAGGTGTGCTGGCGCCGTACGCAGCTCACCGGGGAACTGCCCCTGCCTGCCAAGGACACCGACGGCAAGGGCATCGACCTGCTGCTGAGGCTCTGCAACTTCGCCAACGCGGAGACCGAGTGCCTGGCCATCGCCTGGCTCATCGGCTGCCTCGGACCGTCCGTGCCCGTCCCCGCGCCGTTCCTCACCGGGCCGCAGGGCGCGGGCAAGTCCACCGGTGGCCGCATGCTCATCAGGATCGTTGAGGGCATGAGCGGTGACCTGCGCAGGGCCCCGAAGGATGAGGAGAACCTGATCGCGGCGGTGGCCGCGGGATGGGTCACCGCCCTGGACAACCTCTCCCACATGACCCCGGACCTGTCCGACGCCATGTGCTGCATCGTCACCGGAGCCGAGAACGTCAAGCGCGCCCTGTTCACCGACGGGGACGTCTTCCGCGCCCGCTACCGCCGCCCCCTGCTCCTGACCGGCATCGACGTCGGCGTCATCCGGCCCGACCTGGCCGAACGGCTCCTGCCGCTGCGTCTGGAACGGCCCAAGGTACGGCGTACCGAGGCGGAGCTGTGGGCGGAGTACGCGGAGGTGCTGCCCGTGGTGCTCGGCTCGCTCCTAGACCTCACGGTGAAGGTCCGCGCGGTGGAGGTCGAGACCCCCACCGACCTGCGGATGGCGGACTTCGCGCACCTGTGCGCGCAGCTCGACGCGGCCACCGGCTTCGGGGCGCTGACCGCGTACCGGGCCAGTCTGGACGACCTCAACGACGACGTGATCGAGGGCGACCTGTTGGCGCAGACCGTCCTGAGGCACGCAGACAGCCTCGAACCGGGCGCAGAACAGCGAATGACGTCCACCGAGTGGCTGCACCTCCTCAGCGGCCTCTACAGCGGCGACGACTGCCGTCCGCTGCCCAAGGGGGTGGCCGACCACGGGAAAGGTCCTCTCCGACCGGCTCAAGCGCCTTCAACCGACGCTCGCCGCCCGTGGGGTGCTCATCGACTCGGGGCGCACCAGCGAGGGCCGCTACCTCGAAATGACCCGCCAGCCGGCCGCGCCGCCGCACGAGCAGAAGCGAGTGTTCTAACCCGTGCTCCGCACGACCGACCCGGACAAGCAAGAAGAGCACCGGGCGCGGCGCCGCGTGCTCTTCTTGCTGTTCGGCGGAACGCCGCCCCAAGGTCGCGCCGCGAAGCGGCTCCTTCTTCGCGCTTGAAGCGGCACCACAACAGACACCCCCTCCCTCTTTTGTCCTAAGAGGGAAGACGCTGCGTCATCTGCGTCATGCGGGCGGAAAAACGGCCCCTGGCCTGCGGCTACAGCCATGACGCAGACAGCGACCTCTGCGTCATCTGCGTCATCCGATCACGCAGCTCATGACGCGGCGATGACGCAGCTCCGAGCCGCTGCGTCACGCAAAGCCGCAGGGCACAAGCCTGTATGGCGCGGATGACGCAATGACGCAGAAATCCGAACCTCGGACAGACGCGGACTCCCGAAAGGGCCCTCACCCCGGAACCCTGCCTAGGAGGCACCACCGCATGGCCACCGTTGCTGAAGCTGCCGAACAGCTCCTCTACCGCCCCGAAGAGGCGGCCAAGGCCCTCAGGGTCGGGCGCTCGATGGTCTACGAAGAGATACGACTCGGACGACTTCAGACCGTCCGCATCGGCCGGCGCCGACTCGTGCCGCCGGAGTACATCGCGCAGTACGTCGAACTCCTCAAGCGCGAGGCAGAGGCCACCGCCTGAACTCCCCTTCACCCCAGTTCCACAGAGTCGCGCCCTTCAGGGCGCGGCCCTGTCCTATGGAGGCACAACAGAAGATGAGCGAGACCCCGAAGACCACCCGGGCTGGCCATGGTGCGGACACTATCTATTGGGACCCCGCCAAGAAGAGCTACGTGGGAGCCGTCTCCCTGGGCTACGCACCGAACGGCAAGCGCCGTCTGCCGAAGGTGTACGGCAAGACGAAGACCGAAGTCCGCCAGAAGATCCGGGACCTGAAGAAGGAGATGCAGACCGGCGTCAAGGCGCCGGCCAACTACACCGTGGCCGACGCGGTGAACGACTGGTTGGAGCGGGGACTCAAGGGGCGCGACGAGAAGGGCACCATCGGCAAGAACCGCTCGATGGCGAACAAGCACCTGATCCCGTTCATCGGCAAGGCCAAGCTGAAGGAACTCAGCGCGGACGACGTGGACGACTGGTTGGACGACAGGGCTGAATTCCTCGCGACGCGAAGCCTGCGCGACCTGCTCGCCATCCTGCGCCGCTCCATCGCGCACGCTCAGCGCCGGGACAAGGCCGCGCGGAACGTCGCCCTACTCGTCACCGCGCCGGAGGGGCGACCCGGCCGTCCGAGCAAGGCGCTGAACTTGGAGCAGGCGAAAGCCGTGCTCACCGCCGCGCGCCCGTCACGGCTGTACGCCTACCTCGTGCTCTCGCTTCTGAGCGGTGTGCGCACAGAGGAGGCGCGGCCACTCACCTGGGATCACGTCTTCCTGGAGACGACGGACGGCATCCCGCCTCACGTCGCGGTGTGGCGCTCGGTGCGCAAGCACGGTGAGACCAGGACTAGGAAGAGCCGACGGACCATCGTTCTGCCGAAGCAGGTGGTCGACGTCCTCGAAGAGCACATGCGATGGCAGAAGCTGGAGCGGGCATCGAAGGGGAAGGAGTGGAGTCCGACGGGCCGCGTCTTTACGACTCGGAGCGGCGAGCCGCTTGACGCGGCCAACGTCCGGCGAGACTTCAAGGCCATCGTGAAGAAGGCCGGACTGAAGCCGGAGTGGACGCCGCGGGAACTCCGGCACAGCTTCGTGTCTCTGCTCTCCGACCACGGCATCCCCTTGGAGCGGATTGCGCTCTTGGTCGGTCACAGCAGCCAGACGACCACAGAGGCTGTCTACCGAAAGCAACTCCGGCCCGTGATCACGCAGGGTGCCGAAGCAATGGATGACATCTTCGCCGAAGATCAGGAAGAGGAGGATACGGAGGGCGAGGAAGAGGGCGACGCGGTGGCCTGATCAAATTCGTTTGGCCCCCCGAGCATGACAGAGGGCCAATCGCGATCATGCGATTGGCCCTCTGACCAGCGTCGGGGTGGCGGGATTTGAACCCACGACCTCTTCGTCCCGAACGAAGCGCGCTACCAAGCTGCGCCACACCCCGATTGTCGCTGCTCGTCGCGGCGACGTCGTTTACTTTAGCCCACCGGCGGCCGGAGGCGAAATCCGGTTTACCGGCGGCGGCGGAGCGGATTCGGGCGGATGTGGTCGAGGGCCGCGAGGAGGACGCCCAGGGCGTAGAGGGCGAGGCCGAGGAGGAGCGCGTTGCCCAGGACGCCCTTGTAGCCGTGCTGGTCGACATCGAGGAAGGGGTAGAGGTAGCGGTCCTGGGTGCCGGGAATGAGGAGCTCGCCGCGGGCCAGGGAGAAGGCCAGGTAGGCCAGGGGGTAGAGGAGCCACGCGGCGGCCTGGCGCAGGTGCAGGCGGCCGGGGGTGGTGAGCAGGAGCCAGTCCAGGGCCGCGGCGATGGGGACGGCCGTGTTCAGGAGGTGGGCTGCGACCGTGTGCCAGCCGGGGCCCGGGCTGTCCGTCACGGCGAATGGACTCCCCGCGTTGGCCAGGAGTAGGTGGTGGACGAGGCCGGCGGCGGAGACGTAGAGCAGAGCCGCGCCGGGGAGGGCGCCCGGCAGAGGGTGACGGGCGGACCAGGCCCGGCGGGCGGAGGCGAGCATGACCAGGGCCAGCAGGATGCTGCTCTGGACGGTGAAGTGGCTCAGGGGATTCGTGGCCGGGCCGCCGCCTACTAGCAGTTCGATCGTCACGCCCGTCAGTGCCAGCAGCGCCGTGAGGAGGCGGAAGGCGGCGACCAGTGGGCGACGCACCGGGGCCACGACGGCCGTGGCCGGGACAGGGGAGGGCAGGAGCTTCGGCGGGCCCGGGACCGCGGGGAGGTCCGGGATGTCCCTGGGTATCGGGGCTGTCATGGCCTCACGCTAGACAGAGCGGACATAGCGGGCTATGTGGGTGGGCCGTGTGGGTTACCCCTCGCTCCGTGGCTCCGTGGCTCCGTGGCTCCGTGGCCCCGCGGTCGCACGGGATGCACGGGCTCCACAGCTGCACGGGCACCACCCCTCCGCAGCTACACGGGCTGCACGGACGCCACCCCTCCGCAGCTACACGGGCTGGCTGTACGGCCGGCCCCGCGGCTGTACGGCTACACGCTCTGTACGGCCGTACGGCCCCACTCGTGGCTGAGCGCTGCCGACCGTGGAGCTCCCAGATCGCGGCCCCCTGCACCGCCCGATTGCGCGCCCCGCTAGTCCCGTCCCACCAGCGTCAGTAGCGTGGCCTCCGGCGGGCAGGCGAAACGTACCGGTGTGTATCGGTTCGTACCGCAGCCGGCCGACACGTGGAGGTAGGCCGTACGGCCCTCTGCCGTGTGCGTCGACAGGCCCTTCACGCGCTCCGTGTCCAGGTCGCAGTTGGTGACCAGGGCGCCGTAGAAGGGGATGCACAGCTGGCCGCCGTGGGTGTGGCCCGCCAGGATCAGGGGATAGTCGTCCGCCGTGTAGGAGTCCAGGACGCGCAGGTACGGCGCGTGGACCACGCCCATGGAGAAGTCCGCCGTGCCCGACGGGCCGCCCGCCACCTCCGCGTACCGGTCCCGCTTGATGTGCGGGTCGTCCAGGCCCGTCAGCTCGACGGACACCCCCTCGACCTTGAGGGTGCCGCGCGTGTTCGTGAGGTTCTGCCAGCCCGCGGCGTCGAAGCCGTCGCGGAGCTCTTCCCACGGGTTGTGGACGACTCCGACGGCGGGCGCGTTGCCGTTCAGGCCGTGGCGGCCCTGAGCCTTCTCGATCAGGTACCGGGCGGGGTTGCGCAGCTTGGGACCGTAGTAGTCGTTGGAGCCGAAGACGTAGGCGCCCGGGAACTCCATCAGTGGGCCGAGGGCGTCCAGGACCTCCGGGACGCCCTCGGGGTCGGACAGGTTGTCGCCGGTGTTGATCACGAAGTCGGGGCGCAGGCCGGCCAGTGAGCGCAGCCAGCGTTGCTTCTTGCGCTGGCCGCCGACCATGTGGATGTCGGAGACCTGGAGCACGCGCAGGGGGCGCATCCCGGAGGGCAGGACGGGGATCGTCACCCGTCGGAGGCGGAACGAGCGAGCCTCGAAGCCCGCCGCGTAGACCAGACCGGCGGCGCCAACCGCTGTGATTCCCAGGGGTACTCCGTATCGTGCGCGCATGCGTCCATCGTGTCAGAAGCGGTGGCGGAGGCCGACCGCGCGAGCCGTGGGATCCGGGCGGCCGAAATCGGCAGGCGCCCTCCCTCCCGCACCTGCGACAATCACCCCCATGACCACGCTCAAGTCGAAGCTGCAGGACGACCTCAACGCCGCGATCAAGGAGCGCGATGAGCTCCGCTCCTCGACGCTCCGGCTGACGCTCGCCGCGATCACCAAGGAGGAGGTCGCGGGGAAGGAGAAGCGGGAGCTCTCCGACGACGAGGTGCAGAAGGTGATCACCCGCGAGGCGAAGAAGCGCCGAGAGGCCGCCGAGGCCTTCGCACAGGGCGGCCGCGCCGAGAGCGCCGAGCGGGAGAAGGCGGAGGGCGAGGTACTCGCCGCCTACCTGCCCAAGCAGCTGTCCGACGACGAGCTGAACGCGATCGTCGCGCAGGCCGTCGAGGAGGCGAAGGCGACCGGTGCCGAGGGGCCGCGGGCCATGGGTGCCGTCATGAAGATCGTGAACCCGAAGGTGGCCGGGCAGGCCGAGGGCGGCCGGGTCGCCGCCGTGGTCAAGAGACTGCTGGCGGGCTGAGCCCGGCGGCCCCACCGCGGGTGCCCGTATCGACGAAGGCCGGCGGCTCCCTCCAGTGAGGAGGGAGCCGCCGGCCTTTCGTCGTCATGAGTCATGAGTCATGAGTCAGTGAGTCAGTCGGTGAGCCCGGTGAGCCGGCGGAGTGCGGGGCCTGCTGGGACCAGTGGTGTGCGGGCGGTTCAGCCGCGGCGGCCGCCGAAGCCGTTACCGCCGTTGCCCTGCCCCTGGAAGATGTTCCCCGGGAAGCCGCCGTCGGTGCCGCCGTTGTCCGTACCGCCGTCGATCAGTCCGCCGGTGACGCCGCCGTCGCCGTTGTCCTCGTCGCCGTTGCCGCCGTCGTCCCGGTCGCCGTCATCGTCGCCCCTGCCCCGGTCCTTGTCCTTGTCCTTGTCCTTGCTGTCCGGGATGTCGACGAGGTTGAAGTCGGGGTCGGGCTTGCCCTCCAGCGCGCCCGACATCATGTCCCGCCAGATCGGGCCCGGAACCGCGCCGCCGAAGACCTTGTCGTGCGGGACACCGCCGATGGAGATGTTGACCATCTTCCGCTCGTGCTTCGGGTCGCCGACCCACACGGCGCCGGCGAGGTTCGGCGTGTAGCCGACGAACCAGGCCGCGAAGCGCTCATCGGTCGTACCGGTCTTGCCTGCGCTGGGACGGCTGTCGAGTCCTGCCTGCGTACCCGTACCGTCCTCGACGACGCCCTTGAGGAGGGTGTTGACGGTGTCGGCCGTGGTCTCGGACATGGCCCGGGAGCAGGTGGACTTCGGGACCTCGAGCGACTTGCTCTTGTTGCCCACCCGCTGGCTGATCGACTCGATGGCGACCGGCGTGCAGTACATGCCGCGCGAGGCGAAGGTCGCGTACGCGCTCGCCATGGTCAGCGGGGACACCTCGGTGACACCGAGGGCGATGGACGGCGTCTGCTCCAGCTTGTTGCCGTTGGCGCGCTGGACACCCATCTTCTCGGCCATCTGCATCACCGGGCAGATGCCGATGTCGCTGATCATCTGCACGTAGTAGGTGTTGACCGACTTCGCGGTCGCCTCCTTCATGTCGTACGGGCCGACCTCGGTCTCGTTCTCGTTGGCGAGCTTCTCACCCTTGGTGTTCACCCAGTTCTTGCCGTCGCAGGCCGCTACCGGGGTCGGGTACTCCATCTCGTACGGCGAGGAGTACGACTTGGTCGCCGGCATGCCGCCCTCGAGGGCGGCCGCGGCCACGATCGGCTTGAACGTCGAACCGGGCTGGTAGCCCGCGCCGCCGCCCATGGCGTTGTTGACGGACAGGTTGAGCGTCGTCTCGCCCTTCTTGACGTCGATGCCGTACGGGCGTGACTGGCCCATCGCGACGATCTTGCCGGTGCCGGGTTCCACGATGGTGGCCGCGGTCGCCACCTCGTCGCTCGTGTAGACGTGGTCCTTGATCGACTGCTGCGCCGACTTCTGGGCCTGCGGGTCGAGCGTCGTACGGATCGTCAGGCCGCCCTGGTTCCAGACCTTGGCCCGTTCCTCCTTGGTCTTGCCGAAGACCGGGTCGCTGAGGAACACCTCGCGTACGTAGTCACAGAAGAAGCCCGCGCCCTTGACGGCCGTGATGCAGCCGTTCTTGGGCCGGCTGACCTCCAGCCCGAGCGGCGCCTTCTTCGCCTTGTCGGCCTCCGCCTGGGAGATGTCACCGACCTGCGCCATGCGCGTCAGGACCACATTGCGGCGCTTGGTGGCCTCCGCCTCGTCGTTGACCGGGTCGTACCGGCTGGGTGACTGGACGATGCCGGCCAGGAGGGCGGACTCCTGGAGGTTGAGGTCCTTGGCGCTCTTGGAGAAGTAGCGCTGGGAGGCGGCCTCGACGCCGTAGGCCTGCTGGCCGAAGAAGGTGATGTTCAGGTAGTTCTCGAGGATCTTCTTCTTGCCCAGCTCCTCCTCGACCTGGATGGCGAGCTTCAGCTCGCGGATCTTGCGGCCGATGGTCTGCTGGGTGGCCTGGGCGACCTTCGTCGGGTCGTCGCCGGCCTCCTCCACGAAGACGTTCTTGACGTACTGCTGCGTGAGGGTGGACGCGCCCTCGGAGACCTCTCCGCTGCGGGCGTTCTTGTTGAGCGCGCGCAGTACGCCCTTCAGGTCGACCGCGCCGTGCTCGTAGAAGCGCGAGTCCTCGATCGCGACGATCGCCTTCTGCATGTACGGCGAGATGTTCTTGAGGTCCACCACCGTGCGGTCGCGCGAGTAGACCGTGGCGATGGTGCCGCCCTCGGCGTCGAGGATGGCGGTGCGCTGGCTCAGCGGGGGAGTCTTCAGGTTGGCCGGGAGAGCGTCGAAGCTCTCCACCGACCCCTTTGCGGCCAGCCCCAGCGCGCCCACGGCGGGCAACGCGATGCCGGCCAGCACTGCTCCCGCGAGCACACTGACACCGAGGAACTTGGCGGCCTGCTGCGTTGGCGACAGACCACCGCCCGAGCGCTTGTTTGGCATGGAGGCAGCCTACGTTCTCATTTGCCGGACACGCGTATATGCCTTGGCCTAAGCTGCACTCAACTGTCACAGCAGTGAGGCCACGTATCAATACGTCCAGCGACCCCGAATCGTTCCGGATCCGCTCGTCTTTTTTCTGAGGGGCCTCGCTGGGGGGCGCGTTGGTGTGTACGGGCGCGTGCCACGGCGTGTGGGATGCGTGTCCGAATCCGCCTCGTGTGTCAATTGGTGTCCGTTGTGGCGCAACAGAGATGACCTGAATGCCGGGATCGTCACGCATGTCGCCAGCTCACTCCCCCGGGTGATCTGCCGCTTACCCATAGTCCGTTCGGGCCATTCAAGATTGGGCCCGAAGGGGGTGTTGCGCTGTGCCCACCTTCCGTAACGTCCTCAACTGGCGGCGGTGAATATGCCGCTGCCGCCGTGGGGGAGCCTCGATTCGGGAGAGGACGGCGCCGGTATGGGCTGGGTAACCGACTGGAGTGCGCAGGCCGCCTGCCGCACTACCGATCCGGACGAACTGTTCGTTCAGGGAGCAGCGCAGAACAGGGCCAAGGCGGTGTGCACCGGATGTCCGGTGCGGACCGAGTGCCTGGCCGACGCGCTCGACAATCGCGTCGAGTTCGGCGTATGGGGAGGCATGACGGAGCGGGAACGCCGCGCACTGCTGCGCCGGCGACCCACCGTGACCTCCTGGCGCCGACTGCTGGAGACTGCGCGGACGGAATACGAACGAGGGGTCGGCATCGTGCCCCTCGATGACGAGGAGATCTACGAAAACTACGCGGCCGTGGGCTGAGCCCGGTCGGGGAGCGTTTCCCGGACACGGAGCCCTCGGGCGTGGACGTCCGCGGACGTGGAGCCCTCGGGCGCGGAGCCCACGGGCGTGGACCTCCCCGGCGCGAAACCCACGGACGCGGAGCCCGTGGCCACGAATGCCCAAGGCCACGGAAGATCAAGGCCACGGACCTCCGAGGTCACGGACGCCTCGGCGGGTCAGGCGCCCGTCTCGGGCAGCTCGGGCCGGTCCGTCGCGAGACGGTCGCCGATGTCCCGCAGTCCCGCGAGGTCGTGCACGTCACCGGGCAGGGCGGCCACTTCGGTGACCGCCACCTCGGGATGACGCGCGGTGAAGCGGTCACGCGTGCGCTGCTCGCGGGCGAGCAGATGCATCCGGTCGGCGTGCAGCCGCAGCAGGCCCGCGGTGAGCTGATCGACGGATCGCTCCGGTGTGTCGTCCGGTGCGCCGCCCGGTGTGTCGTCCGGTGAGCCGCCCGGTGCGCCGTCCGGTGATGGCCTAGCCCCGGGAGAGGGTTCGGAAGGGCGATCGGGCGAGGACTCGGGAGAGAGCCCGTCGGTGTCTGAACTGCCGTGCGTTTCGGGGGAGTTACGAACTCCAGCTTTCCCGTCGTCCTGATCGACAATGCGGGGATCCTCAAGATTTTCCGCGGCGGCGAGCGCCCGCTCGGCCGACAGCCGGTCGGCGCCGCTGCCGTGGACCCGGTTGAGTACCAGACCGGCGAGCGGCATGTCCTCGGCCGCCAGCCGCTCCACGAAGTACGCGGCCTCACGCAGTGCGTCCCGCTCCGGCGCCGCGACCACCAGGAACGCGGTCCCTGGCGCCTGGAGCAGCTTGTACGTCGCGTCCGCGCGCGTACGGAACCCGCCGAACATCGAGTCCATCGCGGCCACGAAGGTCTGCACGTCCTTCAGGAACTGTCCGCCCAGCACCTTCCCCAGGACGCCCGTCATCATCGACATGCCGACGTTCAGGAACTTCATGCCGGCCCGGCCGCCCACCTTGGCCGGGGCCAGCAGGACGCGGATCAGCTTGCCGTCCAGGAAGGAACCGAGGCGCTTGGGCGCGTCCAGGAAGTCCAGCGCCGAGCGGGACGGCGGCGTGTCGACGACGATGAGGTCCCACTCGTCCCGCGCCCGCAGCTGCCCCAGCTTTTCCATCGCCATGTACTCCTGCGTGCCCGCGAAGCCCGCCGAGAGTGACTGGTAGAAGGGGTTGCCCAGGATGGTCGCCGCCCGCTCGGGATCCGCGTGCGCCTCGACGATCTCGTCGAAGGTGCGCTTCATGTCGAGCATCATGGCGTGCAGTTCACCGCCCGCCGAGTCGTCGACACCCTTCACCCGGCGCGGGGTGTTGTCGAGCGAGTCGATGCCCATGGACTGGGCGAGCCGCCGGGCCGGGTCGATGGTGAGGACGACCACCTTGCGGCCGCGCTCTGCCGCGCGCAGGCCCAGCGCCGCCGCGGTGGTCGTCTTGCCGACCCCGCCCGAGCCGCAGCACACCACGATGCGTGTCTTCGGGTCCTCCAGCAGCGGGTCGACGGCGAGCACCCGTGCGGGGGCCAGCCGCCGTGCGCCCTCCTGGTGCCGGGCGGCCGGGTCCGGACTCATGCGATCCCCTGCTTCCGCAGCTCGGTGGCGAGTTCGTACAGGCCCGCCAGGTCCATTCCCTCGGCGAGCAACGGCAGTTCGTGCAGCGGCAGGCCCAGGTCGGTCAGGACCGCCCGCTGCTCATGCTCCAGCGCGTACCGCTCGGCGTACTCGCCGGCCTGTGCCAGCAGCGGGTCCACCAGCCGCTCGGCGTGCCCGCCACGCCGGGCCCCACCGAGCCCGGCGTCCGACAGGGACCTGGCGAGTGCCGTACGCGGTGTGCTCCGTACGAGTTCCAGGTCGGCGGCGTCCAGTACCTCGGGCCGGACCATGTTGACCACGACCCGTCCCACCGGGAGCCGAGCCGCGCGCAGCTCGGCGATGCCGTCCGCGGTCTCCTGGACCGGCATCTCCTCCAGGAGGGTCACCAGGTGCACGGCGGTCTCCCGGGACTTCAGCACCCGCATCACGGCCTGCGCCTGATTGTGTATCGGGCCGACCTTCGCGAGACCGGCCACCTCGTCGTTGACATTGAGGAAGCGCGTGATGCGGCCGGTCGGCGGGGCGTCCATGACGACGTAGTCGTACGCGAACCGCCCGCTCTTGTCCTTGCGCCGCACCGCCTCGCACGCCTTGCCGGTGAGCAGGACGTCCCTGACACCCGGCGCGATGGTGGTCGCGAAGTCGATCGCCCCGAGCTTCTTCAGCGCCCGTCCGGCGCTGCCCAGTTTGTAGAACATCTGGAGGTAGTCCAGAAGCGCCAGTTCGGGGTCGATGGCCAGGGCGTACACCTCCCCGCCCCCGGGAGCGACGGCGATCTTCCGCTCCTCATAAGGCAGCGCCTCCGTTTCGAAGAGCTGCGCGATGCCCTGGCGACCCTCGACCTCGACGAGAAGCGCGCGCTTCCCCTCGGTGGCCAGGGCCAGCGCGAGGGCCGCGGCCACCGTGGTCTTGCCGGTTCCGCCCTTGCCGCTGACGACCTGGAGCCTGCTCACGTATTCGAGCGTAACCAGTCCGCGCGCCGAGTACGCCGGAGGCTGTGGACAACGTGTGGAGAACGCCTCCGCGGGCGGCCGTCCGAGGGGGCCGGGGCAACGGCTAGAGTCGGCCACATGACCAAGTGGGAATACGCAACCGTGCCGCTGCTCGTCCACGCCACGAAGCAGATTCTGGACACCTGGGGCGAGGACGGCTGGGAGCTCGTCCAGGTCGTGCCCGGGCCGAACAACCCCGAACAGCTCGTGGCCTACCTGAAGCGGGAGAAGCAGGCATGAGCGCCGTCGAGTCGAAACTGGCCGAGCTCGGCCTGACCCTCCCCGAGGTCGTCCCGCCGCTGGCCGCGTACCAGCCGGCCGTGCAGTCCGGCCCGTACGTCTACACCTCCGGCCAGCTGCCCATGGTGGAGGGCAAGCTCCCGGTCACCGGCAAGGTGGGCGCCGAGGTCACGCCTGAGGAGGCCAAGGAACTCGCGCGCACCTGCGCGCTGAACGCCCTGGCCGCGGTGAAGTCCGTCGCCGGTGACCTCGACCGCATCGCGCGCGTGGTGAAGGTCGTCGGCTTCGTCGCGTCCGCGTCCGACTTCACCGGCCAGCCGGCCGTGATCAACGGCGCCAGCGAACTCCTCGGCGAGGTCCTGGGCGACAAGGGCGTCCACGCCCGCAGTGCGGTCGGCGTCGCGGTACTGCCGCTGGACGCGCCGGTGGAGGTCGAGGTCCAGGTGGAGCTCGCTCAGGCATAGGCAGGCCTGGGGAGACGTGGGGAGACGTGGGGGGCGCAGGCAGGCGCGGACAGACCTGGGCAGGCGTGGACGGCCTGGGCAGGCGCAGGCAGGCGCGGACAGACCTGGGCAGGCGTGGACGGCCTGGGCAGGCGCAGGCAGGCGTAGCACGGCTCCGAGTCCCGAGCGAGCGGGTGCGGTGCGAGGACGCGCGTTGCCGGGCCGGCAAAAAAGCTCGCCCTCGTCGCTCCACGCCCGCAGGATCGGACTCGGTGCCTCGCACGGGCGGGGCGGGGCCGGTGGTGGCCACCGTCTCCGGGTCCGTGCGGGCACCGGACCGACCGTGTACGCCAGGAGGAACCATGCCGCAGCAGTCCGTGACCGGCCAGCAGTCCGCGTCCGACCAGCAGTTCGCGTCCGATCGGCGGTCCGCGTCCGACCAGCGGTCCGTGACCGATCGGGAGTCCGCGTCCGATCGGCGGTCCGTGACCGATCGGCGGTCCGTGCACCGTCTGGTGCCCTCGCCGGCCGGCCGGATCCATCTGGTCGAGCAGGGCAGCGGGCCGCTTGTCCTGCTCGTCCACGGCTTCCCCGAGTCCTGGTACTCCTGGCGCCGCCAGCTCCCCGCGCTGGCCGACGCGGGCTTCCGCGCCGTCGCGATCGACGTACGCGGATACGGGCGCTCCTCGCGGCCCGACGCGGTGGAGGCGTACGGGATGCTCGACCTGGTGGCGGACAACGTCGCCGTGGTGGAGGCCCTGGGTGAGCGCTCCGCCGTGATCGTCGGCCACGACTGGGGCGCGAACATCGCCGCGCACTCCGCGCTGCTGCGGCCCGACGTGTTCCGTGCGGTGGGCCTGCTGAGCGTGCCGTACACCCCGCCCGGCGGTCCGAAGCCCAGCGATGTCTTCGCCGGCATGAGTGACCCCGCCGGGCCGTTCGCCGGGCAGGAGTTCTACGTCTCCTACTTCCAGGAGCCCGGCCGGGCCGAGGCGGAGATCGAGCCGGACGTCCGCGGCTGGCTCGCAGGCCTCTACGCCGCCCTGTCCGCCGACACCATGCCCGCCTCGGATGCTCCCGACCCGCACTTCGTCGCCCCCGGCGGCAGGCTGCGCGACCGGTTCCCGGCCGCCGGCCGGCGGCCCTCCTGGCTCACCGAGGAGGAGCTGGACGTCTACGCCGGGGAGTTCGAGCGCACCGGTCTGACCGGCGCCCTCAACCGCTACCGCAACATGGACCGTGACTGGGCCGACCTGGCCGCCCACCGGGGCGCCCCCGTCACCCAGCCCTCCCTGTTCCTCGGCGGCGGCCGGGACGCCTCCACCACCTGGCTGTCCGACGCGATCGAGGCGTACCCGACCACCCTGCCCGGTCTGACCGCCTCGCACGTCCTCGACGACTGCGGCCACTGGCTCCAGCAGGAGCGCCCCGAGGAGACGAACCGGCTGCTCACCGAGTGGCTGACCGCCTTGCCCTCCTGACGGCCGTCCGGCCCCGAGAGCCACTCGAACATCCGCCCGTCACCGGATAGCCTCCGGCCATGGCGAACGATCAGACGAGTGGTCGGGCGAACGGTCGGACGAGTGGTCGGTCGAGTGATCAGACGAGTGGCCGGTCGAACGGTCAGTGGTATCCACCGGAGTGGCCGGACCGCATCCGCGCGCTGGCGGCCGGCACCCTCACGCCCGTCGCCCCCAAGCGCGCCGCCACCGTCATGCTCCTGAGGGACACCGGTACCGGCCCCGCCGTCCACATGCTGCGTCGCCGCACCTCCATGGCGTTCGCCGGGGGCGCGTACGCCTATCCGGGCGGCGGGGTCGACCCGCGCGACGACGACCGCGACATCGGCTGGGCGGGTCCCACGCGCGCGTGGTGGGCGGATCGGCTCGGCGTCGACGAGGCGGGTGCCCAGGCGATCGTATGTGCGGCCGTACGGGAGACGTACGAGGAGGCGGGCGTCCTGCTCGCCGGCCCGACCGGCGACTCCGTGGTCGGCGACACGACGGGCGCGGACTGGGAGGCGGACCGCGCCGCCCTGGTCGACCGCGAGCTGTCCTTCGCGGAGCTCCTGGACCGCCGGGGCCTGGTCCTGCGTTCCGACCTGCTGGGCGCCTGGGCGCGCTGGATCACCCCGGAGTTCGAGTCCCGGCGCTACGACACGTGGTTCTTCGTGGCCGCCCTCCCCGAGGGGCAGCGCACCCGCAACGCCTCCACGGAGGCCGACCGCACGGTGTGGATCACTCCTGCCGAGGCCGCGGCCGGGTACGACAGGGGCGAGCTGCTGATGATGCCGCCGACCATCGCGACCCTGCGCGGTCTCGCGGAGTGCGCCACGGCGGCCGAGGCGCTCGCGTCGGCGCCGGGCCGCGACATGACACCCGTGCTGGCGCGGGCACGGCTCGTCGGCGGCGAGATCGTGCTCTCCTGGCCGGGGCACGACGAGTTCACCAAGCACGTCCCGAGCACGGCGACGGACCCGCCTCCCGGTCCGACGCCGGCGACACCTTCCGACCCGACCGGGGGAGCCCCCGCATGACGGACGCGACAGCACTGCCCGGACAGCCGCGGGGCGGCGTCCTCTCGGGTCCGGCCACCGCGCGCGCGGTGAACGTCCTGGCGCCCAACGCCTCCGCGATGACGCTGGACGGCACGAACACCTGGATCCTCGCCGAACCCGACTCCGACCTGGCCGTCGTCGTCGACCCGGGGCCCTTGGACGACACCCACCTGCGGCATGTCGTCGACACCGCCGAGCGGGCGGGCAAGCGTGTCGCGCTGACGCTTCTGACGCACGGACACCCGGACCACGCGGAGGGCGCCGCGCGCTTCGCCGAGCTGACGCGGACGAACGTACGGGCGCTGGATCCGGCGCTGCGGCTCGGCGACGAGGGGCTGGCCGCCGGCGACGTGATCCGGGTCGGCGGACTGGAGCTGAGGGTCGTACCGACCCCCGGGCACACGGCCGACTCCCTGTGCTTCCACCTGCCGGCCGACCGGGCGGTCCTGACGGGCGACACCATCCTGGGCCGCGGTACGACGGTGGTGGCGCATCCCGAGGGCCGACTCGGCGACTACCTGGACTCGCTGCGCAGGCTCAGGTCGCTCACGGCCGACGACGGGGTGCACACGGTGCTTCCGGGCCACGGCCCCGTCCTGGAGGACGCGCAGGGCGCCGTGGAGTACTACCTCGCGCACCGTGCCCACCGCCTCGCCCAGGTCGAGACGGCCGTGGAGGACGGCTACCGGACTCCGGGCGAGGTCGTCGCCCACGTGTACGCGGACGTCGACCGCTCGCTGTGGCCGGCGGCGGAACTGTCGGTGCGGGCGCAGCTGGAGTACCTGGACGAGCACGGGATCATTCAGCTGCCCGACTGAGGGGCTGCGCGCAGGCCGGCCCGAAGGCTGCCGGAAGGCTGCCCTGCCGAGGTCTGTCAGCGGGAGCGCTTGGCCAGCCGCTCCACGTCCAGCAGGATCACCGCGCGGGCCTCCAGGCGGAGCCAGCCGCGCTGGGCGAAGTCCGCCAGCGCCTTGTTGACCGTCTCGCGGGACGCGCCGACCAGCTGGGCCAGCTCCTCCTGCGTGAGGTCGTGCACGACGTGGATGCCCTCCTCGGACTGCACGCCGAAGCGGCGGGACAGGTCCAGCAGGGCGCGGGCGACACGGCCGGGGACGTCCGAGAAGACGAGGTCCGACATGGCGTCGTTGGTCTTGCGCAGGCGGCGTGCGACGGCGCGCAGCAGTGCGGTGGCGACCTCGGGGCGGACGTTCAGCCAGGGCTGGAGGTCGCCGTGGCCGAGGGCGAGCAGCTTGACCTCGGTCAGCGCGGTGCCGGTCGCCGTGCGGGGGCCCGGGTCGAAGAGCGACAGCTCACCGATCAGCTCGCTGGGGCCGACGACGGCCAGCATGTTCTCGCGCCCGTCAGGGGAGGTGCGGTGGAGCTTTACCTTGCCCTCGGTGACCACATACAGGCGGTCTCCGGGGTCCCCCTCGTGGAACAGCGTGTCGCCGCGGGCGAGGGTCACCTCACTCATGGAGGCGCGGAGTTCCGCGGATTGCTCGTCGTCGAGCGCCGCGAAGAGCGGGTTGCGCCGCAGAACGTCGTCCACGAGTTCTCTCCTTGTCGACCGGCTCAGAGGATCTTGTTCCCCCGGTGTACCAGGGGTCCGTGGTGCCCATTTTGCCGGACAGTCCAAACAGTGTGATCTGTCACAAGGATGCCGCACTGGTGTCCTGGGGTACGCGGCAGGGGTCCAATTGGGCGCCGATCTTCGGGGCCCGGGGCGGATGTCGGTGCCGGGCCGTAGGCTGGCCGGGTGTCCAAATCGCCGGTGAGAGCACAGGCCGAGGGGGCTGCGCGGGTGGGTGTACGTCGCGATTCCGCTGTGGGCGAACAGGGCCCCGATGGCGGTAGGAAAACGGCGAAAGCGACAAAGAAGGCGACCCCTGCCAAGAGGGTGACTGCGGAGGAGCGCGCCGTGAAGAGGAACGCCGAGACGGACCCGGCGTCCGCCGAGGTCCCGAAGAAGGCCGTGTCCGGGAAGGGCACCGCATCCCCGGCGAAGTCCGGGCCCGGCAAGAAGGCGAAGTCCGCTCCCGTCAGGAAGCAGGCGCCCGCCAGGAAGCCCGTCGTCGCCCCGAAGAAGGCCGCAGCCGCCGTCAAGGGCGTCGCCCCGGCGAAGACCGTCGCCCCGAGTGCGCCGCGCGGCGAGTCGCGCACCGCGCTGGTCCGCCGCGCCCGCCGCATCGACCGCGAACTCGCGGAGGTCTACCCCTACGCACACCCGGAGCTGGACTTCGAGAACCCGTTCCAGCTGGTCGTGGCCACGGTGCTGTCCGCCCAGACCACCGACCTGCGCGTCAACCAGACGACGCCCGGCCTCTTCGCCAAGTACCCCACCCCGGAGGACCTGGCCGCCGCCAATCCCGAAGAGGTCGAGGAGATCCTGCGCCCGACCGGTTTCTTCCGGGCCAAGACCAAGTCGGTCATAGGGTTGTCCAAGGCCCTGGTGGAGAACTTCGGCGGCGAGGTCCCCGGGCGTCTCGAAGACCTCGTGAAGCTGCCCGGTGTCGGCCGCAAGACCGCCTTCGTCGTGCTCGGCAACGCGTTCGGCCGGCCCGGCATCACCGTGGACACACACTTCCAGCGCCTGGTGCGCCGCTGGCAGTGGACCGCCGAGACCGACCCGGACAAGATCGAGGCCGCCGTCGGCGCGCTCTTCCCCAAGGGCGACTGGACGGACCTCTCCCATCACGTGATCTGGCACGGCCGCCGGATCTGCCACGCCCGCAAGCCCGCCTGCGGCGCCTGCCCCATCGCTCCGCTCTGCCCGGCGTACGGCGAGGGCGAGACGGATCCGGAGAAGGCGAAGAAGCTGCTCAAGTACGAGAAGGGCGGCTTCCCCGGCCAGCGTCTGAACCCTCCGCGGGCCTACCTGGACGCGGGCGGGAAACCGGCACCGCCGCTGGGGGCGGCCGGGTGACGGAACGATCTCGGTGGCGTCGGGCGTTGGAATCGGCAGAACGGGGGTGGCTATGACTCGGGCGGGCGGCACACAGGGGCACATCCGGGGCGGGATCCTCAGCAAGGAGGGCCTGCCGGGCTGGCTGGATCCGGTGGTGCGGGCTGCCGAGACGGTGCGCCCCGACCAGCTGAGCCGCTTTCTGCCGCCGGAGGACGGAGCCGGGCGCCAGTCCGCCGTCCTGGTCCTCTTCGGTGAGGGCGCGGCCGGTGGGGGCCCCGAGCTGCTGCTCATGGAGCGGGCCGGCTCCCTGCGCTCGCACGCCGGCCAGCCGGCCTTCCCGGGCGGCGCCCTCGACCCGGACGACGGCGATCCGCAGGGCGACGGGCCGTTGCGGGCCGCCCTGCGCGAGGCCGAGGAGGAGACCGGCCTCGATCCGGCCGGTGTGCAGCCCTTCGGTGTCCTG
Source organism: Streptomyces sp. NPDC028991 (assembly GCF_055564775.1). Lineage (NCBI taxonomy): Bacteria > Bacillati > Actinomycetota > Actinomycetes > Kitasatosporales > Streptomycetaceae > Streptomyces > Streptomyces sp. NPDC028991. The sequence goes on along the minus strand of NZ_JBVHVP010000018.1, from coordinate 103,270 downwards.
CCCAAGCTCTACATCCCGGTCAGCGGCTTCGTCGTCTCACCGGTCCTGGCCTGGTGGCGCGAGCCCACCCCGGTGGGCGTCGTCGATCCGAACGAGACGGCGCGGGTCTTCACCGTCCCCGTGGCGGATCTCACGAACCCCGCCAACAGGGTGACCGCCGTCCACCCCGGCGGTCACCGAGGTCCGGCATTCCTGGTCGAATCGGCGCTCGTGTGGGGCTTCACCGCCGGCATCATCGACCGGTTGCTGCACTTCGCGGGCTGGGAGCGGCCCTGGGACAGGGAGAAGCAGGTCCCGCTGGACTGGCGGTCATGACAGGGTGACCGGTGTGAGCGTAGGACGACAAGGCGGGGCTTGAATCAGTGAACGTGCTGGACATCCTGTTGCTGCTGGCCGCCGTCTGGTTCGCGATCGTCGGCTACCGCCAGGGCTTCGTCGTCGGCATCCTGTCGGTGACCGGTTTCCTCGGTGGCGGTCTCGTCGCCGTCTATCTGCTGCCGGTGCTCTGGGACGCCCTGACGGACAACGCGGAGGTGAGCACGACCGCCGCCGTCGTCGCGATCGTCATCGTCATCGTCTGCGCCTCCGTCGGCCAGGCGCTGACCACCCACCTCGGCAACAAGCTCCGCCGGTACATCACCTGGTCCCCGGCCCGCGCCCTGGACGCCACCGGCGGCGCCCTGGTCAACGTCGTGGCGATGCTCCTGGTCGCCTGGCTGATCGGCTCCGCGCTGGCCGGCACCACGCTGCCGACGCTCGGCAAGGAGGTCCGCAGCTCCACCGTGCTGCAGGGCGTCTCCCGGGCGCTGCCCGCACGCGCGGACACCTGGTTCGCGGACTTCTCCTCCGTCCTCGCTCAGAACGGCTTCCCGCAGGTCTTCAGCCCGTTCTCCAACGAGCAGATCCCCGAGGTCCAGCCACCCGACCCGGCGCTGGCCAACAGCCCGGTGGCAGCCCGTGCCAAGCGCTCCATCGTCAAGGTCATGGGCACCGCCCCCGACTGCGGCAAGGTCCTGGAGGGTACCGGCTTCGTCTTCGACGACCGCCGCGTGATGACCAACGCCCACGTCGTGGGCGGCGTCGACGAGCCCACGGTGCAGATAGGCGGCGAGGGCAGGAAGTACGACGCGACGGTCGTCCTCTACGACTGGCGGCGCGACGTCGCCGTACTGGACGTGCCCGAGCTGGACGCACCCGCCCTGCGGTTCGCGGACGAGGACGCCGCCCGCACCGACGACGCGATCGTCGCGGGCTTCCCGGAGAACGGGGCGTACGACGTCCGCGCCGCGCGCGTGCGCGGGCGCATCACGGCCAACGGCCCGGACATCTATCACCGCGACACCGTCCGCCGCGACGTCTACTCGCTGTTCGCGACCGTCCGTCAGGGCAACTCCGGTGGCCCGCTGCTGACGCCCGAGGGCGAGGTCTACGGCGTGGTCTTCGCCAAGTCGCTGGACGACGCCGAGACCGGGTACGCGCTCACCGTGGACGAGATCCGCGAGGACATCACCCGGGGCCGCACCGCGAACCAGCAGGTGGACAGCGACAGCTGCGCCCTCTAGGAGCCTTGCGGCGGTCGGGTCGTGCGGCTGCCGCGTGTGCCGCGCACGGCACACGGGCGTCGCGAGGGTGTTGTCAGTTCACGCCGCGTGGATGGCGCAGGCGCACGGAGACCCAGCGGGCCCGGCGGCGCAGAATGCGCGGAATGCCCACCCGTGGGTCCGCACCCGCCAGTTGCGGGGTGCCCCCTCGCCGGTGGGTGCTGCTCACGCCGCTCGTGGAGCGGCCGTCGCGTGCTACGTCACTGTAGTCGTGCGTCCAGCCCATACCCGGACGTGTGCCCCCGCCCCAAGGTCGATAACCGTTCTCAGCGCCCCCAATTGGCCTATGCGTCGGGCAAGTGGCCGTTCATAGGACAAGCGTTCCGATTCGGGTACCGGGTGCGTTCGTTCGGTCACCGATCGGGCTCGGGGTCCTTCAGCCAATTGATCAGTTCGGTGGAGAAGGCGACCGGATCCTCTTCGTGTGGGAAGTGCCCGAGACCGTCGAACAGCCGCCAGCGGTAGGGCGCTTCGACGTACTGCCCGGACCCGGCCGCGCTCCGCGTCCGCATCACGGGGTCCAGCGAACCGTGCAGATGCAGGGTCGGCACGCGCACCGGCCGCTTCATACGGCGGTAGAACTGGATGCCGTCCGGACGGGCCAGGGAGCGCACCATCCAGCGGTACGGCTCGACGGAGCAGTGCGCCGTGGAGGGGATGCACATGGCGCGGCGGTACGCGTCCACCGCCTCGTCCTCCAGCGGGCGCGGCCCCGACCAGTCGTGGATCAGCCGGCCGACCAGCGCGCCGTCGTCCGCGGTCAGTTGGCGCTCCGGGATCCAGGGGCGCTGGAAGCCCCAGATGTAGGATCCCGCCCGGGTCTGGCGGACGTCCCCGAGCATGGCCGAGCGCCAGCGCCTCGGGTGCGGCATCGACGAGACCGCGAGCCGCCGTACGAGTTTGGGCCGCATCGCGGCGGCCGTCCAGGCCAGGTAGCCGCCCAGGTCGTGGCCGACCAGCGCGGCGTCCGGCTCGCCGAGCGAGCGGACCACGCCGGTGATGTCGAGGGCGAGGCCGGCGGGATCGTAGCCGCGCGGGGTGCGGTCGCTGCCGCCGACGCCGCGCAGGTCCATCGCGACGGCGCGGAAACCGGCGTCCGCGAGCGCCACCAGTTGGTGCCGCCAGGTCCACCAGAACTGGGGGAAGCCGTGCAGCAGGAGCACCAGCGGCCCGTCACCCAGTTCGGCGATGTGGAAGCGGGCGCCGTTGGCGGCGACGTCCCGGTGGGTCACCTCGTGCCCGCCCGGGACGCCGAGCCGTACGACCGAGGTGGGTAGTGGCGACGATGGGGGTTGCCCCGGGGGGGACTGCCCCGAGGGAGATCGCCCCGAAGGGAGGGAGGAGCCCGTCATGAGGACGAGCGTGCCACAGCCTCGATGGCTTCGGGGGACCGGTCCGCGGGCAGTTCCGGGCGCGGGTGCGGCTTGGCGTTCTGCAGGACGCCCGCCGACTGCTTCACGGACGCGGCGACCTTCTGCGGCCCGCGGCCCTTCTTGGCCTTCTTCGCGAAGACGATGCCGATGAGGGCGAGGAGGGCGGCGACGAGGACGTTCGCCGCGAAGGACAGCAGGAAGCAGACCGCCAGGTTCCAGCCGCTCCAGGTCCGGATGCCGTACGCCAGCGCGAAGCTCAGCATCGGCAGCGAGAAGACGAGAACGGCCCCGGCCAGCGAGAAGGCGCCGCCGCTCGTCGCCCCCCGTTTGACGTCCTGCCTCAGCTGCGCCTTGGCCAGCGCGATCTCGTCGTGTACGAGCGCCGACAATTCGGTGGTCGCCGAGGCGAACAGCTGACCGATGCTGCGTTCGGTGCCGACCGGGCTGCCGTCGGGTGCGCTCATCGCGGTCTCCCTCTTCTCCTGGCTCGTCTGCGTACGGTTCCGTGGCTGTCGTGTGCTGCCCGACCACTGCTGCCCGACGGCGTACGGTTCCGTCTTTTGTACCGTCTCGTCAGATCATGCCGGACGGTCGCCCTCATCGCCTGCCCCGCCCGGCACTTCGGCAAGCCGCGCCGACTCCATCTCCTCGGCGATCCGGCGGTGCTCGGCGGCCTTCTTCTCGTAGACGGCGGCCACACGCCGGTGGTAGGCGGGGTCGTCCTCCTCGTAGATGTCCGGGACGCCGCTGAGGTCGTCGTCGCGCTCCTCGTCCGCGATCATCTTGCGGTACTTGGCGTTCCGTACCTTCAGCAGGACGGTGGCCAGGAGCGCCGCCATGAGGGAGCCGATCAGGACCGCGGCCTTGACCTGGCCCGTCATCGTCGCGTCCCCCTCGAAGGCCAGCTCACCGATGAGCAGCGACACGGTGAATCCGATACCGGCCAGGGTCGCCACCGCGAACACGTCGGCCCATTCGAGGTCGTCGCTGAGCGAGGCCCGGGTGAAGCGCGCAGTCAGCCAGGTGCCGCCGAAGATGCCGAGCGTCTTGCCGATCACGAGCCCGAGCACGACGCCGAGGGTCTCCGGCTTGGTGAACACGTCGGCGAGCGCGCCGCCCGAAAGCGTGACACCCGCGCTGAACAGCGCGAACAGCGGCACGGCCAGGCCCGCCGACAGCGGACGCACGAGGTGCTCGATGTGCTGGCCCGGGGAGTGCTGCTCGCCTTCGCGGGTGTGGCAGCGCAGCATCAGGCCCATCGCGACGCCGGCGATCGTGGCGTGGACGCCGCTGTTGTACATCAGCCCCCAGATCACGAGGCCGAGCGGGACGTACACGTACCAGCCGCGCACCCCCTTGCGGAGCAGCAGCCAGAAGACGGCGAGGCCGACGACCGCGCCGCCGAGCGCGGCGAAGTTGAGCGACTCGGTGAAGAAGACGGCGATGATCAGGATCGCGAACAGGTCGTCCACGACGGCGAGCGTCAGCAGGAAGGCGCGCAGGGCGCTCGGCAGGGACGTGCCGATGACGGCGAGTACGGCGAGTGCGAAGGCGATGTCGGTGGCGGTGGGCACCGCCCAGCCGACCAGGGAGCCGCCGCCTGCGGAGCTGGTGATCGTGTAGACGACCGCGGGCACGGCCATGCCGCACAGCGCCGCCACCACCGGGAGCGCGGCGGCCTTCGGGTCCTTCAGGTCACCGGCGACGAGTTCGCGCTTGAGCTCGATGCCGGCGACGAAGAAGAAGATGGCGAGCAGTCCGTCGGCGGCCCAGTGCGCGACCGACAGGTCCAGGCCGAGGGTCTCGGGGCCGAAGTGGAAGTGACTGACGCTCTCGTAGCTGTCCTGTAGCGCCGGTATGTTCGCCCACACCAGCGCGGTGACCGCGGCGATCAGCAGCAGGACGCCGCCGACCGTCTCGGTGCGCAGTGCCTCCGCGACGTAGTTCCGTTCCGGGAGGGACAGGCGTCCGAAGGCCTTGCGGGGGGTGTGGGGGGCGGTCACAGGAAGAACCTCCGGTCGGTGGGCAGCACGGAACACTCGCCGACCAGACTTCCCGGCACACCATGAGGATCTTTGCGGATCTTGTTGAGTCTCTTACGCGTTCATTAGCCTACCTAAACTGCGGCGAGGGTGCCGGGTGATCTCCGTGACGGTGCAAAGGCGGGCATTCCACGCGAAAGGGCACCCGGCGTGGTTCTCGCCGGGTGCCCTGGGAGCAGGCGGTTCAGTCTTCGCTGGACGCCGTCGGGAGCTGGGTCTGGATGAGATCCATGACGGTGGAGTCGGTCAGGGTCGTGACGTCTCCGAGCTGCCGGTTCTCCGCCACGTCGCGCAGCAGGCGCCGCATGATCTTGCCGGAGCGGGTCTTCGGCAGCTCGGCCACCGGCAGGATCCGCTTGGGCTTGGCGATCGGGCCGAGGGTGACGCCGACGTGGTTCCGCAGATCGGCGACCAGGGTGTCGGTCTCCGCGGCCGAGCCGCGCAGGATCACGAAGGCCACGATGGCCTGCCCGGTCGTCTCGTCCGCCGCGCCGACCACGGCCGCCTCGGCGACCGACGGGTGGGAGACGAGGGCCGACTCGACCTCGGTGGTGGAGATGTTGTGGCCGGAGACGAGCATCACGTCGTCGACGCGGCCCAGCAGCCAGATGTCGCCGTCCTCGTCCTTCTTGGCACCGTCGCCGGCGAAGTACTTGCCCTCGAAACGCGACCAGTAGGTGTCGATGAACCGCTGGTCGTCGCCCCAGATGGTGCGCAGCATCGACGGCCACGGCTCGGTGAGGACCAGGTAGCCGCCCCCGCCGTTCGGCACCTCGACCGCCTCGTCGTCGACGACGGTGGCGGAGATACCGGGCAGCGCGCGCTGGGCGGAGCCCGGCTTGGCGTCGGTGACGCCGGGCAGCGGCGTGATCATCATCGCGCCGGTCTCGGTCTGCCACCAGGTGTCGACGACCGGGGTGGCGTCGGCGCCGATGTTCTTGCGGTACCAGATCCAGGCCTCGGGGTTGATCGGCTCGCCGACCGAGCCGAGGACGCGCAGCGAGGACAGGTCGAACTTCGCGGGGATGTCGTCGCCCCACTTCATGAACGTCCGGATCGCGGTGGGCGCGGTGTAGAGGATGGAGACCTTGTACTTCTGCACGATCTCCCAGAAGCGCCCCTGGTGCGGGGTGTCCGGGGTGCCCTCGTACATGACCTGCGTCGCGCCGTTGGCGAGCGGGCCGTAGACGATGTACGAGTGGCCGGTGACCCAGCCGACGTCGGCGGTGCACCAGTAGACGTCGGTCTCCGGCTTGAGGTCGAAGACCGCCCAGTGCGTGTACGCCGTCTGGGTGAGGTAGCCGCCGGAGGTGTGCAGGATGCCCTTGGGCTTACCCGTCGTACCGGACGTGTACAGGATGAACAGCGGGTGCTCCGCGTCGAACGCCTCCGGCGTGTGCTCGGCGGACTGCCGGTCGACGGTCTCGTGCCACCACTTGTCGCGGGAGTCGTCCCAGGCGACCTCCTGGCCGGTGCGGCGGACGACGAGCACGTGCTCGACGGTGCCGGCGCGCTCGACGGCCTCGTCGACGGCCGGCTTGAGCGCGGAGGGCTTGCCGCGCCGGTAGCCGCCGTCGGAGGTGATGACGACCCGGGCGTCGGCGTCCTGGATGCGGGTCGCGAGGGCGTCCGAGGAGAAGCCTCCGAAGACCACCGAGTGGGCGGCGCCGATCCGGGCGCAGGCCAGCATCGCGATGGCCGTTTCGGGGATCATCGGCATGTAGACGGCGACCCGGTCGCCCTTGTGCACACCCAGCTCCAGCAGGGCGTTGGCGGCCTTGGAGACCTCGTCCTTGAGTTGGGCGTAGGTCAGGGAGCGGCTGTCGCCGGGCTCGCCCTCGAAGTGGATGGCGACCCGGTCGCCGTTTCCGGCCTCCACATGCCGGTCCACGCAGTTGTAGGCGACGTTGAGCTTGCCGTCCTTGAACCACTTGGCGAACGGCGGGTTCGACCAGTCGAGGGTCTCGGTCGGCTCCTCGGCCCAGGTCAGCCGGCGAGCCTGCTCCGCCCAGAAGCCGAGCCGGTCGGCCTTGGCCTGTTCGTACGCCTCCGCCGTGACGTTGGCGTTCGCGGCCAGGTCGGCGGGGGGCGCGAACCTGCGCTCTTCCTTGAGCAGGTTGGCCAAGGATTCGTTGCTCACGACATCTCCCATTCTCAGGGTTGTCCGTTGTGTCCCAGGCCACAGCTCATCAGACCCGGGGGGCCGATGACAAGGGTCGACGGGCAACTGGTTTAGACCTGTGCGGCGGCCGTCCGTCCTCGTGGCCAGTGGTCATCAGTACCCACGGATGCCGACGGCGCGGGGTTCAGTGTCTGTAACGCCGCTCACAGCACCTGCCCCCGCGTCACGGCCCGCCATATCGCTCAGGCGGTCAGGTCGGTCTCCAGCACCAGCTCGAACACTCCGTCCCCGGCGTCCTCGGAGAGCAGGTACGCCTGGGCCTCGCCCACGTGGAAGTACATACCGTGCAGCTCCAGGTCGCCCGAGCCCAGGGCCCGGGACACCGCGTCGTGCGCGCGCAGGTGCTCCAACTGCTGGACCACGTTGGCCAGACAGAGCTGCTCGGCCGCGTCGGCGGGCCGGCGTCCGGCCAACAGGGGCCACGCGCCCTCGTCCTCGGGCATGCGCTCCAGGCTCGGCAGCCCGTGCCGCAGCCACCGCTTGAGCGGGGTCTGCGCACCCCCGGGCTCTGCGCTGAGCAGCGCCTGCATGGCCCCGCACCCGGAGTGCCCGCACACCGTGATGGACCGCACCTTCAGGATGTCCACCGCGTACTCGATCGCGGCGGCCACCGAGTCGTCGCCGCTCTTCTCGCCGGGCAGCGGCACCAGATTGCCCACATTGCGTACGACGAAGAGGTCACCGGGGCCGCTGGAGGTGATCATCGACGTGACCACCCGAGAGTCGGCGCAGGTCAGGAAGAGCTGGGAGGGCTGCTGTCCCTCGCGGGCCAGCCGCGCCAGCTCTCCGCGCACCAGCGGAGCGGTGTTGCGCTGGAACGCGCTGATGCCACGCGCCAGTTCCCGTCCGCTGGGTCCGTTGTGGCCGTACGGTCTGCCGGGTGCGTCGGTCCGGCCGGCCTTGCCGGTACTGCCGGACGCGTCGGGCCGTCCGGCGGGAGCGTCGGATCCGCTCGGGCCGGTCGCCGCGTCGGCGCTCTGGCCGGCGTCGTCCTGCCGGTCGGCGCCGGGCGCGGGTGCCGGATGCGAGGGTTCGCACTGGTGGTTGCGCCAGGGTGTCCAGGGGCGGCAGCGGCAGCCGTCCACGTCGGCCGGCTCGGAGATACGGGTGCCGGGCCGACGGCCGGTGATGTCGACGGAGCCACCATGCGCGGTGTGCGTCTTCTGCCAGTCCTGGAGCGTCTCGTACGCCGCGTGGTCCATGAACGACCCGTCCAGCTCCACGACGGCGTCCGCGCCTTGGGGCACGTGGTGCAGGACGCGGCTGAGTCTCGGCACCGCGAGGAACGTCAACTGACCTCGTACATGTACGTGATGGACTCCTCCCGTCTCGGCGTGCGTGATCCGGGTGCGGGTCAGGCGGTGCAGGGCGACGCCGACGGCCACGGCGATGCCCAGCGCGACGCCCTCCAGGACACCGAAGAACACCACGCCGCAGGTGGTGACCGTGTAGACCAGAACCTCACGGTGGCGGGTCACCGTGCGGATGTGGTTGAGGGACACCATCTTGAGGCCGACGAACATGACCAGGGAGGCGAGCGCGGCGAGGGGGATGAGCTCCAGGGCCGGGACCATCAGCAGTGCGGCGATCACTACGAGAACGCCGTGCAGCATCGTGGAGTTCCGGCTGACGGCACCCGCGGCCACATTCGCGGAACTGCGCACGGCCACACCGGCGATGGGCAGGCCGCCGAGCGACCCGGAGACGATGTTGGCGGCGCCCTGCCCGAGCAGCTCGCGGTCGAGGTCGGAGCGTTTGACGCGGCCGGTCAGGCCCGGCCGGGCGGAGACCAGCTTGTCCACGGCGACCGCGCCGAGCAGGGACTGCACACTGCACACCAGCGTGGTGGTCAGGACGGCCGCGACGATTCCGAGTACCGGACCCTCCGGGAGGGTGGCCAATGCGTGGCTGCTCCAGGACGGCAGGTCGACCTTGGGCAGGCGGAGCCCGGCGAGGGCCGCGACCGCGGTGGCGCCGGCCACGGCGATCAGGGCGGCGGGAAGCTTGCCCAGAAGCCGTCCGGCCCGGCCGGGGACGCGTGGCCAGAGCAGCAGCAGGCTCAGGGTCAGCACGCTCACCGCGAGGTCGGCCGGTCTGGGGTTCGCCAGCTGGGCGGGCAGGGCGCGCAGGTTGTCGGGCACGGAGCTCTGCGGGGTGCCGCCGAGGACGATGTGCAGCTGGGCGACGGCGATGGTGACGCCGATGCCGGCCAGCATGCCGTGCACGATGGCGGGGCTGACGGCGAGCGCGGAGCGCGCCACGCGCAGACAGCCGAGGCCCAACTGGGCGAGCCCGGCGAGCACGGTGATGGCACAGGTCGTACGCCATCCGTAGCGCACGATGAGGTCGGCGGTGACCACGGTGAGTCCGGCGGCGGGGCCGCTGACCTGGAGCGGGCAGCCGCCGAGCCATCCGGCGACGATCCCGCCCACCGCGGCCGCGACGAGGCCGGCCTGGAGGGGGGCGCCGGTGGCGAGGGCGATACCCAGGGAGAGGGGCAGGGCGATCAGGAAGACGGCGATCGAGGCCGACAGGTCGGCGCCGGCGACGCGGAAGCGCCGGGGGCCACCGGGTGGCGGGCTGTGAGGTGGATGGACGTGCTCGGTACGGGCCGAATCGGCACGGGCGGGGACGCAGGCAGACATGTTTCCCGTCTCCTCCGGGGCTGCGCGGTCGCGGTCATGGTCGGTCCCCCGCTGAACGGGGGCAGTTCGCGGCCGTGGGTCACGGCGTACAGCGGCGGGATGCCCGAGCGCTCGATGGTTGTGGTCGCGCTCTGTAAATAGATCGTAATTCAGAGTAAAGAAGAGGCATAGACTTTTCGCGCAAATGGAGTAATGGGCAGCTCACAGGAGTGAATCAGGCATTTCATCGGCTTGTCGTACTAATTCCTTCTCGCATTCGTGCCACCTTGACGGCGCTGACGGCACGTCCCGGCTCAGCACCCGACATCGCCCTCGTCGGCGTTGGCCCGAGAGAAGGAAGAAGGTGGGCGGAACATGGCCGCCACCCGCAGGATCGCCGTGCGCACCGCGATCGCCGCCGCGGTCTGTGCCGCGTCGCTCGCCGGTTGCGCGATCGGCAGCAATACCGGTTCCGGCGAAGGGACGCACGGTCCGCAGAAGGAGAAGGGGGAGAAGGGTGAGAAGGAAGGGAAGGAGAAGGGGAAAGCGGCACCGGCGCCCAAGAACGCGGTCCGCCTCATCGGCGACGGTTCCACCGCGTACACCGGGGCCCAGCCGCACCTGCCCCGCCCGGAACGCCTCAAGCCCGGTCGGAAGCCCCCGCAGTTCGTGGTGTTCTCCTGGGACGGCGCGGGCGAGGACAGCCAGAAGCTGTTCTCCCACTTCCGTGAAGTGGCCAAGGAGAACAACGCGACGATGACGTACTTCCTGAGCGGCGTGTACATGCTGCCGAAGGAGAAGCGGGAGCTGTACCGGCCGCCGCAGCACTCCCCGGGCCGCTCCGACATCGGCTTCAACGACGAGCAGGGCATCGCCGACACCGTCAAGCAGCTGCGGCTCGCGTGGTTGGAGGGCAACGAGATCGGCACCCACTTCAACGGCCACTTCTGCGGCCCCGGCGGCGGGGTCGGCGAGTGGTCCGTCGAGGAGTGGAAGGACGAGATCCGCCAGGCCAAGCAGTTCGTCAAGACCTGGAAGACCAACACCGGGACGAAGAACGCCGCGCCCCTCCCCTTCGACTACGACAAAGAGCTGATCGGCGCCCGCACCCCGTGCCTGGAGGGCCAGGAGAACTTCATGCGGGCCGCCGGTGAGATGGGCTTCCGCTACGACAGCAGCGGTGTGAACAACCAGGTCTGGCCCAAGAAGAAGCAGGAGCTGTGGGACCTGTCGATGCAGCTCGTGCCGTTCCCCGGACACACCTTCGAGCAGCTCACCATGGACTACAACTTCATGGTCAACCAGTCGGGCACCACCACCCAGGGCGACCCCGCCAAGCACGAGTTCTGGGGCGACCAGATGCGCGACGGGCTGCTCCAGGGCTTCCAGCGGGCCTACGACGGCAACCGCGCACCCCTGATCATCGGCAACCACTTCGAGTCCTGGAACGGCGGCACCTACATGCGTGCCATCGAGGAGGTCATCGAGGAGGTGTGCACCAAGGACCAGGTGCGCTGCGTCTCCTTCCGGCAGCTCGTGGACTGGCTGGACGCCCAGGACCCGAAGGTCCTGAAGAAGCTGCGCACCCTGGACGTCGGTGAGGCCCCGAAGAAGGGCTGGGCGTCCTTCCTCTCGGCCGCCCCCGCACCGGCGCCGAAGGGTGTGCCGGGAGCGCCGGCCGCCAAGCAGTAGCCGGCCCCGCCGCAACGGCGAGGGCGTCGTCACGCCGGGGCGACGACTCCTTCGCCGAGGACGAAGCCGGGGTCGACCTGCGCCGCCAGGTCGGCTCCCGTGCGCTCGTTACCCCAGCTGTGGGCGTTCTTCAGGTGGAAGTGGACCATCTGGCGCGTGTAGCGCTCCCGGTCCCGCAGCTCGTACGTCGCGTCGACGGCCGAGTGCAGGGTGCTCAGCGCACGGCGGTTGGCGTCCTCCAGGAGCTCGAACCGGGGTGGCCGGCCCTTCTCCATGGCGCGCACCCAGTCCGAGTGCCCGACGGTCGTCAGGAGGTCGCCGCCGACCTGTTCACGGAGGAAGTCGAGGTCGTCCGGCCCCTGCACCTTGTTGCCGACGACCTTCAGGACGATGCCGAAGTCGCGGGCGTACTCCTTGTACTGGCGGTAGACGGAGACCCCCTTCCGGGTCGGCTCGGCGACGAGGAACGTGATGTCGAAGCGGGTGAACATGCCGGAGGCGAACGAGTCCGAGCCCGCGGTCATGTCGACCACGACGTACTCCTCGGGGCCGTCGACCAGGTGGTTCAGGCACAGCTCCACCGCTCCCGTCTTCGAGTGGTAGCAGGCGACCCCCAGGTCGGCGTCCGTGAAGGGCCCGGTGACCATCAAACGGACGGCCCCGCCGTCCAGTTCCACCGGTCGGGCGCAGGCGTCGTAGACCGGGTTGTCCTCGCGTACCCGCAGCAGGCGCGAGCCCTCGCCGGGCGGAGTGGTCTTGATCATCTTCTCGGCGGAGGTGATGCGCGGGTTGGTGCCGCGCAGATGGTCCTTGATCAGCGGCAGGTGCTCGCCCATCGCGGGCAGTCCGGCCGCCTCCGCCTCGTCGAGCCCCAGTGCGGCCCCCAGGTGCTGGTTGATGTCGGCGTCGATCGCGACGACGGGCGCACCGGTGGCGGCGAGTTGGCGGATGAACAGGGAGGACAGGGTGGTCTTGCCGCTGCCGCCCTTCCCGACGAAAGCAATTTTCATGTTCACCAAGCGTAGTGGCGCAGTAGCTGTAGGTGGCACGAGAGTCCGGAGGTACGTGAAGAAGACCACTCGTTCGTGGGAGGGGGCGCCGGGATGCGTAGTGTCGTACTCATGAGTACGACAGGCGCGACCGCCGATCCGCTCGCGGCCCTGGGCGCACTGCCCGGCGTGGCCGAGTCCGTGGAGTCCGTACGCAAGGCCGTGGACCGGGTCTACGGCCACCGGATCATGCGGCGCCGCAGCAACGAGATCACCTCCGAGGCGGCCCTGCGCGGCGCCCGGGGCTCGGCGGCGCTGTCCGGGGCGGACTGGGCCCTGGAGGAGGTGCGCAGGCGGACCGACTTCAGCGGCGACGACGAGGCGCGTGCGGTGGGTGCGGCCCTGCGGCTGACCGCAGAGGCGGGGCAGCTGCTGTCCATCTGGCGGCAGTCCCCGCTACGGGTCCTGGCCCGGCTGCACCTGGTGGCGGCCGCGGACAAGGCCGACCAGGTCGGACGGCCCCGCCAGAAGGGCGAGCCGGTGGACGAACCGCTCGTCGAGCTGCCGCTGCCCGGTGCCGAGGAGGCGCACGGCCGCCTGGACGGACTGGCCGCGCTGGTCATGGCGGGTGGTGCCGCGCCGGCGCTGGTGACGGCCGCCGTCGTGCACGGCGAGCTCCTGGCGCTGCGGCCCTTCACGACGCACAACGGCCTGGTCGCCCGCGCGGCCGAGCGCGTCGTGCTCATCAACAGCGGCCTGGACCCGAAATCGGTCTGCCCGGCCGAGGTCGGGCATGCCGAGCTGGGGCGCGCGGCCTATGTGGCGGCGCTCGACGGCTACGTCTCCGGGACCCCGGAGGGCATGGCCGCCTGGATCGCCCACTGCGGCAGGGCGGTCGAGCTGGGCGCGCGCGAGTCGACGGCGGTGTGCGAGGCGCTCCAGCGCGGGGCGGCGTAAGGGCGGGCAGGAGAGGCGCGAGAGGCCGTAGAGGCCGTAAGAGACCGAGAAATGCGGCGGTACGAGCACTCGTACCGCCGCTGGCATGAGCACCGGGTTACCAAGCGTCCTCGAAATTTGCCCATCAGGTCGGGAACTTTGCCCGTCACCTGGTGCGGCTGGCCCGTAATCGACGGGTCGACGTCGCGTGGGTACCCGATGTCCATGCTCGGTCCGTGGGGCCAAATGCGTTCTTAAGGTGATCCTTTCGGATGTCCTTGGTCTCGCGGGCCGTTGACTCCTTTGTACTCCTGCCCCGAAGCAAGCGGAAGTGCCGACCGCACTTCTTTACTTTTGCGCTCATACGCGGGTGAAAGGGCGGATCCGGATCAGCGGTTCAGGCCGCCGCGGACCGCCGTCGGCTCGCGTACCAGACGAGGCCCGCGGTGGCTGCCGCGGCGCCTATCGCGGCGGCGGCCACGAGCGCCGGACGCGGGGGTACGGAAAGACCACGGACCCGCTGCTTGAGCCGTACCGGACGGTGGAAATCGAGAATCGGCCACTCGCGCGCGAGGGCTTCGCGGCGCAGTGCCCGGCCCGGGTTGACCGCATGGGGATGTCCGACCGACTCCAGCATCGGCAGGTCGGTCGCCGAATCGCTGTAGGCGTAGCAGCGGGTCAGGTCATACCCCTCGGACTTGGCCAGCTCCCGGATCGCCTCGGCCTTGGTCGGGCCGTACGCGTAGTACTCCACCTCTCCCGTGAAGCAGCCGTCGTCGCCCACGATCATGCGGGTCGCCACCACCCGGTCCGCGCCGAGCAGCTCACCGATCGGCTCGACGACCTCGGCGCCCGACGTGGAGACGATCACGACGTCGCGGCCGGCGATGTGGTGCTCCTCGATCAGCGAGGCGGCCTCGTCGTAGATGATCGGGTCGATCAGGTCGTGGAGGGTCTCGGCGACGAGCTCCTTGACCAGTTGGACGTTCCAGCCGCGGCACAGCGCGGAGAGGTACTCGCGCATCCGCTCCATCTGGTCGTGGTCGGCGCCGCCCGCGAGGAACACGAACTGGGCATATGCGGTACGCAGGACGGCCCTGCGGTTGATCAGCCCGCCTTGGTAGAACGACTTGCTGAACGTGAGGGTGCTCGACTTCGCAATGACCGTCTTGTCCAGGTCAAAGAAGGCCGCCGTGCGGGGCATGGAGTGCGGCACGGAGTGGGGCGAGGAGTGGGGCAAGGAGTGGTTTTCCACGACCCCGAGCATAGGCGCAGCCCATTCGGCGTAAGGTGGGGCGCGTGGGTTTGCCTGAGATGGCTCTCGGGTACACCATGGAAGTCACGGATCGTTCGCGACCGTGCTAACCCGGTCCGACTCCTCCCCCCCCGAGTCGGCCGTGGAGACGACCCCCGCTCTCCCCCCCGGCGGGGGTCGTCGCATGTCCGGATGGGTTTTCCCTTCTTTTCCGGCCCGGATTCCGGGCTGTGGCCACAGAGCTTGAGCTGATATGTCATGCCCATGACTTACTACGTAGAGTAGTCATCGGGCTGCTCTGCGGAAGTCGTACACAGGGTGGAGCGGGGTGGGTCGGGGCTCACCGGTTTGAGTGACGCGATATTCACAATCGTTGAGTTGTCCACAGTTTTTGACCAAGATCCACACGATTTCCGGGATCGCTGCACCGTGATTCCCATGCGTCAGGGCCGCACCGAGTTCCACGACCGGTTCGGTTTGCCGGACGCGTATGGCCGGGGGCGACCGATGTCCAAGTCGACGCGTAAGTCGGTGTTCAAGTCGGGCGTTCACCTCGGCCGTTCAGGTGGGGACCATTTGCCGGTTCTTCACACGGTTTGCAATCGCGGGGCCGCAAGGGCCGCGCGAGGCCACGGATGAGGTCACAGATGAGGTCACAGATGAGGCCACGGACGAGGCCACGGACGAGGCCATAGGTGTCGGGCGCGACCGCGGGGTCGCAGCGAAGGGGGACGCGAGTCATGACCGGAACCATCACCCACGATCCGCCGCCGGCCGCCGGGGGGCGGCAGAGCGGACCGTTGATCGTCACCGAGGACACGGAACTCCTCGACGACCTGTTGCGCCTGTGCGCGGCGGCCGGCGCCACGCCGGAGGTGCACCACTCGGTGCCCGCGACGCCCACTGCCTCCGGACAGCGGGGCGGATGGGACGCCGCGCCGCTCGTCCTCGTCGGCGACGACGCCGCGCGACGGGTGCGCGGGGCCGTGCGGAGACGGGGAGTGGTGCTCGTGGGCCGTGACCAGGACGACCCGGGGGTCTGGCAGCGGGCCGTCGAGATCGGCGCCGACCACGTCCTGATGCTGCCCGACGGCGAACAGTGGCTGGTCGACCGCATCGCCGACGTCGTCGAGGGCGTCGGACGGCCCGCTCTCACCGTCGGCGTCATCGGCGGCCGAGGCGGCGCCGGAGCGTCCACGCTGGCCTGCGCACTCGCCGTCAGCTCCGCACGGGAGGGACTGCGCAGCCTCCTCGTGGACGCCGATCCCCTGGGCGGCGGCCTCGACGTGCTCCTCGGCGGGGAGTCGGCCGAGGGGCTCAGGTGGCCCGCGTTCGCCGCGTCGCGGGGGCGGGTCGGCGGCGGCGCCCTGGAGGAGTCGCTGCCCGAGCTGCACTCGCTGCGGGTGCTCAGCTGGGACCGGGGCGACTGCGTCACGGTGCCGCCCCAGGCCGTTCGGGCGGTGCTCGCGGCAGCCCGGCGCAGGGGCGGCACGGTCGTCGTCGACCTGCCGCGCCGGATCGACGACGGCGTCGCCGAGGTCCTCGCCCAGCTCGACGTCGGACTGCTCGTCGTCCCGGCCGAACTACGGGCCGTCGCGGCGGCCGCCCGGGTGGCCGCCACGGTCGGCATGGTCCTGCGCGACCTCCGGGTCGCGGTACGCGGGCCGTACGCCTCCGGACTCGACGACCGTGAGGTGGCCCGGCTGCTCGGACTGCCCCTGGCAGGCGAGGTCCCCGTCGAATCCGGGCTCCTGCGCGCCACAGAGAGCAGGCAGCCCCCGGGCGCGTCCGCACGCGGGCCGCTGGCGCGCTTCTGCAGGGAGTTCTGGGGGCGGGCGCTGGTGGAGGCGGGTGGGGACGCGTGAGGACGCTGATGAGACCTGAGGGGCGAATGGGGGCGACGTGCTGACCGGGGCGCTCGTGAGCGGTGGGAGGCGGGTCGGGACGGACGCGGTGAGTGCGAGTGCCGGGAGGCGGGTCGAGGTGACTGCGGGGGTGGTGGAGGTGGCAGGGATTGCGGGAGTGGAGACGGCCGGGGAAGCCGGAGGCGGGCGTGCGGACCCGACTGCCCGGGAGTCCGGGGCGGCGATGGCTTCTCGAGTGCCGGTGGGGGCGGGATCCAGGGATTCAGGGGGGTCCACTGACGAGCTGTCGCCGGACGGGGATGATGCCGGGCTGCCTGCGGGAGGGCCGGCTGCGGGGCGACTGCCTGCGGGACGGCGAGCCGGGGCAGAAGCCTGGGGCGGCCGGACTTCCGAGGCGTCCGCGGGATCGGCTGCACGGAAGGTTCCTGGGTGGGCTTCCCGGACGTCACTGGGGTCGGGCCACGGGTGGGTCCCGGGGATGGCGATCGGGTGCTCCCCGAGGGCGGGCATGGGGTGGTCCTCGGGTGTGGCTTCCGCGGGGCTCCCGGGGGCGGGCACCGGGCGATCCCCAGGGCCGGCTTTCGGGCGGACTTCGGTGGAGGCCTCGGGAAGGGGGCCTGGCCCGGCGTCCGGGATGCTCGACGGCGTGCGGCGGTGGCTCGCCGAGAGCGGGGCCGAGCCGACGCCCGCGCGTGTGGCGCAAGCCTTGCGGGAACAGGGGCGGGTGCTCGGGGACGCCGAGATCCTGGGCGCCGCCGAGCAGCTGAGGTCGGAGCTGGTCGGCAGCGGACCGCTGGAACCGCTGCTCGCCGACCCGTCGGTGACCGACGTACTGGTGTCCGCCCCGGACCGGGTGTGGGTGGACCGGGGTGGCGGTCTGGAGCTCACGTCGGTTTCCTTCCCGGACGCCGGTGCGGTCCGGCGACTCGCGCAGCGGCTCGCCACCGTCGCCGGGCGCCGGCTCGACGACGCCCGGCCGTGGGTGGACGCACGGCTGCCCGACGGCACCCGGCTGCACGCGGTACTCCCTCCGGTCGCCGTCGGCTGCACCTGCCTGTCGCTACGGGTCGTACGGCCGCGTGCGTTCACACTCGACGAACTGGCGGCGGCCGGCACCGTGCCGCCCGGCGGCGACCGCGTGCTGCGCGCGCTGCTGGAAGCACGGCTGTCCTTCCTCGTCAGCGGCGGCACCGGCAGCGGCAAGACGACGCTGCTGAGCGCGCTGCTCGGGCTCGTCGGACCGGACGAGCGCATCGTGCTCGCGGAGGACTCGGCGGAGCTGCGGCCGGACCATCCGCACGTCGTCCGTCTGGAGACCAGACCCGCCAACCAGGAGGCCGCGGGCCTGGTGACTCTGGAGGACCTGGTGCGGCAGGCGCTGCGCATGCGACCGGACCGACTGGTCGTCGGCGAGGTACGCGGCCCCGAAGTGGTCCACCTGCTCGCGGCGTTGAACACCGGTCACGAGGGCGGCTGCGGGACGGTGCATGCCAACGCCGCCGCCGACGTACCGGCCCGGCTGGAGGCACTCGGCACGGCCGCGGGCCTCGACCGGGCGGCCCTGCACAGTCAGCTCGCGGCAGCCCTTTCGGTCGTCCTGCACTTGGCACGGGACCGGGCCGGACGGCGCCGGATCGCCGAAGTGCACGTGCTGGAGCGCGACTCGTCGGGGCTGGTGCGGACGGTGCCGGCGCTGCGGTGGGGAGCGGAGGCCTTCGTGGCCGAGCACGGCTGGGATCGGTTGCGGGCGTTGCTGCGCGGTGACGGGCTGGAAGCGCGCGCCGTCGGACGGGAGGTGCGCAGGTGACGGGGACGGTTGAGCTGTCGACGGGCGTGGCCCTGGCGTGTCTGGGAGCCGCGGCGTGGCTGTCCGGGAGCGGGTGGCACTCCGGCGTACGGCGGGCGCGCCTGGTGCTCGGCGACGGCGACGGCGACGGCGATGGCGACGGCGACGGCGTGGCGGTCGGCTCCGGGCCACCCGCGGTGCGCCGGGTGACGGACGGGCTGGGGCGTGTCCGTGGCCGGTTGCGGCCCGAGTGGTGGTCGTTGGCGGCCGGGCTGGTGCTGGCGGTGCTGGGCAGCTCGATACTGCCGGTCGTCGCGGGCGCGGTCGGGGTGCCGCTGCTGCGGCGGACTCGGCTGGCCGGGAGGGCGCGGCGGGTCCGGGAGCGCCGGCAGGACGCGGTGATCGCGCTGTGCGGGGCGCTCGCCGGGGAGGTGCGTGCGGGGCGGCAGCCGGGCGAAGCGCTGTTGTGTGCCGCCCATGACTCCGGCGGGCTCGATGACGCCCAGGCGGCGGTGCTGGCGGCGGCCAGGTTCGGTGGGGACGTCCCGGGCGCGCTCGCGGCGGCGGCGCGGCGGCCGGGCGCCGAGGGGCTGCGGGGGCTGGCGGCGTGCTGGCGGGTCGCCGTGGACCAGGGCGCCGGGCTGGCGGCCGGGCTCGACCGGCTGGAAGGCGCACTACGTGCCGAACGGGACCAGCGCTCCGATCTGCGAGCCCAGTTGGCGGGCGCCCGCGCCACGGCGGTGATGCTCGCCGGCCTGCCTGTTCTGGGTCTCCTGCTCGGCGTCGCCCTTGGTGCCGACCCGCTGCACGTGCTGCTGCACACCGGGGCCGGAATGGGCTGTCTGCTGGCCGGTGGGGTTCTGGAGGGCTTGGGCGTGTGGTGGGTGGCGCGGATCGTGCGGGCAGCGGAGGCGGCGTCGTGAACGGGGAAGTTGTCCACAGGCTGGGGGCGGTGGTGGGGACGGTGCTGGTCGCCGGGTGCCTGGCGCGCGCGGCCGGCGCCGCGCGGCGGGAGCGGACGGTACACAGGCGGCTCACCGGGCTGCTGGCCCCGCGCCCGGCACGCGCCGTCCCACGACACGTCGAGGTGCTGGGCGCCGTGCGCGGCTGGCTGCCGCTGGTGGGCACGGTGGGTGCCGGGTGGGCTCTGGTCGGGGGTGGGGCCGGAGTCGTGGTGGGGCTGGTGGGCGCGGCGGTGCTGTGGCGTCGGCGCTCCCGGCGGTCGGCCTCCGGTGCGGCCGCGGCGGAGACCGTTGCCGAGGAGGCCGCCCGTCAGATGCCGTTGGCGGCCGATCTGCTGGCCGCGTGCATCGCGGCCGGTGCGGGTCCGGTGGCCGCGGCCCAGGCGGTGGGTGACGCCCTCGGAGGGCCCGTCGGAGACGCACTGGGACGCGGCGCCGCCGAGGTCCGCCTCGGCAGTGAGCCGGGTGTTGCCTGGCGGGGCTTGGCCGCGATTCCGGGCGCCGGGCCGCTGGCACGGCTGCTGGAACGGGCCGATGTGTCCGGGCTGCCCGCGGCCGGCCCGGTTGCCCGGCTCGCCGCCCAGGCCCGGGCCGACTGGGCCCGCGCCATGACGGCCCGGGCCCGCCGAGCCGCCGTCATGGTCACCGCACCGGTGGGGCTGTGCTTCCTGCCCGCGTTCATCGCGGTGGGCGTACTGCCGGTGGTGATCGGGCTCGCGGGCGGGGTGCTGGGAGACGGAGGAGGTGGCGGCTGACGGAATGGAGCGGGCGGGCGCCGGGCCCGCGAGTGAGTGACCGGCGGACGAGCAGCTGAACAACGGGAACGGACCTTACGGGGGTTGTGATGTATCAGGCGGTACGGGCACGGCTGAGTGCCCTGGTGTGCGGAGCGGTACGAGCGGCGCGGCGGGACACGGGAATGGTCACTTCCGAGTACGCGATGGGGATCGTCGCGGCGGTGGCGTTCGCCGTGGTGCTCTACAAGGTGGTGACCAGTGGCGCGGTCAGCGCGGAGTTGCAGGGCATCGTGAAGCAGGCACTCGATGCGCGGATGTGAGCGGGCGGTGCGGGCGCAAACCCGCCGAGGCATCGCCGGCCACTCCGACAGGGGATTCGTGACGGCGGAGACGGCCGTGGTGCTGCCGGTGCTGGTGGTGTTCGCGATGTCGCTGGTGTACGCGCTGCTCGTGGTGGCCGCTCAGATCCAGTGCGTGGACGCGGCCCGGACGGGTGCCCGCGCGGCGGCCCGCCAGGATCCGGCCGAAGCGGTAGTCGAGATCACGAGAGAGGCGGCGCCGCGCGCGGCGCGGGTCACGGTCAGCCGGGAGGCGGACCAGGTCCGCGTGACCGTGGCGGCCGAGCCGGCGGCGTTGCCCGGGTTGCCCTTCGAGGTACGGGAGGAGGCCGTGGCTTCGGTGGAACAGACGGTGGGGGCGGGGCCATGAAGGGCGGCGTCCCGCTCCGGTCGGAGACGGGGCGGTGCTCGGGCTCCGGCTCGGGCTCCGGCTCCGGTCCGGGTCTTGGTTCCGGTCCGGGTCTTGGTTCCGGTTGGGGCCCTGGCTGCGGCTCGGGTCTTGTTCCCGGCCCCTGTTCCGACTCGGGTCCCGGCTGCGGCGCGGGCGCCGAAACCGGCCCCGGCCCCGGCCCCGGTTCGTGCCCTGGCTTCGGCTCCGGGTGCGGCCGCGGACGCGGCGCCGGATCCAGGCGAGGAAGCGCCTCCGACAGAGGGTCCGCCACGGTCTGGAGCCTAGGCGCGATCGCCGTTCTGTGCCTCGTGTTCGGCATCGTGTTGGCCCTGGGGCAGGCCGTCGTGGCCCGCCATCGCGCGGCCGGCGGAGCCGATCTGGCGGCGCTCGCGGCGGCGGACCACTGGGCACGGGGCGGCACGGCCGCGTGTGCCAGGGCGGACCGGGTCGCGCGGGCACAAGGGGCGAGGCTGGTGCGGTGCGTGCTCATCGGCCAGGTCTCGGACGTGACGGCTGCGTCGGGCCGGGGGCCGTTCGCGGCGGAGGTCCGGGCGAGAGCGGGCCCGGCGACGGATGTCCCGGCACCGGGCGACCAGTTGCCGGGCGTCCCGGCGCCGGAGGATCCGCTCACCGGCGCCCCGGCGCCGGTGCCCCGCTGACGGGTGCTCCGCCGACCGGCGTCCCGTCTGCGGGGCACCTCGCACCCCGGGGCGCCTGGGACCCGGGGCGCCTGGGACCCGAGGCGCCTCGCACCCCGGGGCGCCAGGAGCCCCGAGGGCAGGAGCCCGGCCGACCGTGTCCCGGGCGCAGGGTGTCGTGTCGGCCGGGGCCCATGACAGTTCTCCCGATGACCGATGACCGATGACCGATGACCGATGTCCGCTGACTGCTGACTCGGCCGATGCCCGATGCCCGATGCCCGCCGCACACGCTGGCTACTGACCGGTGCCCGCTGCACGTGCTGCCTACTGACCGGTGCCCGCTGCGCCCGCTGCCCGCTGTCTCGGCGGCGCGGGGGTCTCGTAGGCCGGGCTCGTGGTGGAGGCCCCGCCTATCCCGCTTCCGTTTCGGCGGCGGACCCTGCCTTCGTATCGGTGGCGGCCCCTGCTTCCGTTTCGGCGGCGGGCCCCGCCCCCGAAGCAGGCCGCGCACCCGCACGCGCGGTGGACTCCGTCCCCGCACCTGCACCCGCATTCACCCCCGCTTCCGCGCCCGCATCCACCCCCGCTCCCGCGCCTCGGCTGGTCTCTCCCGCCGGTGCCCCCCGCAGCAGCACCGTGAGCAGCCGTACGGCGCCCCGCTTGTGCAGCGGCTCGTTGCCGTTGCCGCACTTGGGGGACTGGATGCAGGACGGGCAGCCGGCGTCGCACTCGCAGGAGGCGATGGCCTCACGGGTGGCCGTGAGCCAGTCGCGGGCCGTGTGGAAGGCGCGCTCGGCGAAACCCGCACCGCCGGGGTGGCCGTCGTACACGAAGACCGTCGGCAGCAGCGTGTCCGGGTGCAGGGGGACCGACACGCCGCCGATGTCCCAGCGGTCGCAGGTCGCGAACAGGGGCAGCATGCCGATCGAGGCGTGCTCGGCGGCGTGCAGGGCCCCGCCGAGGAACTCCGGGTTGATCCGGGCCGCGTCCAGCTGGTCCTCGGTGACCGTCCACCACACCGCGCGGGTGCGCAGCGTCCGAGGAGGGAGGTCGAGCTTCGTCTCGCCCAGGACCTCGCCGGTGATGAGACGCCGGCGCAGGAAGGAGACCACCTGGTTGGTGACCTCGACGGAGCCGTAGCACAGACGCCCGTCACCCCAGGGCACCTCGGTGTCGGTCTCCAGGACGGAGATCGCCGTCGTGTCGCGGGCGACCGTGGAGTACGTCGGGGTGGCCTGCTCGACCAGCGCGACGGAGTCCTCCAGGTCGAGGGAGCGGACGAGGTACGTGCGGCCCTGGTGGAGGTGTACGGCGCCCTCGTGGACGGTCGTGTGGGCGGAGCCGGCGTCGACCGTGCCCAGCAGCCGGCCCGTCCCGGCCTCGACGACCTGGACCGGCCGTCCGCCCTCCCCGCGGATGTCGGTCAGGTCGGCGGCCCTCTCCCGGCGCGTCCAGTGCCAGGCCCGCGTTCGGCGGCGCAGCAGCCTGGCCGCCTCCAGTTGGGGGAGCAGCTCCTCGCAGGCGGGGCCGAACAGCGCCAGGTCCTCGTCCGTCAGGGGCAGCTCGGCCGCCGCCGCGCACAGGTGGGGGGCGAGGACGTACGGGTTGTCGGGGTCGAGGACCGTGGACTCCACGGGCTGGTCGAACAGGGCCTCGGGATGGTGGACGAGGAAGGTGTCCAGCGGATCGTCGCGGGCGACCAGCACCGCCAGCGCCCCCTGACCGGACCGCCCCGCCCGGCCCGCCTGCTGCCACAGCGAGGCCCGGGTGCCCGGGTATCCGGCGATCACCACGGCGTCCAGACCGGAGATGTCGAGGCCCAGTTCGAGGGCGTTCGTCGCCGCGAGGCCGAGGAGCTCGCCGGAGTGCAGGGCGCGTTCCAGGGCGCGGCGCTCCTCGGGGAGGTAGCCGCCGCGATACGCGGCCACGCGCCGGGGCAGCGAACGGTCGATCTCCGCCAGGCGTTCCTGGGCGATCACCGAGATCAGCTCGGCGCCGCGCCGGGAGCGTACGAAGGTGATGGAACGCATGCCCTGCACGGTGAGGTCGGTGAGCAGGTCGGCGGCCTCGGCGGTGGCCGTGCGGCGGACCGGCGCGCCCTTCTCGCCCTCCATCTCGGTCAACGGCGGTTCCCAGAGGGCGAACACCAGTTCACCGCGCGGTGAGGCGTCGTCGGCGACCTCGACCACCGGCAGCCCGGTGAGCCGGCGGGCTGCCACCGAGGGCTCGGCGGCGGTGGCGGAGGCGAGCAGGAAGACGGGCGACGCGCCGTAGCGCGCACACAGTCGGCGCAATCTTCGCAGCACCTGGGCGACATGGGAGCCGAAGACGCCGCGGTAGGTGTGGCACTCGTCGATGACAACGTATTTCAGGGACTTCAGGAAGGAGGACCAGCGGGGGTGGGACGGCAGGATGCCGCGGTGCAGCATGTCCGGGTTGGTCAGCACGTATGTGCCGTACTGGCGGATCCACTCGCGTTCCTCGAACGGCGTGTCGCCGTCGTACACCGCGGTCCGCACGGATGTGCCCAGAGGATGTGAAAGTTCCTTCACGGACCGGCACTGGTCGGCGGCCAGCGCCTTGGTCGGAGCCAGGTAGAGGGCGGTGGCGCCACGCCCGTTGGGGGCCTCGGATCCGTCCAGGAGCGTCGACAGCACCGGCACCAGGTACGCCAGGGACTTGCCGGAAGCGGTGCCCGTGGCGACGACCACCGAGTCGCCGTCCAGGGCGTGCTCGGCTACGCGTGCCTGGTGGGCCCAGGGGTGTTCGATGCCCGCGGCCCGCACCGCCGCGACGACCTCCGGCCGAATCCGGTCCGGCCAGACGGCATGACGGCCCGCACGCGGGGGCAAGTGCTCCGTATGAGTGATGCGCGTAGCCCGGTTCGGCCCCGCGGCGAGCCGGTCCAGGAGCATGCTCGGTTCCGGCCTGGAGCCGTGCTCCGCCAGGGGTCGATCGGATCGGTGATTCTTGGCCATCGGCACCGAGTCTGTCACCGGCGTGACGGACAATGGGACCAAGGCGTCGTGCACGCCTGCCGGTAAGTGATTGAATGCCATCGCGGCTGGCGAACCGTCCTGGGGGCTTCAAGCCGAGGTGTCCCGAGGGACGACCGCTCGATAGCAAGGTGCTGGAGGATCCGTGGACCTGTCCCTGTCGACCCGTACCGTCGGCGATCGTACGGTCGTCGAGGTCGGTGGCGAAATTGACGTATATACCGCGCCCAAGCTGCGTGAGCAGCTGGTCGAGCTCGTGAACGACGGGAGTTTCCACCTCGTCGTCGACATGGAGGGCGTGGACTTCCTCGACTCCACCGGGCTCGGCGTGCTGGTCGGCGGACTGAAGCGGGTGCGTGCCCATGAGGGCTCGCTGCGCCTGGTCTGCAACCAGGAGCGCATTCTCAAGATCTTCCGTATCACCGGCCTCACCAAGGTGTTCCCCATTCACACCTCGGTCGAGGAAGCGGTGGCGGCCACCGACTGACGACCGGTTCCGGGCCCTTGGGCCCGGAACGGCAGTAGAACAAGGGGGCCCGGGCTGTCGGCGGCCCGGGCCCCGAAAGCACGCCCGTAGTTCCGAGGGGGATGCATGGCCACCGTTGAACTCCGCTTCAGCGCGCTGCCCGAGCATGTCCGCACCGCCCGTCTGGTGGCGGCGGCGGTGGCACGCAGGGCCGGAGTGGACGAGGCCGTCCTCGACGAGGTCAGGCTCGCCGTCGGCGAGGCCTGCACCCGGGCTGTGGGTCTGCATCAGCACGTCGGCATCACGGCGCCGGTCAAGGTGTCGCTGATCGAGGAGGAGAAGCAGTTCTCCATCGAGGTCGGCGACGAGGCGCCGCACGCGGTACCCGGGGCCGGAAACCCGGGCACCGCCGCCGACGTGCTGGAGGCCGAGGAGGACGAGATGGGCCTCGCGGTCATCAGTGGTCTCGTCGACGACGTGGAGGTCACGGCCGGCGAGGACGGCGGACTGATCCGCATGACCTGGCCGACCGCGCCGACGGCGCTGCCGCCGGTCTGACACCCACTTCGACCACCCGAAGTCACCGTCTCACCGTCTCACCCAAAGGGCCCTACCTCGTAGGGCCCTTTCTCATGTGCGGAAGACGAGGGCCGCGCATACAGTGGGTGCCGTGCGGACGCCAAGTGAATTCATTCACGAGTGGACACGCCATCAACGCACGATCAACCGCGTGAAAAATGGATCACCGTATTAATGCCGGAAGGGCATTACTACTTCTGGTCCCCTTGCGGTTGACAGGTCCATTCCTTTTGTCGTGGACTGTTTTGATCAGGTTCCGGTACCTACAATCCCGTCCACATCTTGAGCTCAGCCCAAGCGTCAAGGAGGACGAATGGCGGAGCTTTCCACCCCTCATCAATTGGGCGAAACCTCGACCATCGCAGCCGCCGTGCTGACCGACTCGAACCGCGTCCTCGTCGCGGTCATCGCGGTCGTCGCACTGGCCGCGCTGGTGCTCGCGGGTGTCCTGGTGCGCCAGGTACTCGCGGCGGGCGAGGGAACCGACAGCATGAAGAAGATCGCGGCGGCCGTCCAGGAAGGCGCGAACGCCTACCTGGCCAGGCAGCTTCGCACGCTCGGCGTATTCGCCGTCGTCGTGTTCTTTCTGCTCATGCTGCTGCCCGCGGACGACTGGAATCAACGGGCCGGACGGTCGATCTTCTTCCTGATCGGCGCGGCGTTCTCGGCGGCCACCGGCTATATCGGCATGTGGCTCGCCGTACGCAGCAATGTGCGCGTCGCCGCGGCGGCGCGGGAAGCGACACCGGCCCCCGGCGAACCGGAAAAGGATCTCACCCTCGTCTCGCACAAAGCTACGAAGATCGCATTTCGCACGGGCGGCGTGGTCGGCATGTTCACGGTGGGGCTCGGCCTGCTGGGCGCCTGCTGCGTGGTGCTGGTGTACGCGGCCGACGCGCCGAAGGTGCTGGAGGGCTTCGGCCTCGGCGCCGCCCTGATCGCGATGTTCATGCGGGTCGGCGGCGGCATCTTCACCAAGGCCGCCGACGTCGGCGCCGACCTGGTCGGCAAGGTCGAGAAGGGCATTCCGGAGGACGACCCGCGCAATGCCGCGACCATCGCCGACAACGTGGGCGACAACGTCGGCGACTGCGCGGGCATGGCGGCCGACCTCTTCGAGTCGTACGCCGTGACCCTGGTGGCCGCGCTGATCCTCGGCAAGGTGGCCTTCGGCGACGCGGGACTCGCGTTCCCGCTGCTGGTGCCGGCGATCGGCGTGATCACGGCCATGGTCGGCATCTTCGCGGTGGCGCCCCGGCGGTCCGACCGCAGCGGCATGAGTGCGATCAACCGGGGCTTCTTCCTCTCCGCGGTGATCTCGCTGGTACTGGTGGCGGTGGCCGTCTTCGTCTACCTGCCCGGCAAGTACTCGGAGCTGGACGGCGTCACCGACGCGGCGATCGCCGGCCGGGACGGCGATCCGCGGGTCCTCGCGCTCGTCGCGGTGGCGATCGGCATCGTGCTCGCCGCGCTGATCCAGCAGCTCACCGGCTACTTCACCGAGACCACCCGACGTCCCGTCAAGGACATCGGCAAGTCTTCGCTCACGGGCCCCGCCACCGTCGTCCTCGCCGGCATCTCGCTCGGTCTCGAATCCGCCGTCTACACCGCCCTGTTGATCGGTCTCGGCGTCTACGGGGCCTTCCTGCTCGGCGGTACGTCGATCATGCTGGCGCTCTTCGCGGTGGCGCTGGCCGGGACCGGCCTGCTCACCACGGTCGGTGTGATCGTCGCCATGGACACCTTCGGCCCGGTCTCCGACAACGCGCAGGGCATCGCCGAGATGTCCGGCGACGTCGAGGGCGCCGGCGCCCAGGTGCTCACCGACCTGGACGCGGTCGGCAATACCACCAAGGCCATCACCAAGGGCATCGCCATCGCCACCGCCGTCCTCGCGGCGGCGGCCCTGTTCGGGTCGTACCGCGACGCCATCACCACCGGCGCCGCGGACGTGGGCGAGAAACTCAGCGGCGAGGGCGCGCCGATGAGCCTGATGATGGACATCTCGCAGCCCAACAACCTGGTCGGGCTCATCGCGGGCGCGGCGGTCGTCTTCCTCTTCTCGGGGCTGGCGATCAACGCGGTGTCGCGGTCGGCGGGCGCGGTGGTCTACGAGGTGCGGCGGCAGTTCCGGGAACGGCCCGGAATCATGGACTACAGCGAGAAACCGGAGTACGGCAAGGTCGTCGACATCTGCACCAGGGACGCCCTGCGCGAACTCGCCACGCCCGGGCTGCTCGCCGTGATGGCGCCCATCTTCATCGGGTTCACGCTCGGTGTGGGCGCGCTCGGCGCGTTCTTGGCGGGTGCGATCGGCGCGGGCACGCTGATGGCGGTGTTCCTCGCCAACTCCGGTGGCGCCTGGGACAACGCCAAGAAACTCGTCGAGGACGGCCACCACGGCGGCAAGGGCAGCGAGGCCCACGCCGCCACCGTCATCGGCGACACGGTCGGCGACCCGTTCAAGGACACCGCGGGCCCGGCGATCAACCCTCTGCTCAAGGTCATGAACCTGGTGGCGCTGCTCATCGCGCCGGCGGTCATCAAGTTCTCCTACGGTGCCGACGAGAACATCGGCGTACGGGTCGCGATCGCCGCCGTCGCGTTCCTCGTCGTCGCGGCGGCGGTCTACGTCTCCAAGCGGCGCGGAATCGCCATGGGCGGCGAGGACGACGGCGACCGGGAGCCCAAGTCGGCCGATCCGGCGGTGGTTTCGTAGAGCCGGCCCCCGAGCCTGGCATCAGGCACAGGCCAAGATGCGGGCGGACGGCGCGTGTTGACGCGTCGCCCGCCCGCTTCGTGCATGCGCGCGCCCCTCACCGTGAGCCTTC
The DNA here is from genome assembly GCF_055564775.1 of Streptomyces sp. NPDC028991. Lineage (NCBI taxonomy): Bacteria > Bacillati > Actinomycetota > Actinomycetes > Kitasatosporales > Streptomycetaceae > Streptomyces > Streptomyces sp. NPDC028991. The sequence goes on along the minus strand of NZ_JBVHVP010000018.1, from coordinate 74,984 downwards.
TCTCTCTTGGTGCAAATGGCTGCAATACGGTCTTAATGGATGTTCGTCCTGCGAGTGTCCCCCATCCGGCGTGTATGTTCCGGGGCCGAGAGCCATGGAAGGGACCAATCCGGTGAACAAGAAGCTCGCGGCCGCACTGTCCGGCGGTGCGGTACTGGTACTGGCGCTGACGGGATGCAGCAGCAGCGACGACAACGACAAGCTGGACTCCTGGGCGAAGGAGGTCTGCGATGCGGTGAAGCCGCAGGCCACGAAGATCGAGGCGGCCAACGCGGCGATCCAGAAGGAGACCTCGGACAACAGCACGCCGGTCGAGGTCCAGAAGACCGACGCCAAGGCGTTCCAGGACATGTCCGACGCCTACAAGGCGATGGGCACCGCCGTCCAGAAGGCCGGAGCCCCGGATGTCGAGAACGGCGAGAAGAAGCAGAAGGACGCGGTCACCGAGCTCAACGGCCTCTCCTCGTCGTACGCCTCCCTGAAGAAGCAGGTGGAGGACCTCGACACCAAGGACCAGGCGAAGTTCGCCGACGGCCTCAAGGACATCGCCACCGAGCTGAACAAGCTCAGCAAGAGCGGCAACGACGCGCTGAAGACCCTGGAAGAGGGCGAGGTCGGCCAGGCGATGGCCAAGCAGCAGAGCTGCAAGTCGGCCTCGGTGACGCCGTCGGCCGCGGCCGGCTGACCGCCGCCGCACAGGGGCGGGGCGGGGGCCGCAGGGCCACAATGGGGGTGTGAGTAACGCCAGCCTGTCCCCCCTGCCCTCCCCCGACCGCCCCGATGTCACCGCCCGGTTGCGGGACGCCCTGCTCGGGGCCTCCTTCACCGCCGACGGACTGCTGGAGCTGCTCGGTGCTCCCGCCTACGCGGCGCTGTCGCGCAGCGAGACCGTGCCCGCGCTGCGGGCCACCCGCGGCGACACGCCGCTCGAACTGCTCGTACGGCTGTTCCTGCTCCAGCAACCCGTGCTCCGCGCGCGCGTGGCCGACGTCCTGCCGCTGGACGCCTGCCTGGAGAGCGGGTGGCTCGTCCGCGCGGGCGACGACGAGGTCGCGGCCACCGTGGACGTACGGCCGTACGGCGGGCCCGGCGGCGAGGACTGGTTCATCGTCTCCGACCTGGGCTGCGCGGTAGGCGGCGCCGGCGGCATCGGCAACCGCGCCGAGGGCGTCGTCCTCGGCGTCGGCGGCGCCTCCATGACGCTGGCCGGCCTCACCGTCCGTACGCCCGTCTCCGCCGCCCTCGACCTTGGCACCGGCTCCGGCATCCAGGCACTGCACGCGGCCCGGCACACCACGCGCGTGACGGCGACCGACCTCAACCCGCGCGCGCTGCACGTCACCGCCCTCACGCTCGCCCTGTCCGGGGCCCCGGCCGCCGATTTGCGCGAGGGCTCGCTCTACGAACCGATCGAGGACGACGAGACGTACGACCTGATCGTCTCCAACCCGCCGTTCGTGATCTCGCCCGGCGCCCGCCTCACCTACCGCGACGGCGGGATGGGCGGGGACGATCTGTGCCGCTCGCTCGTTCAACAGACGGGGGAGCGCCTGAACGAGGGCGGGTTCGCGCACTTCCTGGCCAACTGGCAGCACGTGGAGGGGGAGGACTGGACGGACCGGCTGCGCTCCTGGGTGCCGCGCGGCTGCGACGCCTGGATCGTGCAGCGCGAGGTGCAGGACATCACGCAGTACGCCGAGCTGTGGCTCAGGGACGCGGGCGACCACCGCGCCGACGCGGCCGAGTACCAGGCACGCTACGACGCGTGGCTGGACGAGTTCGAGGCGCGCAAGGTCAGGGCCGTCGGCTTCGGCTGGATCACCCTGCGCCGGACCGCGTCCGCGGAGCCCTCGATCACCACCGAGGAATGGCCGCACCCGATCGAGCAGCCGCTCGGCGAGACGGTGCGCGCGCACTTCGACCGCGTCGACTACCTGCGCGCCCACGACGACGCGGCCCTGCTCGAGGCGCATTTCACACTGGCCGGCGAGGTCGTCCAGGAGCAGGTCGGGCTGCCCGGTGCCGAAGACCCGGAGCACGTCGTCCTGCGCCAGAACCGCGGCATGCGCCGGGCCACCCGGGTCGACACCGTCGGCGCCGGTTTCGCGGGCGTCTGCGACGGCACCATGAGCGCCGGCCGCATCCTGGACGCCATCGCGCAGCTCGTGGGCGAGGACCCGGTGGCGCTGCGCGACCGCACCCCCGCCCAGATCCGGCTGCTGGTGGAGCAGGGCTTCCTCGAACCGGCCTGAGGACGCGTCGGCGGCCCCGCCGCGCGCACCCCGTTCCGGACGGACTCGGAGCGTCGCCGTGCGGGAAGCGAGCCACGGAGCGTCGCCGTGCGGGAAGCGAGCCACGGAGCGTCGCCGTGCGGGAAGCGAGCCACGGAGCGTCGCCGTGCGGGAAACGAGCCACGGAGCGTCGCCGTGCGGGAAACGAGCCACGGAGCGTCGCCGTGCGGGAAACGAGCCACGAGTTCTCGCCGAACGGGAAGCGAGCCACGAGTTCTCGCCGTACGGGAAAACGAGCCACGGGGCAGGGGGCCGTCGGGTCCGTCGGCTCCCCGTTCACCTCGGGTTCGCCTGCCCGCCGCCCGCGCGTGACAGCCTCGCGGAGGCTGGACACTCGCGGGTGGGAGAAAAGGGGCACGGGGACCATGGAGAGCGGGCCGGCGATCTTCGCGGGAATGGTGTTCACCCTGTTCGGGGCCGGTCTGCTGGTGTGGACCGCGACACGGGTCCGGCATGGCCGGCCGGTCGCCCACGGTGTGAGCCCCGTCGCATCGGCGACCGTCGCGAGCGTCGCCGCAGTGGTCGCTCTGGCCCTCGGGGCATGGTGTCTGACGCACGTGTGAGAGGCCGGTTCCGGCCCCCGGCCGCACCCCCGCCCGAGTAATCGGGGGATCGCGCTCCGGATACACGCATCAGGGCCGGTAAACACTCCGGGCGGCAGGAACCGGGTTCGTCGGGTTACCGTTCGAGTGGCCGTTGCGGGCTTTTCCCGTTTGACACGGGGGCGGGAGGTACCGTCACACTCCGCAGCGTCACGACCGAAAAGCAGCACGACCCGACCCCGGGACCACGGCCTGGGGAGGCCCAGCGTCGACCGGAGAGAAGAGCGAAGTTGTCCCCGACCAGCGAGACCGCGAAGGGCGGCCGACGACTCGTCATCGTCGAGTCGCCTGCCAAGGCGAAGACGATCAAGGGCTATCTCGGCCCTGGCTACGTCGTCGAGGCGAGCGTCGGGCACATCCGCGACCTTCCCAGCGGCGCCGCGGAGGTGCCCGAGAAATACACCGGCGAGGTCCGCCGGCTCGGTGTGGACGTCGAACACGACTTCCAGCCGATCTATGTGGTCAACGCTGACAAGAAGGCACAGGTCAGGAAGCTCAAGGACCTGCTGAAGGACTCCGACGAGCTCTTCCTCGCCACCGATGAGGACCGCGAGGGCGAGGCCATCGCCTGGCACCTCCAGGAAGTCCTCAAGCCGAAGATCCCGGTCAAGCGCATGGTGTTCCACGAGATCACCAAGGACGCGATCCGCGCCGCCGTCGCCAACCCGCGCGAGCTGAACCAGAAGCTCGTCGACGCCCAGGAGACCCGCCGTATCCTCGACCGCCTCTACGGCTACGAGGTCTCGCCGGTCCTGTGGAAGAAGGTCATGCCGAAGCTGTCGGCGGGCCGCGTCCAGTCCGTCGCCACCCGCCTCGTCGTCGAGCGGGAGCGCGAGCGCATCGCGTTCCGTTCCGCCGAGTACTGGGACCTGACGGGCACCTTCGCGACCGGCCGCGCGGGGGACGCCTCCGACCCGGCGGCGCTGGTCGCCCGCCTCCAGACCGTCGACGGACGGCGTGTCGCGCAGGGCCGCGACTTCGACTCCCTGGGGCAGATCAAGAGCGCGAACACCCTCCACCTCGACGAGGCGAACGCCCGCGCGCTCGCCGCCGCCCTGGAGAACACGCGCTTCGCCGTCCGCTCCGTCGAGTCCAAGCCGTACCGCCGCTCGCCGTACGCCCCGTTCCGTACGACGACGCTCCAGCAGGAGGCCTCGCGCAAGCTCGGCTTCGGCGCCAAGGCGACGATGCAGATCGCGCAGAAGCTGTACGAGAACGGCTACATCACCTACATGCGTACGGACTCGACGACGCTGAGCGACACGGCGGTCTCCGCCGCCCGCGCCCAGGTCACGCAGCTGTACGGCGCCGACTACCTCCCCGCCCAGCCGCGGACGTACGCCGGCAAGGTCAAGAACGCGCAGGAGGCGCACGAGGCGATCCGCCCCTCGGGCGACCGCTTCCGCACGCCCGCCGAGACCGGGCTGACCGGCGACCAGTTCAAGCTGTACGAGCTGATCTGGAAGCGGACCGTCGCCTCCCAGATGAAGGACGCGACCGGCAACAGCGTCACCGTGAAGATCGGCGGCGCCACCTCCGACGGCCGGGACGTCGAGTTCAGCGCCTCCGGCAAGACGATCACCTTCCACGGCTTCCTGAAGGCCTACGTCGAGGGCGCCGACGACCCGAACGCCGAGCTGGACGACCGCGAGCGCCGGCTGCCGCAGGTCGCCCAGGGCGACGCGCTGACGGCCGAGGAGATCACGGTCGACGGCCACGCCACCAAGCCCCCGGCCCGCTACACCGAAGCGTCGCTGGTCAAGGAGCTGGAAGAGCGCGAGATCGGCCGCCCGTCGACGTACGCGTCGATCATCGGCACGATCCTGGACCGCGGCTACGTCTTCAAGAAGGGCACGGCCCTGGTCCCGTCCTTCCTGTCCTTCGCCGTGGTCAACCTCCTGGAGAAGCACTTCGGGCGGCTCGTCGACTACGACTTCACCGCCAAGATGGAGGACGACCTCGACGCCATCGCCCGCGGCGAGGCCCAGGCCGTGCCGTGGCTGCGGCGCTTCTACTTCGGCGAAGGCGCGGGCCACGGCGGCGCGGCCGACGCAGGCAACGGCGACGGGGACCACCTCGGCGGCCTCAAGGAACTGGTGACCGACCTCGGCGCGATCGACGCGCGCGAGGTGTCGTCCTTCCCCGTCGGCAACGACATCGTGCTGCGCGTCGGACGCTACGGCCCGTACGTCGAGCGCGGTGAGAAGGACGCCGAGAACCACCAGCGCGCCGACGTCCCCGAGGACATGGCGCCGGACGAGCTGTCCGTCGAGCTGGCGGAGGAACTGCTCGCCAAGCCGAGCGGCGACTTCGAGCTGGGCACCGACCCGGCCACCGGCCACGCCATCGTCGCCAAGGACGGCCGCTACGGCCCGTACGTCACCGAGGTGCTCCCCGAGGGCACCCCGAAGACCGGCAAGAACGCCGTGAAGCCGCGTACGGCCTCCCTGTTCAAGTCGATGTCGCTGGACACGGTGACGCTGGACGACGCACTGAAGCTCATGTCGCTGCCGCGTGTCGTCGGCACCGACGCCGAGGGCGTGGAGATCACCGCGCAGAACGGCCGCTACGGCCCGTACCTGAAGAAGGGCACGGACTCGCGGTCCCTCACCTCCGAGGAGCAGCTCTTCACGATCACGCTGGAGGAGGCGCTGGCGATCTACGCCCAGCCCAAGCAGCGTGGCCGGGCCGCGGCCAAACCGCCGCTGAAGGAGCTGGGCACCGACCCGGTCAGCGAGAAGCCGGTCGTGGTCAAGGACGGCCGCTTCGGTCCGTACGTCACCGATGGCGAGACCAACGCGACTCTGCGCTCCGGCGACAGTGTCGAGGAGATCACGCCGGAGCGCGGCTACGAGCTGCTCGCCGAGAAGCGTGCCAAGGGGCCCGCCAAGAAGACGGCGAAGAAGTCCGCCGCGAAGAAGGCCCCGGCGAAGAAGGCGACGGCGAAGAAGACCGCCGCCAAGAAGACGGCGGCGGCCAAGACGACGGCCGCGAAGAAGACGACGGCCAAGACCGCCGCCAAGAAGACGGCCACCAAGAAGGCGACCGCCACCAAGGGGCCGGAGGACTGAGACCGGCTCAGGAACCGCCCGGTTCCACGAGTTCTTCGTCTCATCCGCACTTCTTCTTCGTCTCACCCGCAGTTCGCGAAACGAACGCCCCGGCATCATTTCGGTGTCGGGGCGTGCGTGCGTTCGGCCGGGCACGCCGGACTGTCGGTGACGACCGATAGGCTGAACGCATGACGCGAGCCGAGCAGCCAACGGCCCCTCACTCCGCCCCGGACGACGCACTGGTCGCGGACTCCCGCGAGCGTGCCGTCCGCGCCCTGCTGCGCCGCCCGCAGCTGAGGCGGTTGTGGAGCGCACAGCTCGTGGGGGGTGTCGGCGACATCCTCGCCCTCCTGGTGCTGGTCCTCCTCGCCGTCCAGGCCGCGATCGGCGCGGGCTCGTTCGGCGGCGGTTACCGGGGCGTGGCGTTCGCAGTGGCGACCGTTTTCGGCGTGCGCATCCTGGCGACGCTGCTCTTCGGTGCCGTGCTTCTCGGGCCCCTCACCTCACTCACCTCGCAGGACGGCCCGCTCGACCGCCGCTGGACCATGGTCGGCGCCGACGGGCTGCGGGCCGCGCTGCTGATCGTCGCGCCGCTGTGGATCGACTGGACGCCGGACGACGCGCTGGCCTACCTCCTGGTGACCGCATTCGTCACCGGCGTCGCCGAGCGCTTCTGGACGGTGTGCCGGGAGAGCGCGGCCCCCGCACTGCTGCCCGCCCCGCCCCTGGAGGGCGCGACGGTGCGGCCGCTGCCGGACCACATGGGCACGCTGCGCCGCCTGTCACTGCGTACGAGCTTCGTGGCCGTCCCGCTGGCCGGCGTCGTGCTGGTCGTCGCGGGACTGCTGAACAACCTGCTGGGCGCCGGCGTCGGCTGGTTCGCCGAGCACCAGGCGGCGCTCGGTTCGTACGTCGCGGCCGGACTGTTCGCCGCCTCCCTGTCCGTGGTGACGTTCCTGGAGCTGCCCGGCGTCCGCACCCCGCGCGCGCGGTCGCCGCTGGAGGGCATGCGCCGCCCGAAGAGCGGCACGGGCGTCGACAGGGGCCGCACCGGAGTCCTTCCGCTGCTGGTACTCGCCTGCGCCGCGGTCGCCGCGGTGGTGGCCGCCGCGGTCGCCGTGGCGGTGCTGCACGCCAAGGACCTCGGCGGCGGACCCGTGCTGTACGGCCTGATGGTGGGCGCGCTGACCGGCGGCGTCGCCGTCGGCATCCGCACGGCCCCCGCCCTGCTGCCTTCCCTGTCCCGCCGACGGCTGCTGGCCCTGGCGATCGCCTTCGCCGGCGTCGCCCTGCTGGCCGCCGGCCTCGTCCCGGACGACACCACCGTGCTGCTGCTCCTCGCGCTGGCCGGCGTCGGCGCGGGCGTCGCGGCGAACACCGGGCACACACTGCTCGACCAGGAGACCGAGGACCACCGCCGGGCGCGCACGACCGAGCACCTGCACGCGGTCGTCCGGGTCTGCGTGGCGCTCGGCGCGGTCGTCGCACCCGTGGTGGCCGCGGCGATCGGGCCGCACCGCCTGGAGAACGGCAGGTTCGTCTTCGCGCACGGCGGCGCCGCGTTCGTCCTGATGCTGGTCGGCGCGCTGCTGCTGCCCGTGGCCGCGCTGGTGCTGGCCAAGGTCGACGACCGTTCCGGCGTCCCGCTGCGGCACGACCTGCGGGACGCGCTGCTCGGCGGCGACGACCCGGTGCCGGTGCCCGCGACCAACGGTTTCTTCATCGCCCTGGAGGGCGGTGACGGCGCCGGGAAGTCGACCCAGGCCGAGGCACTCGCCGAGTGGATCAGGGGCAAGGGACACGAGGTCGTGCTGACCCGCGAGCCGGGGGCGACCCCGGTGGGCAAGCGCCTGCGGTCCATCCTGCTGGACGTCTCGAGCGCCGGTCTGTCGCACCGCGCGGAGGCGCTGCTGTACGCCGCCGACCGCGCGGAGCACGTCGACACCGTGGTCCGGCCCGCGCTGGAGCGCGGCGCCGTGGTCATCTCCGACCGGTACATCGACTCCTCGGTGGCCTACCAGGGCGCCGGCCGCGACCTGTCGCCGACGGAGATCGCCCGCATCAACCGCTGGGCCACCGACGGGCTCGTTCCGCACCTGACCGTCCTGCTGGACGTCGCGCCGGAGGCCGCCCGCGAGCGGTTCACCGAGGCACCGGACCGGCTGGAGTCGGAGCCCGCCGAGTTCCACGCGCGGGTGCGCTCCGGTTTCCTGACCCTGGCCGCGGCCGACCCCGGGCGTTACCTCGTCGTGGACGCGGGCCAGGAGCCCGAGGCCGTCACCACTGTCGTACGCCACCGGCTCGACCAGGTGCTGCCGCTCTCCGAGGCCGAGATCAAGGCCCAGGAGGAGGCCCGCCGCAAGGCCGAGGAGGAAGCGCGCCGCAAGGCCGAGGAAGAGGCCGCGCGCAAGGCCGAGGAGGAGCGCCTGGAGCGCGAACGCCTCGAACAGCTGGAGCGGCTGCGCGCCGAGGAGGAGGAGCGCAAGCGGCGCGAGCTGGAAGAGGCGCAGCGGCGCGAGGCCGAGCGGCAGGCCGAGGAGGCCCGGCAGCGGGCCGAGGAAGCGCGCCGGAAGGCGGAGGAGGAGCGGGCACGGCTCCTCGCGGAGGAGAAGGTCCGGGCCGAGGAGGAGGCACGGCGCCGGGCCGAGGAGGAGCGGCGCCGCAAGCAGGCCGAGGAGGAGCGGCTGCGCGCCGAGGCCGAGGCCCGGCGCCTGGAGAAGCAGCGCAAGGCCGAGGAGGCCCTGATGCGGGCCGAGGAGGCACGCCGGGCGGCGGAGCAGGCGGCGGCAGCGGCAGCGGCGGGCCCGAAGTCGACGGCACCTCCCGCGGCGGACGCACCCCGGCCGAAGCCGGCCGCCGACGCCCACTCCGACGCGGTGACCGTGCCGACGCCGGTCGTGACCCCGACGAACGCCTCCGGCGGGCCGGTGGAGGACACGGCGGTCCTGCGGCCGGTGCGGGACGCGCGGGACTCCGCCGATGGCCGGGACGACGACTCGGCCGATTCGCGGGACGGCCGGAGCGGTGCCGGGGACGACGCCCGGACCGGGTGCGGCGATGACGGCCGGGCGCCCCGGCCGTCCAAGGCGCCCGAACCCGAGTCCGAGCCCGCACCCGCGCCCGAGCCCGAGTCGGAGTCCGAGGCGGAGTCCGAGGTGACGACCGAGCTGCCCAAGCCGCCGGTTCCGACGGGTGCGGCGGACGAGACGGCGGTGCTGCCGGCGGTGGAGCCGCGGGCCGAGGACGAGACGGCGGTGCTGCCGGCGGTGGAGCCGCGGGCCGAGGAGGAGACGGCGGTGCTGCCCCCCGTGACGCCGGGAGCTGCCGACGAGACGGCGGTGCTGCCGCCCGTACGCGAGGGCGACCCCGCCGACCGGGTCCCGCCGGGCTACTTCCGGGAGGACGGCCCGGCCGCTGGTTCCGACCGTTCGGGGGAGCCCCAGGACCGCACGCGCGAGCTGCCCCGGATCGACCCCGACCAGGCACCGCCCCGCAGGCGCCGCTCGGACTGGGCCGAGGAGACACCGCTGGACGATCTGCCGACCCTGGCGGACGAGCTGCTCGGCCCGCGCGACGGCGAGGGCGACGGCCGGAGTGACAGCCGGGGTGACAGCCGGAGTGACGGCGGTCGCGAGGACGACGGCGGCCGCCGGGGCAAGGGCCGAGGGCACCGCTGAGCGGCCGGATCCTGACGCTGGACCTGGACCTGGACCTGGACCTGGACCTGGACCTGGACCTGGACCTGGACCTGGACCTGGACCTGGACCCGGACCTCGGGTCTCGGTGCCGGACGACGGTCCCGGGTCTCGGTGCCGGACCATGGTCTCGGGTCTCGGGTCTCGGTTTCGGACGTTGGCCCCGGGTCTCGCGCCGGACCGCAGGGCCGGTCTTCCGCCCGCTTCCCGGGCGGTCCGCCCTCGTTGTCAGTGCCGCCCCGCACAATGGAGGGCGCGACGCGGATCAGCGCGGCGCGGTGCGATGGCGGAGTGTGACGGAAGGGCGGCGTGACCCGTGACCGTGTGGGACGACCTCGTCGGGCAGGAGAAGGTGAGCGAGCAGCTCGCCGCCGCTGCCCGGGACGCCGACGCCTTCGTCACCGCCGCCGCGGCCGACGGCCCGCTCCCCGAGTCGTCGAGCATGACGCACGCCTGGCTTTTCACCGGCCCGCCCGGCGCGGGGGTGACGCAGACCGCGCGGGCCTTCGCCGCCGCACTGCAGTGCGTGAGCCCCGACCGCGCGCTCGGCGGCGTCCCCGGCTGCGGATTCTGCGACGGATGCCACACGGCACTCCTCGGCACCCACGCGGACGTCAGCACGGTGGCCGCCGTGGGCGCGGAGATCCTGGTGCGGGACATGCGGGACACCGTGCGCAAGTCGTTCACCTCGCCGGCGACCGGCCGCTGGCAGATCATCCTCGTCGAGGACGCCGAGCGGCTGAACGAGAAGTCCGCCAACGCCGTCCTCAAGGCCGTCGAGGAGCCCGCCCCGCGGACCGTCTGGCTGCTGTGCGCCCCCTCCGTCGAGGACGTCCTGCCCACCATCCGCTCCCGCTGCCGCCACCTGAACCTGCGCACGCCGTCCGTCGAGGCGGTCGCCGACATGCTCGTACGGCGAGAAGGCATCGAGCCGGACGTGGCCGCCGCGGCGGCCCGCGCCACCCAGGGCCACGTCGACCGGGCACGCCGCCTGGCCACCGACCCGGCCGCCCGGGCGCGTCGGGATGCCGTGCTGAAGCTCCCGACGCGCGTCGACGACGTCGGCAGTGCGCTCAGGGCGGCCCAGGAACTGGTCGACGCGGCGGCGGAGGACGCCAAGCAACTCGCCGAGGGCATGGACACCAAGGAGACCGACGAGCTGAAGGCGGCGCTGGGCGCGGCCCAGGGCGGTCGGCTGCCGCGCGGCACGGCGGGCGTCATGAAGGAGCTGGAGGAGAAGCAGAAGCGGCGCAAAACGCGTACGCAGCGTGACAGCCTCGACCTCGCCCTGAGTGACCTCACCGCCTTCTACCGCGACGTCCTGGCCCTCCAGCTCGGCTCCCGCGTGGCGATCGCCAACGCCGACGCCGAGGAAGCCCTGGAGCGGCTCGCCCGCGGCAGCTCCCCCGAGTCCACCCTCCGCCGCATCGAGGCGATCGCAGCCTGTGGGGAGGCCCTCGACCGCAATGTGCCGCCGCTGCTCGCGGTGGAGGCGATGACGATGGCGCTGAGAGCGGGCTGACCGCTCCCGGGGCGGCGCACGGCCGTGCGGGTGGCCGTGCGGGTGGCCGGATTCGCCGGGAAGCGCGGTTGACGACGTAACTCGTACGAGGCATGTCGCACACGCAGTGCATCGGAATAGTCGCGGAGAGTTACGCTCCCTGAATGCACACAAGGCGCACTCACCGCAGGACCCGCACCGGCAGGACACGTACCGGAGCCACACTTCTCGCCGCCGCGCTGCTCGCCAGCGCCTGCTCGGCCGGGGGCGCGTCGACCTCCGCGGGTCCGGCGGCGGCGGAGGCGGCCGGATCGACGGAGGCGGCGAAGGCGTCGCTGGCCGCGCTGCCGCAGGCCACACCCTCCGCGCTCTCGCCGTACTACGAGCAGAAGCTGAGCTGGCGGGACTGCGGCGTCCCCGGCTTCCAGTGCGCCACCATGAAGGCCCCGCTCGACTACGCGAAGCCGGCCGAGGGGGACGTCCGGCTCGCCGTGGCCCGCAAGAAGGCCACCGGCCCGGGCAAGCGGCTCGGCTCCCTTCTGGTGAACCCGGGCGGGCCCGGCGGTTCGGCGGTCGGCTATCTCCAGCAGTACGCGGGCATCGGCTACCCGGAGGAGGTCCGCGCCCAGTACGACATGGTGGCGGTCGACCCCCGGGGCGTGGCCCGCAGCGAGCCCGTGGAGTGCCTCGACGGCCGGGAGATGGACGCGTACACGCGGACGGACGTCACTCCGGACGACGGGGGCGAGGTGGACGAGCTGGTCGACGCGTACAAGGAGTTCGCCGAGGGCTGCGGAGCGGACGCGCCGAAGCTGCTGCGGCACGTGTCGACCGTCGAGGCGGCCCGTGACATGGACATCCTGCGCGCGGTGCTGGGCGACGAGAAGCTGACCTATGTGGGCGCGTCGTACGGCACCTTCCTGGGGGCGACGTACGCGGGCCTGTTCCCGGACCGGGCGGGCCGCCTCGTCCTGGACGGCGCGATGGACCCGTCACTGCCCGCACGCCGGTTGAACCTGGAGCAGACGGCCGGCTTCGAGACGGCGTTCCAGTCCTTCGCGAAAGACTGCGTGAAGCAGCCCGACTGCCCCCTCGGCAGCCAGGGCACCACCCCCGACCAGGTCGGCAAGAACCTCAAGGCCTTCTTCGACGACCTGGACGCCGAGCCCCTCCCCGCGGGGGACGCCGACGGCCGCAAGCTCACCGAGTCCCTGGCCACCACCGGCGTGATCGCGGCGATGTACGACGAGGGCGCCTGGCAGCAGCTGCGCGAGTCGCTGACCTCGGCGATGAAGGAGAAGGACGGCGCCGGCCTCCTCGTCCTCTCGGACAGCTACTACGAGCGTGAGGCCGACGGCGGCTACAGCAATCTGATGTTCGCCAACGCCGCCGTGAACTGCCTCGACCTCCCCGCCGCCTTCTCCTCCCCGGACGAGGTGCGCGACGCGCTCCCCGACTTCGAGAAGGCGTCCCCGGTCTTCGGCGAAGGCCTCGCCTGGTCCGCCCTGAACTGCGCGTACTGGCCGGTGCGGCCCACGGGTGAGCCCCACCGCATCGAGGCAGCCGGCGCCACCCCGATCGTCGTGGTCGGCACCACCCGGGACCCGGCCACCCCGTACCGCTGGGCCGAGGCCCTGGCAGCCCAGCTCTCCTCCGGCCGCCTCCTCACCTACGAGGGCGACGGCCACACCGCCTACGGCCGCGGCAGCACCTGCATCGACTCCGCGATCAACACCTATCTGCTGCGCGGTAGGGCCCCGGAGGACGGCAAACGCTGCTCGTAGCCGTCCGGTGACCGTCCCGTCCGCCCCGGAGCGCCGGCCTCCGGGGCGGGTACGAAGCACCCCGGGAAACTGTGTAGACTTACCGACGTTGCTGATCGCACCATGGTGCTCAGCGCAAGCCGCCTTAGCTCAGATGGCCAGAGCAACGCACTCGTAATGCGTAGGTCTCGGGTTCGAATCCCGAAGGCGGCTCCGAAAGGGTCCAGTTCAGATCGCCTCTGAACTGGGCCTTTGTGCTTTCCGTGATCGATCCATGAGGGCGGTGCGACCCGCTCGGGGCACCATGGTCGCCGCCGGTGGACAACCGGTGGACAGGCGTGCAGCAAGCGTGCGGACCGGTGGACAAGCGGGTGGACGCCGACGAGCGGTGTGAGGGCGATTCTTGCGTTCTGCGCATCGCAGTCATCCGTCGAGGCCGGCCGCCCGGACCGACGGCTTCGGCGGATGAACGAGCTCCGCAGCGGTGTCGCGGACAGTTTCTCAAAGGACGCGGACCGTCGGGGTGTAGAGGATCCACTTGCCGCCGCCCGCGCGGAACTCCTGCTCCTTGGACATGACCTCCTCCGCGTGGTTCCAGGCGAAGAGCAGTGCGTAGTCCGGGTAGGGCTCTCTGAAGGCTTCCGTGGGGTGTACCGGAATGTGGGAACCGGGGGTGAGACGACCCTGTTTGGCGGGGGTCGTGTCGTAGACGGAGGAGACCAGCTCCGGGCCGATGCCGCAGTAGTTGGCGATGGTGGCGCTCTTGGCGGTGGCACCGTAGGCGACGACCCTGCGGCCCTCCGCGCGCAGCCCCGTGAGAAGGGCGACCAGCTCGTCTCGAGTGCGCCGGACATCGGCCGCGAAGCGCTCCAGCGTCGCTGGATCGGCGAGGGCGCGGCTCTCCTCCTCGGCCAGCAGCTCGGCCACGGCCGGCCTCGGCACCCGGGTGCCGAGGCGTGCGAGGGTGTAGCGGACCTCCCCGCCGTGCACCGGCAGCCGCAGGACGTCCACCAGCTCGAAGCCGTGGTGCCGGGCCATGTTCCGCACCGAGCGGGCCGTGAAGAAGTAGAAGTGCTCGTCGTAGATCTGGTCGAACGAGGTGCGCTCGACGATCTCGCCCAGGTAAGGGTCCTCGAAGACGAACACCCCGTCCGGCTTCAGCAGGGCGTCCAGCCCGCGGAAGACCGAGTCCAGGTACGGGATGTGGCACAGGGTGTTGGCGGCGTAGACGACGTCCGCCCGGCCCTCGGCAGTGGCGATGTCGAGTGCCGTCGACTCCTCGAAGAACGCGGTACGGACCCGTACGCCCTTGGCCCGCGCCTCGTCGGCGACGCCTTGCGAGGGGTCGACTCCCAGATGGCGCACCCCGGCCTCGCCGACCGTCGCCAGCATCACGCCGTCGTTGCAGCCGATCTCGACGACGAACGGGTCGGGCCCCGTCGCCTCGGTGGCCAGCAGCCGGCGCGCCGTGTTCTCGAAGTGCTCCCGCATCACCGAGGACCCCGAGGAGTGGTACGGGTAGTCCCGGTGGAACATCCGCTCGCGCGGGACCTCCTCCATCAGCTGCACCATCGTGCAGGAGCCGCACCTGCCCACCGCGAGCCGGAAGAAGAACTCGCCGTCGGTCTCGTCCGGGCGCGGGAAGGCGTCGGAGTTGGGCTGCGTTCCCAGGTCGAGGAACTCGGTCAGGGGGCCCGCGCAGACGCGGCAGTTGCTCATCGGTTCTCCTCGGAGTGGGTGAAGCGCGGCAGCATGCCCCGGTCGGCGGCTTCCGCGAGGGTGACGGCCAGCCGGTCCCGCTCGGACAGGACCGGGGTGACGTCGTGGGGGAGGGGCAGGCCCAGCTCGGGGTCCAGCACGGACACGGCGAGTTCGTGCGCGGCGACGTAACCGGCGGACAGCAGATATGACATGACCGTGTCGTCCTCCAGGGCCACGAAGGCGTGCCCCAGGCCGGCGGGGAGGTACACGGCGCGGAAGTCCCGCGCGTCCAGTACCACTGAGTCCCAGGTCCCGAAGGTCGGTGAGCCGACGCGCAGGTCCACCACGAAGTCGAGGGCCGTGCCGCGCGGGCAGTGGACGTACTTCTCCGTGCCCGGCGACTCGGCGGTGAAGTGCACGCCCCGTACGACGCCGCGGCGGGAGACGCTCACAGACGCCTGCCGCACCGGGAAGAGCGGCCTGCCGACCGCTTCGGCGAAGTCGTCCTCCGTAAAGGTGGACACGAACAGGCCCCGGTCGTCGGGGTACGACGCGGGGCTGAACTCCACCGCGCCGAGCACGGCGAGCGGCCGGGCCTTCACGACAATTCCTCCAGTACGTCGCGTAGGGCGGCGATCACCGTCTCCTGCGTCTCGGGCGGCAGCGTGGGGTACATCGGCAGCGAGAAGACCTCGTCCGCGAGGGCCTCGGTGACCGGAAGCGCTCCGCGTGAGAGGCCGAGGTGGGCGAAGCCGGACATGGTGTGCACGGGCCACGGATAGCTGATGTTGAGGAAGATGCCGCGGGACTTCAGCGCGTCGAGGACGGCGTCCCGCCGGGGGTGGCGGACCACGTAGAGGTAGTACACGTGGTCGTTGCCCGGCGCGACGCGGGGAAGGACCAGACCGGTGTCGGCGAGACCCTCGGCATAGCGCCGGGCGACGGCGCGGCGGGCCTCGGCGTAGGAGTCGAGGCGGCCGAGCTTGCGGCGCAGGATCTCGGCCTGCACCTCGTCGAGCCGGCTGTTGTGGCCAGGGGTCTCGACGACGTAGTACCGCTCCTCCATGCCGTAGTACCGCAGCCGGCGCAGTCGGCGGGCCACCTCGTCGTCGGACGTGATCGTCGCGCCGCCGTCACCGTAGGCACCGAGCACCTTCGTCGGGTAGAAGGAGAACGCGGCAGCGTCGCCGAAGGTGCCCGCGCGCCGGCCGTTCCGGCGGGCACCGTGTGCCTGGGCGCAGTCCTCGAGGACGGCCAGGCCGTGCCGCGCGGCGATGTTCCCGAGCATGTCCATGTCGGCGCACTGTCCGTAGAGGTGGACCGGGAGCAGGCAGCGCGTCCGGTCGGTGATCGCCGCGGCGACCTGGCCGGTGTCCATGAGGAAGTCCTCCTCGCGCACGTCGACGAAGACCGGGGTGGCACCGACCGCGTCGATCGCCACGACGGTGGGTGCGGCCGTGTTCGAGACGGTGATCACCTCGTCCCCCGGTCCGACGCCGAGGGCCTGGAGGGCGAGCCTGACCGCGTTGGTGCCGTTGTCCAGGCCCACGCAGTGCCCGACGCCGTGGTAGTCGGCGAACTCCCGCTCGAAGCCGGCCACGCTCTCGCCGAGCACGAGTCGGCCGGAGCCGAAGACGGTCTCGACCGCGTCGAGGATGTCCGCGCGTTCGGTCTCGTACTCCCGGAGGTAGTCCCAGACGTAGGTGGTCACAGAGGGTCCTTTCCATGGGTGTCGGCAAGCGCGGCGACGGTTCGGTCCACGGCCTCGTGCAGGGGGACCCGCGGGGCCCAGCCCGTCACGGAGCGGAACGGCGCGTGGTCGACACGGACGTCCCGGAAGTCGGCGGCCGAGGCGAACGCGGGTGGTTCGACCTGGCGCACCGGGACGGGCGGTCTTCCAGTGCGGCTCGCCACGGTGGCTGCGAGGGTGCGGAAGACGTCGCCCAGCGGTGTGCCGCGGCCGCTGCCGACGGACCAGTGGCGTCCGGCGAGCGCCGGGGCGTGGTCGAGGGCGGCGGTGAACGCCGTGACGGCGTCCCGGACGTACAGCAGGTCGCGCCGCACCGTGCCGTCGTGCCACATCGTGATCGGCGCGCCGTCCAGCGCCCGCCTGGCCATGGCCGAGATGACGCCGCGGTCCACCGCGGGCGCCGGTGCGGGGCCGAACACGGTGGGCAGCCGCAGGGACACGCCGCACAGTGCATCCGCGGCGGTGGCCTCGGCGAGCACCCGCTCGGCGGCGAGCTTGTGCCGCTCGTAGGCGGTGGCGGGCCCCGCGCCCGCGGACCCGGGCACGCCGTCCGTGGCGGCGGCCGCGGTGCTTGCGAACACCACCACGGTCGGCGGCCGGCCCGTGGCCGGCGCCGGCCGCAGGGCGTCGGCGAGCTCCTGGACCAGGCCGGTGTTGAGCCGTTCGGCCGCGGTGTCGCCGTCGGCCGCCCGCCACGTTCCCGCACCGTCGAGGTGCGCGACGAGGTGCACCACCGCGTCGGAGCCGGCCACTGCCTCCGCGAGACCGCCCGGCCGGGAGAGGTCGACCGCGCGGGTCTCGACGTCCGCCACCGAGCGCCCGAGCCCGGCCGGGACGGTGGGCCGACGGGCCACGGCACGCAGCCGGACGGGGCGCCCGGCGAGTTCCGCGACGACGTGGGAGCCGATGAAACCGGAGGCTCCCAGCACGGTGATCAGGGGGCGGCTCACCATGCCGTGGTGTCCGTGGGCGGGGTCAGGGCGGACAGGCAGGCGAGCAGACTGCGCGTCTGCATGTTCACGCGGCCTCCGTGGCGCAGCAGTTCGTGGAGCTGGCCCAGGGCGAGCCAGCGGTAGCCGGGCCGTTCCGGCCGCTCGGTCCGCTCGTCGAGTTCGACGACGAGGTGACGACTGCGGGAGTGGTGGAAGCGGCCCCCCTCGTCGGAGAGGACCGTGTCGAACCTGATGGACGAGGGGTCGGCACCCAGCACGTCGTCGAGGAACGGCGGGCGGGCGGCCGAGGGCAGCACGTCGTAGTTGGCGGGCGTGCACTGCACGGTGGGCGCCAGTTCGGCCGTGTCCGCGCAGCCGGGCTCCGTCCGCAACTGCGTCAGCACGTGCGGCACGCCGTCGACACGGGTCGTCAGGAACGCCACGATGCCCACCCCGTGGGGGGCGATCATCGGCTGGTCCCAGCGGCCGACCTCGCGGCCGACGGCCTCCACCCGTACCCCGATGACGTCGAAGAACCGGCCGGACTCGTGCGAGATGCGCCCGGCGTCGCGCCGCCAGCCCGCCAGACGGCCGAGCGGCCGCCGCTCGACGGCCATCCCGGAGCGGGCCCGTCCCCGGGCGATCCAGGCGAGGACGTCGGCGGTCGGGTGCGCGGACGTGCCGCCCCTCGCCACCCGTGGCAGGCAGGAGAGCACGGAGCGGGTGTCCATGTTCACCAGGTCGTCCACGCGGAGCAGTTGCCGCAGCTCGGCCAGGGGCAACCAGCGGAAGCCGGGTATCGCCTCGACGTCCTCGGTGACCTCGACGACCATGTTGCGGTTGCGTTTGCGCAGGAACCACGAGCCGTGCTCGGACTGGTGCACGTCGGTGACGATCCGGTGCCGGGCGGCGGCGTTCAGGAAGTGGTCGAGATAGGGGACCTGGGCACCCTTGTGCACGCCCGTGTAGTTGCTGCGGGTGGCCTGCACGGTCGGGGAGATCTGGAGCCCGCCCCAGTTGCCCGGCTCCGGCTTGAGCTGCAGCAGGCCGTGCGGTACGCCGCCGAACCGCTTGACGAGGATGCCGAGCATCCCGATCTCCGGCTGGCTGATGATCGGCTGCTGCCAGTGGGACACCGGGTGCCCCGGTCGTCGCACGTCCAGCCCCTCGACGGAGAAGAACCGGCCGCTGCGGTGCCGGATGGCGCCGGCGTCCGGATCGGTCTCCCAACCGTCCAGGGCGTCCAGCGGCACCTGTTCGGCGCGGATGCCCAGGCGCTCCGCCGCGTCGTCGAGCCAGGACCGGATCCCGACCCGGTCCGCGTGTGTCAGGACGCTCACCGCCGCACGCTCCCGTGCGGCAGGACGTCCTCGAGGAACGCCATCTGGTGGTGCATGGTGGCGCGGAAGTACCGCGTGTAGCGGTCGGCGTGCTCTGCCGTCATGGTCGACAGCGGTACGCACAGCGAGACGTACGTGTCACGGGGGACGAGGGCCAGCCCCTTCCACACCGTCCCGTTCTCGCGTATCTGCGACTCCACCGCGGCTTCGAGCGCCGCCGTACCGCCCCGCCAGCCACGCGGGAGCACCAGTTCGCCGCCGTCGGCCAGGGATCCGTACCAGGTCAGCAAGTCCTGCCGGACAGCGTGGAGTTCGCGCTCCTGGTTGCGGGCGTCGGAAAGTGCGCGGTAGGCGGCGCGGGCGGACAGGGCGTCGTCGAACCGGGCGATCTCGTGCGTGAACCGCCGCTCCAGGCGGTGGGTCCTGGTGCCGGGATCGTCCAGCAGGGTCACCGTACGGTCCAGGAGGGGGGTGCAGCGTTCGCCGGCGTCGGCGAAGCGCAGCCACAGGTCCCAGTCCTCCAGGCCGACCGGGGACTCGCGCCAGCCGCCCACCTGTTCGGCGAGGCCGGCGACGTGCCCGGCGCAGGAGTTCTCGAACAGCGGACTCATCAGCTGGATGTCAGGGTGCCAGCACAGGGACAGGGGGTGCGCCGTGCCGGTCACCGTTCCGGCGGCGGTCACCTTGCGGGCCCGGGTGGCCACGAACCGGGCTCCGTCGTCGAAGGCCTGCCGGAGCCGGAGCAGGTGGTCCGGCTCCCAGTGGTCGTCGTGGTCGAGGTAGGCGACGAACTCGCCCGCGGCCTCGCCCAGCGCGATGTTCGTGGGACCGGACTGGGACCCGAACCGCCCGGTCCGCAGCAGCCGTATCCGGCGGTCGCGCGCCGCCAGGGACGCGACCACCGCGTCCGTGTCGTCGTCGCTCGCGTCGGACACCACCAGCATTTCCCAGTCGCGCATCGTCTGTGCCCGCACGGATTCCAGCGTCGACAGAATTGCTTTACCGCGGTTGTACGTAGGGCATATGACGCTGATGTGTGGCGGCATGGGGATATGGCCTTTCCAAGGTCCGATGCGTCGGAGTATGGGCGAACAACGACCTCCTGTTCAAGGTGAATGGGGGTCGCGGGCGCCTCGGTGCGGGGGCGGCCCGCCCTTCCCCGTCCCGGGACGGGGAAGAGACTGTCCTCTTGGCGGGGGCGCGGAGGTCGTCGACCCCATATCTTTGTGATGTCAGGTCGGGGCGACGGGTGCCGTGGGAAACGGCTTTCCGGTCGACTGACCGTCGGGACATTGTCGGGGGAATCAACGTGCCCTTTTCATGGGCGTGTTTCGATGTCGGAGTGACACATGACCGCGTATTCGGTACTGATGCCGTTTCTGCCGCGCCGGCCGGAACAACTGCTGCCGTACGCCGCGCTGGTCGAATGGACCGGTGCGGACCGGTTGTGGCAGGGCCAGGCGATGCTGGTCGAACCCTTCCAGGGGTTCGCCGCCGCGGCCGGCGCCGGCTTCCGGGTGCCGACCGGCACCGGTGTCACGCTGATGCCGCTGCGGCACCCCTACGAGGCTGCCCACCAGGTCAGGTCACTGGCCATGACCACGGGCGAGTCGGTGGTCGCGGGGTTCGGCCCCGGCGGCAGGGAGTTCCAGCGGAGCCTGCTCGGGGCCCCGTACGCCAGCCCGCTGACGGCCGCGCGCGAGTACCTGACGATCGTCCGCGGCCTGCTCTCGGGCGGGACCGTGGAGCTGGACGGGGAGTACTTCTCCTGCCACGCCGGAATGGTCCCCGCGGTGGCGCCGCGCATCGACCTCGGGCTGGGAGTGCTGCGGCCGGGAATGGCGAGACTGGCCGGTGAGGTCGCCGACGCCGCCGTCACGTGGCTGACGCCTCCCGCCTATCTCCGGGACACGGTGCGGCCGGCCATGGCGGAAGGCGCGGAAAAGGCGGGGCGCGAGACGCCCCGGCTGTCGGCCGTCGTTCCGGTGGCGCTGGAAAGGCCCGACCGCGATCCGACGGAATTGGTGGTGGCCAGCAATTCGCGGCACATGCGCACTCCGCACTACATCGACATGCTGCGGAAGGCCGGAATCGACATCGCGGGCGAGGAACTGCCGGCCGCGGCGAAACGAATGCTCGAAGGCGATGCTTTCGTCCACGGCGCCATCGACGCGATCGTCGAAAAACTCGCGGCCTATCGCGAGGCCGGTGTGGACGAGATCGTCCTGAATCTGACCGGCGTGTTCAACGTGCACGGCCCGAAGGCCGCCATGGACGACCTGAAGAAAATCCTGACATCGGTCACGGCGTGACGCAGACGGACGCGACAAAGAAGTCGAACAGGAAAAGGGGGGTGGAAGACGTGGACGGGAACCGTATGTCCGCGGCCCGACGGCACCTGATGTCCTGGGGAGTGGGCCGGGCGCTGCCCGGTCGCCCCGGGCAGGAGGACGCCGGTGCCGCGACGGTGGTCCTGGAGAACCCGCGACACCTGGCCGAGGTGCTCGGGTCGGATCTGGTCGGCCGGCACACGGTGGTCCTCGCGCCGGGCCGGGTCCCGGAGAACGCGGACGTCCCCGGACCCCTCGTCGTGGGGTACCAGGGGTCGCTGAGCGAGCCCGGCGGCGACCTGTCCATCGACGACTCCTTCTTCCTCCAGACCCAGGACTACGCGACGTCCGCGTACATGTCGGTGATCGGCGCGACCCTGATCCGCGTCACCGAGGAGGCGGACTTCGAGGCCTTCCTCGCCGACGCCGACCGCGCCCGCGCCGAGGGCGAGTTCGCCGCCTTCGCGACCGACCCGGCCGTGCAGCTCGCGGACGTCTCGGCACTGGGCGCCGGACCGGCCTCGGACGGCCCCGCCACCCGGCTGTACGTCGGGGAGGAGGGCGGACTGTCCACGTCTCCCTGGGGCCGCCGGCTGGGCGTGCTGGGCGACGGCTTCGCCGCCGTCGTGGCCGCCTGGGACCGTGCCAACGCCGAGACCGCACACCCCTGCGCGGTCGCCCTGGGCGACACCGTGCCCGAGGACGTCCGCACGGCCGCGCTCACCGGACGGCCCTGGCTGGGCCGGTACCTGGCCGCGCTGGCCGCGGTGCGGGAGCTGCGGGCCCGGGGTCTGGACGGCGTACGGGTCTCCGGCTTCGGAGGCCGCCTCGCTCCCGACCCGGCCGGTTCCTCCGGTGCCGCGGACGCCGACGACGCCGGGCTGCCGCTGCTGCTGTGGACGGACGAGGCCGCGTACGTGCACGCTCCCGGGGCGGGCCGGACCTTCCGGGTCGGCCTCACGGCGGGCGTGCTCGCGGAGACGCTGCTGGCGTGCGGCTCCCTCGACGCCGCCGCCGAACACGCCGACCGGGACCGCCTGCGCGAGGTGGAGGCCTTCTTCGCCGAGGCGGGCGTGGAGCTGCGGTCCACCGGGCTCCTCGGCGCGGGGGCGTGAGACCGTGGCCGTCGCGCTGACACCGCCGAGTGTCCCGGGCCGGGCCGGCGACCTGCTGGCCGAGCTCGGTGACCGGGCCGAACTGCACGATGTGTACGACGAGACCGGCTCGCCGATCTACCACGACTTCTCCCTGAAGGACACGCACGAGGTCCGCGAACTGGTGGGTCTGGTGCGGCGGACACCCGGCACCGTCCTCGAACTGGCCGCCGGTTCCGGCCGGCTGACGCTGCCGCTGCTCGCGCTCGGCCGGGAGGTGACCGCGCTGGAGCTGTCGGAAGGCATGCTGCGGCTGCTCGACGAGCGGCTGGCGCAGGCACCCGCCCGGCTGCGCGAGCGCTGCGTCCCGGTACGGGCCGATATGAGCTCCTTCGCGCTGGGCCGCCGGTTCGAGGTGATCGTGCTTGGCACGACCTCGGTCTCCCTGCTCGACGAGGAGGGCCGGGCCGGTCTGTACGCGGCGGTGCGCGAGCACCTCGCACCCGGCGGCCGGTTCCTGCTCTCCACGGCGGACATCGTGGCGTCCGACGACCCGGGCCCGGACACCGACGGGGCCGCGTCCGAGGCGGAGGTGGAGGCCGTGATCGAGGCGGTCGGTGCCAGCGGACGCGTCTACCGGATGCACGACCACTGGCCGGCCGGGTCCGACACCCGCACCGTCACCATCTTTCCCGCGACGGTCGGCGACGAGGGACCCGTCACGGTGTGCACCACCACCGTCGGCGTGCTGCCCGCCGACCGCCTGGAGACCGAGCTCGCGGCATCGGGCCTGACGGTGCTGTCCCGGCACCCGCTGCCCGGCACCGGGCGCTACCGCGACGTACTGCTGGAAGTGGGGGTGACGGCATGACGGACAACGGCACCGGAACGGCCCCCGGCCCGGCCCTGTGGCCTTCGATGCTCGCTCCGGAGCTGCACGGCGACGACGGACTGTGCGCCGTGTCGGCCCAGGGCGTCCGGATCCGTTTCGCCGACGGCCGCGAGCTGCTGTGCGGCTCCAGCGGACTGTGGAACACCAACCTCGGCTACGGCAACCGGGCCATCGCCGAGGCGGCGGCCGAGGCCCTGTGCGAGGCCTCGTACCTCAGCGTCTTCCGGTACGAGAACGTCTACGCCCGCCGCGCGGCGGCGGCCCTGATCGACGTCTGCGGCCCGGACCACTACCAGCGGGTGCTGTTCTCCACCTCCGGAGGCGCTGCCAACGACCTGGTGATGAAGGTGGCCCGGCACTACCACGCGCTGCGCGGCCAGGACCGGCGCAAGGTCGTGGTCGGACTGCGCGGCAGTTACCACGGCCTGACCTTCGGCGGCTTCGCGCTGACCGGCGACAACCTGGGGCAGCAGCTCTACGGCGTCGACCAGCGGCTGGTGCGGCACGTGGCGCCCAACGACCCGGACGAGATCCGGGCGTTGCTGGACCGCCAGGGCGCGCACGTCGCCGCCGTCGTCGTCGAGCCGGTGCTCGGCTCCGGCGCGGTCCCGCTCACCGAGGAGTACGTCGCCGAGCTGCTGCGCCTGCGCTCGGAGCACGGGTTCCTGCTCGTCGCCGACGAGGTGGCCACCGGCTTCGGCCGGACCGGCGACTTCTTCGCCTCGCACCGCTGGCCCGGGCAGCCGGACCTGCTGGTCACGTCGAAGGGACTGACCAACGGCACCAGCGCCGCGGCGGCCGTCGTGGCCTCGCACCAGGTGGCCGACGTCTTCACGGACGCCGGTTCGCTGCTCTCCCACGGCGAGACCCAGGCGGGCACCCCCGTCACCTGCGCGACGATCCTCGCCACCGTCGAGGAGATGCGGCGGCTGGACGCGGTGGCCCTGGGACAGAGGCTGTCGGCGCGGCTCGACACCGAACTGGAGCGCCTGGCCGCCGAGCACCCCAGGGTGTCCGGGACCACCGGCGTGGGCTGCTTCCGCTCGGTCCGCGTGACCGCGGCGGACGGCTCGCCGCTGCCGCAGACCGAGGTCCCCGCCCTGGTGGCCGCGATCCGCGAGGCCGGCGCCGTCGTGCACCCCGGGGTGCACGGCATCCAGCTCTTCCCCGCGCTGACCTACACCGATGCCGAACTGACCGAGCTGCTGGACTGCGTACGCACCGGCATCACGGCGTACACGGCGGACACGGCGGACACGGCGGACACGACGTACGCGGCGGACCCGGCGTACGCGGCGGACCCGGCGTACGCGGCGGACCCGGCGAGATCGAGGGCGGCGACATGACCCCCGGCTGGCACTGCCCCACGGTGATGGCGTACGGCGGTGACGGGCTCGCGCAGTGGCTCGGCACCCGGCCGGAACGCTCCGTCGCCCTGCTGCTGGACGGCGGCGTCGCCGAAGCCGGCGTCGCGGGCTCGGTGCGGGCGCGGATCGAGCGCGGCGGCCGGACGGTCCGGACCGTCGTGGTCAGTGGTCCCGGGACGCCGGAAGCCGTCACCGAGCTCGCCGGGCGGATCCAGGACGCGGACCTGGTGGTCGCGGTCGGCGGCGGTTCGCTGCTCGACCAGGCCAAGCTGGCGGTCCTGCTGCGGGCGGACCCCGGCGCGCTCGCCCGGCTCACGGTCCCGCAGCGCGGCGGGCTGGTCCTGCTGCGGGCCGAGCGGTCCCGAGGGCCCCGCCTGGTCGCCGTGCCGACGACGCTGGGCACCGGCTCCGAGCTGAGTGCCGTCGCCTGCCTCGCGTACGAACGGGGCAAGCGGCTGGTGATGGGCGGGGGGCTCCGCCCCGACGCCGCGGTGATCGACCCGGAGGCAACCGCGACGCTGCCCGCCGAACTCGTCGCGGAAGGCGTCCTGGAGGTGCTCTTCAGGATCAGCGGCAGCTACGTCGGCGAGCACCGGGACCAGCCCACCGAGGACGCCCTGGCGCAGGCGCTGGCCGAACGGGCGGTACGGCTCGGCAACGAGGTGCGGGCCTGCCGCGCCCGGGGCCGGGCGGCCGACGAGCGGCAACGCACGGAGATCGCCAAGATCAGCGGCCTCAGCCACGCCGGCTGGGTGGTCCTGAACCGTTCCCCCTACGCCGGCAAGGGCTGGTACCTCGCCAACGAGCTGTCGAGCGAGCTGGGTCTGCGCAAGATGACGGCGGTCGCCGCGCTGCTGCCGCCCCTGTGGTCAGCCATCGCCGCGGGTGACCCGCGGCTCGGGTCGGCGCGCAGGCTGGACGCGCTGTGGCAGCGCCTGCGGGCGGCGGCCCTCGACCCGGTGGGCGAGGGACGGGCGGACCCGCCGCTGCCCGAGGACCCGGGGGCGGGTATCGCGGCGCTGATCGACTCCTGGGGCGTCGGACGGCGGATCACCGCGGAACCCGGCCGGCTCGCCGTCGTCGCCCGGCGCAGCGTACGGGCGTGGGGCGCGGGGCTGCCGATGCTCGACGGACTGGGTGCCGCCGACATCGAGGGCCTGCTGGCACGGGCGGTGTGCGATTCGACGCCGGTCAGCCTCTGACCGCCGAATCCACCGAGACTTCCGCGGGTGCGGGCTGTCGCCCGGAGTCCGCGGATGAACAGCACATATATGGAAGGGGGGTAAAGAAAAATGCAGAACTCTGCCGAGCTGGACATCACTCCGGCGCTCGAGCTGGGCATGCAGGAGCTGGAGGCCATGGAGGCCCCGGGCTTCTGGTCCGTGACCGGTTACATCAGCGGCGCGGGTGCCGGCGGTGCCGTCACCTACAGCATCGTCGCTTCCGTCATCGCGACGACCTGATATCCGGACTCCGGATATCGGCTCGCAATTCGAACTGGTTGATGAGAAGGAGGTGTTGAACAATGCAGGACATCTTCGAGAAGAACGCCCCCGAGGCGCTTGAGCTGGGCATGCAGGAGCTGGAGGCCATGGAGGCCCCGGGCTTCTGGTCCAACTTCAAGGACGGTGTGGTCGTCTCGGTCGCCGCCAGCGCCGTCTACGGCGGTGTGGCCTCCGCGGTCGCCGTCACCTGATCCACGCCCACGCGGAGAACGACCGCACAGGCGAACCCCGCCCCGGAAGGAAGTCTCGTTTCCTTCCGGGGCGGGGAGCCGGGTTCCCGGCCGTGGGACACCACCGGGACGACTGAGAAGGAATTGCCATGCCAAGAAATCACAGTCAGATCGCCTGTGTGTGCCACATCGCTGTGAACTCCCGCACGGAGAAAGTATGAGTAGTGCCGTCGTAGCAGATTTCCGCGGTCTGACCAAACGCTTCGGTGAGTTCACCGCGGTCGAGGACGTCACCTTCGAGGTCCCCGCCGGACGTATCGTCGGCCTGCTCGGCCGCAACGGAGCCGGGAAGACCACCTCGCTGCGCATGCTGCTGGGCCTCACCGCGCCGACCGCCGGAAGCGCCACCGTGTTCGGCAAGCCGTATGCCGAACTCCCGCACGCTGCCCACCGGGTCGGCGTCAGCATGGACGGCATCGGCGTGACCCCGGGCGTCACCGGCCGCCGCGACCTCAGGATCTGGGCCAGGATGCTCGGTCTGCCGCGCCGACGGGTCGACGAGGTGCTGGAGCGCGTCGGCCTCGACGGCCGTGCCGACAAACAGCTCAAGGGCTTCTCCACCGGCATGAAGCAGCGTCACGCACTGGCGTCCGCGCTGCTCGCCGACCCCGAACTGCTGGTCCTGGACGAACCCGCCAACGGCCTCGACCCGGACGGGATCCGATGGCTGCGCACCTTCCTGCGGGCCCTCGCCGACGAGGGCCGCACCATCCTGCTGTCCAGCCATCTGCTCGCCGAGGTGGAGCAGACGGTCGACGACGTGGTGATCCTGCAGAAGACGCTGCGCTACTGCGGATCCCTCACCGAGCTCACCTCGGACGGCCGGCACAGCCTCGAGGACCGCTTCTTCGAGCTCGCCGAGCCGACCGCAACCGGAGAAGCCGCCCATGCGTAACCTCATAGCCGCCGAATGGTCCAAGGCGTTCACCGGACGCGCCTGGTGGTCGCTGGCCCTCATCGGAGTGATCCTCGGGTTCCTGGCGAGCAGCGGGTTCGTCGCCCAGGCCGAGGAGGACATCGCCAAGGGCGCCACGACCATCGAGGCCGTCACCGACCAGGTGGTCCGCTCCTGGTTCATGCTGCTGCTGTTCACCGCCCTGCTCGGCGCGGTCCTCGTCACCCGGGAGTACAACTCCGGGGCCATCGGCAGGTCCGTGCTGCTGAGCGGCGGACGCGGCCGGCTGCTGGGCGCGAAACTGCTCGTGGGAACCGGCATGGGCGTCGTGTTCGCGCTGCTCGCCACGGGACTGGCCGCCGCCTCCCCGGCGGTGTTCCTCGCGGCCTCCACCGATCTCGAACCCGCCTGGACCCACGAGACGACGCTGACCCTGGTGGGCGTCTTCACGGTCACCGTGCTGGGCGCCCCCTGGGGGGTGCTGCTCGGCTGGGTCATCCGCAACCAGACCGCCGCGGTCGCGACCCTGCTGGGCCTGACGCTCTTCGTCGACGAGGCGCTGCTGCGGCTGGTGCCCTCGGTCGGCAGGTTCACCATGACGATCGCGATGAGCTCGGTCTACCGGGACGGCAAGCCCGAGCTGCTGTCGGTGCCCGTCGCCCTGATCGTCATCGGCGCCTGGCTGGCCGTGACCGGTTACGCCGCCCGCCGGCTGTTCCTCACCCGGGACGTCATATGAGGCGTGGGCGGGCGGGATCGGGCGGGACGCTGACGCCCGAGCGGGCCAGTGCCCTGCTGGAGCGGCCACAGCTGGCCCCCGACGTGCGGCTCCACGAGCCGATCGCCGACGGCGCGCCGTGGGTCGTCCAGCGCGGCTCACAGCAGTACATCCGGGTGGGGACCGACATGGTCCGGCTGCTGCGCGTCCTGGACGGGGAACGCGACCGCACCCGTCTGGTGGAGGCGCTGGGGGCGCCCTGGACGGAGGAGGCGGTCGAGCGGGCGGTTGAGAGCCTGCACGGGATGCGGCTGCTGGAGGACGGGCAGCCCCACCGGCGCGCCAACTCCTGGTTCAAGTTCGTTCCACCGCTGACGTTCCAGTTCACCGTGGTCAAGCCGGAACGCATGCTCGCCGCGCTCGTGCCGCTGCTGCGGCTCGTGGCCAACCGGGGCGGCGCCGTCCTCGCGGCCGTCCTCGCCCTGGGCGGTGTGCTGTCCCTCGCGTTGCAGGCGCCGCAGCTGCGGCAGGCGCTGGGCTCCCCGCTCCCGCTGGGCGTCCTCTTCGGTGTCGCGTGCGCCTCGGTCGTCGCGACCGCGCTGCACGAGATGGGCCACGGCGCGGTCCTCACCCACCACGGGGGGCGCCCCAGCCGGATGGGCGTCATGCTCTTCTACCTGACGCCCGCCTTCTTCTGCGACGTCTCCGACGGCTGGCGGCTGCCCCACCGGGAACAGCGCGTACAAGTGGCGCTCGCCGGAGTGGTGACGCAGGTGGTCATCGCCGGGTCGGTGGCGCTCGGCGCGTTCGGGGTCGGTGCCGCGTCCGGCGACTCCGGCCTGCGCGACGGCATGCTGGTGTTCGCCGTGTCCACCTACGTGACGGGCCTGCTCAACCTGCTGCCGCTGGTCAAGCTCGACGGCTACATCGCGCTCATGACCCACCTGGACATCTCGCACCTGCGGGACCGGACGATGACCGATGCGCGCCGCTTCCTGGCGAAGGTCCTCTTCGGCGGCCGGTACACGCGGGAGCTGTCCGGACTGCGATGGTCCGTGCCGTTCGGCCTCGCCTCCATGGTCTTCCCGGTCTACCTGATCGCGATGGCGTTCACCCTCTGGCTCGACATCCTCCAGGGCATGGGCCTCGTCGGCGCGACGCTGGTGCTGGTCGGCGTCGTCTACCTCGGCTACCGCCTGTTCAACGGCGCGCGGCTGCTGCTGCGCGAGGCGCGCACGGCCGGCGCCCGGATGTGGCGCGTGTGCGCCGTCGCGCTGCTGCTCACCGCGGGGCTCGGTACGGCGCTGACGACGGTGACCGTGCCGTACACGGTCACCGGCGGCTACGTCGTCGAGGACGGCGGGGCCTCGCTCGTACTGTCGGACGCGGCCGACCTGGACGCGGTCGCCCCGGGCTCCCCGGTGACGCTGTACCGGCGCGGAATGGTGACACGCACCGAGATCGGGTCCGCGACCGTGGGACGGGGACCGGCCGAGGAGGACGTCGCCCCGCTGTCCGCCTTCGTGCCGGTGCGGGAGGGCGATTCCCTCCCGGTACCCGCCGTCCTGCTGCCGCTGTCCGTCACCGACACGGCTCCGGCGGAGAGCGTCGGGACGGCCCGGGTGGCGGCCGGCAGCCGCTCGCTGGGCGAATGGCTCTACCTCTCGTACATCGCCCCGGCCGCTCGCTGACCCGCCCTCACCCGACCCAGGAAACAGGACTCCTTCGGCATCATGGACATCATCCGGCACCTGCATTTCTGCCCGCCCGGTACGCCGTTCTTCGACCTGCCGGCCCGGTCCGCCGCGGCCGAGGACGACTTCCCCCTCGTCCACGACGAGCTGCCGGAGGGCTGGGGCCGTGCGCCGGGCAGCGAATGGGTGGTGCTGTCCCCGCCCAGCGTGGCGCTGCCGCGGCAGGGCTGGAAGATCCACGTCTCGGCGACCCTGGACAACTCCGGCCACCTCCTCGACGTGGTGGCGAAGTACTGCGTCGCCGAGCGCGTGATGTTCAAGTTCATCCGCAGTCGGGACCTGCTCAAGAGGCGCAACAGCAAGTACGGCGACCGCAGCGGCAGCGGCAAGTTCGTCACCGTCTATCCGCTCGACGACCTGCACTTCGAGCGGATCCTCCACGAGCTGGGCGACCTGCTGGACGGCGAGAGCGGGCCGTACATCCTCAGCGACCTCCGCTGGCGCTCCGGTCCGCTCTACGTCCGCTACGGCGGCTTCGTCCTCCAGGCGGTGCGGTCCGAGACGGGCGAGCTGATCCACTGCATCGAGGACCCCGACGGCCGACTGGTCCCCGACCGGCGGGGCCCCGGGTTCCGGCCGCCCGAGTGGGTGACCCCGCCGGCCTGCCTGGCCGAGGCGATCGCCGCCCGCAACGCGGGCACGCTCCGGGACTTCCCGTACCGGGTCACCGAGGCGGTGCACTTCTCCAACGGCGGCGGGGTGTACCGGGGCACGGACACCCGGGACGGCACCGAGGTCCTGCTGCGCGAGGCCCGTCCGCATGCCGGCCTGGACGCGGACGGGCGCGACGCCGTCGCCCGCCACGAACAGGAGCACTGGGCGCTGCGCCGGCTCACCGGCCTGCCCTGCGTCCCCCGGCTGATCGACTACCGCAAGGGTCACGAACACTACTTCCTGGTCCGGGAGTACGTGGAGGGGACGGCGCTCTCCAAGGAGCTCGTCCGGCGCAACCCCCTGCTGAAGGCGGTCGGTTCCGAGGAGACCGTCGCCGAGTACACCGCCTGGGCCCTGGACGTGCTCGACCAGATCGAGCGGGGCGTCGACGCCATGCACGAGCGCGGTGTCGTCTTCGCCGACCTGCACCCGGGCAACATCCTGGTCCGGCCCGACGGCCGGGTCGTCTTCATCGACTTCGAGACGGCCGGCACGCCGGACGCCACGACCGCGCAGACCATGGGCGCGGTGGGGTTCATCGCCCCGGCCGGGCACACCGGATTCGCCATCGACCGCTACGCGCTGGGCTGTCTGCGTCTCGCGCTCTTCGCCCCGCAGGTGGCCGTGCTGCCCTGGGCGCCGGAGAAGGCGGACGAGCTGATCGACGTCATCACCGCGTACTACCCGGTGCCCGAGGAGTACGCGGAGCGGGTCCACCGGGATCTGGGGCCGACGGCCTTCCCGGTGCCCCGCCCGGAGCGTGCCGGTGGTGCTGAGGACGCCGAGGACGCCGAGGGCAGCGGTGGAGGCGGCGGGCGGCGCGCGGCGTCGGTGTGGGCGCTCCCCGCACCGGCCGACCGGCCCGCGCTGCTGCGCTCCCTGGCCGACGGCCTGCTCGCGACCGCCCAGCCGGGCCGCGACGACCGGCTCTTCCCGGGCGACGCCGAACAGTTCTTCACGCCGGAGGGCGGACTCGACCTCGCCCACGGCGCCGCCGGAGTGCTGTGGGCCCTCGCCGAGGCGGGAGCCCGGGTACCCGAGGAGCACCTCGACTGGCTCGCCGAGAAGGCGCACGCCCTCGAGGACCCGCGGCCAGGCCTCTACGACGGACTGGGCGGCATCGCGTACGCCCTGGACCGGCTCGGCCGGGAAGACACCGCCCGCGAACTCCTCGA
Organism: Streptomyces sp. NPDC028991; assembly: GCF_055564775.1. Lineage (NCBI taxonomy): Bacteria > Bacillati > Actinomycetota > Actinomycetes > Kitasatosporales > Streptomycetaceae > Streptomyces > Streptomyces sp. NPDC028991. The sequence goes on along the minus strand of NZ_JBVHVP010000018.1, from coordinate 43,742 downwards.
CCGCGTCCTCGACGTCCCCCTGGACGACCTCGGCCACAGCCTCCACGGCGGCCTCCCCGGCGTCGGGCTGACCCTGCTGCACTTCGCCGGGACCACCGAGGACCGCGGACTGCTGGAGCACGCGGGCCGGATCGCCGAGCGCGTCGTGCGTGTCGTCGCCGACGCACCGCCGACCCCCGAAAGCCCTGGGAAGGGCAGGGGAGCGGGGCTGCTGCGAGGAGCGTCGGGCGGTGCCCTGTTCCTGCTCCGCCTGTACGAACGCACCGGGGACACCGCCCTGCTGGACCACGCCGTGGCGGCACTGCGGCGGGACCTCGCCGACTTCGGCTGGACACCGGGGGCGCCGTTCGCGGACGGCACCACGGGACGGCTGCCGCTGGTCGCCTCCGGCAGCGGCGGTACGGGCATGGTGCTGCACGACCTCCTCGCGCACCTCCCGGACACCGAACTGGCCCAGGCGCGCGACGCCGTCCTCGCCGCGACGGAACTGCCCTTCGTCGCGCAGGCGGGTCTGCTGAACGGCAGGGCGGGCGTCATCATGGCGCGGGCGCACATGACGAACGCGCCGGTCCGGGAGAGGACGCGGAGCGGGGCGGACCACCCGTCCGGGCCGGAGCACGGCCCCGGCCCGGACCCCGTGCAGAGCCGGCACGTGGCGGGACTCGGCCTCAACGCCGTCCGCCACCAGGGTCGTCCCGCCTTTCTCGGCCAGGAGTCCCTGCGGATCTCCTCCGACCTGGCGACCGGCACCGCCGGTGTGCTGCTCGCACTCGGGTCCGCGTGGAGCGACCGCCGCTGCCGACTGCCGTTCCTCTGACCGCCCCGAAGGGCGCTCCCGGCCGGGACGCCCTCCTCCCCACCGCGCGTCCACCCCGTCGCCTCCCGGCAGGAACCTCTCGATGATCGACTTCTTGGCCACTCTCGACCCCGGCAACGGACTGGCGGAGAAGTCCGGCATGCTGCCCCCCGCACCGCCCGCCGATCCCCTGTGGAAGGCCCTGGTCCGGCTCTCCTGCGGCACCGACCGCGCCGAGAACACGGCGCAGGCGCTGTCGCCGAGGGTCGTCGGCGCGTACGGGTACTCGCGCATGGACGCCCTGGTGCGCGGCGCGGGTGAGGCGGTCGAGCGGTACGCGCTCTTCCCGCGGCCGGGATCGCTCCCCGGCGCGGTCCGGGCGGCCCCGAGTACCCTCGGCACCCGCGCGCTGTCCTTCGCCGGCCCCGGTGTCGCGCTCGGCGACGCGCGGGTCACGGAGCGGCCCCTGACGTGGTACCCGGCTCGGCGGCTCCGGGACGGCGCCGAGATCCTGGTGCCCGCGGGCCTGGTCGACTACCCGGCGCCCGCCGAGGAGGCCGAGGGTTTCGACCCGGGCCCCTCGGGGGCGGCGTCCGGGCAGGGGTACGACATGGCGTTGCGCTCGGCCCTGCTGGAGACGGTCGAACGGGATGCGCTTCTCGTCGCCTGGGAACGCAGGCTGCGTCCGACGCGCGTCGACGTCGGCGCCATCGAGGCGGACCGGGTGCGCAAGGGCAAGGAGAACGTGCACTGGCGCAGCCTGCTGAAGCTGTGGGGGTCCGCCCGGGAGGCCGGGCTCGTGCCGGTCCTCGCGGATCTGCCGACCGGGGTGCCCGGCGTGGTCTGCACCGTGGGGGTGGTCATCGACGAGACGGGTCCGCAGCCGCTGGCGACCGTCGGATGCAACGCCACGGACCAGGTGGGCTGGAGCATGCTCGGGGCGCTCCAGGAGGCGCTCCAGATACGCTCGGCGGTGGTGAACCAGCGCGAGAGCCACGGCTACGGCGAAGCCCCGGCCGAGATCAGGGACGACGACGACCGGCTGCGGTACGTGGCGTCCCGGCAGTGCTTCGACCTCGTCGGCGAGTGGGTCGCCGGCTTCGGCGAGGCCCGGGCCCCCCGCACGGCGCGACCGGTGACGACCTCCGCGGTCCTGGAGGGCCTGCTGGCCGACGGGGCCGACCCGCTCGCCGTCGACCTGACCGGCCGGCTTCCGGCCGCCCTGCGGGAGATGGGCTGGGCCGCGGTCAAGGTCGTACCGGTCGGCTACCAGCAGTTGCGGATGGCGGAGTCACACGGCTTCAGCTGGAACTCGCGGCGGTTGGAAACGGCCGAGGCCAGGACGGGCCTGGCCGCCGCACCGGGACCGGCGCCCCGGAGCCGTCCCCACCCCCTGCCCTGAGCAGGAACGTTTCACAGATCGAGTTTCGCGGATCAGCAGAAGGAGAGGACCCCCTCATGGAGACCACACTCGGCGAGCAGATCATGCTCCTGTCCCTCGACGACACCACCGGTGCCCCCCAACTGCAGTCGCAGTCCGAATACATGATCTCCAGCGCGTCCGTACTGGAACTGGCGCTCGCGGGCCGCGTCCGCATGGAGGGCGACCGCCTCGTCGTCACCGACCCCACCCCGCCGGGCGTCCCGGCCCTGGACGAGGCGCTCGCGCGGATCGCCGGAGCGGACGAGCCCAAGGACGTCCAGGCGTGGATCTTCGAACTGCGCGAGGAAGCCGTCGCCGGCGCGCGGCAGGGACTGCTCGACAAGGGCGTCATCCGCGAGGAGCGGACCCGGCGCTGGGGCATCTTCCCCACGAGCCGCTACCCGGAGGCCGACGGATCGGCCGAGGCCCAGGTGCGCCGGAAGCTCACGGCGGCGGTCCTGGAGGGCGAGGAGCCCGACGCGCGCACGGCCGCGCTGGTGGTGCTGCTGCACACCGGAGGGCTGCGGGACCTCGTGTTCGCCGACGCCGACCGGACCGCCGTCGACGAGCGCATGGCCGAACTGACCGAGGGGCACTGGGCCGAGCCGGCCATGAAGCAGCTGATCGACTCGGTGTACGTGGCGCTGTCGACCTACTCGGCGTCCACGACCGTCACCGTGATCAACGCCGCCACCTGAGGTCCGGTCGGGTGAATCGGGCGGAAGCGGAACCGCCGACCTCAGTTCTTCCTCAAGTCGTTTGCTCCGTCAACTCTTTACGTTGAAGGGGTAATGAGCTTGTGTTAACTTCCCCCTTAGTGATCACGGTTGTACGGGGGCGTGACCGGCTTTGACCAATTCCGGGCTTCCCCCGCGCTGCGACCATAGTTTCGGGGGAAGTATGGAACGAATCCTTGTCGGCATCAGCACTCCTTCGGCGCGGCGCCGAATGACCGAGGCGCTGGCCGACTTCGGGTGGCTCGTCTCGGGGAAGGACGACAGGTACGCCTCGGCGAGGCCCGTGACCCCGGCCGACGTCGCCATCGTCGAAAGCGGCACGGTGGACGCGGACCCGTCGGTCACCGAGTGGGGCAAGCGGGTCATCGTGCTGGTCAACGGGCGCAGCGACGCGTTCTTCCGGTTGCCCCGCTGCGCCCGGGTGGCCGGGATCGTCGATCGCGACGACCCCGACCACGGTTATGTCAGGGCCGTACGCGAGGTGTTGAGCGGGCGGGGCTGGATCTCGCCCGAACTCGTTCCCACGCTGCTGTCCGGCCGGGCCGGCCACGCCCGGCCGCCGGAGCTCCCCACGGCGGAGATCACTCAACTCACCGGCCGGGAACGAACGGTGGCCGTGCTCGTCGCCGAGGGCCTGTCCAACTCCGAGATCGCCGAGCGGCTGACCATCGAGCGCAGCACGGTCAAGTTCCACGTGTCGAACGTGCTGCGCAAACTGGGCTGCCGGGACCGCGCCCAGGTCGCGGCCCTGTGGCACTCCCAGGCGCTGCCGGTCCACTTCGCGGCCTGAGCCGCCCCCGCCCCGGGGCGGGGGACGACTCGACCTCCGGCGGGCGCGCCCGCGCACCGCCGACCGCTAACTTTGCGACAGGCGTCGTCGCAGCGTGCCCGCTCCGCGCGTGCGGAGGGCGTCCACGCCGTCCGACACGGAGTCCATTCACCCGGTTTCCGTTCGGCCGCGTTCGCGATAGGAAAGCAACGGTCGCGGGCGCCGGTGCAATGGCAAAGAACTCCCGGTCCACGACGCGGAAAGTTGCACAGATGGAGCATGCCCCCGAGCCCCGCGTGTCGGTGATCTGTCCGACGTACAACCGGTCCCGGGCGATCCTGGACACCCTCGCCTCGGTGACCGCCCAGACCGTCACCGACTGGGAGATGCTCGTGGTGTCCGACGGCAGCACCGACGACACCGATGACTGGGTCCGCCACGGCGCCCGCACCGATCCACGGATCAGACTGCTGCGCACCGCACGCCACGGCCATCCCAGCGGCCCCAGGAACACCGCACTGGCCGAGGCACGGGGCGAGTTCGTCGTCTACCTCGACCACGACGACCAGTGGCGCGCGGACCACCTGGAGGTGGTGCTCTCCCTGATGGAGGGCGGTGCCGAACTCGTCGCCACGGGCTTCGAACTGCGCGACCCCCGAGGAACGCTCCGGGCGGAGTCACAGCCGTACGAGATGTGCTGGCACCCGGAGTTCCAGGTCCTCGGGGTGGTCTTCGAGCCGTCGCGCGTGGCACACCGGCGCGGCCTCGCGGAACGGGCCGGCGGTTGGCGCACCGGTGCGGGCCTGGAGGACTGGGACCTGTGGCTGCGGATGACCGACGCGGGGGCACGCTTCACCACGGTGGCCGACCGCACGACGGTCCTGCTCGACGACAGCGGCACGCGCCGGCACCGGATACCGGCCAGGCACCGGCTGCCCCTGGCCGTCTTCGACGACCCCCGCGCGGCACGTTCGATGCTGGAGCTCCTGCGCTCCGGGCGGGACGCCGCCGCGTACCGGACCGCGCAGCTCGCCGACACCGAGGAGTGGCTCGCCCGGCTGGTGGCGGACGAACGCTTCACCAGGCCCCTGGGCTGGCACGGCGACCCGGTGGCGCAGATCGCGCGGGCCAGGCGGTCCGCCCGGGACCTGTGGCCGGACCTCCAGGTCATCAGGTGGGGCGACCGCTACGCCGTGGCCCAGCCGCTGCGCTGCTCCACCGCCGAGCACGCCGAGCGCGTCACGTCCTTGGCGCGGCGGAGCCAACCGAGGCTGTTCGCCCTCCTCGACGCGGCCGCGGCGGAGTGCGCCGGGACCGCCGGGAACCTCACGGGAGCGGGAAGACGATGAAGGCACTCGTTCTCGCCGGCGGTACCGGCACACGGTTGCGACCCATCACCCACACCGCCGCCAAGCAGCTCGTCCCCGTCGCCAACAAACCGGTCCTCTTCTACGGCATCGAGTCGATCGTCGCCGCCGGCATCACCGAGATAGGGGTCGTCGTCGGCGGCACGGCCGGCGAGATACGGGCCGCCCTCGGTGACGGCTCGGCCTTCGGGGCCCGGATCACCTACCTGCCGCAGGAAGCCCCTCTCGGGCTGGCGCACGCCGTGCTCATCGCCCGCGACTGGCTCGGCGACGACGACTTCGTCATGTACCTCGGCGACAACTTCGTCGTCGGCGGGATCACCGACGTGGTGGAGGAGTTCCGCCGGGAGCGACCCGACGCCGGCATCCTGCTCACCAAGGTCGCGGACCCGTCGATGTTCGGGGTCGCCGAGCTGGGGCCGGACGGCGCCGTCGTGCGGCTTGAGGAGAAGCCCCCGGCGCCCCGCAGCGACCTGGCGCTGGTCGGCGTCTACCTCTTCACCCCCGTGGTGCACGAGGCCGTCGCCGCCTGTGTGCCCTCGGCGCGCGGCGAGCTCGAGATCACCGACGCCGTGCAGTGGCTGGTCGACTCCGGCCGCGACGTCCGCGCCACCACCATCACCGGCTACTGGAAGGACACCGGTAACGCCGACGACATGCTGGAGGTCAACCGCACCGTCCTGGAGACCGTGGAGCCGGCCGTCCAGGGATGGGTGGACCAGGCGAGCGAGCTGGTGGGCCGGGTCAGGATCGCCCCCGGAGCCAGGATCGTGCGGTCCCGGATCGTCGGTCCCACCGTCATCGGTGCCGACACCCTCGTCACCGACTCCCACATCGGGGCCTTCACCTCCATCGCCGACGGTTGCCGGATCAGCGGCAGCGAGGTGGAGTTCTCCATCGTCCTGCAGGGATCGCGGATCGAGGACGCCGGCCGTGTCGAGGGTTCGCTCATCGGCCGCTCCGTCCACGTCTCCGGCGCGGTCCGGGCACCACGAGCACACCGCCTCGTCCTCGGCGATCACAGCCGGATCCGGATCGCCTCCTGAGCCCGCTTTTCGGGACACCCACGACACGAGAGACCGCGACACCCGCCATGAGAACCCTTGTCACCGGAGGGGCCGGCTTCATCGGCTCCCACTTCGTACGATCGCTGCTGTCCGACCCCACGACCGAGGCGGTCACCGTCCTGGACGCGCTGACCTACGCGGGCAACCCCGCCAACCTCGCGCCCGTGGCCGACGACTCCCGGCTGCGCTTCGTCCGCGGGGACATCCTCGACGCCGAACGCGTGGCCGGCCTGATGGCCGAGCACGACGCGGTGGTCCACCTGGCCGCCGAATCCCACGTCGACCGCTCGATCGCCGACGGCGGCGACTTCGCCTCGACCAACATGCTGGGCACCCAGGTCCTGCTGGAAGCCGCCGTCCGCACGGGCCTCGGCACCTTCGTCCACGTCTCCACAGACGAGGTCTACGGCTCGATCGCCGTCGGCTCCTGGACCGAGGACCAGCCCCTCGCCCCCAACTCCCCCTACTCCGCGGCCAAGTCGGGATCCGACCTCCTCGCCCTGGCCTACCACCGCACGCACGGCCTTGACGTCCGTGTCACCCGCTGCTCGAACAACTACGGGCCCTACCAGTACCCCGAGAAGATCATCCCGCTCTTCATCACCAGCCTTCTCGACGGGCGCCGGGTACCGCTGTACGGAGACGGCGGACAGGTCCGCGACTGGCTGCACGTCGAGGACCACTGCCGTGCGCTCCGGCTCGTCCTCGAGGGCGGCCGCCCGGGCGAGGTCTACAACATCGGCGGCGGCACCGAACTCACCAACAAGCAGCTCACCGAGCGACTCCTGGACGCCTGCGGCCGGGACTGGGACAGTGTCGTCCACGCCGAGGACCGCAAGGGCCACGACGCCCGCTACTCCGTCGACTGGTCCAAGATCCGTGACGAACTGGGCTACGAGCCCCGGCGCTCCTTCGACGAGGGCCTGGCCGCCACGGTGGCCTGGTACCGGGAGAACACCGCCTGGTGGAAGGCGGCCCGGGAATGACGTGTCGGATCGTTGCCGATACGTTCCCGCCGTCGGCCCCCTGGTCGTGGCCGGAATCTCGCCGCTGAACCGCAGCGGCCGGGTACACGCGGGGGCCATACGCGCCAGGACCACGGACATCTCTCCCCATGGGACACATCGGGATCCGCTCCGGACCGAGCCGGCCACCGTGGTGTGCCTGCCGATCGCGGGTACGCCTCCACTCGCTGCCGCCGAGGGTGGTTTCATCGAGGTCGGACAAGCACCCCAGCGTTCCCGTCCGGCCTCGTCAGGGGGCACGCTTGCAGCCGCTCAGCGCCCTGGCCGACCTGGTCTCGTAATGCGTAGGTCTCGGGTTCGAATCCCGAAGGCGGCTCCGAGAAACCCCAGGTCACGTAGTACGCGACCTGGGGTTTTGTGCTGCTCGGGGAGGTCGGTCGCCCGGTGCCTCTCCATCTCGGTCAGCGGCTGCCCGGGGAGTTGTCCGGGGCGTCGAAGGTGTACCAGATCTTCACCATCGCTATGCCGGTGAACGTCAGGAGGAGCCAGCCGAGATCCGCGTTCCGGAGAGTGTCGCCGGCGAGCTCCGCCCCCGCCACCTCCACGATGCCGATCGACAGGAACACGCCGAACGTCCACCAGTCCGAGCGCCTCCCGCGCCGGATCGCCGCATAGAGGAACGGGATCCAGGCGAGGGCCCCCACCAGCACCAGCGCCACCAGGCACCACATGGCCTTCTGGAAGCGCCCCGCCACCAGGAGGCCCCGGCGCCGGGCGACGGCGGACGCGCGGCGGTGGTGGTGCCATGCCTCACGCCACCGGCCCGTCCTGAGCAGCAGCCGGCGCAGCCGGGCGGCGGCCCCCGCGTGGTCCCGGTCGGCGGCGCGGCGGTAGTACCGTTCCGCCGCTTCCCGCTCTCCCGCGGCCTCCAGCAGCATGCCGGTCCTGGCGGCGGCCTCCAGATGACCGCCGTCGGCGGCCTGGCGGTGGTAGGCCACCGCTTCCGCGCTCCGGCCGGCCTCGTCGAGCAGGTCGGCCAGGTCGGCTGCCGCGTTCGTATGGCCGAGTCGGGCCGCGAACCGGTAGTAGCCCTCAACCCGGTCGCGGCATTCAGACTCGCTCAGATCACAGAGACCCGGCATCTCGGACGGGTCTCCGCTCACCCTCCGGCTCGCGGCCAGAGCCATGAGCCGGAAGTAGCCGGCGTCCCGGTACGCGTGCGTCGCCTGTTCTTCACCGACCCGGTGGAGGTGGCGTTCCGCTTCTTCCTCCCGTCCCGTCAGGCTCAGCAGCAGCGCCAGCCGCGGCACCATGTCGTCCTCGCCGGCCTCCACTGCCGCGCGTGCGTGGGGGAGGGCCTCCTCCTCGCGGCCCAGTTGAGCGAGCGCCGTGATCAGGAAGGACCTGGCGGTGGAGTCGCCCTCGTCGGCGGCGGGTCGGGCGAGTGAGGCGGCGGTCTCGTTGTCGCCCGACCTGCCCGCGTCGATGATGCGCCGGTGCAGCTCGTTCTCGAGGACGGGCAACCGCTCCGCACTCGGGCCCGCCCCGGCCAACTGCATCGCGGCATACACGTCGCCTCGCGCGGCCCTCCAGAACGTGTAGTCGTCGTCCGGATCGGACGCGGCCACGAGGAGGGTGTCGCCGCCGAGGCCCCCGGCGGCTTCGATGCGGCTCGCGACCGCGACGCGGGAGTACTCCAGCTCGGCCCTGGTCCCGGCACCTCCCTGTGCGTGCTTCAGCCCGAGGAAGAGCCGCGTGCGCGCGAAACTGGGCCTGGGCAGCGGGATGCCGAGCACCTCCTGCCGGACCTCGTCCTCGCGCGACATCCGGGCCATCAGCAGGCCCAGCGCCGCGACGGCGCCGGGGTGTTCCGCCTCGGCGGCCCGCCTCAGCAGGCTCTCGGCCTCCTCCGCGCGCCCGTGGTCGGCCATGAGCATGCCGAGTGCCGTCACCGCCCACAGGCTGCCCGCGTCGGCCGCCCGGCGGTACCACTCCTCGGCCTCCGTCTCCCGGTCCGTCTGGCGCAGGAGTTCGCCGAGCAGGACCATCGCGCGGTCGTCGTCGTGATCGGCGGCCGACCGCAGCAGCGCCTCCGCCTCCGGTGAGCGCCCCGTGCGGGCCAGGAACAGCCCGAGCTCGGCGGCGGCGGTGGGCGACCCGGCGGCGAGGGCCGAGCGAAACAACTCCTCGGCCTCCTGCGGGCGTTCCTCCAGGTCCAGCCGTCTGCCGAGCCAGCAGGCGACCTCCGGGTAGTCGTCGCTCAGCGGCCGCCATGCCGCATCCACCACGTGGGAGAGCCCCGCACCGAGCGCGGCGACTCCCACGGCGAAGCGGTCCACGGGTTTCCGCGCGTGGCCGAGGGCCTCGTCCCAGACCTCCGCCGGGACGGCCTTGTCGGTGTGGTCCACGAGGTAGTCGAACACGTCCCAGTGGTCGGCCGTCCCGTCCTCGTCCGCCGGGAACAGCAGACTCGTGGCCCCGTGACGCAGCTCGGCGGCCCAGGCGAAAGCGGCGTCGAGTGCCTCGGGACGCAGCTTCCGGCCACCGGCCTCCTCGAGGTACCGCCCGTGCAGCTTGACCAGGAGAGGGCGCGGATAGGGGCCGCGCAGCCCGGCGTGCGCCAGGCCGACGGCGGCCGCGACGAGGGCGGCCCCGCGCGGGTTGCCTTTGGGGCGCCACGCCCGCTGCCACTCGTCCAGCAGGGCTGGTCCCGCGGCGAGGTACTCGGCGACGCCGTACGGGCCGTGGTGCGCCACCGCGTCGGCGATGCGGCTGTCGTCGCAGGCCCGGGCGCGGGCCAGCTCCGGTGCGCTCCACACCCGCTCGGCGCACACCCCGTCGGCGGCGTTGAGGACCCGGGCGCCGATCGCGACCATCTGGAGCCGCGGGCCCTCGGCATCGTCGCGCGGAGCCCCGGCACGTGGCATGAACATGTCGAACTGCTTGATGCGCATGGTCGCCAGCACGGGTGTGGCCGTCCGGCTGAGCTGGTCCAGCATGCCGAGGGTCAGGCCGTCGGGCCCCAAGTACTGCTCCAGGTCGTCCAGCCATATGACGCACGGGCTGTCCGCGCGGGCCACGGCCGGCATGTCGGTGCCGCTCGCGGGCTGGACGACGCGATGGTCCGGCAGGGTGGCCCGCAGGGCCTCGAAGGCGGTGCGGGTCTTTCCCGCCGTGGAGTCGCCCGTCACCAGGACCAGTCCGCCGTCCCGTCCGGCGGTGGCCAGCCGGTCGCGCAGCACCGTGTCGAAGTCCCGGTCCACGTACGGGGGCAGCGCGTCGCCGTCATCACCGGGCCGGGCCCGGTGCACACCTGCCAGGAGCGCGTTCCATTCCCGGGCGACGGGCCACTGCCGGGGGTCCCGCAGGTACTCGGGGGCGGGCGGCGCGGCCTGGTACACGAACTGATCGGTGCGGCCGATCGCCACGCTGCCGGGGGCGGTGGCGTGGACCGTGAGACTGTCCGGCGTACTGGTGTCCGCGGCAGGCGGTAGTGGGCCTCGGGCGGCCGGTCCGTTCAGCCCTGGTACGGATCCGGCACCTGAGGGGGGCCGACGTGCACGCCTCCATGGATGATCGCGCCCGCGACCGAGCCGCCCTCGGCACGGATGTCCACGTTGCCGCCGACCGCCAGTCCGCCTTCGCCCGCCGACACGGCGTCCCGGGAGGTGTGCTGGGTGTGCTGGGACAGCAGGGCTTGCAGGTCCTCAGCGGCCTGGGCTCGTTCCGTGTCGTCGAGACCTTCCAGCAAGCTCTCGATACGGGTACGCCAAGCCGCTTCCTGACCGATGCGCACACGCTCCACCACGCCCGCCTCTGCGGTGGTCAGCTCGCCTGCGGTGGTCAGCTCGCCTGCGGTCTGGTCCAAGCGCTCCAGCTCCGCCCGCTCGCGCTGCTCGTCTCCGCGGCCGAACCAGCGTGCCATCGCCTGCCGAAGGCCGGTCCACACATCCGTCCCGGCCGCCTGCACCACCGCGGTTCCGCCTGCCGCGGCCAGCGCCGTGAACGCCTGCTCCAGCATTTCCTTCTCCCCCTCGTCAGGACGAACCCGCTCGTACGGCAGCGCCGCCATCCGATGGTGCACAGTGTCTTGACTGAACACGCGCCGCGTCCGCCACCGGTTGCCGCACGGTGCTTCTCGGCCCGTCCGTCCCGCGGCTGCCCCGGGTTCGGCCCCCTGGTTGTCGAGCTGGTTGTCGAGCGCCTGGCGACCGCCTCGAGCGCCTGGCGACCGCCTACCCATGGCACGTGGAAGTGAACCGTGACCACGGCCGTGCGGCCGGTGCGGCCGGTGCGGCCAGTGCGGCGAACCTCGGGGCCACTGGCGGGCGTACGCCCGGAATCCCGGTCGTGAACGGCTAGCATCGCGCACACGCTGTCGGCCGGGGACGAGGTGAGGACATGGGCGAGCACACGGGCGCACCGAGGATCGCCGTCGCCGTGGTGACCATGGGCAACCGGCCCGCCGAGGTCGACGCCCTGCTGGAGTCCGTGGCCAAGCAGGACGTCGCACCCGCGCGGATCGTGATCGTCGGCAACGGCTGTCCGCTGCCCGAGTTCGCCGCACGGTTGTCCCTGCCCGGTGAGGTCACGCCGGTCGAGGTCGACGAGAACCTGGGCTGTCCCGGCGGGCGGAACGTGGCGCTCGCGCGGTTGCGGGAGTTCGGAGACACCGACGTGGTCGTGGAGCTGGACGACGACGGGCTCCTCGTGGACGCCGATGTGCTGCGCCGGGTGGGGGAGCTGTTCGCCGCCGACGACCGGCTCGGCATCGTCGGCTTCCGCATCGCCGACGAGAACGGCGAGACGCAGCAGCGGCACGTCCCCCGGGTCGGCGCCCGTCACCCCATGCGGGGTGGGTACGTCACCGGATTCCTCGGTGGCGGGCACGCGCTGCGGTCGGCGATGCTCGACGAGATCGGCGACTGGCCCGCCGAGTTCTTCTTCGCGCACGAGGAGACCGACCTGGCCTGGCGCGCGGCCGACGCCGGATGGCGCATCCTCTACGCGCCCGAGCTGCTGCTCCAGCACCCGAGGACCTCGCCCGCGCGGCACGCCGTCTACTTCCGGGTCAACGCCCGCAACCGCGTCTGGCTCGCCCGCCGCCGGCTGCCGCTGCCGCTGATCCCCGTACACCTCGGCGTCTGGGTGCTGCTCACACTGGCGCGCAACCGGTCGCTCGGTGGACTGCGGGCCTGGTTCGGCGGGTTCACGGAGGGCCTGCGCAAGCCCGCGGGGGAGCGGCGGCCGATGCGCTGGCGCACGGTGGGGCGGCTCACCCGGCTGGGACGGCCACCCGTCATCTGAGCAGGACGAGAGCCCCGGTCGTTCACCTCTGACGAACGGGGCCCTCATACGTCCCCGGACCCGGCCGCGGCGGCGACACTCCCCCGAGCAACGCGATCTACGCGCGCACCCCCGGGCCAGATCCGATGATGTGATCACATCAGACCTTGCCAACGGATCGCTAACATGTGGCCAACGGTTCTCCGTTGAGGAGAGGGCGCCGTGACGGACGCGGCCGTGGCGGAGAACCGCTGTGAGGAAGGTGGCAGGGCGGCGTGAAGCGGTACCGCCTGCGGTTCGGACTGCTGGGACCACCGGTCCTGTACGACCCGGCTGCCGCCGCCCCGGCGACCGGTGCCGGTTCTGTCACCGCTCCGGGCCTCGCTCCTGTCTCCGGCTGCCCCGGCCCCGGTTCCGGCCCCGGTTCCGGTTCCGGTTCCATCCTCGGTCCCGGCCCCGGTTCCATCCCTGGCCCCGTCCCCGCCCCCATCCCCGTCGCCAGTCCCAAGGCCCGGGCCCTGCTCGCCGCGCTCCTGTTGGAGGCGGGGCGGACCGTGTCCGTCGAGTCGCTCCAGGACGCGCTCTGGGGCGCCGCCCCGCCGGCATCCGCGCGGGCCTCGCTGCACAACCATGTGACCCGGTTGCGACGGCTGATCGACGAACCCGGCCGGCTGCGCACCGTACCGTCCGGATACCTCCTGCGGGTCGAGGAGGGAGAGGTGGACGTCCACGTCTTCGAGGCCGCCGCCGGTGAGGCGCGGGTCGCGCACGCCGACGGTGACTGGGCACGGGTCGTGCGTGCGGGCTCGGCGGCGCTCGCGCTGTGGCGGGGCGCGCCGCTCGCCGGACTGCCGGCCGAGGTGGGCGGGTACGCGTTCGCCCGGCGGCTCCGGGAGACGCGGCTCCTGCTCACCGAGTGGTGCTACGACGCCGAACTGGCCCTTGGCGGACCGCGTCTGGAGAGCCTCGTGCCGGAGCTGTCGGCGCTCGCCGCCGAGCATCCGCTGCGGGAGACGTACCACCGCCAGCTGATGCTCGCCCTGCACCGCACCGGGCGGCGGGCGGAGGCGCTGGCCGTCCACCGCGATCTGCGCGCCCGCCTCACCGAGGAGCTCGGCATCGAGCCGGGCCCCGCCGTGCGGGCGGCGCACGTGGAGATACTGCGGGGGCCCGCCGGCCTGCGTGGCGCGGCCCCGCGGGGCGCGGTCGCCCGTGAGGACGGGCCGATGGACGCCGCGCCGCGGGACACCGCGCCGAAGGGGCCCGCGCCTGGCGCCGTGCCGCAGGACGCCGCGCCGTATGGCACCGCTTCACGGAACGCGACGCCCGCTTCCCGTGAGGCGGCTCACCGTGAGGCGGCTTCCAGCGAGGCGGCTCCCAGCGCGTCCGCTCCCCCCGAAACCGCGCCCCGGGCCGATGCACCCCGCGCTGACGTCTCCTGCGCTGACGTCCCCCGCGCTGACGTCCCCCGCGCCGACGTCCCCCGCACCGACCCGCCCTCCGTCCGCGCGGTCCCGGAGCAGGCGGCCTCGGCCTCCCCTCCGCGGCCTGCGCAACTACCGGCCGCGCCTCCGCACTTCACCGGCCGCGACGCCGTACGCGGCGCCCTGGTCCGCGCCCTCGCCCCCGGTTCACACCCTCGTGTCGCCGTCGTCAGCGGCATGGCCGGCGTCGGCAAGACCGCCCTCGCGCTCCATGTCTCCCATGGCATGAAGGAACGTTTCCTCGACGGGCATCTCTACCTCAACCTGCACGGCGCCACCCCCGGAATGTCCCCGCTGGCCCCGGAGCAGGCGCTCACCGCACTGCTCCGTGACCTCGGCACCGACCCCCGGCTCATCCCCGAACGGCCCGACGCCGCAGCCGCGTTGCTGCGCTCGCTGCTCGCGCCGACGCGCACGCTCATGCTCCTGGACGACGCCGAGAGCGCCGCACAGGTACGTCCACTGCTGCCGGCCGGCCCCGGCTGCGCGGTGATCGTCACCAGCCGGTCGCCGCTCACCGCACTCGACGGCGCCCACCGCTTCCCGCTCGCGCCGCTGTCCGGGGCGGAGAGCGCGGCGCTGCTCCGGGTGGCGTCCGGGCGCGACACCCGGTCCGGACCGGACGCCGGCCACCCGCTCGTCGAGCTCACCGGCCGCCTTCCCCTGGCCCTGCGTGTCGTCGCCGCCCGCCTGGCCGCCCGGCGCGCCCTCACCCCCGACGTGCTCGCCGGTCAGCTGGCCGCCACCGAAGGGCGGCTGAACCATCTGGAGTACGACGACCTGAGCGTGCGCCGTTCCCTCGCCGTCGCCCACGACGCGCTCGCCGCCTCCGACCGCGAGGCCGACCGGGACGCGGCCCTCGCGCTGCGCCGCATCGGCGCCCTCGACCTGCCCGCGTACGGTGCGCCGCTGCTCGCCCGTCTCACCGGCGCCGACGAGGCCCGCGCCGGGGCCGCACTCGACCGCCTCGTCGACGTGGCCCTGCTGGAGGAGACCGCGTACGGCCGCTACGTCCCCCACGACCTGGTGCGCGAGTTCGCCCGGGAGATCGCGCGCGACGACACCGGTACGGACGACGTCACCGTGATCACCCTGCGCTGGTACGCCGCCGTCGCCGAGCGCGTGCTCACCGCGATCGTCGAGCCCGGCATCGACCAGGACGACCGCCGCCGTCCCACCGCCGCCCAGCCTCCCGAGCACGCGGCGGAGGTCGCCTCGATCCCGCCCTTCGACCGCCCCGAGGACGCCTTCGCCTGGGGCGACCTGGAGTCGGAGAACCTCGTCGCCCTCGTCGAGAGCCACGGGGGAGGCACCGGTGGAAGCGGCGATGGCGGGACGCGTCATCTCGCCGTCCTCGTCCGTCTCCTCTTCCCCTACGCCCAGCGCAGCGGCCGGGTGGGCGAGATGGAGGTGCTGGGCCGGGCGGCCCTCGACCTCGCGCGGCGCCACGGTGACGAGGCCGCCGAGGCCTACGCCCTGGGCGACCTGGCGGGCCTGCACTTCCTGACCGGCCGGCTCGGCGACGCGCTCGCGCTCAACGACCGTTCGCTGGCGGTCTGGCGTCGGCTCGGCACGGTCACCCGGATCCGCCGTTGCCTCAACAACCGAGGCCTGCTACTCGAAAACCTCGGTCGTCACGACGAGTCGGCCGAGGCGCTGCGGCAGAGTCTCGCGTACTCGCAGCGGCTCAACGACCCGTGGGGCGAGGCGATCACCCACAGCCATCTCGGCAACCTCTACGAGCACACGGACCCACGGGCGGCGATCGAACAGCACCGGCGTTCGCTCGCCATCGGCGACGAGATCGGCAACGTGATCGTGCAGCACTCGGCGCACTGCAACATGGGCTACGCCCACCTCACCCTCGGCGAACCGGCCTCCGCCGTGGAGCACTTCGAGGAGAGCATGCGCATCCTGGGCGGACACGGTGACTGGCACGGCGAGTCCCAGACCCGGCTCGGCCTCGTCCGCGCCCTGCGCCTGATGGGGCGTATCGAACGGGCGGCGGACGAGTGCGCGGAGCTGCTGCGCCGCGCCGACGCCCGCGCCGACCGCTACACCGGCGGTCTCGCCCGGCACCAGCAGGGGCTGCTGCTGTGGGAGCGGGGGCGCGAACAGGAGGCGTACGAGCAGTGGCGAGCGGCGCTGGCGGCGCTGGAGGGGACGGATGCGAGGGCGGTGGCGGGGGAGTTGCGGGAGCTGCTGGCCGACGGCGCCCCCACCACCGACTGATCACGTGGCTCATGCCCGCCCCCCCGCCGGTCACTTGGCGTCCGCATAGCACTCCACCACCGCCGTCGTGAACGGGAAACGCACCGGCGTGCGGCCGAACGTCAGCCGTCCCGCGAGCTCCGCCGCTTCCCGGATCGCCGCGACGACGGCGTCCGCCTCCTCCTCGGGACAGTGCACGATCACCTCGTCGTGCTGGAAGAAGACCAGCTCCGCAGCCTTGTCCGCACAGGCCTGCCGCAGCGCGGCGAGCAGCAGCAGGGTCCAGTCGGCGGCGCTGCCCTGGACGACGAAGTTCCGGGCGAAGCGGCCCCGTGCGCGGGCGTTGGTGGAGGCGTAGCCGGGCACCCACTCCTGCGTCCGGTCCGGCGTGCCGGAGGGGTCGTCCTGCGGCAGGCCCGCCTCCTCGGCACCGTCGGCCGCCCCGGCCGCCGGCGGGCAGGTGCGCCCCAGCCAGGTCCGTACGAGCCGCCCCTCCTCACCCGCGCGGGCCGCGTCGTCGACATACGCCACGGCCTGCGGGAAGCGGCGCCTGAGCGCGGCCAGGTTCTTCAGGCCGTCACCGGACGTCTGGCCGTAGACCGCGCCGAGCACGGCGAGTTTGGCCTGGGCGCGGTCGCCGGAGAAGGCGCGGTCGGACACCGACTGGTAGAGGTCGGTCTCCCGGCCGGCCACCTCCATCAGCCCGGGGTCACGGGAGATCGCCGCCAGCACGCGCGGCTCCATCTGGTCGGCGTCGGCGACGACCAGCCGCCAGCCCGGGTCGGCGACGACGGCCCGCCGGATCACCTTGGGGATCTGCAGCCCGCCCCCGCCGTTGGTCACCCAGCGTCCGGTGACGGTGCCGCCGGCCAGGAACTCGGGGCGGAACCGTCCGTCGCGCACCCAGTCCTGCAGCCAGGACCAGCCGTGGGCGACCCAGACCCGGTAGAGCTTCTTGTACTCGATCAGCGGCTTCACGGCCGGGTGGTCGATCGACTCGATCTCCCATCGGCGGGTGGAGCCGACCTTGATCCCGGCCTGGGCGAACGCCTTGACCACGTCCCGGGCAGATCGGGCCGTACCCGGCGTCCGAACGCCGCGGACACCTCCTCGGCCAGCTCGGCCAGGCGGCGCGGCTCGCCGCCGCCCGAATAGCGCTCGCCGAGCAGGTCGTGCAGTACCCGGCGGTGCACGTCGGTCCGCCAGGGCAGGCCGGCGCGGTTCATCTCGGCGGCGACCAGCGTCCCCGCCGACTCAGCCGCCGTCAGCAGCCGCATCCGGTCGGGGTGCGCGGATCCGTCGTGGCGCCGCTGCTGCTCGGCGTAGACGGTGAGCAGGTCGTCCAGGGGCAGGCGGACGGCCTGGGGCTCGAAGAGCGGGGACTGGGCGCCGGGCTCGGCGGAGCGCTGCGGCGGATCGGGCGGTACGGGGTCGCCGCGCAGCCGGGCCAGGGCCGCCGCGGCCGAGCGCGGCTCCCCGTACCGCCCTTCGTGGCCGAGCAGGAGGGTTTCGGCGGCCTCCACGTCGTAGCACCGCTCCACTCGCACCCCCGCGGCGAGCAGGTGCGGAGCGATCTCGGCGGTGGACCGCCACACCCAGCGCGCGACGCCCGGCCTGCCCCGCACGGCCTCGGCGAGGCCGGCCTCCCGTCGCACCGGTCCGGCGGGCAGCCCGTCGGGACCGAGGGGAGCGAGCTCCACGCCGCCGTCCTCGGCCACGGCGAGTGCCCACCGTTCGGCCATGACGCGAGTGTCGCAGGAGGGTCTGACAACGGCTCCCGCCGACGACCGGGGCGTTGCTCCGCCACTTCGTCCCCGCCGACGACCGGGGCGTTGCTCCGCTACCCCTTCACTCCTCCCCCCGCTCGGACTCCTGCTCCTCGGTCACCTTCAGGAACTCGGCCAGCACCTCGGTGACGTACCGCTCGGTGGCCTCCTTGCCGAGGCCGAGCCCGCTGAGTACGCCCGCACCGTGCTCGTGCTCCAGCAGGGCGAGCAGGAGGTGCTCGGTGCCGATGTAGTTGTGGCCGAGGCGCAGGGCCTCGCGGAAGGTGAGTTCCAGGACCTTCTTGGCCGCGGGACCGTAGGGCACCAGCTCGGGAACCTCGGCGGCGGCGGGCGGGAGCGCCGCGGTCGCCGCCGCACGCACCGCGTCGAGGGTCACGCCCTGCGCGGCGATCGCCTTGGCGGAGAGGCTCTCTCGTTCGGTGAGCAGGCCGAGGACGAGGTGCTCGGGCAGGCCTTCGTCGTTGCCGGCGGTCTTGGCCGCGTTGTGGGCGGCCATCACGACGTTGCGCGCGCGGGGCGTGTACCGGCTGAAGCCCTGGCTCGCGTCCAGGTCGGCCGACTCCTTGGGCACGAAGCGCTTCTGCGCCGCCTGCCGGGTGACGCCCATACTCTTGCCGATGTCCGTCCAGGACGCGCCCGAACGCCGGGCCTGGTCCACGAAGTGGCCGATGAGGTGGTCGGCCACCTCGCCGAGGTGCTCGCCGGCGATGACGGCGTCCTGGAGCTGCTCGAGCGGCTCCGCGTGCACTTTCTTGATCGCGGTGATGAGTTCGTCGAGACGTACGGATGACGTGATGCTCGGATTCGTCGTCATGTGTCAACCGTAGGTTGCCTCCATCTGACTGTCAACCGACGGTTGACAGTCAGATGAGGGCGGGGCCGACGGCTACTTCGGCGGTGCCACCACCAACCGCGCCGCCGGCCCCGGCGGCGCGGCTCCGGCCGAATTCCGCGGAGTGAGACGGACGGGAGGAGCGTGGCACCATCGCCGGGTGAGTACGCCCCGCACCGTCGACCGTGCCTTCGAGACCGCCCTGTACGACGCCGCAGACGACGCCCTCGACACCGCCGCCTCGCTGCTCGCGGCCGACCCGGCGGCGGACGTGGAACTCGCCCGGCGCGGCGAGGAGTTCGTCGCGACGGCCTGGCGGCGCGGCTGGCAGCCCGCCGACCTCGTACGGATCGTGCGGCGCGAGCTGGACGAGATCCACGTACGGCTGGTGGCGGCGCTGATCCGGGCCCAGGCGCCGCACGACCGGCCGCGCGGCCCCCGCTGGGCCGCGCAGCTCGACGACGTGCCGGACCAGGCGCCGTCCCGCGCCGACCGCTTCTCGCGCGCCACCGCCGTACTCGAGCTGTACCGCCTGTTGCTGCGCCTGCCCACGCTGGAACCCCTGGAGCCGGGGCAGCCGGGGCAGCCGGGGCAGCCGGGGACGTCGGGGGTGTCGGGGGTGTCGGGCGCGGAGTCCCGCCGGGAGAACCGGCCGGAGTCCCGCGCCCTCGCCCGCATCCGCGCGCTGCTCGCCAAGGCGGAGGCGACCGGGTATCCGGAGGAGGCGGAGGCGCTGAGCGCCAAGGCGCAGGAGCTGATGGCCCGGCACAGCGTCGACGAGGCGCTGCTGTCGGCCCACGCCCCCTCGCCCGACTCCCCGGGCGCCTGCCGGATCGGGGTGGAGCCGCCGTACGAGCAGGCCAAGGCGGTGCTGCTGGACGCGGTGGCCGACGCGAACCACTGCCGGGCGGTGTGGAACGAGCCCCTCGGCTTCTCGACCGTCGTCGGCTTCGAGGCCGACCTGGAGGCGGTCGAGCTGCTCTACACCTCGCTCCTGGTGCAGGCCGAGGCCGCGATGACGAAGGCGGAGGCCGCGCAGCGGGCCGGCGGGCGCAAACGGACCAAGACCTTCCGGCAGTCGTTCCTCGCCGCCTACGCCCACCGCGCGGGCACCCGGCTCCGGGCGGCGGCGGAAGCGGCCACCACCGAGTCCGGTACGACGACGGGCGTCGACCTCCTGCCGGTGCTCGCCTCCCGCGAGGTCGCGGTCACGGACCGGCTGGAGCGCATGTTCCCGGAGACGACGACGAGCCGCCTGCGCGGCGCCGGCGACGCGGCGGGCTGGACGGAGGGGACCCGCGCGGCCGACCGTGCCCGGGTCGACCGCCGACGGCCACTGCCGTAGACGTCCCCGGGCGGCGGGTGCCGGCACCCCGTCGCGGGGCGGCCACGCTCCGTTGACGGGCGCCCGTGCTCCGCTACAGGCGCCCGTGCTCCGCTGCGGCCGGCCGTGCTCCGCTACAGGCGCACGTGCTCCGTTCAGGAGCCGAGGCCGGCGGTCGGCAGTCCGGGCGGCAGTGATCCACCCTCCGACTTGGTGTACGTCTCCTCGCCGAGGCCGCCCTGCCACGCCACCTTGAGTGATGTCCCGCCGACCGACTCGACGGTGCCCGTCGCCCGGTCGTCGCTGCCGTCGGTGCACTTCAGGCGGATCGTGCGGGTGCCGGAGTCGTCGCCGACGGCGCCACTGCACACGGTCCCGCCCGTGGCGAAGAGGGCGGCCTTGTCGCCGGTGACCATCAGTGCGACGGCCTGGCCGTCGGTGGTGGCCAGCCAGCTGCCCTCCAGTTCCCCCGCGGCCGCGGACGGCGACCCGCCGCTGCCGTCACCCGTGTCCGCGCTCGCGGACGAGCTGGGCGCGGCCGAGGACTTGTCGCCCCCGCCCGGGCTACCGCCGGAGCCCCCGCCCGAGCCGTCGTCGGAGTCACCGCCGTCGGTGCAGGCGGTCAGCGCCAGCGCGCCCGCCAGCCCGACGGCCACGGCGGCGGCCCGCACGGACCGACGAGTCGCCCGCCCGTGCCGTTCGCGGACACCTGCGGCCGTACTCGTCCCGTTCGCCGTGCTCGCCGCCGTGGTCGCCGTGCTCGCCGCCGTGCGCGCCGTGTTCGCCGCCGTACTCGCCGTACTCGCCGTTCTCGTCGCGTTCGCCGTGCTCGCCGTACTCTCCGCAGTCACGAATGTCACCGGAAGCTCCAAGCTGTAGCCGGACGGCCGGGTCGGCCTCAGGACAGCCGCAAGCTACCAGGACGTCCTGCCAGGACGCCCTGCGCGGACGCCCTACCAGGACGACTTGCGAACTCCCGGCAGGTGCCCGGCGTGTGCCTGCTCACGCAGGTTCACCCGGGACAGCCCGAAGACGCGGAAGTAACCGCGCGGGCGGCCGTCGATCTGGTCGCGGTTGCGCACCCGGGTGGGGCTCGCGTCGCGGGGCTGCCGGCGCAGCTCCCGCTGGGCGGCGAGCCGTTCGGCCTCCGTCGAGGACGGCCGGCGGACGATCTCCTTCAACTCGGCCCGGCGTGCGGCGTACCGCGCGACGACCTCCTGCCGCTGTTCGTTCTTCGCGATCTTGCTCTTCTTCGCCATCAGACCTTCACTCCTCGGGCGCGGATGCGCGCCACGGCCGCCTCGACGCCGATCGCGTCGATCGTTCTGATCGCCTTCGTGCTCAGCCGCAGCCGTACGTGCCGGCTCTCGCTCGGCAGCCAGTAGCGCTTGGTCTGGATGTTGGGGTCGAAGCGGCGGGAGGTCCGCCGATGGGAGTGGGAGATGCGGTTGCCGAAGCCGGGCGCGGTGCCGGTCAGCATGCAGTGGGCGGACACGGTGACGTACCTCTCCTTCAGACCGGACGGTCTTAGCTGCTAATGGAATTCATTTTCAGTAAGGTAGCAGCATGGCACGCAACGAACTCCGCCCGGTCATCAAACTCCGGTCCACCGCCGGGACCGGCTTCACCTACGTCACCCGCAAGAACCGCCGCAACGACCCGGACCGGCTGACCCTGCGCAAGTACGACCCGGTCGCCGGCCGCCACGTCGACTTCCGAGAGGAGCGCTGATCCCGGCATGCGCAAGGGCATCCACCCCGAGTACCGCCCGGTCGTCTTCCGCGACCGCGCCGCGGACTACGCCTTCCTCACCCGCTCGACCATGACCAGCGAGCGGACGATCGAGTGGGAGGACGGCCACACCTACCCGGTCGTCGACGTCGAGATCTCGAACGTCAGCCACCCCTTCTGCACCGGCACCGCCCGCGTCCTGGACACGGCCGGCCGCGTGGAGCGCTTCGAGCGGCGGTACGGGAAGCGGGACGGGGCATGAGCGGGCCGGACCGCCCCGGCCGTCCGGACCGCCCCGACCGTCCGGGCTTCCCCGACCGTCCGGGCCTCCCGGTGGTGATCGTCGGCGGGCTGCACGCCGACGCGCGCAGGGCGGCCGTGGCCCGGCTGCTGGCCGACGTGCCCGGCAGCGTCGTTCTCCACCACGACCTGGCCACGGCCACCGCGGGCACGGTCGTACGCACCGTCCGGGACGCCACCGGCATCTTGTCCGCCGGTGAGGCGCCCCTGGTCAACGACTGCGCCTGCTGCGCGCTGCGCGAGGACCTCGTCCCCGAGCTGGAGCGGCTCGCGGACGCCGGAGGCACCCCGCTGGCGGTCGTCGAGCTGTGGGACTCCGTCGAGCCCAAGGCGATGGCGGAGGTGGTGACGGCCGGTGGCTTCACCGTCACCGGCGTGATCACCGCCGTCGACCCGGCGCTGGTGCTGCCGTACCTCGGCAACGGCGACGACCTCGCCGAGGGCGGCCTCGCCGCCGCCGCCACCGACCAGCGCACCGTCGCGGACACCTTCGCGCGGCAGCTGGAGTACGCCCCCGTCCTCGCCCTCGCCGACTCCCTCCCCGGCTCCCAGGAGGCCGACGACGAGGACCGCGAGCTGCTGGCCCAGCTCCATCCGACAGCCCGCCGGGTCCCGATCGGCCACGGCGACCCGGCGGGCGCACCACCCGCGCCCCCTCCGGCGTCCTCACTCGCGCCCTCGCCCCTGCCGGTGTCCTCGTCCTCGCCCTCCCCCGCGGCCTCGGAGCTGGCACGGGCCGCCCTCGCCGGGTTCGACGTGGAGGCCGCGGCCTTCGCCCAGCACCCGGCCTGCGCCCTGCTGCCCGCCGAGGCCGACGCGCACGGCGTCGCCACCCTCGTCTGGCACCGCCGCCGCCCCTTCCACCCGGAGCGGCTGTACGCGGCGCTCGAGGACCTGACCTGCGCCGCCGCCCGCAGCCGGGGCCGGTTCTGGCTCGCCGGCAAGGCGGACACCCTGCTGCACTGGGACGCCGCGGGCGGGGCCCTGTGCGTGGAGAGCGCGGGGCCCTGGCTCGCGTCACTGCCCGACGCCGCGTGGGAGCTGGTTCCGCCGGTGCGCCGCGCCGCCGCCGCGATGGACTGGCACCCCGAGCACGGTGACCGCTGCCAGCACCTGGTCTTCACGTCCCCCGGCCTCGACCGCGACGGCCTGGAGCGGCTCCTGGAGTCCTGCCTGCTGACCGACGCCGAGTACGCCGCGGGCCAGGCCGCCTGGGAGCGGCTGCCGCCCGCCTTCGACACCCTCCTGGAGGTCTGACCATGCCCCGCAAGAGCGACCGCAAGCCCGCCGGGAAGCGGCCCAATCCACTGGACCAGGCCGGAGTGACGTACATCGACTACAAGGACACCGACCTGTTGCGGAGGTTCATCTCCGACCGGGGGAAGATCCGCAGCCGCCGTGTCACCCGCGTGACCTCCCAGCAGCAGCGGCAGCTGGCCAGGGCGATCAAGAACGCGCGAGAGATGGCACTGCTGCCGTACGGCCAACGCTGACTGCGTGGAACCCCGTCGCACCGGGGGCTCGCTCACGGGAGCGGGCCCCCGGTTTTGTTGCATCTTGTTGCATGTTCTTCGAATACGGGGGCACATGCGGGAACGACTCGCAGGGACCGGGCGTCAAAGAGAACAAGGCTCCGGTAAAGCCGCCGTCAAAGCTGTAACCGCAGGAACACCGCGCGTGCACGTGCATTTGCTCATGCATCTGCACGTGAACAAGGGTTATGATCCGGATCAGTTGACCACTGCATCAATGGCCTCATCAGCCAAGTGCACCACCGGGGAGCGACCTGTGGACCACGACGTGTACGACGTGTACGCCGCTGACGCCGCGACCGGCGTGTACAACGGCATGGCCGCCGCGCAGTTGCACGATGTGGCCTGGCAGAAGAGTCGGCACAGCAATTCGCAGGGCTCCTGCGTGGAGTTCGCGCGGCTGCCCGACGGCGCGGTGGCGGTGCGCAACTCCCGCTTTCCCGACGGCCCCGCGCTCGTCTACACACGCGCCGAGATCGAGGCCATGCTGCTCGGCGTCAAGGACGGCGAGTTCGACCACTTGATCGCGAGCTGATCACGAGCTACCCGGAGCCGACCGCGAGCTGACACGCGTAGAACCGCGACGCGAGAAAGTGTCACGGAGTGGTCGTCACTCGAAGGTCCGCTCCGCGCTCCCGTCGGGCTTGTGGAGCCGGAAGAGCGCCCAGACCACCTTGCCGTTGAGTGTCCCGGCGAGCGGATGCCAGCCCCAGCTGTCGCTGAACGAGTCGACGAGGAACAGGCCCCGGCCCGACTCCGCCGAGAAGTCGTCCGCCTCGCGGGCGACCGGGCTGTCGTGACTGGGGTCGCGGACCGCGCACACCAGCCGCTCGGTCCAGCGCATCAGGTGCAGCCGGACCGGGCCGATCTGCTCCCCGTGGCGCGGGGTGTCGGCCGGCAGCGCGTGCCGCAGGGCGTTGGTGACGAGTTCCGAGACCACCAGGCAGACATCGTCGAAACGCTCGCCCGTGTCCCAGCCGTCGAGCGTTCTGCGGGTGAATCGCCGGGCTTCGCGCACCGCTTCGTACCTCGGCGGCAGGGCGCAGGAGGCGGCGTTGGACACGGCGGCGGGGTCGAGTGGCGGAAGGCCCTGCCGTAACGGCTCGAGCATGGTCGATCCATTCGTCCCCATGCGAGGCACTCCCGGGAATTCGCGGTCGTAGCGATGCGGCGCGGTGGTGCGGGACCATGGTTTCGGATGCGTACCGCAGATGCAAGGGCAGATGCACGTGCACGTGACCGAAATAGACCTGCCCGTACCGCTTGTTGGTCAATTTTTCCGTCCCTTTCGCCTCCTCTTCATCTCGCACGGCGGACACTCCCTGGCCGTTGTGCGCATGATCCCGAGCGTTTCCTTTGGCTCGATTCCGTTTCCGTAACCGGACGAGTACTGCTCGGAGTGTTTTAGTGGCAGACTTCGACCCCTGAAGACGGTTGGGGAGGCTGGCGAACGTGAGCGCGGGAGAGCCCGGATCGGTGGTGCGGCGCATGCTGCTCGGATCACAACTCAGGCGACTGCGTGAGACGCGGGGGATCACGCGAGAGGCGGCGGGCTACTCGATCCGCGCCTCGGAATCGAAGATCAGCCGGATGGAGCTGGGCCGGGTGAGCTTCAAGACCAGGGACGTCGAGGACCTGCTGACGCTGTACGGCATCACGGACGAGCAGGAGCGCACCTCCCTGCTCTCCCTGGCCAAGGAGGCCAACGTCGCCGGGTGGTGGCACAGTTACTCCGACGTGCTGCCCAGCTGGTTCCCCACCTATGTGGGCCTGGAGGGCGCCGCCTCGCAGATCCGGGTCTACGAGGTGCAGTTCGTGCACGGCCTGCTGCAGACCGAGGAGTACGCCCGCGCGGTCGTCCGGCGCGGCATGAAGGGCGCCGGCGAGGCGGACGTCGAGCGGCGGGTGGCACTGCGCCTGGAGCGGCAGAAGCACCTCGTCGCCGAGAGCGCCCCCGAGTTCCACATCGTCCTGGACGAGGCGGCGCTGCGCCGCCCGTACGGCGACCGCGAGGTGATGCGCGGGCAGCTCCAGCACCTGATCGAGATGTCCGAACGCCCCAATGTGCGGCTTCAGGTGATGCCGTTCGGCTTCGGCGGGCACTCCGGCGAGAGTGGCGCGTTCACGATCCTCGGCTTCCCCGAGTCCGACCTGTCGGACGTCGTCTACCTGGAGCAGCTCACCAGCGCGCTGTACCTCGACAAGCACGAGGACGTCACCCAGTACGAGACGGCGCTGAAGGAACTGCAGCAGGACAGCCCGGGGCCGGACGAGAGCCGGGACCTTCTGCGAGGGCTCCTCCAGCTCTCCTGAGGAGCCTCGCCGGCTGCCCCGAGGACCTCTCAACTCGCGTGAAACACAAGTACGATGACGACCGGTCAGGCGGCTTGCTCGCGGCAGCTGCGGCAGCTAGGGGATTGAGGGATCACATGTCGTCGTACTTCACCGACCTCGCCCGGCAGTACATCGACGGCGAGTGGCGCCCGGGTACCGGTTCCTGGGACATCATCGACTTCAACCCGTACGACAACGAGAAGCTGGCCTCGGTCACGATAGCCACGGTCGACGAGGTGGACGCGGCGTACCGGGCGGCCGAGCGCGCGCAGAAGCGGTGGGCGGCGACGAACCCGTACGCGCGCCGCGCGGTGTTCGAGAAGGTGCTGCGCCTCGTGGAGGACCGCGAGGCGGAGATCAGCGAGGCGATCATCGCCGAGCTGGGCGGCACCCGCCTGAAGGCCGCCTTCGAGTTGCACCTCGCCAAGGAGTTCCTGCGCGAGGCGGTCCACCTGTCGCTGCGCCCGGAGGGCCGGATCATCCCCTCGCCGGTCGACGGCAAGGAGAACCGCGTCTACCGGGTGCCGGTCGGCGTCGTGGGCGTCATCAGCCCCTTCAACTTCCCCTTCCTCCTCTCCCTGAAGTCGGTCGCCCCGGCCCTCGCCCTCGGCAACGGCGTCGTCCTCAAACCGCACCAGAACACGCCGATCGTCGGCGGCACCCTGGTCGCGAAGCTCTTCGAGGACGCCGGCCTGCCCGGCGGCCTGCTGAACGTGGTGGTCACCGACATCGCGGAGATAGGCGACGCCTTCCTGGAGCACCCGGTCCCGAAGGTGATCTCCTTCACCGGCTCGGACAAGGTGGGCCGCCACGTGGCCACCGTCTGTGCCGCGCACTTCAAGCGCTCGGTCCTCGAACTCGGCGGCAACAGCGCGCTCGTGGTCCTCGACGACGCGGACGTCGACTACGCGGTCGACGCCGCCGTCTTCAGCCGGTTCGTCCACCAGGGACAGGTCTGCATGGCCGCCAACCGCGTCCTGGTCGACCGCTCGGTGGCCGACGAGTTCACCGAGAAGTTCGTCGCCAAGGTCAAGACCCTCAAGGCGGGCGACCCGCGCGACCCGTCGACCGTCATCGGGCCGGTGATCAACTCCTCGCAGGCGGACGCCGTCTCGGGCGTTGTCGAGCAGGCGCTGGCCGAGGGCGCCACCGCCCTGGTGCGGGGCACCGTCACGGACAACCTCGTCGAGCCCTCCGTCCTCACCGACGTCCCCGCCGACTCCGCGCTGCTCCAGCAGGAGGTCTTCGGCCCGGTCGCCTTCCTCGTCCCGTTCGACGGCGAGGAGGAGGCCGTACGCCTCGTCAACGACACCCCGTACGGCCTGAGCGGCGCCGTGCACACCGGGAACATCGAGCGCGGCGTCAACTTCGCCAAGCAGATCGACACCGGCATGTTCCACGTGAACGACGGGACCGTGCACGACGAGCCGATCGTGCCCTTCGGCGGTGAGAAGCACTCCGGCATCGGCCGCCTCAACGGTGACACCATGCTGGACGCCTTCACCACGCAGAAGTGGATCTCGGTGCAGCACGGCCGGAGCGGTTTCCCCTTCTGAGGACACCCGTGAAGGGCGGGCGGACATGCTCCGGCCGGCGTCTGGGCGCATGTCCGCTGTGCGGCCCATCGCCGAAGCGCCCGCGTGGAGCGCGACCGCCCGCGTGGAGCGCGACCGCCCGCGTGGATCGCGACCGCGCGCTCGGGCGCGACGATGCGCCCTCCCGCATGACGAGGCGCGCCGCGCGCTGCCGGAGGCGCCTCGGCCCGGGACCTGGTGGCGAAGGAGCGGGGCACCTCCTGGGAACGACCGTGCCCGGCCTAACCTGGACCTTATGTCAGTGATCCGACTCCTGGTGCTCGGCGCGGTCCGCCAGCACGGGCGGGCCCATGGCTACCAGGTGCGCAACGACCTGGAGTACTGGGGCGCGCACGAGTGGTCCAACGCCAAGCCCGGCTCGATCTACCACGCGCTGAAGCAGATGGCCAAGCAGGGCCTGCTGCACGCGCACGAGATCGCCCCGTCGACCGCCGGCGGGCCACCGCGCACCGAGTACGAGATCACCGACCAGGGCGCCGTCGAGTACTTCTCCCTGCTCCGGGAGTCCCTGACCGCCTACGACCAGAAGCCGGACGTGCTCTCCGCCGGGCTCGGCCTGATGGTCGACCTCGAACGCGACGAGGTGCTGGCGCTGCTGGAGGAGCGGGTCCAGGCCATCCGGAAGTGGCGCAGGTCCGTCACCGAGTACTACACGCCCGAGGACGGCCCCGGGCAGCTCGGCCACATCGGCGAGATCATGAACCTCTGGGTGCACTCCGCCGACACCGGCGCCGAGTGGACCCGCGCCCTCATCGAACGCATCCGCGGCGGCGCGTACACCTTCGCCGGGGAGGGCGAGCCGTTCGTCGGCGTCCTCGGCGAGGGCGAGGAGAACCCGTTCGCCACGGGGGAGCGGCATTCGGGAGACCACGGCTAATCAAGTTTGACCAATCCGGGAGCCGGGCATACGCTTCCAGGCAGGTAGTCAACTTTGACTAATGAGGGAGTGGTAGTGACCGACACGGCGATCACCGTCGAAGGGGCACGCAAGAGGTACGGCAGCAAGGACGCGCTGGACGGGCTCGACCTCACGGTCACGCGGGGCACGGTGCACGGCGTCCTGGGCCCGAACGGCGCGGGCAAGACGACGCTGGTCCGCATCCTGTCCACCCTGCTGCGGCCCGACGCGGGCCGGATCGAGGTGGCCGGGCACGACGTAGCGACCGACGCGTACGCCGTGCGGCTGCGCATCGGCCTGCTCGGCCAGCACGCCGCGCTCGACGAGGAACTCGGCGGCCGGCAGAACCTGGAGATGTTCGGCCGCCTCCACCACCTGGGCGCCCGGCGGGCACGCGCGCGTGCCGGCGAACTCCTCGCCCGCTTCGACCTCACCGACACCGGGCGCAAGCCGGTCAGCGCCTACAGCGGCGGCATGCGGCGCCGCCTGGACCTCGCCGCGTCCCTGATCACCGAACCGGAGGTGCTCTTCCTGGACGAGCCGACCACCGGCCTCGACCCGCGCGGCCGCGCCGAGGTGTGGGACTCGGTCCGCACCCTGGTGGGCGGCGGTACGACGGTCCTGCTCACCACCCAGTACCTGGAGGAGGCCGACCAGCTCGCCGACCGCATCTCGGTCGTCGACGCCGGCCGGGTCGTCGCCGACGGCACCGCGGACGAACTGAAGGCCGCCATCGGTGGCGACCGCGTCGACGTCGTCCTGCGTGACGCCGGGCAACTGGCCGCCGCGGCGACCCTGCTGCCCCTCACCGGCGTCCGCGTCGACCCCGACCGCCGGCTGCTCAGCGCGCCGGTCACCGACCGCATGGCGGCGCTCTCCGGCGTCGTACGGGCGCTGGAGGAAGCCGGCCTGGAGGCCGAGGACGTGGCCCTGCGCCGTCCGACCCTGGACGAGGTGTTCCTGCACCTCACCGACCGCACCAAGGAGGCCGTGTGAGCACGGGCACCATGAACTCCGCGACGTTCGCCCTGACCGACTCCTGGACCATGACCCGCCGCGAACTGGCCCGCTGGGCACGGCAGCCGATCGCGGTCGTCGTCAACCTGGTCTTCCCGGTGATGATGCTGCTGATGTTCGGCTACCTGGTCGGCGGCGGCCGGGGCGTGAGCGGCGACTACGTCGACTACCTGATCCCCGGGATGCTGGCCCTCACCATGGCCTTCGGTCTGGAGGGCACCATGGTCGCCGTCACCCGGGACCTCGACAAGGGCGTCGTCGACCGCTTCCGCTCCCTGCCGGTGGCCAACGGCGCGGTCCTGGTGGGCCGTTCGGCCGCCGACATGCTCCAGTCGGCGCTCGGGCTCACGGTGCTGATCGCCGTCGGGTACGCGCTCGGCTGGCGGGCGCAGGGCGGCCCCGGCGCCTTCCTGGGCGCGGTGGGCCTGCTGCTGCTCTTCCGGTTCGCGATGCTGTGGATCGGCATCCACCTGGCCCTGGTGGCCGGGAAGCCGGAGCTGGTGCAGGCGGTGCAGATCCTGGTCTGGCCGGTCGGCTTCCTGTCCAACGCCTTCGCCACCCCGGAGGCCATGCCGGGCTGGCTCGGCACGGTCGTCCAGTGGAACCCGATGTCCCAGACCGCCACGGCCGTACGCGACCTGTTCGGCGGCCCAGGCGGCGAGCCCGGCCACGTGTGGGCGGCGGTCGGGTGGCCGCTGGCCCTGCTCGCGGTGTTCTTCCCCCTGGCGGTGCGGAGGTTCGCCCGCCTCAGCCGCTAGCCAGGCCTCCCCGGCCGTGCCCCTGGCAGGCCCTAGTGGTGGAAGCCGGTCGCCGCACCCTTGTCGCGGGTCAGCGGGTGCGGCTGCCGGCGCAGCTCCGGCAGCAGCCGCTCCAGGTCCGCCATGAGCAGGTCGGCCATGTCGGCGGAGAAGCCGTTGCGGCACACCACGCGCAGCACGGACAGATCCTCGCGGTGCGGCGGGAAGGTGTACGCGGGCACCAGCCAGCCGCCCTCCCGCAGCCGCCGGGAGACGTCGAACACGTCGTACGCCGTCACGTCGTCGGCCGTCGTGAAGGCGAACACCGGCAGCTGGTCGCCGTGCGTGAGCAGCCGGAAGTCACCGAGCGCCGCCACCCGCCCGGCGAGCCCCCGCGCGATGTCCCGCGAGGCCTGCTGCACCGCCCGGTAGCCCTCGCGGCCCAGCCGCAGGAAGGTGTAGTACTGCGCGACCACCTGCGCGCCGGGCCGGGAGAAGTTCAGCGCGAAGGTCGGCATGTCGCCGCCCAGGTAGTTCACCCGGAAGACCAGTTCCTCGGGCAGTGCCTCCGCGTCCCGCCACAGCGCCCAGCCGACGCCCGGGTAGACGAGCCCGTACTTGTGCCCCGAGGTGTTGATCGAGGCGACCCTCGGCAACCGGAAGTCCCACACCAGGTCCTCGTCGAGGAAGGGCGCGACCACGGCACCGGAGGCCCCGTCGACATGCACCGGGACGTCGAGGCCCGTCCGTTCCCGCAACGCGTCCAGCGCCGCACACAGGTCGGCGACCGGCTCGTAGGACCCGTCGAAGGTGGAGCCCAGGATGCCGACGACCCCGATGGTGTTCTCGTCGCACAGTTCGGCGGCGGCCTGCGGATCGAGGTGGAAGCGGTCGCCCTCCATCGGCACCTGCCGGGCCTCCACCTCCCAGAAGTTGCAGAACTTGTCCCAGCAGACCTGGACGTTCACGCCCATGACGAGATTGGGCCGCACGTCTCTGCTCGGATACCGGTCGGCGTTCCGCAACGCCCATCGCCGCTTCAGGGCCATCCCGGCCAGCATGCACGCCTCACTCGACCCGGTGGTCGAGCAGCCCACCACCGCCGACGGGTCGGGCGCGTGCCACAGGTCGGCGAGCATCGCCACACAGCGCCGCTCCAGCTCGGCGGTGCGGGGGTACTCGTCCTTGTCGATCATGTTCTTGTCCCGGCACTCGCTCATCAGCACCCCGGCCTGCGGCTCCATCCAGGTGGTGACGAAGGTGGCCAGGTTCAGCCGCGCGTTGCCGTCCAGCATCAGCTCGTCGTGGACCAGCCGGTACGCCGTCGAAGGCGGCAGGGGAGCGTCGGGCAGGCGGTGTGTGGGCGGGGCCTCGGTCATGCCGCCGGTCGGGTCCGCCTGACCGTAGAAGGGGTTCGTGGCGAGGCGGCGCCGGGCGCGGTCGTCGTCCTGCGGTGGACGGGGCCCGTGATGCAGTGGCATGCGACCGACGGTAGGTCCGGGGCCCGGCCTCCGCACCCGGGCTCGCGCCGGGCTTGCACCTCACGTCACGTGAGGCGGCAGCGTGGAGGGCGCCAGAGAAGGGAGCGGAAGTGAGCTACTCCGTGGGACAGGTGGCCGGCTTCGCCGGAGTGACGGTGCGCACCCTGCACCACTACGACGACATCGGCCTGCTCGTACCCAGTGAGCGCAGCCGCGCGGGCCACCGGCGCTACAACGACGCCGACCTCGACCGGCTGCAGCAGATCCTGTTCTACCGGGAGCTGGGCTTCCCGCTCGACGAGGTCGCCGTCCTGCTCGACGACCCGGACGCGGACCCGCGCGCGCACCTGCGCCGCCAGCACGAACTGCTGACCGCCCGGATCGAGAGGCTGGAGAAGGTGGCGGCGGCCGTGGAGCAGGCCATGGAGGCACGCAGCATGGGCATCAACCTCACGCCCGAGGAGAAGTTCGAGGTCTTCGGCGACTTCGACCCCGACCAGTACCAGGAGGAGGTCCAGGAGCGCTGGGGCGGCACCGACGCCTACCGCCAGTCGCGGCAGAAGACCGCCTCGTACACCAAGGAGGACTGGCAGCGCATCCAGAACGAGGCCGACGAGCTCACCCGGCGCTTCGTCGCCCTGATGGAGGCCGGTGAGCCCGCCGACTCCGAGGCGGCCATGGACGCCGCCGAGGACCACCGGCAGGGGATCGCCCGCAACCACTACGACTGCGGGTACGAGATGCACACCTGCCTGGGCGAGATGTACGTCTCGGACGAACGTTTCACGCGAAACATCGACGCCGCGCGGCCGGGCCTCGCCGCCTACATGCGCGACGCGATCCTCGCCAACGCCGTCCGGCACACCTCCTGAGCGGTGGACGTGGCCCGGGTCTCACTCCCGGGCCACGACCACCGCCGTCCCGTACGCGCACACCTCGGTGCCCACGTCCGCGGCCGCCGTCACGTCGAAGCGGAAGGCCAGCACCGCGTTGGCCCCCCGCGCGTGTGCCTGCTCGACCAGGCGCTCCATCGCCTCGTTGCGGGTCTCGACCAGCGTCTTGGTGAGCCCGCGCAGCTCACCGCCGACCATCGACTTCAGCCCGGCACCGATCTGGCTGCCCAGGTGCCGGGAGCGCACGGTCAGCCCGAAGACCTCCCCCAGCACCTCCTGCACGCGATGGCCCGGCAGGTCGTTCGTGGTCACGACGAGCACCTCGGGCCGAGGACCCTGTCCGCCGCCGTATTCTTCAATACCCATGGTTCTCAGGTTTCCCCGGGGAACGTCACAGTGCACCCCCAGGACTCCCGTGGAACCTGGAACGCCACGGCTGCGTTATACGTTTGGGCAGCCAGGTCCCAGCCCGCCTCCCCCCAGCAGCAGGAGCCACAATCCCGTGACCACCCTTGCGCTCGGCCCCGAGTGGCTCAGCCCGGACTACCTGATCGAGACCTTCGCTCTGCCGGGCATCCTGCTCATCGTCTTCGCCGAGTCCGGACTCTTCGCCTTCCTGCCCGGCGACTCGCTGCTGTTCACCGCGGGCCTCTTCGTCGCCCAGGGCGAGTACATCAGCCAGCCGCTGTGGCTGGTGTGCACCCTGATCGTGCTGGCCGCCGTCATCGGCGACCAAGTGGGCTACATGATCGGCAAGTTCCTCGGCCCCAGACTCTTCAGCCGTCCCAACTCCAAACTCTTCAAACGGGAGAACCTGGACAAGGCCCACGAGTTCATGGAGAAGTACGGGCCCAAGGCGATCGTCCTGGCCCGCTTCGTGCCCATCGTGCGCACCTTCGCCCCCATCGTGGCGGGGGCCGGCCGCATGAAGTACCGCACCTTCCTCACGTACAACATCGTCGGCGGCGTGGCCTGGGGCTCGGGCGTCACCCTCGCGGGTTACTGGCTCGGCCAGATCGAGTTCATCCGGACCAACGTCGAGCCGATCCTCGTCCTGATCGTCGTCGTCTCGGTCGTACCGATCGCCATCGAGTACCTCCGCGAGCGAGGCAAGAAGAAGCGCGCCGCCGCGCAGCCGCGGCCGACGCCGGTCCAGCAGCAGTACCAGCAGCCCCAGTACCCGGTCATGGACGACGCCACGACCCAGCTCCGCAGGGTGGACCCGTACCCGCCCCAGCAGCCGCAGCCGCAGCCGCAGCCGCAGACCCAGCCGCCGCAGCAGCAGCCGTACGCCCCGCAGTACCCGCAGGGATACGGCCGGCAGCCGTACGGCGATCAGCAGAGCGGGCAGCACCCCTACAACCAGGGGTACTGAGGCCGCCTCAGAGCCGCGGGGTCCGTACCGGTGTGCGACCCCGCGGCCCCGAGCCCGTAGGCGGTCGGCGACGAAGGTGCACGGCACCCGTCGCTAGAACCCTCGCGTGCGCTTCGCCGCCCGGCGTCCCGCCGCACTCGCCGCGCCCGGCACCTTCAGGAACAGCCGCGAGATCTCCCCACCGAGGTTCACTCCGATGGCGATGGCCATGGCGAGCGCCACGGCCGTCGACAGGGACACCAGCCCCTTGTCGACCTCGCTCTGCGCGATCGCCAGCAGCCCGAAGTACGTCGCCGAACCGGGCAGCAGCGGCCCGATCGCCGCGGTCGTGTACGGCAGCGCCGACGCGAAGCGGTAGCGGGACATGAGCTGCCCGAACAGGCCCACGAGCCCCGCCGCGGCGGCCGTGGACGCCACCGGCGAGATGTCGCCGGCGTAGTGCATCGCGCCGTACACACTCCAGGCGACGCCCCCGTTCAGGGTCACCGCCAGCACGGTGGATCGTTCCTGCTGGAGCAGGATCGCGAAGGCCAGCGACAGCAGCATCGACGCGCCGATCTGGACGACCGGCTGGTCGCCCGTGCCGAGCGCGGCGTCCGGGTTGAGTTCGGCGCCCAGTTGGACGCCGAAGTACAGCACGATCAGCACCCCGGCGACGATGCTGACGAAGAAGTACATGACCTCCAGCAGCCGCGCGGACGCGGTGATGTAGAAGCCGGTCAGCCCGTCCTGCACGCCCGCGACCAGGGCCCGCCCCGGCAGCAGCGCGAACAGACCACCGGTGATGACGGCGGACGCCTTGACGTCGACGTGCGTCACCGTCAACGCGACACCCATGGCGGCCGGCGGCATCGCGGCCACCGCGAACTGGTAGAACTCGGGAAGCCCGCGCCCGGCGCACAGCCAGGCCAGCCGGTCTCCGAGCATCGAGCCGAGCATGGCCGCGAAGAACACCGTCAGCCCGCCGCCGACCAGCACCGACGCCGCGCCCGCGAGCAGACCGCTCGCCGTGGTCAGTACCCAGGTGGGGTACGGGTGCCGGTTACGGCGCATCTCCGCGAGGCGCCGGTAGGCCTCCTCCAGGGAGATGTTCGTGTCCGGGTCGCTGAGGTCGTCCACCAGGTGGAAGACGGCCGCGAGCCGCGTGTAGTCGGTGCCCCGGCGACGGACCGTCCGCGACGCCGTCACCGGGTCCTCGACCAGGGACGGCTGGTGGGAGATGGACAGCAGGGTGAAGGTGACGTTCGGTTCGCAGCGGTCCAGGCCGTAGGAACGGCACACGGCGAACATCGCCGCCTCCACGTCCTCGGCACCCTCACCGCCCGCCAGCAGCAGCTCCCCGATACGCAGGGTCAGGTCGAGCACGCGCGGCACGGCGGGGCCCGTGTCGTCGTCGTGCCGTTGCGCCGTCTCGGGCGCGGGCCGTTCGGCCACCGGCATGCGCAGCATGGCGCGCATCCGGTCCTGCCAGGGCACGTCCGTCAGGTTCACCGCCGGGAAGCCGCTCGCCGGGGTGAAGGTGGTCGGCGCGGTCCAGGCGCTGTAGGTGCTCGGCGTGATGAACGCCGACCCCTCGCCCTCCACGGGCGCGGCCGGAGGCGCGTCCAGCCCTTCGGGCAGCGCGAACTCCGAGGTCGTCTCGGACTCGGTGCCGGTGTGCCGCGGGACGGCCAGACCCTGCGGGATCTCGAACTCGGACGTCGTCGAGGACTCGCCGTCGATCGACGCCGCCGCGGAGCCGGGCGGCCGGAAGGCACTGCGGGCCTCGTCCGACTGCGGCTTGCGGTCCTCCGCCTCCGTCACCTGCGCAACGCTCCCTGATCCGTACACATCCTCCTGCCTGTAGCCCTCAGTATGCGCAGCCAAACGTGAACGGGCCGCACGCGTGAGGCGTGCGACCCGTTACGGGAGTGGCTCCTGATCAGTGGCCGCCCTGGTCCTTGAAGCGCTTGTAGGACCGCTCGATCTCGGCCTCGGCGTCGGTGCGGCCCACCCAGTCGGCGCCCTCGACGGACTTGCCGGGCTCCAGGTCCTTGTAGACCTCGAAGAAGTGCTGGATCTCCAGGCGGTCGAACTCCGACACGTGGTGGATGTCACGCAGGTGCTCCACGCGCGGGTCGGTCGACGGCACACACAGCAGCTTGTCGTCGCCGCCGGCCTCGTCCGTCATACGGAACATACCGATCGCGCGGCAGCGGATGAGGCAGCCTGGGAAGGTCGGCTCGTCCAGGATGACCAGCGCGTCCAGCGGGTCGCCGTCCTCGCCGAGGGTGTTCTCGACGAAGCCGTAGTCGGTCGGGTAGGCGGTCGAGGTGAAGAGGCGGCGGTCCAGGCGGATACGACCGGTCTCGTGGTCCACCTCGTACTTGTTCCGCGAACCCTTCGGGATCTCGATCGTGACGTCGAACTCCACCGGACGCTCCTCCATGATCAGCACATAGTTCTGGTGGTTAAGTGTCCCTCACGCAGGTGTGTGATCGCGAAAGGGGCTGGTGATAGTGCCAGAGCTGAGGCCTTGGCGGGCCGCGGGACCGCACGTGGCGCGCGCCGCGGACGCCGTACGTCCGCGCCTGGCACGCGCCGCGCGGGCCGCCAAACCGCGTCTCGCGCGGTTCGCGCGGGCCACGACGCCGCAGCTCGCCCGGGTCACCAGGCCGAAGACCTGGCAGTACACCGCCGGTGCCGCCACCGCCGGGCTGGCTCTCGCCGCCGGTGTGGTGACCGCCGCCGGCCCCTGGGACTCCACGGGTCAGCGTACGGCCGAGCGGGACCGGGCCGTCGCGCTGGAGCGCACGGGTGGCGTAGATCACGGCCGCGGGCCCGGGGGCACCGGTACGACGCCCGGGGCGCCCCGCCCCGCGCCGAGTGCGGACTCCGTCCTGGCGGGCCTCGGCGGCGCCGCCGGCGGCGTGCCGGGCGGCGTCAAGGCGGCACCGGACCGCGAGGCCCTCGCCGGCGTCCTCGGCCCCCTCCTGGACGATCCCGTGCTCGGCGACCGGCGCGCGGCGGCCGTCGTCGACCTCACCACCGGCAAGCGCCTCTACGGCCTCGGCGCCGACGTCCCCCTCACCCCTGCCTCCACCACCAAGATCGCCACCGCCGTCGCCGCCCTCACCGCCCTGGGCCCCGACCACCGCCTCACCACCCGCACCGCCCTGGAGACCGACACCGGTGAACTCCTCCTGGTCGGCGGCGGCGACCCCACCCTCACCGCGCGCAAGGACGCCCGGGGCCTCGCGAGCCTGCGCACCCTCGCCGGGAAGACCGCCGCCGCCCTGAAGAAGCGGGACGTGCGCGAGGTGACGCTGTCGTACGACACGACGCTCTACGCCGGTACGGAGACGCACCCGA
The DNA here is from genome assembly GCF_055564775.1 of Streptomyces sp. NPDC028991. NCBI lineage: Bacteria > Bacillati > Actinomycetota > Actinomycetes > Kitasatosporales > Streptomycetaceae > Streptomyces > Streptomyces sp. NPDC028991. The sequence continues at coordinate 6,450 of NZ_JBVHVP010000018.1, read as the reverse complement.
TCGGGGTCAACGAGAACCTCGCCCGCGTCACCGCCCTGATGGCCGACGAGGCCCGCACGGACGACTCCACCAGCGGCCCCGCCCCCCGCGTGCCCGACCCGGCCGCCGACGCCGCCCGCACCTTCGCCGGCTTCCTGGAGCAGCACGGCATCACCGCGTCGCCCCCCGGTCCCTCCAAGGCGACCGACCGCGCGGACACCCTCGCCACCGTCTCCTCGCCCCCGCTGGCGGCCCTGGTCGAGCGGATGCTGACCGACAGCGACAACGACCTCGCCGAGGCCCTCGCCCGCCACACCGCCCTGGCGACCGGCGAACCCGCCGACTTCGACGGCGTCTCCGCCGCCATCCCGGCCCGCCTGGAGCAGCTGGGCCTGCCCGTGCGCGGCGCCCGCTTCCACGACGGCAGCGGCCTGGACCGCGCCGACCGGATCACCGCCGGCCTCCTCACCGCCCTGCTGGCCGAGGCCGCCGACCCCGCCCGCCCCGAGCTCCGCCCCGTCCTCACCGGCCTGCCCGTCGCCGGCTTCACCGGCACGCTGACCAGCCGCTACACGGACGGAGCGGCCGGACTGGTCCGCGCCAAGACGGGCACCCTGACGGGCGTCAACACCCTCGCCGGGACCATGGTCACCGCCGAGGGCCGCCTCCTGGGCTTCGCCTTCCTGGCCTCCGACACCACCGACGCGTGGTCGGCCCAGACGGCCCTGGACCACTTGGCGACGACCCTGGTGTCGTAGCCGCGGGCAGCCGTGCCGTACGCCGTAGCCGCGGGCAGCCGTGCCGTACGCCGTAGCCGCGGGCAGCCGTGCCGTACGCCGTAGCCGCGGGCAGCCGTGCCGTACGCCGTGGCCGCGGGCGGTCGTGCCTGCCCCAGTGCCTGAACTGCCCGGGAGGCACCCCGCGACGCCGGGCCGCGCGTCCCCCGGCCCGCACCGGCACCGGCCGCCCACACGGCGCCCCACCCCACCGCCCGCCACAGCCTGCCCCCAGCGGCAGCGCTCACGTACCGTTGAGGAATGACGAGCATCGGCGCATCTTCCGGCATGGTCGACTGGAATCTCGCGGTGGCGACCGCGACCCGGCTCGTACGGCCGGGCCCCGAGGTGAGCCGCGACGAGGCCAGGGCCGTCGTCGCGGAACTCCGCCGCCATGCCAAGGCCTCGGAGGGACACGTCCGGGGCTTCACCCGTATGGCCACCGACGAGGCCCACGACACCCCCGTCCTCGTCGTCGACCGCCCCGGCTGGGCCCGGGCGAACGTCGCCGGGTTCCGGGAAATCCTCAAACCCCTGCTGGAGAAGATGCAGGAGCGGCGCGGCAGCAGCGCCGGCAACGCCGTCCTCGGCGCCGTCGGCGGCAAGGTCACCGGCGTGGAGCTGGGCATGCTGCTGTCGTTCCTGTCCTCCCGCGTCCTCGGCCAGTACGAGACCTTCGCCCCGGCCACCCGCGAACTCCCCGCCGGTGCGAACGGCGGCGGCAGGCTGCTGCTCGTCGCTCCGAACATCGTGCACGTCGAGCGCGAACTCGACGTCGAGCCCCACGACTTCCGCCTCTGGGTCTGCCTGCACGAGGAGACGCACCGCACGCAGTTCACCGCGGTGCCCTGGCTCCGCGACCACCTGGAGGGCGAAATCCAGTCGTTCCTCGCGGAGACCGACGTCGACCCCATGACCGTGCTGGAGCGGGTCCGTGAGGCCGCCCAGACGCTCGCCGGGGGCCGGCCCGAGGCCGAGGAGGACGACGGCGGCCGGTCGCTGGTGGAGCTGGTGCAGACGCCGGCCCAGCGGGAGGTTCTCGGCCGTCTCACCGCCGTGATGTCACTGCTGGAGGGCCACGCCGACTTCGTGATGGACGGGGTCGGGCCGGCGGTGGTGCCGAGCGTCGGGGAGATCCGCGAGAAGTTCCAGCAGCGCCGGGCCAAGGGCGCCTCCCGCCTCGATCTGGCACTGCGCAAGCTGCTCGGCCTGGACGCCAAGCTCCGCCAGTACCGGGACGGCGAGCGCTTCGTCCGGGCCGTCGTCGACGAGTGCGGCATGGACGGCTTCAACCGGGTCTGGACCTCGCCCAACACCCTCCCCACCAAGGCGGAGATCTCCAAACCGGCGGACTGGATCGCGCGGGTGCACCGCAAGCCGGAGTCGTGAGCCCCGCGGGCGGGGCGTGAAACGAATCCGGCCGACGGCAGTCGAACGCCCCTCCAATCACCCGTCCGAGGGACCGTGAGCCCTCGACAGGCGTGCGATGCTCGGGGAACGGCCCGTTTCTGTCACCATCTACACACTCTGCGTGACCGAATCTCGGGTTCACCCCCCGACAACTTCATGAAGGGCACCGGACATGGGTCCCCATCCTGCGGTCGCGGCGATACGCCTGGCGGTCCGCCGCGTCCTCCACGACATCCTCACCGAACCGAACACCACGGCCGGCGTTCCCGCCGCGACGGCCGCCGATCGCGCGCCCGAACGCGCGGCCGGGCCCCCGACGTCACCGCTCGTGCTCGTGGCGTGCTCCGGTGGCGCCGACTCCATGGCGCTCGCCTCCGCCCTCGCCTTCGAGGCCCCCCGGCTCGGTGTCCGCGCCGGCGGCGTCACCGTCGACCACGGCCTGCAGAACGGCTCGGACCTGCGCGCCGAAGAGGTCGTCCTGCGCCTGCGCGAACTCGGCCTCGACCCCGTCGAGGCCACCGCCGTGACCGTCGGCCGCGGGGGCGGGCCCGAAGCCGCCGCCCGTGACGCACGCTACGCCGCCCTGGACGCCGCCGCCGCCCGCCACGGCGCCGCCGCCGTCCTGCTCGGCCACACCCGCGACGACCAGGCCGAGACCGTCCTGCTGGGCCTCGCCCGCGGCTCCGGCATCCGCTCCCTGTCGGGCATGGCCGCGGTCTCGGGGGCCGGCGGCCGTTACCGCCGCCCCTTCCTCCAGGTCGACCGGCAGACCGCCCGCAAGGCCTGCATGGTCCAGTCCCTGCCCGTCTGGGACGACCCGCACAACGCCGACCCGGCGTACACCCGTTCCCGGCTGCGCCACGAGGGCCTGCCCGCCCTGGAGAAGGCCCTCGGCAAGGGCGTCGTCGAGGCCCTCGCCCGCACGGCGCAACTCTCCCGGGACGACGCCGACGCCCTCGACACCTGGGCCCGCCAGGCCGAGGCCGGCGTCCGCGACTCCACCGGCGTACTGGAGTGCGCCAAGCTCTACGCCCTCCCGCCCGCCGTACGCCGCCGGATCCTGCGCCGCGCGGCCATCGAGGCCGGTGCCCCGGCCGGCGCGCTGTTCGCCCGCCACATCGAGGAAGTCGACCGGCTGATCACCGGCTGGCGCGGTCAGGGGGCCATCAACCTCCCCGGCAGAGTCGTCGCCCAGCGCCAGGGTGGCAGACTGGTGATTCGGCAAGGCTGAATCCGGACCCTCCCACCGATCCGCGTACGGATCACCGGGGCGCTCCGGAGTGGCCGGTGGGACGACCGAAAGTGATGCGGGTGGACGCGAACGACATGGGTGCCGACCTCGAGAAGGTACTCATCACCAAGGAAGAGATCGACGCGAAGCTGGCCGAGCTGGCCGCGAAGATCGACGCGGAGTACGCGGGCAAGGACCTGCTCATCGTCGGCGTGCTGAAGGGCGCCGTGATGGTCATGGCCGACCTGGCCCGGTCGCTGTCCACCCCCGTCACGATGGACTGGATGGCGGTGTCCTCGTACGGCGCGGGCACCCAGTCCTCCGGCGTGGTGCGGATCCTCAAGGACCTCGACACCGACATCAAGGGCAGGCACGTCCTGATCGTCGAGGACATCATCGACTCCGGCCTGACCCTGTCCTGGCTGATCTCCAACCTCGGCTCGCGCGAGCCCGCCTCCCTCAAGGTGTGCACGCTGCTGCGCAAGCCCGACGCCGCGAAGGTCGCCATCGACGTGGAGTGGGTCGGTTTCGACATCCCCAACGAGTTCGTCGTCGGCTACGGCCTCGACTACGCCGAGAAATACCGCAACCTGCCCTTCGTCGGTACGCTCGCGCCCCACGTCTACGGTGGCTGACGCGGCGCCGTGACGGGCTCCTGAGCGTTTCGGGGGGCCACCGGGAACCCCGGAGGCCTCCGCGCCGTTGGAGCATGCAGACGGGACGCCAGCGGTCCCGTGCGGCTGAGGGCCGCCGCGCTGGGGTACCGTCGGAAGAACTGTCTTATCAAACTCACTATGGCAGGAGGGACGGGGCGCCACCGCTCCGTGTGGATGGACGTGAAGCGATACTTCCGTGGGCCAATCATGTGGATCGTGCTGGCCGTCCTTGCCGTGGTCGTGTTGATGCAGGTCGTCGGCTCGTCCGGCGGCTACAAGACGGTGGACACGGGCCAGGTTGTCCAGGCGATCAACGACAACAGGGTCGAGTCGGCCAAGCTGACCACCGGCGACGAGCAGACCATCAAGGTCCAGCTCAAGGACGGTCAAAAGGTCGAGGACAGCTCGAAGATCCAGGCGAGCTACATCGGCGACCAGGGCGTGACCCTCGCCAATACGCTGCAGAACAAGTACCAGGACAAGCAGATCCCCGACGGCTACACGGTGTCGCCGTCGAAGCAGAACCCGTTCGTCGGGATTCTGCTCTCCCTGCTGCCGTTCGTCCTGATCGTGGTCGTCTTCCTGTTCCTGATGAATCAGATGCAGGGCGGCGGCTCCCGGGTCATGAACTTCGGCAAGTCCAAGGCCAAGCTCATCACCAAGGACACCCCCAAGACGACGTTCTCGGACGTCGCGGGGTCCGACGAGGCCGTCGAGGAGCTCCACGAGATCAAGGAGTTCCTCCAGGAACCGGCCAAGTTCCAGGCCGTCGGCGCCAAGATTCCCAAGGGTGTGCTGCTGTACGGCCCGCCCGGCACCGGCAAGACCCTGCTCGCGCGTGCCGTCGCGGGCGAGGCGGGCGTGCCGTTCTACTCGATCTCCGGTTCCGACTTCGTCGAGATGTTCGTCGGTGTCGGTGCCTCCCGGGTCCGTGACCTGTTCGAGCAGGCCAAGGCGAACGCGCCCGCCATCGTCTTCGTCGACGAGATCGACGCGGTCGGCCGTCACCGCGGCGCCGGCCTCGGCGGCGGTCACGACGAGCGCGAGCAGACCCTGAACCAGCTGCTCGTCGAGATGGACGGCTTCGACGTCAAGGGCGGCGTGATCCTCATCGCCGCGACGAACCGGCCCGACATCCTCGACCCGGCGCTGCTGCGCCCCGGCCGATTCGACCGGCAGATCGCCGTCGACCGCCCGGACATGCAGGGCCGTCTGGAGATCCTCAAGGTCCACCAGAAGGGCAAGCCGGTAGCCCCGGACGTCGACCTGTCGGCCGTCGCCCGCCGTACGCCCGGCATGACCGGCGCCGATCTGGCCAACGTGCTGAACGAGGCCGCCCTGCTGACGGCCCGCAGCGACCAGAAGCTGGTCGACAACCACATGCTGGACGAGGCGATCGACCGGGTGGTCGCGGGCCCGCAGAAGCGGACCCGGATCATGTCGGACAAGGAGAAGAAGATCACCGCCTACCACGAGGGCGGACACGCCCTGGTCGCGGCGGCCTCACCGAACTCCGACCCGGTTCACAAGATCACGATTCTGTCCAGAGGCCGGGCCCTCGGCTACACGATGGTGCTCCCGGACGAGGACAAGTACTCGACCACGCGCAACGAGATGCTCGACCAGCTCGCCTACATGCTGGGCGGCCGCGCGGCCGAGGAACTGGTGTTCCACGATCCGACGACGGGTGCCGCCAACGACATCGAGAAGGCCACCGGCCTGGCTCGCGCGATGGTCACGCAGTACGGCATGACCGAGCGTCTCGGCGCGATCAAGTTCGGTGGCGACAACACCGAGCCGTTCCTGGGCCGTGAGATGGGTCACCAGCGCGACTACTCGGAAGAGGTCGCCGCGCTGGTCGACGAGGAGGTCAAGAAACTCATCGAGACGGCGCACAACGAGGCCTGGGAGATCCTCGTCGAGAACCGTGACGTCCTCGACAACCTCGTGCTCGCGCTGCTGGAGAAGGAGACGCTCGGCAAGGAGGAGATCGCCGAGGTCTTCGCCCAGATCGTCAAGCGTCCGGCCCGGCCCGCCTGGACCGGCTCCTCCCGGCGCACGCCCTCGACCCGTCCGCCGGTGCTCTCCCCGAAGGAGCTCGCCCTGACGAACGGAGCGAACGGCGCGCCGGCGGCGATCTCCACCGCCAAGAGCGCCACGCCGGAGCCGGCTCCGGCCCCGGCTCCGGAACGAGCCCCGGAGGACCGCCCGGAGAGCTGACTCAGCCCCTCCCGGTGGCCCCACCAGGCCCGGAATGTATGCCGCGCCCCCCAGGTTCTAGCCTTGGGGGGCGCGGCATTTCCGTATGCCGACCGCAGGACAGTACAGGAACGAGGCATCAGATGACCGACCCCGTGACGCTGGACGGCGAGGGCCAGATCGGCGAGTTCGACGAGAA